>JAQYVZ010000038.1 GCA_030145205.1 Desulfuromonadales bacterium | reverse complement strand
GACTTGTGCCAAAACGAGAAAAAGAGATAAAGATGAACTATTTCAGGTGGTTGTGATTGTGCTGTGCGGCAAAAGTTTGACGAAATAAAGAATTTTCCTCTCGGGCAACAAGAAATTCCTGCTCGAGAGGAGACGGCCCGGTGCACTCTCTTTCTTAACGGGACAGCCCATGTTTTTTAAGGAGGGCGTAGAGGCGGGACTGAGACAGGCCGGACAGGCGGCAGGCTTCAGTAACCTGGTGGTCAGCCTGCGCCATCAGGTCCTGAAGGTACTGTTGTTCGGCTTCGTTATAAACAGATTCCCGGTAATCCTGCAGGGAGGGCAGATTCTGTGGCAGGAGTCTGCCGCCGGCTGCGGGCACACTCTCATGGTCCACGGACGCTCTGGTCACCTGGATCCGCAGGTGGGTGGGCAAGTGCTTTGGGAACAGAGTTGGATCGAGCCGTGCCGCAGAGAGAGTTCTTTCGAGCGTGTGAACCAGTTCGCGGACATTGCCGGGCCAGGGGTACGCCTTGAGCATGTCGAGAAATTCGGGCGAAAAGCCTTTCGGCGCCAAACCGTAACGATCACAAAAATGGTCGACATGGAAGCGGGTCAAAACGCTGATATCTTCCAGGCGCTCCCGTAACGGAGGGAGCTCAATCAGGTAGGATCTCAGCCTGTAAAGCAGGTCTTCACGGAATTGCCCGTCACGAACCATTTGGTCCAGGTCCCGGTTGGTCGCGGCCACCAGACGGAAATCGCTTTCCACCTCCCGGTTGCTGCCCAGGGGACGAAAGCGCCTTTCCTGCAAAACCCGCAAGAACGATTTCTGCAGGGAGAGGGGCAGCTCGCCGACCTCATCGAGAAACAGAGTGCCGTGATGCGCCTGGCGCACCAATCCATCGCGGGCCTTTTCTGCGCCGGTGAAAGAGCCTTTCTCGTGGCCGAACAGCAGGCTTTCCACCAGGGTCTCCGGCAGGGCCGTACAATCTACCACAATGAAGTCGTTACGGGCGCGGAGGCTGTTTTCGTGCACCGCGCGGGCAAACAGCTCCTTGCCGGTCCCGGTTTCCCCGGTAATAAAGACATTAACGTCACTGCCGGCCGCTTGGGCAACCTGATCAAGGCAGGCATTCAGCTGCGGGCTTGTCCCGATTATGCGATCCCGTTTCAGGGCGGAGATTTTATGGTTTTCGGCGACCGCCGTTTTTTCCAGGCGGTATTGAAGAGCACGCTCCAGCGACAGGGTGATCTCTTTCGAAGAAGAGGTCTTTTCGATGTAGTCCCAGGCCCCGCACTTAATCGCCAGCTCGGCACCGTTCGGGTCGCCAAAACCTGTCATGATGATGACTTCCGGTTCCGAAGCCGTGGCTTCGATCTTCGGCAGCAGATCAAGGCCGTTGCCGTCCGGCAGACGGACGTCGAGGAAAACCACATCAAAGTCTTCGGCGGTTGCAGCAGCCAGCCCCTCAGCGCAGTTGTTCGCGCTGGCCGCAGTGTGGCCAGCGCGCTTAACCAGCTTGGAGAGGGTTGCACACATGATGTCTTCATCATCGATAATCAGGATTCGGGACATACAAACTCCGTGCCTGCCGTACTGGGGTCAAGCAGTTGACGTAAAAGAGCTGCAATTTCATTGCGTTCGAACGGTTTCGCCAGCACTTCCCGCACGCCAAGGGATTTGACGCGCTCCATAGTGCTGGACATTTGAGGTGTTGAGCCCAAGCCTGAGCAGAGAATAATCGGAAATTCGGCCCGTTGATGAAGAATCTCGAGAGCCAGCATTTCTCCGGTCATATGCGGCATGGTTTGATCAGTGATCATCAGATCGAATTGATCGGGGTTCGCCATAAAAAGATTCAGAGCCTGTCTCGGGTCGCTTGTCGCCGTGACCTGGTAGCCTAACCGTTCAAGCATTTTCTTGCCTCCCACGACAATATCTTCTTCGTCATCAACCAGCAAGATATGTTCTTTCTGACCGGTTTGCGGGGAGGCTTCCAGCCGCTCAAAGGGCATTTCAACACAGTAGATCTGTGGCAGATAAATTTCGAAGCTGGTGCCAGATTCCGGGGAGCTGTTGACATTGATCGTGCCATCGTGGCTCTTGACGATACTGTGTACCACAGACAGACCGAGGCCTGTCCCTTTACCGAGCTCCTTGGTTGTGAAGAAAGGATCAAAAATCCGTTCGATAACCTCTGCAGGCATGCCATGGCCTGTGTCGCTAATGGTCAGTTTTTGATAGTGGCCAGGATGGAGCCCAGTGTTGTTGTTGAGCCCCGCCAAGATTTCAGTCGCCTCCAGGCGTACTTCGAGAACGCCGCCTTCTTTTCGCATGGCATCTGCGGCGTTGGTGCAGAGGTTAAGTAAAACCTGATGGATCTGGGTCGGGTCGGCTGGAACTTTGCCCAGCCCCTGGACGATGTGCCGTTTAATCTCGATCGTCGTCGGCAGCGACGCGCGCAACAGCTCCAAACATTCCTGGATGATGATATCGAGACGTATCGGGTGGCGCTCCTGCGGAGCATCCTGTCCAAGCGTTTTGATCTGTTTAACCAGGTTCTTGCCGCGCAACCCGGCCTTGAGGACAATTTCAAGACTCTCCCGGACCTCTTCATCTTGGGTGTCTTCCAGGCTCATCTCGGTGTTGGTGATGATCGCAGCCAGGATATTGTTGAAATCATGTGCGATGCCGCTCGACAGGGTCGCGATCGCTTCCATTTTCTGGGCGGTGCGGAGCTGTTCTTCCAACTGAAGCTGCAGGGTGACGTCGCGAACCGAAGCCACAAACCCCGACCCTGTGCCGGTCAGTCCGTAGACGGGCGCAATCTGCGCTTCGATTTTATAGGGGGTGCCGTCTTTTTTGTGGTTGGTGTAGGTGCCCCTCTGGGTTTCCTTGGTCTGGATGGTCTTTTCAACGGCCTGGTAGAAATCGAGGTTGCGCTGGTAACATGCCAGGTCACGGATGGAATTGCCGATCATCAGTTGGGTGGAGACTTCGCAAGTTTTTTCGATGGCCGGGTTGCCATACAGGCAGATGCCCTTCTCATCAAAGATCAACACGCCTTCAGTGGCCTGCTCGACGACGGCGCCCAGCACAGCCAACTGCTTCTGTCCCTTTTCGCGTTCGATCTCACTCCGGGTGGTCTTAATGCCGAAGGAGAGGTCTTCGGCCAGCTCTTCGAGCAGGCTGATCTCTTCCGTGTTGAAGGCATCAGCTTCGTCGGCCATAATTACCAAGGACCCCACGGTTTTCTGGTCTTCGCGCAGCGGCAAAGCAATCGCCGATTGATAGCCATGCTTGATCGCTTCGGCACGCCACAGACTGAAGCGGGGGTCGGTCGGGATATGCTGGACAACGGTTGTCAAGCCGGTGCGAATGGTTGTCCCGCCCGGGCCCTGGCCGCTGGGACTGTCATCCCAGGTCGCCTGGACGGTATCCAGATAACCGTTTTCATGCCCCCAATGGGCGACCGAATGAATCGACTTGCGTTCATCCTCCTGCGCAAACCCGACCCAGGCCATGCGATAGCCGCCGACCTTGACCAGCGTCCGGCAGATTTTCATGAGGATGTCCTGCTCGAGCCGGTCGTGGGTGATGACCTTATTGCAGCCGCGGAACACCATCAGGGCGCGGATGACCCGGTGCAAAGAATCCTGGTAACGGTCGATTTCAATTTCGTGGCGGCGGATCAGCAGGTAGAGAATCTGTGCTGAAACGACGATGAATCCCCAATGATTGATCAGCTTGACGCGTTCGAGAAGGTCCGGATCAGCAAACAGACTGCTCAAGAAGGGTTCGGAGAAAAAAATCCAGAATCCACCGAGGAGGGTGTAAGTCAAGGCGATGGAAAAGGGATTCAGCTTCCTTTGGGAAGGTTTCGGAATCATGGTGTCTCACACATTCTTGAAGGAAGCCCATTGGCAGCTTTTAATCTCTGTTAGGAAATAACAAAAAGGGTATGCATGTCAAGGATTTCTTTATGTTTCTCGCAATCTTCCAAGGCGACAGGATCAGTTGCGCAGGCGGTAGCTCTTGCCGATCAGGAGTGCTGCCCAGAGGAACAGAATGGTTGCCAGGCCACTGCCGACGAAGAAGGACAACAGGAAGGGGAGATCTCCCGTGCCGAGCAACGCGTGGCGGAAGCCATCAATCAAATAGAAAAGCGGGTTGAGGTGGGAAAGCCCGGCCCAGACCGGTGGCAGAATGGAGATCGGGTAGAAGACCCCGCCGAGATAGATTAACGGCAGGATTATAAAGTTGGTATACATGGCCAAAGCATCGAAGTTGTTGGCATAGATTGCTGCAATGATACCAAACTGGGCGAACAGGAAGCTGGCCAGAGCTGCCATAAGCAGAGCCGCGAAGGGGTGTGCCCATGGCAGAGGCGCGAACAGGGTTGAGATCAACCAGACGATCAGTCCGACAGCCAAACCGCGGATCATCGCCGCCAGAGTGTAGGCCAGGATGAACTGGGAGGGCGTAATCGGGGTGACCATCAGGTCGACGATATTGCCCAGGTAGCGTGACATGAACAGCGACGAAGCGACGTTGGAAAAGGAGTTATTGATAATCCCCATGAGGATCAGGCCGGGAATGACGAACTGGGCGTAAGTGAACCCTTCGACGACGTTGATGCGCTCTCCCAGGGTGGCGCCGAAAATGAACAGGTAGAGGGACGCGGTAATCACCGGCGTGATCAGAGTCTGCGAGGCCACCCGCAGGAAGCGCCGGATTTCCTTTTGCAGCAGGGTGTAGAAGGGCAGCCAGGAGACAAAGGGCCGAGGCTTGGACGTCATGACGCCCTCCTGCCGGTTGCGGTGTCAGCCTGCTGGGTGATCTGCAGGAAAACCTCTTCCAGGTTGGCGCGCCGGGTCTCGAGATCTGCCAGTTCCAGTCCGAGCTGACACAGGGTGCGCAGCAGTTCGCCGGAGGTCTGCTCGGGAGAAAGCACCAGATCGATTTGCGTGCCCTCCATCGACAGAACGGCCTGATAGGGCAGCAATGCTTCGGGGAGCTGCGCCAACGGTGTGGTCAGGCGGGCGATGACGCGCTGCGTGCCGAGCCGCTGCAGCAGAGCAGCGGTCTCCTCGAGGGCAATTATGTCGCCATGGTTCATGATGGCCACCCGACCGCACATCTGCTCGGCCTCTTCCAGGTAGTGGGTGGTCAGCAGAATGGTGGTGCCCTGGCGATTGATCTCCCGCACGAAATCCCAGAGGGTCAGTCGCAGTTCGACGTCTACACCGGCGGTCGGTTCGTCGAGAATCAGCAGCTGCGGTTTGTGAATCAGGGCTTTGGCGATCATGAAGCGGCGCTTCATGCCACCGGAGAGCTTGATCATCACCTTATGCAAATGGTCGCCGAGGCCGAGTCGCTCGATCAGCATGGCGCGCCAAGTGGGGTCGTCCGGAAAGCCGTAGTAACCGGCGTGAAACTTCAGGGCCTGATCGATGGTGAAAAAATTGTCGATAACAATTTCCTGGTGCATGACGCCGACCATGCGGCGGGTGGTGCGATAGTCGCGGCGGTTGTCATGGCCGAAGACCGTGATCCGGCCGGTGTCGATGCGGGTGACGCCGCCGATCATGTTAATGGTGGTGCTTTTGCCGGCGCCGTTCGGGCCGAGCAGGCCGAATATTTCGCCCGGTTCGATGGTGAAACTGATGTCATTGACCGCAGGTTTGCCATCATAACATTTGGACAGGTTCTCAATGGACAGGGCGGACATGGTCATGGGATGATTTGGCTCGTGCTCAAAAGAAATGGAAGTCTCCCTCCATTATGCCCAATTGGACCTTGAAAGAAAAGCGCAGGACCCGGATTGGACAGAGAGAGGCGTTTGCGTGCGCGTTTAATCGGCGGAAGGCTCTGCGGGGTCGGCGTCCTGTGTCTCCTCGGCCGTCTCCTCCACGGCAGGTTTCTTGCCGAAGAAGCGGGCGACCCAGATGCCGATTTCATACAGGATGAAGAAGGGCAGCGCCAGGGCGGTCTGCGATACCACGTCGGGCGGTGTGAGGATCGCGCCAAACAGGAAGCCGGCGAGCAGGGCGAACTTGCGATTGCGAGCCAGCCACTTGTAATCGACGATGCCGAGGCGGGCCAGGAAAAAGATCACAATCGGCAGTTCGAACACCAGACCAAAGGCGATCAGGAGTTTGCTCGACAGCGACAGGTAGGAGCCCATCGACAACATCGCGTTCATCTCGCCGGTGCTGGTGCCGAACTGGATCAAGAAAGTGAACACCATCGGGAAGACGAAAACGAAGCCGAAATAGGTTCCGACACCGAAGCAGAAGGTGCTGGCAATGACAAACGGCAGGATGTAGGTTTTCTCGTGCTGATAAAGGCCGGGGCCGATGAAACGCCAGATCTGCCAGAGGATGACGGGCAGGGAGATCAGCAGTCCAGCCAGCGCGCCTACTTTCAAATAGGTGAAGAATGGTTCCGTGGCGTTGATGAACACCAGACTGCTGCCCTCGGGCAGGGCGGTCCGGACCGGTTCAGCGATGAAGGAGAAAAGTTTCTCGGCAAAACCGTAGCAGGCCAGAAAACCAACCAGCCAGGCGCCGGCGGCGATCATCAGGCGACGACGCAGCTCCTCAAGGTGCTGCATCAACGGCATCTGGGTTTCTTCAGACATCGTGGGGGCCTTCAGGTTTGGTGGTCTCCTGATCGTCAGCTAACTGCTCAGCGGCTTCTGCCGCGTCGAGCTCGGCAGAGTGTTCCGGGGGATAGACACTTGGCGCGCTCTTAGCTTGCTGCGGTTCGTCCTGCAGCAGTTGCTTGCCGAGGTCCTGAGGCTTGGGAATATCATTGAAACTTTGCTTCATTTCATCAGTTGCGCGTTTGAATTCGCCGAGGCCGCGACCGAGCGCCTTGGCAACATCCGGCAGACGCTTCGGTCCGATGACGATCAGGGCTATCGCCAATATCAGCAACAGCTCTGGAAAACCAATACCAAACATACGAGTATCCGGGAAAGAGGAGCAGGCTTAACGAGTAAACGAGCATAACGATAAAGGGGCAGACTGTCAAGCGCCATGTATATGCATAAGCATTTGACATATCAAGGCTTTTGCACTAGGATACGACTTCATTTTAGATGGGAAAAGTGACCGTTATGAATCAAGCAGAAATCATTCAGGAAATTCGTCGTCTGGCCAAAGAGCGGGATGCCCTGATTCTTGCTCACAACTATCAGCGGGACGAGATCCAGGCCCTGGCAGATATCACCGGTGATTCCCTCGGACTCTCCATGGAGGCTGCCGCGACCGACAAGCAGGTGATCGTCTTCTGCGGCGTGCATTTCATGGCGGAGAGTGCCGCGATCCTCTCTCCAGAGAAGACCGTGCTGCTGCCCAGACCGGATGCTGGCTGTCCGATGGCCGACATGGTCACACCGGAAGGCTTGCGCGAGGTTAAGGCGCAACTGCCTGGTGTGCCGGTGGTGACCTACGTTAATTCGAGTGCAGCCGTCAAGGCGGAAAGCGATATCTGTTGTACCAGCGCCAATGCGATCAAGGTGGTCAACTCGCTGCTCGAGCCGGAGGTGCTGTTGGTGCCGGATCGCAACCTCGGCCGCTACATCGCCCGGCACACCGACAAGACCTGCCATTTCTGGGAGGGCTACTGTCCGACCCATGACCGCTTCACCGTGGCAGATGTTGATGCGGCCCGGGCCAAGCACCCTGACGCCCTGTTCCTGGCGCACCCGGAATGCCCGCCGGAAATTTTGGCGAAGGCGGATCACATCGGTTCGACCAGCGGCATGTACGACTACGTGCGCCAGAGCCCGGCCAAGACCTTTATTGTCGGGACTGAGGCGGGGATTCTTTTCCGAATGCGCAATGAGAACCCCGACAAGGAGTTTGTGCTGCCGACCTCGCGCCTGGTCTGCCCCAACATGAAGCTGACCGCTCTGGAAGATGTCCTCAAGGTTCTGCAGACCATGGAACCCCGTATCACGGTTCCGGAAGAGGTCCGGATTCCGGCTAAACGAGCTCTGGACCGGATGTTGGCCGTTCCCCGCGATTAAACCCGCCATGTTCCAGCAGACGGGGATGTGCTGACGACAGCATGTCCCCGCCTGCTTTTGATACCCCCCTGCCATGAATGACGCCGCTGTTCAAACCCACAGCATGACCAGTCTGCTCTCATTGTTGGGCGGGCCGTCCAGCGGTGTGTGTGCCGAAGTCTTCGGGTTGACAACGAGCGGCGCCGCCTGGATGACTGCCGGTCTGTTGGCCGCAGGCCACCCGCCGGTCGCCATCCTGATGGCAGATCAGGCGGCTGCCCAACGCTTCTACCAATCCCTGACCTTTTATCACCCCCGCCCGCAAGAGATCTGTTTTTTTCCGCACTGGGAGCTGGACCCGTACGCGCCGCTGAGCCCGCACCCGGAAATCGAAGCGACCCGTATGACCAGCCTGACGGCGCTGGCGTCAGGTCGCGCGCGGGCGTTGGTAACCACTGTGCCCGCACTGATGCAGCGCATCGTGCCACAGCAGGTGCTGCACACTCTGTATTTGCAGCTGGAGGTCGGGCGGGATTATGCCCGTCAGGACCTGTTGCAGCGCCTGACAGCGCTCGGTTACAGCCGCGTGCCTCTGGTGGAAGACCGCGGAACTTGTGCCGTGCGGGGCGACCTGATTGATCTTTATCCCCCAGCATCCGAGCAGCCGGTGCGCCTGGCGTTTTTTGGTGATCAACTTGATGAGATCCGGCCTTTCGATGCCGCCAGCCAGCGGTCCGGTGAACAGCGGCTGGATGGTTTGGAACTGGTGCCGGCTCGCGAAATGGTTCTGGCCGGTGAGCACCTGACGACTTTCTGCACCCGGGCCAAAGAGCGGTGTGACGATCTGGAGCTGCCGCGCAGCCAGCGGGACGCGCTGCTCGAAGAAGTGCGCGAAGGACTGCTGGCTCCAGGCCGGGAAGCATTGCTTGCGCTCAATTATCCAGAGCTCGAGAGCTTGTTCGATTACCTGGGTAAGGTGCGCTGGCTGCTGGTCGACCCCCCCGGTCTGACCAATGCTGCTGACGAGTTTGCCGAGCGGGCGCATGCGGGTGAGCGTCGCCAGCAGGATCAGGGTGAGCCGTTTGTCCCGGCGGCAGATTTTTACCTGACCCCGACGGAACTCGAGAATCGTCTTAAACAAAGCCGGCGGATTGAGTTGAATGACGTTCAGCTCTACCGGATGGAGCAGGACCAGCCGGTTTTCCGGGTGCCGACGCTGGGGAATGCGGAACTGCGCGGCGGATTGTCGCAGCCGGGTGACAACCTGTCTGTCCTGTTCGAGCGATTGCGCCAATGGGCTGCTGAACAGTGGCGTGTGCTGCTGGTCTGTCATCAGCGCGGCCAGGCTGAGCGTCTTCTGGATCAGCTCGATTCCCGCCAGATCGCCGCCAACTGGCAGCCGCAGCTGACCGAGGTCATGGACGTTCCTGCCGGGGTGACGGTGACCCTGGGAGACCTGCCGGCGGGTTTCCGGCATGTCGAAGAAAATCTGGCGATCCTGACCGATGACGAGATTTTCGGAGCACGCACCCATCGCCGCGTCAAAAAAGATCGGCGTGTGTTCGATTCCTCTCTGGCAGACCTGAATGCCGGCGATTACGTCGTGCATGCCGACTACGGCATCGCCCTCTATCATGGCCTGCTGCACCTGGCCTCCGGCCCTGTGGAGGGGGATTTTCTGCTGCTGGAGTATGCCGGTGACGATCGGCTTTATCTGCCGGTCGAGCGGATTGAGAAGGTTCAGAAATACCTGGCTGAAAGCGCAAAACCGCGCCTGGACAAGATGGGGGGCGGCGGCTGGGACAAGGCCAAGCTGAAGGCGCGGGCTGCGGTCGAAGAGCTGGCCCGGGATCTGTTGCAACTGCAGGCGCGGCGCAAGATGGCTCAAGGGTTTCGCTACTCGCCGCCCGACCTGATGTATCGGGAGTTCGAGGCCGCCTTTCCATACGAAGAGACCCCAGATCAGCAGAGTGCCATCGACGCGGTGCTTGAGGATATGCAGTCTGAGCAGCCGGTTGATCGGCTGGTGTGCGGCGATGTCGGCTATGGTAAAACCGAAGTGGCCCTGCGCGCGGCCTTCAAGGCGGTGCTCGATGGCAAGCAGGTGGCGGTGTTGGTGCCGACCACCGTGCTGGCCCGCCAGCATCTGGAGAGTTTTCAGCAGCGCTTTATCGACTATCCGGTGACGGTCGATATGCTGTCCCGCTTCCGCAGCGCTGCCGAGCAGAAGCGCATTCTGGAGAAAGTGGCGAAGGGAGGAGTCGACATCCTGATCGGTACCCACCGGCTGCTGCAGCGCGATGTGCGTTTTAAGGATCTTGGCCTGATTGTTGTGGACGAGGAGCAGCGCTTCGGCGTCGCGCACAAGGAGCGGCTTAAGAAGATGCGGGCCGAAGTAGATATCCTGACCCTGACCGCCACGCCGATTCCGCGCACCCTTAATCTGAGCCTGACCGGTCTGCGCGACCTGTCGATCATCGATACGGCACCGGTAGATCGCCAGGCGATCCGTACCTATGTCACCCGGTTTGACGACGAGATGATCCGGGATGCTGTCAATCGCGAGCTGCGGCGGGGCGGACAGGTGTATTTTGTGCACAATCGGGTCCAGACCATCGACGCCATGGCGGAATTCCTCCAGGTCCTGGTGCCGCAGGCGCGGATCGGGGTCGGTCATGGCCAGATGCCGGAAAAAGAGCTGGAACAGGTGATGCTCGATTTTATCGAGGGTCGGACCAACTTGCTGCTCTGCACCACCATCATCGAAAACGGCCTGGACATCGCCCGGGCCAACACCATGATTATCAACCGGGCAGATTGCTTCGGTCTGGCCCAGCTCTACCAGCTGCGTGGCCGGGTCGGGCGCTCGCACCAGCGGGCCTACGCCTATCTGATGATTCCGGGAGAGGGCAGTCTGACCCGGGACGCCCGCGAGCGGCTCAAGGTTTTGCAGGAGCAGACCGAGCTGGGCGCCGGTTTCCGGATTGCCCGCCACGATCTGGAGCTGCGCGGCGCCGGTGATCTGCTGGGTGCCCGCCAGGCGGGACAGATTGCCGCAATCGGTTTCGAAATGTACACGGAATTGCTGGAGGAAACGCTGCAGGAACTGCAGGGGCAGCAGCGCGAAGAGCGGGTTGATCCGGAAGTCCGGCTGGGGCTGTCAGCCTATCTGCCGGAGTCTTATGTCGCGGACCCGAACCAGCGGTTGGTGCTCTATCGGCGTTTCGCCGCCGCCGGTCATGAAGATGAGATTTACACCCTGCTGGACGAACTGCGCGACCGCTACGGTGAACCGCCTGAGTCCGCCGTATTGTTGATCGAGGTCATGAAGTTGCGCACCTGGATGAAGCAGTTGCGGATCGAGCTGCTTGAATATTCCGGGCATCGCATGGTGTTCGGTTTTCCGGGGTCGACCCGGGTCGCGCCAGAGCAGATTCTCTCCCTGCTCAATGACCCAGCCCGCTACCATTTCAGCCCTGACTACCGCCTCTCGGTCAAGGTCGGCCGACTCGAGCCGGAAGCCTTGCTGGCTGCGGCCAAAAAGGAATTGCAAGGCTTCCAGAGCCTGTGATAGTTTGAGCTGCTACATAAGCCGTCCTTTTCACCTCCCTGTACTATGGCCATGTTGACGCGTTCTTCCCGATACCTGCTTCCCCTGTTGTTTGTCCTGCTGTTCGGCGCGGGCTGCAGCTCTGACCCTGTCCCAGAGGTCAAAGCGTTCATTCAGGTCAACGAGCGTCAGATTTCACGTACGGAATTCGACCAGGCGTTTGCACACAGCCTCTTGCCGGACCAGCATTTGAGTGCATCGGAACGTTTGGATCTGCAGCGGTCGTTTCTCGTTCAGTTGATTGATCGGGAGTTGATCGCCCTGGCCGCTCGCCAGCAGGGAGTTGAGGTTTCGACCGAGGAGCTGCAAGAGGTTATTCAGGCACACAAGACCGACTATCCCGGGGACAGCTTTGCGGCCATGCTGACGGAGCGGGGCTTGTCCCTGCACGCCTGGCAGACAGAACTGCGGCAGAGCCTGGTCATGGAAAAGCTGTTGCAGGAAGTGGTCTACGCGGGCGTCGTGGTTGCCGAGGAAGAGGTCGCGGCTTACTATAAGGAGAATCGGGCGGATTTTGATCGACCTGCGCAGGTTCGTGCCCGGCAGATCGTGGTGGCGGATGAGGCCGAAGGCAACAAAATCCTCGGCTTGCTGCGCCAGGGCGAAGATTTTGAAGCGATGGCCAGAGCCCACTCTCTGTCGCCTGATGCCGAACAAGGGGGCGACCTCGGCTATTTCGGACGGGGGCAGATGCCTGCCGAGTTTGATGCGGTCGTGTTTGACCTGCCGCCCGCCCGGCTCAGTGGCCTGGTGAAGAGTGAGTATGGCTTCCATATCTTCCGCGTTGAGGAGAAGCGTGCGGCGGCCCGGCTCAGCCAGAAAGACGCGACCCAGGAAATCCGCCGGATTCTGGAGACGCGCAAGCAGGAAGACGCCTACCAGGGCTGGCTGCAAGATCTGCGAACGCAAGCCAGCATCGAAGTTGATTGGAACCAACTCGAAATGTGACACTGACGTCAAACCGTTTCGAGAGACGAGCAAATGTGTCAGAGAGGGAATTATATGAAACGTACCTTGATGATTTTACTGGCCGGGCTGCTGTTGACGGTGACCTCGGTCCAGGCGGGGGTGGTCAGCCGGATCGCCGCTGTCGTCAATGACGAGATTATCACGACCCATCAGCTGGACCTGGCCCTGAAGAAAGAGTTGGACCAGCGTCAGGCGAGTCCGACTCCGGCCCAGTTGGGAGCCCTGCGCAAAGAGCTGCTGTCGCGCCTGATCGAGGAATCCTTGATGAACCAGCGGATTTCCCAGCTCGGGCTGAACGTGGCCGAAGAAGAGCTGGAGATGGCTCTTGAAGATGTCCAGGCCCAGAACCAGCTCAGCCGGGAGGAGTTGCAGGAAGCGATTCTGGCCCAGGGGCTGTCGTTTGACGAGTATCGTGAGAATCTGCGCAGCCAGATCCTGCGGTATAAACTGATCGGTGTCGAAGTCCGCCGCAAGGTGGAGGTCTCCGACGGCGAAGTCCGGGATTATTTCCGGGCGCACCTGGATGATTACCGTCTGCCTTCGCAGGTCCATCTGAGTGCTCTGGTCTTTCCGGTTTTCGAGCGGGCGGGGCTGGCTGAGCGTGACGCGATTCGCAAGGCAGTGCAGTCGGCTGCAGAAGAACTTGCCGCCGGCAATGAAATGGAGGCCGTGGCTGAAGAATTTGGTGCCAGCTATGGTGCCAGCTTTACCGATCTCGGCAGCGTGGCGCCCGCCGAGCTGGACCCCGATTTTGCCGCGGCGATCGATGGCCTGGAGGTCGGTGGCCTCAGCCTCCCGATCGAGAAGGAGGCCGCTCTGTTTCTGCTGCGCGTGGATGAGCGTAAGGCTGCTGGCTTGCGCCAGTACTATTCGGTGGAGAGCGAGATCCGCCAGCACCTGACCGAGCAGAAAACCGATGTGCGCAGCAAGGAGTGGGTCAAGGCGCTCAGGCAGCGGGCCTTTATCGACATCCGCATCTAGGCAGTTAACCGGTTTCCTGCCCTCCTGGCAGGGTACGAACGTGCAACAGAAAGGGCCGTCCGGTTAAAACCGGGCGGCCCTTTTTCAATGTCAGAATGTCTCGGCCGGTTAACGGTCTGCATTGTGGCGGAGATGTTCGAAGTAGGCCTGGTAAACAGTGCGGTTGGCTTCGTCGAACTCGAGGAGCACAACACCCGTGTCGCACAGGTCATCATCTACAGGGCGGGAGTGGACCACTTTGCCAACCAGCCTGACCAGGGTTCCACCCAGGTTCAGGGTGATGCGCAGCTGCTGCCCCGCCTCAAAGAACTGACCGGTTTCAAGCAGCAAGCCGGTTCCGCTGAGATTGACAGTCCGCGCCATGCCCATCCCCTCGACCTTACCTTCCGGGGAGAGGATGTCATATTCCAGTAAGTTCAGGGAGGTGTGACGCTCCGCCTGCCGTCGTTCGAACAGGTCGTCGTTCATAAGTACTCACTCCTTTGCGACGACATTTAAGTTACCAAACCACGAAATTATAGCTGGTTTTGCTGATATTGGGAATAGAATTCCTGTTCCCCGTTCCGCGAGCACCCGCAGGATCCGCTCTTTGGTTGTGAGAAAGAGACTAGCTGGTTTATAATGGAGAATTGGTTGATAGACGTCAGCAACTGGTTGCAAAGCGGAGTAAGGTCATGAAGCCGCCATTAATTATCACTATGGGCGATCCTGCTGGGATCGGTCCGGAAATTATCGTCAAGGCGTTTGTCTCGGGAGCTTTGTCCGGAACAGCTCAGCCGCTTGAGGTCGCCGGAGACCCAGGCATCCTGTTGCGGGCCGCCGCAGCGTGTGATCTTGCTGCGGAAATTACCACTGCTGATGAGTCCTCGGTCACCTTGCGTCTGAATCAGGTCCCGATGAACGTCCGGCCCTTGTCCCGGCTGGAGGATGGTGCGGCTGTTTTCGGCCGGCCGGATCTGGCGGGGGGGCGTGCCATGGCCACGTATATCGAATGGGCCTGTCGCGAATGCTTGGCGGAGCGCGCCGCGGGCATGGTCACGGCGCCGATCAGTAAGGAGGTCCTGCAGCAAGCCGGTGTCCTCTATCCCGGGCATACCGAGCTGCTGACAGAGCGTTGCGGGGTCACAGATTCCGTGATGATGCTGGCGGGCGACCGACTCAAGGTCTGCCTGGTGACTACACATTGCGCCTATCGGGATGTGCCGGAACGGTTGAGCCGGGAGCAGATTCTCACGACCCTGCGGATTGTTGACCGTGACCTGAAGCGTGATTTCGGCTATTCGCAGCCCCGGCTGGCAGTGTTGGCGCTGAACCCGCATGCCGGTGAAAATGGCCTGTTCGGTGATGAAGAAACCGAGTTGATCGCCCCGGCGATTGCCGTAGCCTGTCAGGAAGGGATTGCTGCCAGTGGACCGCATAGCGCCGACACTCTGTTCTGGTTTGCGGCTCGCGGTGATTACGATGCGGTGATTTGCATGTACCATGATCAGGGCTTGATCCCGCTCAAACTTCTGCATTTTGAGGACGGCGTCAACGTAACCCTCGGCCTGCCGATTATCCGCACGTCGGTCGACCACGGCACCGCGTACGATCTGGCCGGCAGCGGCCGGGCCAATCCTGCAAGCCTGGTTGCCGCAGTGAAGATGGCGGATCGAATGGCACAGAAACAGGGCTGAGCGATGTGTGCCGAGGGGGCGTTTTCTGCTCATTGCCCGGCACGTAAAATTCACCATCCAAGAGACTTTTATGGTTGATAAGATTGTTATTAAACGTGCCTGCGAGCACAATCTGAAGTGTATCGATGTCGAGATCCCTCGAGACCAGCTGGTCGTGATCACCGGGGTGTCCGGCTCGGGCAAAAGTACCCTGGCGTTTGACACGATTTATGCGGAAGGGCAGCGGCGCTACGTTGAAAGCCTCTCCGTCTATGCCCGCCAGTTTCTCGAGCAGATGAACAAACCGGATGTCGAGAGCATCGAGGGTTTGTCGCCGGCGATTTCCATCGAGCAGAAAACCACCTCGAAGAATCCGCGCTCCACCGTGGGGACGGTCACCGAAATCTACGATTATCTGCGGCTGCTGTTTGCCCGGGTCGGACGGGTTCACTGTCCACAGTGCAATCGGGAGATCGCCTCACAGACGGTCCAGCAGATGGTTGATCAGGTGCTACAGGCGCCGGTTGGCAGCCGCCTGCTGGTGCTGGCACCGATTGTGCGCGGCCGTAAGGGGGAATACCGTAAGGAGTTGCGGCAGTTGCAGGCTGACGGCTTTGTTCGGGTGCAGATCGACGGTGAGATGTACGAGCTTGGCGAGGAGGTTGCCCTCGACAAGAACAAGAAGCACACCATCGAAGTTGTGGTTGACCGCCTGGTCGTCAAGCCGGACGCGGCCGGACGCCTCGCCGATTCTCTGGAGACATCCCTACGCCTGGCCGACGGTATCGTCCGCGTCGATTTTCTTGGTGGTGACAGCCACCTGTTTTCCGAGCAGCACGCCTGCGTTGAGTGCGGCATCTCCTTCCCTGAGATTGCGCCGCGCATGTTTTCATTCAACAACCCGTATGGTGCCTGTTCAGATTGTTCCGGCCTGGGCACGCGGATGTATTTCGACGCCGATATGGTTGTGCCGAACCGCGGCCTGTCCCTGCGCGAAGGCGCCATTATGCCTTGGTCGACCCGGACAGGCTTCTACTACCTGCAATTACTGGAAGCCCTGGCCGACCATTACGATTTCGACATCCGCGTTCCGTTTGCTCAGCTACCGGAACGGATTCAGCAGATTTTACTGCATGGCTCTGGCCGTGAGCCGGTCCGTTTTTTCTACGACCAGGGCAATAAGCGCCACTATTACGAGAAGCCGTTTGAAGGGGTGATCCCCAATCTGGAGCGGCGGCTCAAGGAGACCGATTCCGACACCACCCGGGAAAAGCTGGAAGCCTTCATGAATATCATGCCCTGTCCGAGCTGCGACGGAGCACGCCTCAAGCCGGAGTCGCTTTGTATTCGGATTGGCGGCCTGGATATCCGCCAGGTGTGCGCGCAGAGTGTGACCGAGGCCTCCCGGTTCTTTACCGAACTCCGTCTGGCCGAGAAGGAAGCCGAGATTGCCCGACGGGTGCTCAAGGAAATCCGCGAACGGCTTTCGTTCCTCGAAAATGTCGGGCTCGATTACCTGACCCTGGATCGGACCTCCGGGACCCTCTCCGGTGGAGAAGGTCAGCGAATTCGGCTGGCAACCCAAATCGGATCGTCTCTGGTCGGGGTGCTCTACATCCTGGATGAGCCTTCGATCGGGCTGCACCAGCGCGATAATCGCCGCCTGCTCGACACCCTCAAACATCTGCGCGACATCGGCAACACGGTGCTGGTGGTTGAACATGACGAAGAGACCATTCTCGAAGCGGACCACGTGATCGACATGGGGCCGCGGGCGGGCATGCATGGTGGGGAAATCGTCGCTCAGGGGACGCCGGATGAGATTCTGCAGCAGGCAGCGTCGTTGACTGGAGATTTTCTCTCCGGTCGTCGGACCATTCCCCTTCCGGCACAGCGACGGCGGGCCAAGGGTGTTCTGGCGATCCGGGGGGCCGCAGCCAACAACCTGCAGGATGTCGACGTCGACATCCCGCTCGGTGTGATGACCTGCGTCACTGGAGTCTCTGGTTCCGGCAAGTCGACCCTGATTATCGACACCCTCTATAAATCGCTGGCGCAGCAGCTCTATCGGACCCGTGACCGGTCGGGGAAAGTCGGAGCGCTGCTCGGTCTGGAGCAGCTTGACAAGGTGATCGATATCGACCAGTCGCCGATCGGTCGGACGCCGCGCTCCAATCCGGCGACCTATACGGGGGTGTTCAGTGACATCCGCGACCTGTTTGCGCGGTTGCCCGAAGCCCGTTTGCGTGGCTACAAGCCAGGACGCTTTTCTTTCAATGTGAAGGGTGGGCGCTGCGAGGCGTGTCGTGGCGATGGCTTGCTTCGGATCGAGATGCATTTCCTGCCCGACGTGTATGTTCAGTGTGAGGTCTGCAAGGGCGCGCGCTACAACCGTGAAACCCTCGAGGTCAAATACAAGGGCAAGACGATCGCGGATGTGCTTGACATGACGGCGAATCAGGCGAGCGTGTTCATGGCGAACATCCCGCGGATCAAACGCAAGCTGGAGACCCTGCGGGAGGTCGGGCTTGGCTATATCAAGTTGGGACAGAGCGCCACCACCCTGTCAGGCGGCGAGGCACAGCGGGTCAAGTTGGCCAAGGAGTTGGGCAAGCGGGCAACCGGACGGACGATCTACATCCTCGATGAGCCGACCACAGGGCTGCATTTTTACGATATCAACAAGCTGTTGGGGGTGTTGACCCGGTTGGTCGACCAAGGTAACTCGGTGGTGATCATCGAGCACAATCTGGATGTGATCAAAACGGCCGATCATGTCATCGACTTGGGCCCCGAAGGGGGCAGCCGGGGCGGACAGGTGGTGATCAGTGGTACGCCGGAAGAGGTCGCACGCTGTTCGGCGTCGCATACCGGCCGTTACCTGCGACCTTATCTCGAGTAGTCGCGAGGGTGGTGAACAAGATCAGGCTGGACAGACATCCCTGACCTGACAGACGTTGACCAGGTAGCTGGATTCTTCGGTCTGCATTTCGAAATAGCCTTCGGCGGCATTGAAATAGTCAATCAACCGTTGACGACCGTCAGGCAGGTCAATGATGATCATGCCGCGTAGCTGTTCACCACCGACGAAGGTGATCTGGACGTTCTCCGGGGTGCCGAGCGGGCAGTAGTCCTCGTCCGGCCGCGGGGCGTCGTAACGGATGTGGGTGATGGTGTGCCGGTTGGCAATGCTGAAGTCGCCATTTTCGCTGCGAAAGGGGAAAAAGGGATCTTTTTCTTTGAGCAGGTCGAGCAGGGTCTGTTGCCCCATGTGGCTGTAGGCGCTGGCGCTCAGAAAGACCACGCCTTTCATGACGGAGCCATCCGCCTGGAACAAAACAACAGCTTGTTCTGTCTTTTCAACACGATAAATACTCATTGCAGATTTCCCTCCCGACAGCCGCGCGACTGTAGGTCCCGGTTGACATGTTAGCTAGAAGCGATAATATGTAGCTAATTTCCTGTTTGTCAAATCTTTTCGCTGACAAGAGCTCCCTGAGAACCGGAAAATTTCGGTCGCAAGGGTTTTCACCGTTCTTCCCGAGAGAGATCGCCGGTTTTGGTCGGTGAGTGTGTCATGGTTGGTGTTTCCGGAAGGTGCAATGATGGAAAAATGTCCCGTCTGTAAGGAAGAGGCAAAAGGCAAGTACTGGTGCAAGAACTGTAAAACCGTTTTCGTCTGCCCGGTCCCGAATTGCGAGACGCCCAACCACCGGCGGGACGCCAAGGTTTGTTCCCGCTGCGGCTTATTGTTTGAAGAGTACGTTAAGAGCCGCAAGATGTACCGCAAATGCCCCAAGTGCAAGCGCAACCAGGGCTTGTCGGACCCACAGTGCAAATATTGCCGTTACTGGTTCAATTGCCCCTCCTGTGGTCACAAGGTGCCGTCGACCAGCATGCTGACCTGCCCACGCTGCGCGACCAGTCTACGCTGACTCGCACTCGTCTGAACGATAACGAAAAGCCCCCTGTCGAAACATATCGGCAGGGGGCTTTGTTTTAAACCTCTTTACTGTCTGATCCGGTTTTTTCCTCCCCACCGGGGAGGCTGCAGCTGCCGGACAGTCAGGTCTGGACCCCCATTTTGGGGAGGATCCAACGGTTGATAATGTACCAGGCGGCAAAGATGCCAACCAAAAACAGCATGTCTTTCATGGCGACCTCACTAGTAATTTTGAATATCAATATATATGAACAAAAAGTAAAAGGCAAGCTTTACGGTAGGGAATGTGCCACAAAGCTGCTGGGAGCATTTTCAGCGATCAATTATTTGTGCTATCGTACGGCGGGTGATTTGACATTTTTTCAGGGAAAGTCAGGAGAAAAATATGAAAATTGATTGGGCTTATCTACGTAAGGGCTGAACGTCCTGCAAGAATGCTCAGGAGTTTCTTGAGCCCAGAGAGGTGGTGGCTGAAGAGGTGGTCGATGCGCGTAAAACGAAGATCGACGCTGATGCCGCCTGGGAGATGCTGAAAAATGCCAGCGAGGTCATTGTTGCCAAGGGAAAGAAGGTGCAGCGGTTTGCAACGGTTGCGGCTGAGCGGGACGCCGTGCTGAAAAACGTCATGGGTCCGAGTGGCAATTTGCGGGCGCCGACCTACCGTGTCGGTGATCAATTTGTCGTCGGCTTCAATGATGATCTGTATACGGAGTGGCTGAACCAGGCGTAAATGAAGGCCACTCTCAGTGAACGGGTGGGGATCAGCTGTCGCTGGCCCCGCCAGGCTGTGATCGCTGCTGTTGCGGCAGAACCGCTGCCAGCAGCAGGGCAACAGCCGTGAACGCGGCCGACGCCAGGTAGCTCGGCGTAAAGCTGCCGACCACTTCCGCAACTTTGCCGGCGGCCACCGGACCGAGCGTCTGGCCGATGGCAAAACAGAAGGTGATCATCGCAAAAGCGGCAGCGGCGCGGGACTTGCCGAGATAATCGCCCACCGCAGCCGCCATGATCGCCGGAATCGCGAAGGCGGCGACGCCGTAGAGCACGACCGAGCCGAACATGGCGATCTCGCCCAGGCGGCTGCCGGCCAGCAGGTAGGCCAGAGTCTGCACGCCGAAGACGGTCATCAGCCCCCCCTTGCGGCCGATCCGGTCGGAGAGCGTGCCGAACAGGGTGCCGGAGAAGAGGCTGAAG
>JAQYVZ010000037.1 GCA_030145205.1 Desulfuromonadales bacterium | reverse complement strand
TTTCGCCAAGCTCGTCCTGCTGGACAATCTCAAGGCGGTGGCGGAAATCGCCGGAGCCCATCTCGGTGAGGATGTCGCGGATACGCTGCAGGGGCGATCTCACCAGATAACCGATCAGGAAATGAACACCGAGAACCGCCAACAGCAGGCCGCCAAGCCCGGTCAGCAGGGCGGTCTGAATGCTGGAGTTGGTGGCCTCTTCGCCAATCTGCCGCACCTCGTCGAGTACCTGGTAGAGATTGTGCGTGTCATATTTGACAAACAGAACCCCTGCCAGGTCGCCGACCTGAGCTTTGGTGTGGCATCGGATACAGTCGGCATCCATGTAGTGGGCCCGGGCCAGCATCAGGTTTTGTTGTGCTTCCTGGCTAAAAACCTTTTTTTCTCCCTGGGTGGCTCCCGCAAAAACCGGGGTCTCCAGGTTGGATTTGAGGCGGTTCTGAATGTTGGAAAAGGCAATGGTCCCCTCAGGGTTGGTCAGGCCGATCTCAACGACACCCTCGATGCTGCTGAGGTCTTTGATCAGTTTGGCAAAAACAAGCATTTCCCCGCGTTCCAGGGAACCTTGTGCCCCGGTTTCCAGGCTCGTAAAGACGTTGAGAGCCTGTTGGTAGCCGGATTGTGCAAGAGCATCCTTGAAATGTTCGGAGAGACTGTCAAGAACACCAATGGTCCGCTGGGTTGCGACCAGGCCAGAGGCACCGAAAGCAACCAGTAGAATCAGACCCAGCAGGATGCCGACTTTGCTTTGGATATTCACTTTCATCGGTCAGCTCTCCTTGTCCCTGGGTCCGTTTGTCGCTGATTCATGGATGCGATAGAAAGGGTAATCCCGGTCGCGCGCAAATTCGGGACGGGCACAGCCGACACAGACCCCCCGGGTGCGAACGCACCAGTTGACGCCGCCATTCCAGCCGCGCATCGAACAGTCAGCCTTGGTAATGGCTCCCTGGCAGCCAAGCTTGAACAGGCAGCCGTCCTCACCGGGGAGTCGGGCAAATTCCTGGATCTGGTATTTGGCAAAGAGGGGGCATTGGTCATGCAACAGTTCGTTGTAATAAGCCTTGGGACGATGCAGTTCATCGAGCTCCGGGAGACTGCCGCGCAGCAGATGCAGGATGGTCCCGACCGACCAGGCCGGATGCGTCGGGCAGCCGGGGAGATTGATGACCGGTTTCTCGATGCCGGCCTGCTGGAGGAAGGTGGGAACATCCAGAGCCCCTGTCGGGTTGCCTTGCGCGGCGGGGATGCCGCCAAAGCTCGCACATGCCCCGACACAAACCACGGCCTGTGCCCCTTTGGCAGCCCGGATGAGAAGCTCGTTGAAGGTTTCGTCACCCAGGGTACACGCCTTGGGCATTCCGGCCGGGACGCTGCCCTCCACAACCAGAACGGTCCGTTCGTCGGCAATCGACTGCTCCAGGACTTTTCGGGCCGCCACGCCAGTTGCCGCAGACAAGGTGTGATGGAAATAGAGACTCAGGTAGCGTGTCAGCAGGTCTGCGGGAGAGGGGCTCTCGGAGTTCAGGAGGCTGATCGAACATCCTGAACACGCCTGACCCTGTAGCCAGAGAACCGGAGCCCGCCCGGAGGCGAGAAGTTCAAGGGCCTCGGCAACCTGCGGGACGGCGCTCTGGCTGAGTCCGAGTATGCCGACAACCAGGCCGGCATCTTTAAGAAATGTTCTCCGGGTTATCTTCATGGCAGCCCCTCCCTAGTGAATCGCGCAGGCAATGCAGGGGTCGAAAGAACGCACCACGCGGGCGGCTTCGAGTCCCTGGCTGCCGGTAGCGACAGGCGTTCCAATCAACGCGGCTTCAACCGGGCCAGGTTCCCCCTCCTGTCCTGCGGGAGAGAAGTTCCAGGTGCTCGGCACAATACACTGGTAGTTGTCGATTTTGTTCTGTTCGACGGTCAGCCAATGCCCAAGGGCCCCACGTGGCGCCTCGGTCAGCCCGGCCCCCTGACCTGAAGTGGTTGAAGGAATCTCGCCAACCGTCGGATTGGCGAGAGTAAGCTGATCGAGCCACAGTTCCATGCGTTCTGCGATGATTGATGTTTCGAGGGCGCGGGTGGCGTGTCGGCCAAGAACGCTGTTCAGGTGGCGTTCCTGCCAGCCGAGTTGAGCCAGGAGGGTGGCGACCCTCTTGCGGACAGGGGCGACGCCGCTTTTGTAGGCGATCATGAGGCGCGCCAGGGGGCCGACTTCGCATGGCATCCCGGCGTAGCGGGGCGCCTTGATCCATGAATAAGCATTGTCTTTCTCTGCATCGGGAAGTGTTTCACCCTGGTAGGGGTGTCGGGGAGACCCCTCCCGGTAATAGCTGTGAAACGTTTGCTCGGCGATCTTTTTCGGTTCGAGAGGACGCTGTTGGCCGTCCTGGAGCAACCCGCCGGGGAGGAATGGTCCGTCTTTTTCGTCAAAGACACCGTAGGCGAGATAAATAGCGTTCCCTGAGCCGATGTCAGCATAGTTCTTGAACAGTTTTGCTGCTTGCAGTACGTCAGGGAGATAGGTTTCGTCGATAAACTGGCGAATTCTCAATAAACGAACCCGGAAATTCTCAACCAGGTCGGGGGTCAGTCTGGTGGTGACGCCGCCGGCCAGCATGGAGGCAGTATGTGGCATTTTCCCGCCGAACAAGGCCGCCATGGTATGAGCGTCCTTGCGGATGTCCAGGGATTCCAGATAGTGCTGCAACGCACGGAAATTCCACGCCTGGTCTTTCGGATAATCTCCCTTGAGGTGGGGCAGGAAGGGGGCCGCCGGCAGAATTTTCTTGGAGGCGACCTCCTGTTCCACCCAGGTGCGTAAATTGCGCAGGGAGCGATTGCTGCCACGATACTTCAGGATCGCTTCAGCCTGGATAAAATCAAGTGCGGAAAGTTGATAAAAATGTGTGAGGTGGCTGGCGATGTAGTTTGAACCCAAGATGAGGTTGCGCATCAGGCGCGCGTTCTCGGGGATAGCAATGCCAAGGGAATTTTCGACCGCTTTGCAGGAGGCGACTGCATGACTGACAGGACAGACTCCGCAGATGCGTTGGGTGATAACGGGGGAATCGAAGGGGTCTCGGCCCTTGAGAAGCGCTTCGAAGCCTCGAAACATTTCTCCTTTTGACCAGGCATTGACAATCCGTTGATTCGAAACTTCCGTATCAATGCGCAGGTGTCCCTCGATCCGTGTTACGGGATCGATAATCACTTTGGCCATGTGTCTCCCCCTTAAGTTCGAGTCCCCCGTTGATTGGATTTGATCGTAAAATATATATGGATGGAATTAATATTAAATTGGTTATGAATGTGAAAAAGCTTGCAATTATCGGGCCTTATGTCTTGATTTAGCTAACTCGCTGAAATAGATTGGTTTTTACAAATTAGGTATGATTTACCAAGGGGGCGGGCGGTTGTTTGCCGGTATGCATGACGCAATTTCACAAGGGTGCTTCAAGAAACCTCATAAATAAAAGAATGCGGGACACTCTATTTTGAGTGTCCCGCGATCACGAGAGGGAGTTCACGGGCCATGGCGGGCCATTTGTATAGATCGTTGAGGACAGCCTCCAGATCATTCGAACTGGGCCTGGAACTGTTTAAAGTTCTGTTGCAGATCATCGAGCTCGGAACGGAGTTGCTGGACTTCCAACTCGAGTGCCGCGATACGGTCAACGCCTTTGGTTGATGGGGTATCCGATGCTGCAGGACTGGCGGTGTCCGGCTCCGGTAGCTCGGTGAAGGTCTGGGCAAAGCGCTGCTCTTTACGGCCCGGCTGGCGCGGCAGGCGGGTCACCAGCGGCTCGTCGCGTTCGAGCAGTGACTGGAGATACTCTTCAACAGTGGCCAGGTCGGCCAATGCGGTCATCCGTTCGGCTCGGCTGCGCAGTTCCCCCAAGGTCTGCGGCCCGCGCAGCAGCAGTTCAGCGAGCAGGGCCATCTCGGCTGGCTCCAGGCGGAGCAGCCCTTCCATATTGTGGCAGTACTTGGCAGCCCGAACCCCTTCGGCAGAACGGTGCGCCAACTGCTTGAAGCGCAGGCTGTCGAGCGCCTCCTGGACCTCCCCTTCTCCTAACGACATGACCGGATCACGGTTCGATTTCTGGTTGCAGGCATTGACCAAAGCGTTCAGGGTCAGCGGGTAGTAATCGGGTGTGGCCAGTTCTTTCTCGACCAGGCAGCCGAGAACGCGGGCTTCGGTGCTATTCAGTTGGATGCTCATGGCGGTTCGTCCTTGCTGGGTGTGGCAGGGCACACGGGGCTGCTCCGGCAACATACGTTGTGACCGACTCTCCTCTTTTCTCTTTTCAAAAGTTCGAGCCAGAGAGATTTTTACCCGGATTGGGAAAAGAGGTAAACCCTTTTATCAGTCATGAGTGGTTCTTGCCCCTCGGCCAAATTCAGAGTCTTGATGGCTCTCGCTGATTACTTGGGCGACTTCAGGCGGTCGCCAAGAGCGGCGAAGGGGGAGTGGGCGAGCGTGGGCTTGTCCTGACGGTCAGAGGAGGTCTCTGTGCTGCGTTGCTCCTGGATGCCACGGGTATGCTCGTGATCGTGGCAGTAGAGGCACAGCAGTTCCCAGTTGCTGCCGTCGGGCGGGTTGTTGTCGTGGTTGTGGTCTTTGTGGTGGACGGTCAGTTCGCGCAACTTTTTGCCCTCGAACTCGCGGGTGCAGCGAGCGCAGACGTGGGGGAACAGCTTCAACGCTTTTTCCCGGTAGCCGGCCTGGCGCTGGTGCTCTTCCTTGCGCATCTCTGCGATGATGTGTTCACGCTGTTCGGCGTTGATGTCGGCCATGAAACATCCCATGTGCGGCGGTTCCGGTTTTTAAAAAGAACCTCACCGGTTCATTCAGGTGTATATGCTCACCCTGAGTTTAGCATCTTCGGGAGAGTTTTTCCGCTGCGTTCCGAAGATCCAGGAACTCTCACTGGGTTTTTTGCCTGAAATGGCGATCAATGGGCCCTGTTGTCTCTTGACAGCCCTTCCCGGACTCCGGCAATATAAACACATGAACATATATTCAGGCGTTGGGGGTGATTATGAATAAAGATGTGTGTCAGGTCAGTTGTGTAAACCGGCCTTTGGTTGACAGCTTGCTGCAGCAGCTGCCGGAGGAGACGGTTCTGTCCGATACCGCAGAAATTTTCAAGATGCTGGCCGATCCCAACCGGTTGCGGTTGCTGCTGGCTCTGGCGCAGGAAGAGTTGTGCGTCTGCGACCTGGCGGAACTGGTCGAGACCAGCGCCTCGGCGGTTTCGCACCAGCTGCGCTTGTTGCGGACCGCGCGCCTGGTGCGCAACAGACGGGAGGGCAAAATGGTCTATTACCGGCTGGATGATGAACATGTCCGCCGGTTGTTGCAGGAAGGGTTGCGGCATGCTGAAGAAGGCTGATTGCGGCTGTTGCTGCAATCCCGATTCAGAGGAGCAGACGTGCCACGTTGACACGGAAACGACGGCCGGCAGCTGTCGGTTTGTGTTGCAGGGGCTCAGCTGTGCCAGTTGTGCCAACAAGATCGAGACAGCTGTGTGTGAACTGCCGCAGGTCGTTGATGCCCAACTCAATTTCACCAGCGGCAGTTTGCGTGTCGACTCTGTGCGACCCTGCTACGAACTGCTGGGCGAAGTTCGCACCATTGTCGAACGGTACGAGCCGGGGGTGAGCGTGCGGCCCTGGCAGGAGGCGAGCCGGGAGCAGCCGGGTCGGCATATCCGTCAGCAGCTCTGGCGGTTGGCCGGTGGCGCGCTGCTGTTGATCCTGGCACTGGTGCTCGAACGGTTCGCGCCGCCTGCGCTGGTGCTGACCTGCTATCTGGCCAGCTACCTGTTGGCGGGGGGCTCGGTGCTACTGGCGGCGGCGACCAACCTACGCCACGGCGGCTGGTTTGACGAACACCTGCTGATGACGATTGCCACCGTCGGCGCCCTGTTCCTGGGCGAATACCCGGAAGCCGTGGCGGTCATGCTCTTCTACCTGCTCGGTGAAATCGTGCAGGGCCGCGCGGTCGATCATTCGCGCCGCGAAATCGCCGCGCTGCTCGATATCCGGCCGGACAGCGCCAACCTGCTCGAAGGGCACCAGGTCCGGGTCGTTGACCCTGGCGCGCTGGGTGTCGGCCAGATGATCCTGGTTCGCCCCGGCGAGCGGGTGCCGCTGGACGGTGTGGTAATCGCGGGCGAATCACTGCTCGACAGCTCGGCACTGACCGGCGAATCGCGCCCCCGTCGACGAGGCGTCGGCGACGAAGTCCTGGCGGGCATGATTAACGGCTCAGTCAGTCTGACCCTGCGTGTCGTGCGCCCGTTTCAACAATCAACTCTGGCACGCGTGATTGACCTGGTGGAAAACGCCAGTGAGAATAAAGCCAACACCGAACGCTTTATCACGCGCTTTGCCAGGGTCTACACCCCGCTGGTGGTTATCTCTGCTGTTATGGTTGCGCTGCTGCCGCCCTTGTTTGTCGGCGGTTGGAATGACTGGCTGTACCGGGCGCTGATTTTTCTGGTGGTCTCCTGCCCTTGTGCGTTGGTGATTTCCATCCCCCTCGGCTTTTTTGGCGGCATCGGTCGTGCCTCCAGGCAGGGCATCCTGGTCAAGGGGGGGGATTACCTCGAAGCTCTGGCTCAGGTCGAGATGGTGCTGTTTGATAAAACCGGTACCTTGACGCGAGGTGTCTTCGAAGTTCAGCAGCTGCAGCCGGCAGCACCTTTTTCAGCCGAAGAACTGTTGGAGCTGGCCGCCCTGGCTGAGATCGATTCCGGCCACCCGATCGGTCAGGCGATCCGTAACAGGTACGACCAACAACTCGACCGCAGACGGATCCACCAGTTGCAGGAGCAGCCCGGCTTGGGGCTCTCTGTGCAGATCGATGGTCGCTCGGTGCTGCTCGGCAACCGCAAGCTGCTGGCTGCGGCACAGATCGACCCGCCTGAGATTGACGTGGCGGGCAGCCAGGTCTTCCTGGCCGTGGATGGCCAGTATGCCGGCGCGCTGCTGGTTGCCGATCAATTGCGCGACGATGCCGTTGATGCGGTTGCCAGGTTGCGTCAGTGTGGTGTCCGGCAGGTGCTGATGCTCAGCGGTGACCGGCAGCAAGAAGTGGAACGGGTCGCCAAACAGCTGCAGCTGGACGGCTGGAAGGCGGAGCTCTTGCCGGATCAGAAGTTGGCTGCCCTGGAAGGCTATCAGCAGAAGTGTCGGCACGGCCGGCTGGTGATGGTCGGGGACGGTATCAACGATGCGCCGGTGCTGGCCCGGGCCGATGTCGGCGTGGCGATGGGCGGTTTGGGCAGTGATGCGGCGATTGAGGCGGCCGATGTGGTGCTGATGACCGATGAGCCGGGCAAGCTGGTGACGGCGATTGAGACGGCGCGGCTGACCCGGCGGATTGTCTGGCAGAACATCTCCCTGGCATTCGTCGCCAAGGGCGGCGTGATGCTGCTCGGTTTGTTTGGTCTGGCGACCATCTGGCAGGCGATCTTTGCCGATGTCGGCGTGGCTCTGTTGGCGGTACTCAACGCGGTGCGGATTATCCGGGCCTAGAAAAGGCCAGCACCACAGGATCCTGTTCAAGCACCCTGCTCCAGGCCCCGTTTATAGCAGGCCTGCGTGAGCGGGTTTCGATCCGGCGGGTGTGGTACTCTGGGAAGGAGGGGAGAATTTAGGCCGGTTTATGAAAAAGCTATTGTTCATTGCCGTGGTCCTGTCCGGGCTGGGTCTGCTGATTGCCTGTTCGGATGCGGGCTACTACGTGCAGGGCATCACCGGACATCTCGGCGTGATGGCGAAAGCCCGGCCGATCGACGTTCTGGTCAGGAACCCGCAGACTGCTGCGGAGGAGCGGCAAAGGCTGGTCAAGGCCCTTGAGATGCGCAATTTTGCCGTGACCGAGCTGGGGTTGCTGGACAATGACAGCTACCGGCAGTATGCCGATATCGGTCGCCCGTACGTGATCTGGAACGTGGTCGCCGTACCGGAGTTTTCGCTGACGCCAAAGCAATGGTGTTTCCCGGTTGCGGGTTGTGTCTCCTACCGCGGCTATTTTGACCAGGCGCAGGCGGATGCCATGGCTGCTCGCCTGCAGGACGAAGGATTTGACGTCAATGTGTACGGCGTCCCGGCCTACTCGACGCTACGCTGGTTCAACGACCCGATTCTGAACACCTTCTTCACTTCTTCGGACGCTAGATTGGCCGGGCTGCTGTTCCACGAGCTGGCCCATCAGGTTGTCTATCTTTCAGGGGATTCCGCATTCAACGAGGCGTTCGCCCAGACCGTTGAAACGGTGGGAGTCAGACGCTGGCTGGATGAAAAGGCCACCGCAGAGGAGCTGCGACGACATCTTGACGATGAGGTGCAGACGGCTGTTTTCCAGGCGTTCCTGCGTGAAACCCGCAACCTGCTGAGTGCCTTGTATCATCGCCCTCTGGCCGAGCTTGAGCTGCGCCGGGCCAAGCGGGAGCTGTTCGACCAGGCGGGAGAGCGCTATGCGCAGCTCAAGCAGGCCGGGAAGCTTGATGACAGGTATGATGCCTGGATAAAGCGCGGCCTGAACAATGCTCGCCTGGCCTCAGTGGCCACTTATCGCGACCTGGTGCCGGGGTTTCAGGCGATCCTTGAGCAAAACCAGGGGAACCTTCGCCACTTCTACAACGAGGTCGCCAAGCTCAGCCAGTTGCCCGAACCGCAACGCTATTTTCAGCTGAAAGGCAAATTTCAGCTCGCGCAGCATGCCCGCAACCAATCGGCAGATGTCATCGATCTGCCGCTCCCAACTGAAGAGGGTCCATTATAAATAGGGAATCTGCCCCCCGTTTCCGGATCGCAGGCCACTCGCGTTCATCTGACCTGAGCGTCAGGATGGCTGCGGTTCGCAAAAATTCCGCCAGGAGGGGGGCTTCTGGTCCGGATCGATCCGTGCCGTACGGTTGTCGCAGGTGCAGTGTGTCAGCAAGGTTGTGATCTCTTGCTGCAGATTTGTCAGGCTGCTGTCGACCAGACGGCTGTCAAAGCCACGCTCTCCAAACTTCAAAACCATCTCCATGGCGACGATGCGGCTGACCAGCTGCCCGAACTCCACCAGCTTCCGTTGCGACAGTGTCGGGTCAAGCTCAAAATCGAGCAGCGACTTGAGCCGGTCGCTGGCCCGACAGGTCAGCTCGAAACCACTCAGGTAGCGCAACAGGTTGCGTTCCCGGGCCAGCTTCATCTGCTTCAGCAAGGCTTCGGTGATTTGCGCGTAGAGAATATCATTCGACCCTTCAAAGATCTGGAACGGGCGGCTGTCGACAACGGCCCGTCCCGCAAAATGATCAAGCCGATATCCTTTGGCGCCCACCAGTTGCAGCAGTGATTGGGAGGCCTCCTGCATCAGGTCGGTGATGCAGGTTTTGATTGAGTTGGCTTCGAGGCCATGCGTCGCCAGATTGTTTTCGATGCCTGCACGTTCGCAGGTGTTAACGCACATCGCCGAGCAGATTGTGACGGCAGACTGGAGTTTCGCCAGACGAGCCTGCACTTGATCGTAGCTAAACAGGCTCCTGCCGCCAACCTGACGCTCACGGCAATGCAGGGTCGCCTCATCGAGGATGCGTGTCAGGAACCCGATGGCCATTGCCGGAAAATGCAGGCGGCTGCGGTGCAGCAGGTCGAGCATCATCTTGATGCCCGTACTGTGCGGCACCAGGCGTTGTGCTGCGGGGATCGCAACATCGATCCGGTTGCGACCGTAAGGGATCATGTAGAGGCCGAGGTTGTGAAATTTCTCTTCGACCGTAATTCGTTGACCAGGGGCGTTGGCATCGCAGATGAAGAAGTCGATATCACGGGCGAGCCCTTTGGTCTGGCTGGAATGTCGTGCAGTCAGCAACCAATAATCGGCCCAGCCGGTCAGCCCCGCCCAGTGCTTGGTTCCACGCAGATGGCACCGGCCGTCCTGTTCGGTCCAGGAACTCTGCATGTGCAGGGCGTCACTGCCGTAATCCGGCTCGGTGATCATCAGGCCGCCCATCTTCCGGTTCTGGACAAAATCTTTGAAAACGGTTTCCCGGGCAGCTTCCTGGCCATACTTGGTGACCGGTTGAATGAACAGCGCCCAGTTGATGCCGAACACCAGGGCCAGGGCGAGGGATTCGTAAGACGCCGCCTCGACCAGGGCAACCCCTTCCTGCAAGTTGCCACCCCGGCCACCGTATGCGGTCGGGATAAAGGTGGCCAGTGGGCTGGACGCCATAATGTCGCGCAGCACATAAGGCGGCAAACCACGCTTTATTCCAAGCTGGTTGATGTCTTCCCGGCTATGGAAGACATTCTCAAGACAGGCTTTGAAGGTTTCGAGAAAAACCGGAAAGGGGGTCGTACTGTCGACGTGTTCCGGTCTTGAAACGGGGGGCTGTGTCTCAGCTGGATTCATCGGTCATGTCCCGGGAGGAGGGTGGAAAGCATACGTGATATTCATTGTATCGTTGTTTGTTCGATCCACAAGGGATACTGGTCTTCCCGGGATTAAGTGGGGTGCCCCCGAACGCGTCTTTCTTGATCAAGTCAATGTTGTAGTTGCCGTAAAGCCTGATACAACTAGTTATAAAGGCATTCAAGGTGTCCCGCGGTTATGGTTCTTTCCTTTAACAAGGAGGCTCCCCCATGAAAACCACCCATCCGGAAGACGGCAGCAAGTTCTATATCGTCGGTGGTGGCATCGCCGGACTGGCCAGTGCGGTGTACCTGATTCGTGAGGGGGGCTGTTCCGGCAGCGACATCACCATCTTTGATGGCGCGGATGTCAGCGGCGGAGCCCTTGACGGGTCTGGATCCGCGGAGGAAGGCTATCTGATCCGCGGCGGGCGGATGCATGAGGAACACTTCGTTTGTACTTGGGATTTGCTCTCCGACATTCCCTCGCTGGATGACCCGACGGTTTCGGTCAAGGAGGAGATCTTCGCCTTCAACCGGGAGGTCGTTTCCGGGTCTCACTCGCGCCTGCTCAGGGACGGACAGAAGGTGGATGTCTCCTCCTATGGTCTCAGCAAGCATGACACCTTCGACCTGCTCAGGCTGACCATGAGTTCCGAAGAATCGCTCGGTGCAAAGCGGATCGAAGAATGGTTCTCCCCGGAATTTTTCGAGACCGTGTACTGGCTGCTCTGGAGCACCACCTTTGCTTTTCAGCGCTGGAGCAGTTTGGCCGAGATGCGTCGCTACGCGGTCCGTTTCATTCATCTTTTGCCCGGCTTCAATCAGCTGAAGGGGATTTTGCGCACCTACTACAATCAGTATGATTCGGTGGTTCTGCCGATCGAAACCTGGCTCCGGGAGCACGGGGTCAACTTCATGCTGAATACGCCGGTGGTCGATATCGACTTTGAGCTCGTTGGCACAGACAAGCGTGCTGCTTCCTTTCACTATCTCAGCTCGGAAGGCCAACGCAAGGTCGCGCTTGCAGAGGGTGATTGTCTGTTGGTGACCCTCGGTTCGATGGTGGAGAGCGCCGCGATCGGCAGTATGACTTCGCCGGCGCCGCTGCTGCCGAAGGGCGAGACCGGAGCCTGGGCATTATGGGAGCGGGTCGCCGCAAAGGATGCTGCGTTCGGCCGGCCGCAAACCTTTTGCGATCATCCGGAAAAGTCGAAGTGGATGTCGTTTACCGTCACGTTGAAGGATCCCACCTTTTTCAGATACATGGAGAGTTTTACCAGCAATCCGGCGGGAACCGGTGGCCTGGTAACGCTCACTGACTCCAATTGGCTCATGTCAGTGGTGCTTGCCCACCAACCGCATTTCAGGAACCAGCCTGATGACGTATTCGTGTTCTGGGGGGACGGTCTGCTGCCTGATGCCCCGGGAAATTATGTCAAGAAGCCGATGGCCGCGTGCAGTGGCAAGGAGATCCTGGTCGAACTCTTCTCCCATCTCGACATCATGGGGATGATGCGCCCACTGATGGAGAAAATCAGCTGTGTGCCCTGTATGATGCCCTACATCGACAGCCAGTTCATGCCGCGCACCGCCGGTGATCGCCCGCAGGTGATTCCGCCCGACGCGGCCAACTTCGCTTTTCTCGGCCAGTTCGTCGAAGTCCCCAACGATTGCGTGTTTACCGTGGAATATTCAGTGCGTTGCGCCCAGACCGCCGTGTTTGGCCTGCTCGGTCTTGACCGCGAAGTCTCACCGGTCTATCGCGGCGACCACGATATCGGGGTGTTGCTCAATGCCATGAAAGCCTTGCTGCGCTGAGGAGGATTGCGGCCAGGGGGCGCTGTTCCACTGTTCCCTGGCCGCCGGAACCCTCTGAGTCTAACGCCGACCGCCACCGCCACCGCCACCGCCGCCACTCGTACGTTCAAGGATGCGTACGTCGATGTAGGTCAGGTTATTGCTGGTGTCAATCATGGCCGTGCCCCCCCCTGGGCTCATTTCCCCCGATCCCCCGGTCTCCGCAGCATGAAAATCGAAAGCATGGCTATGGCATCTAGGTTCGGCTGGTATAATTAAAGTGACGAGACAACAGGAGGTGTCGCTATGCAAAAGAATGTGGGAAAATTCGGTTTCAGCGATAAGCGTGGGCGTACGCCCACAAGTGTGGATCCGTATCTGCAGGAGCACAGCCTGAAGGAGCCGGCCCTTTGCCAGGGCTGTAAGGCGATTTACCGCAACAAGCGGTGGCAATGGGAGCCTCGCGAAGTCGAGGAGATGCGAAATGATCCCGGCGTCACCGAGGTGACCTGTCCCGCCTGCCAGAAAATCGCCGGCCACGACCCGGAAGGAATCTTCACCCTGCAGGGCGACTACTTGTGGCAGCACGAGCAGGAAATTCGCAATCTTTTGAACAACGAAGCGGAGCGCGTGTTGGCCAAGAACCCGATCTCCAAGATCATGCAGGTCAATAAGACCAAAGACGGACTGGTGATCGAAACCACGGAGCAGAAGCTGGCCGAACATCTCGGGCGCATTTTGAATCGGGCGCACAGCGGTGAATTGCAAGTATCCTGGAGCCAGTCTCCCCGGGTCTGCCGGGTAACCTGGGAACGCTGGGAGTAGTCGCAGGATACCTTCACGATGGTGTGATGGACTCCGCACTGAGGATCACGGAGGGCTGGCCTCCGAGGTTCGGGGTGCGTGAGCGCTTTTGGCCTGCAGACATATACGTATATTGCGGAGACATCTCACTTCATGACCAATGAAAAGGAACACTCAATTTCGAGTGTTCCTTTTTAGGTGTTCCCAAGCTTTTTCATGAAGGGCAACTTTATAGAGCTGCAGGGCACTTTTGCTGTTACGGGGTCACCTGCGTTCGGGGAGCCATCAGGCAAAGATTCTATTCGTTGAGTCCATTTGTTGTCGGCTTTTCTTTTCTCCCCCATGGCCACCACTTGGGTCGGTCGTTTTCACCCTCTTGCTCACGGGTACGTTCTTCATAAGTTTTGCGCTCTTTGTCACCTTCTTGCTTCTTGTCATCGCCGTTTCCGGAGGACTCGTCAGGGATGATGGCGGACTCTTCACTCGCGTCTTCGGCTCTTTTACCTTTCTTCCCCTTCTTCGACGACTTGCCCTTGTCGGCGTCGTCATTATCATCCTGGCCTTCTTTGATTCCGTCATCCCCCTTCTGACCTTTAGCTTTTTCGTCTTTCTTCTTCGCCTTGTCCCGCCCTTCCGACTCCTCCTCTATGTCGAGCAGCCCTTCTTCTTCATCACCCTTTTTGCCCTGACCTTTCTCCCAGTCGTCACCTCTTTTGAAGCGGGCATTGTCAGAGGCATGTTCATAGGCAGAACCGCTCGGGGAAGATTCCTTGCTCAGGCTCTTGCCGCCGCCCTTTTTGCCCCCCTTTGCCAAGGCGGTACCTGATCCAATCACCAGAAGCAGGATGAGTAGGATATAAATTGTTTTATGCATGGAAGCCTCCCTTGTCGCTTCGAATTGAATGCTGCTTACGTTCATTTAAGCAAAGAAGGTAAGAGATGCAAGGGGTGTCAGAAAGAAGAAGTGCAATCAACAAAAAAAGGATCTACAGCAAGGGGCCGTAAATCCTTAATTTTAAATGGCGCGCTGCGGAAGATTCGAACTCCCGCTTCAAATCTTAGTCGCAGAGCTATTTCTCACGATTTTCTTCGAAGAGTTGATACCATTTGGCCTCGATGTCAGACCCGTTGAAAAGGCCCTGTTCCGCGAGTAAACGCCCCCAACTGGTTTTCCCTTCTGTAACCTTGGCCAGCAGTTCCGTCGCCTCCAAAAGACTCGACTGGACGAGAAACATCACCATAATCGTTTGATGGTTGTCTGCACCCTGCTCTCTAAGTTGGCGCAACTGCAGTGGCGCTAGATCGAGGTGCGCCGCCAATTGCTCATCGACCACAGCCATCGCCAGCTTTTTCTGGTCATTGAGAGCGGCGACAAAACGTGGGTCGAGGCGTTCGGGAACGATTCTCAAGTGTTGGATCACCTCCTGCCAGTTTTTCTTTTCTGAAAAGAGCGCTTCGATCTCGGCAAATGACTTCGTGCTCTGCTGGGCCAGGTAATGCCCGACCCACAGGCTGTCGCCATCGACACCCCCCATTTTGGCGCGAACAACATCTTTTTTGCTCAGGCCGAACACGCTTGCCAGAAGAGCATTCTGGGTTGTCGCCAGAAAATAGGGGTCAGCCGCATGGGCTCGCTGAGGATCGTACGTTCGGTCCTGGAAACAGTGACAGTTGACCGTTGATTCCGCCAGGGTAAAGCTTGCAAATATTAGAGGAAGGAATATAAGCAGGGAGAGAATTCGCATCGGTGCCCTCACATTGGTGTCTTTCGGTCAATATAACACGAGTGGTGTGTTGAAATTCTGAGTGCCATGACCAAGGTTCCTCGAACCTCACAAAAATTTCGAAAATAAAGAGAAGCAAGTAAACGTTCTGAATTTTAATCCGTCTATGGTTCTATCGGCACCATCCTATTTTCTCATGGCAGGGCAGGTGCCTGGAGCACTGTCGTGATTATGTCCACAGGAGGACTCTGTGAAGAAGCAAACTATTGGAACCATGATGAGTAAAACCCTGGTAACAGCCGCAGCCATGTTGATGCTGGCAGCACCAGTGATGGCGGGTCACGGTCCGGGCGATGGTACTGGCAATGGTGGCAATGGCCCGGGAGATGGTACCGGCAACGGTCCGGGAGATTGCTCCTACACCGCGAACGATCTCGAGGCGGGTCAGTTGCTGGCTCGCGGTGGCAACGGTGGTGGTAACGGCCCAGGCGATGGTACGGGTGACGGCGATGGTCAGCAGGGTTCTGGCGACGGTGAGTGCAACGTCTAGAATGTGAGGCTGTTGAGAAAGTAAAAGGGCTTACGAGATGTTTCTCGTAAGCCCTTTATTTTAAATGGCGCGCCGCGGAAGATTCGAACTCCCGACCTTCTGATCCGTAGGGCGCTTGGCGCCTAATGGTGCAGCGAGCTTAAGTCACTGTAATTTAGGCTTTCCTCCAGGTTTTTTGTAGGGTTTCTTGAACCGTTATTTTTTTTGCAAAAGCCTCTTAATGCCCATAAACCCTGAATCTGACAGCGCAACACAGGCGAAACATTTACCACAGTGGGACCACCAAAGTTGCGGCGTGAATATTCATGCGCTTCGCGGGGTTGGTGCTGGCCTATGCCGGAGCATGGTTGATCAAGCTTATCGTTTCAACTCATCAAACAGAGAGCATCGAGCAGTATGCATTAAAGGTGAGCGCTCCCTATAGATCGGGCCCTTTTACAATTTCGGCTCCAGAGACTCGGGCAATGCCTTTCATCATTCCAGTGAAGATTAGGTTGTGAAAGGGCAACACAGCATACCAGTAAAGCAATCCGGACAATCCATGAGGCTTGAAACGTGCACATTGCTGCACTTCTGTTGTGCCCTCAGCACTTTCGATCAACCTGACTTCAAGGACAGCTTCACCGGGCAGGATCATCTCTGCGACCAATTTCAGGCGTTGATTTTCTTCAACGGTCAAAACACGCCAGAAATCCAGAGCATCTCCAGGTTGCACCAAATGTGGATTGCGTCTTCCTCGCCCCAGGCCGGGACCACCGATCAGCCGATCGAAGGCCCCGCGCAGCTTCCATAGCCAATTAGCATAGTACCAACCGGTTTTACCGCCGAGCCCTATAACGGCTGGCCACAACTGCTCAGCGCTTCCCTTGACAATCATTTTGCGGTTATCCCTAAAGACAGTACCGCCAGCCCATGACGGGTCCTCATCGGTGCTCCACTCAACAGGAGCGACTTCGCCTGCATCCATCCAAGAAGTTTCAACCTGCTGAAGGCGCATTTTTTCCAGAGCAAGGCTGATTGCTTCTCGGCAACTTAGAAGTTTTTGTGGAATATACTCCCTGATTTTAGTTTCTCGGCACAAGACAGGGTTGCGTAACCCTTCCGCAAGTGGCTGAGCGAGAGAAGCGGGTATCGGCGTGACAAGGTGAATCCAATAGGAAGATAGTTTGGGTGTCAGAACCGGGACAGGTATGATCCATCGTTTGGCTAATCCCGCCTCCTCCGCGTAGATTCGCATCAAGTCGGCATAAGTGACAATTTCTTCAGTTCCTATATCGAATGTTTTGCCCGTTGTCTCAGGAACATTCAAGCAGGCAACCAGATAGTGAAGCACATTGCGTACGGCAATCGGTTGGCATTGGGTCGAAACCCATCGAGGGGTGATCATGACTGGTAAACGTTCAACCAGATACCGAAGGATCTCGAAAGATGCGCTGCCAGACCCGACAATCATCGCGGCACGAAATACAGTCAATGGTACGTTGCCGGACTTTAGAATGTCTTCCACCTCACGGCGTGATTGCAAATGATGACTAAGGTCTACTGTTTCATCACCCAGCCCGGCTAGGTAGACGATCCTTTTCACTCCGGCTTTTTCTGCAGCGGCTGTCATGTTGATCGCAGCCATGCGGTCCGCTTGAGCAAAGTCCCCGGTTTGGGGATTCATCGAGTGTACGAGATAAAATATGGCCGAACAGCCCTGCACAGCTTTTTCAAGAGATTCAACCTCAAAGACGTCTGCACAGACCGTTTTCACACCAGCCGCTTTGCTCCAGCTACGTCCGTTGAGCTTCTCGGGATTGCGCCCGATCGCGCGAACATGCCAGCCTGCGTCGATCAATTTCGGAACCAGGCGGGCACCTATGTAACCTGTCGCACCAATGACGGCGACAGTCTTATTATCAGCTTGGGTTGAATTAATCATGGCTTTAACAACTAAAATGTTCCTCAAATTTTAAGTGAATCGTATGCCCAGTGCAATAAAGCTTGCCTTTGTTTCGGTCGACAATTCAGGTCACCATTAAGACAGTTTTTTTTGATCTGCGCGATATGCCTTCTCATCGCTTTCCAGCGTTTTATCTGGCGCTCATCATCACAACAACGTCTGCCCATGTAATAACGACAATACCACTGAAACCACCCTCTGGGGTCTTCGTGATAAATCCAGCCCTTTCTTCGCCACTCCGACAAAGGCTGGGAGGCATTTACACCAAAAAAATTTAGCGTTGGGTCATGTCTATCAGGGCACAGCTTTGCATTTATAAACCACTCCGCCGGGAATTCCTTTATGCAGTCAGTTAAGTACTTGCCACCGAAGACACCGAGCTCAAGCATCTCTTTAGGAGTCAAATCTGGCTCAAAATCGGGATGAAAGCTTTCCGCCATCGGTTCTGTCAAATGATAGAAATAATCGGATTGCATTAAGTCATTCACTGTGATGAGTCTTTTTCGCATTACAAAACACCTGACGATCTCTTGAGAACGGACTAGACGTGATTACGTAGCTGTAGTTCCAGCGGGTGTGGGTTCAGGTAAACCTGCTGCTTCAGGTATGGTTGGTCATATTTCCGGATAAAGTGATTCAGCAGCGTGATTGGCACAATCAGCGGTATCAGGCCGGACCGATAACCGGAGATGACCTGAAGCACTTCCTGCTTTTCATCTGAGCTGAGCTGTTTTTTGAAGTAACCAAGGACATGCTGCATGACGTTGACATGTTTCCGTGATGTTGTCTGCAAACGCAGTCCTTTTATCAGTAACGCGAGATAGTCCGTATAGATTTGCGCTGTTTTTACTTCTTTGCCAGCGGCCACCAGTTTACCCATGAGACGGTAAATTTCCGGACTGTGGGCGAGCAATAACAGCTTGTGCCGAGTGTGAAAATCGACCAGAACGCCACGGTTTTTGCCGTTGGCAATACTTTCTCGCCAGCGTTTCAGGGTAAAGATGATCTCGATGAAATTTTCTCTTAAACCGGGGTCATTGAGGCGCCCATCCTCTTCAACCGGTAACAGCGGAAAATGCTCCATGAAGGCTTTTGCAAAAAGGCCGACTCCCTGGGTGTTGGGGCTACCGTTCTTATCGTAAAGCTTGACCCGCGCCATACCGCTGCTCGGCGATTTGGACTTGAATATAAATCCGCTCAGGTCTTCCTTTTCCAGTTCGCTAACCCGCTTCTTTGCCCAGGCCTGCATATTCTCAGTGATATCCTCGCCGCTCTTAGAGAAAACCAAGCGTTGATTGTCCGGGTCGCCAACCAAGCGCAATGTCTCTCGAGGGGTCGGCAAGCCCAGTTCCACTTCCGGGCAAACAGGGACGTATTCGACATAACGCCCCAAGGTCTCGGTCAGGAAGCGATCATGTTTATGCCCGCCGTCAAAGCGGACCTTTTCCCCGAGGAGACACGAACTGACTCCCAGTCGGATTTTTTCTGTAGACTCTGCAGACATAGGCCTCCTTAAATAAATAATCGTTGAACCAGTTTAACAGTTTTTTGACAGTTGTGTTCACAGAGGACTCTGGGATAATGAATGATAACGAACTGTGAGGTTATTAAATGAAAGCTTTCGCCCTGGCCCTCTGCTCTCTCTTCGTCACTGGTTGTGTCGCAGCACCTCGCGGTGTTGACGTTGTCAATCCTTTTGACCTGGAACGCTACCTCGGCACCTGGTACGAGATCGCCCGTCTCGACCATCGTTTCGAACGCGGTCTGAGCCAGGTCTCTGCCAACTACAGCAAACGTGCTGACGGTGGCATCGATGTTGTCAACCGCGGATTCAGCCAGCAAAATAAATCATGGAAAGAAGCGAAAGGGCGTGCCTATCCGGTCGGTGATCCAGAGCTTGCCTCTTTGAAAGTGACCTTTTTCTGGCCGTTCTACGCGGGTTACAACATTATCGACCTCGATCAGGACCATTATCGCTATGCGTTGGTTTGCGGTCCCAACAGGGACTACCTGTGGGTTCTGGCCCGCGAAAAGCAACTGGATGAAGCTATTGTTGATCGCCTGGTTACCAAAGCGAAAGGGCTAGGTTTCCAGACTGATGCACTGATTTTTGTCGAGCATGGGGGTTAAACGATCATGCATCTCCTAGTAAAAGAAATCACGCTCGATGCTCCCAGGGCAAAGGTGTGGGATTTCCTTGCCACACCGCTTAATCTGAACGAATTGACACCACATGATCTCGATTTCAAGATTATCTCAGAGCTGCCGGAGAAGATGTACAACGGCCTGATGATCCAATATGAAATCAGGATTCCATTGTTCGGTACCCATCGTTGGTTGACTGAGATCAAACACATCCGTGACGGTTTCAGCTTTGTTGATGAGCAGAGGGTTGGGCCTTACAAGCTCTGGTATCATCAGCACACGATCGAGTCGGGAGCCGATCGTCAGACTCGAATGGTCGACCGGGTAACCTACCAAATGCCATTCGGACCGCTTGGTCTTCTGATTCAGAAAGTTAAGGTCAGCCAAATGCTGAACGAGATTTTTGACTATCGTACGCAACGCCTGTACGAACTCTTTGGAGAAGGGAGTCCAAGATGAAACGACTGATAAAAGCAGCGGCAGTCGCCGCCGCAACTTTGTTGGCGTCCAATGCCTCGGCACTTGAGGTCGGGGTTCCTGCCCCCGACTTTACCGCACCGTCAACACAAGGCGAGATCGTCCTCAGTCAACTGTTGGAGAAAGGGCCGGTGATACTGGCGTATTATTACGCCGACTTCACCTCGGGCTGAACCAGTGAAATGAAGGCTTTTCAGAACGACATTGAGCGTTTTGAAAAGATGAATGCCCAGGTCCTGGGTGTCAGCACAGATTCTCTCGAAACCCATGAAGCTTTTTCCAAACAGCTCAAATTGAGTTTTCCTCTGGTCGTTGATGATGGAACGATTCGCGGGATATATGGCAGCGGGCGGATGACACACTTGATTGATCAACAAGGTATTGTTCGTTATGTCCACAAAGGCATGCCGGATAACGAGCGGTTGCTGCAGGAAGTTGAGAGCCTTAAGTCTTATTGAAATATTAAGGGCCAAGCCTCTTGCACCACATACCTGTCACAATTTCTAAATATAAACAAAGGCCTCAACACTAAAAAGTGCTGAGGCCTTTGTTTATATGGCGCGCCGCGGAAGATTCGAACTCCCGACCTTCTGATCCGTAGTCAGACGCTCTATCCAGCTGAGCTAGCGGCGCAAAGAGAGCAAGTTTATCGCTTATCGCTGACTGAAAGTCAAGCTTTTTCAGGCGTGTTGCAGGAAA
>JAQYVZ010000036.1 GCA_030145205.1 Desulfuromonadales bacterium | reverse complement strand
TGGCCACCCGGGCAGTCAGCCTGCGCCTGTGCGTGCTTCCGCTTGAGTCTATCCCACCCGAAGAAACCGCGCTCACTAACAAAAGGGGTCCCGCCGCACTGCGACGAGACCCCGATGGCGCCATATCGCTACGGGGTAATCAGGTCGAGACGCGCCTGGATCACCGCGTCCTTGATCGGCTGGGGCAGCGACGCATCAAAATCGTGGTACGGAGCCAACCTGACCGCGTCTTCTGCAAGACCAACGACCCACGGGTCGCCTCCGGGAACGAGATCGCCCGTGTCCCCCATGAATGCGTCGATCACCAAGTAATCCGCACGACCGAAGTCCTTAACGACCGAGCTCAACATCACGTTCTCAAACCCGGGATTCGTGTAGTACTCATCATTGTCGACGCCAATGAACAGTGCACCCAGGTCGCTGCATGCGCGTGCCACGCCAAGACCAGAGCCTCCCGCCGCGCCGTAAATGACATCCACGCCGTCGGCGATCTGAGCGGCCGCCAGGTCGTATGCAACATCGGGGTCTGTGAAACTGCCGACCCAGTCCACTGTGGTACTCACGCCACCGGGAACCGAACTCGCCCCGTCAACAAAGCCCGAGGAGAATGGCACTAGAACAGATATGTCCATACCGCCGACGAACCCAACCTTGAGATCCGTGTTGAGCCGCGTATCAAAGTCCGACTGGGTCACATGAGCTGCGAGCACGCCAGCCAAATAGGATCCGGAGTACGCGTCAAAGCCCACCGTCGCGATATTGGGAGCCGACGCGTTGCCGTCCACCGCCACAAAGAGCGTGTTGGGGTACGAGGGGGCAACGTCAAGCAGAGGTGCCTCGGTCAGGTAACCGTTGCCGATAACCAAGGGGAACGAACGACGACCGAATCGCTCAAGAATGCTCGGCAGTTTGGCCAGATCGTCCGTGAACACCGTGTCGACCCAGACCGGCAGGTCCGTCTCTGCGGCAAGCTCGGCACCTTCGATAAACTCGGTGCCCCAGTCCCCCGCAGTCACGATCGCCACGGACGTCGCATCCTTACGAGGCGTCAGCGGCTTGGCTGCGCTCGCCAGTCCAACGGGTACCAACAGTGCCACGGTCAAGATCGCCGGCAGCAGCACCGCCAACGAGAATCTCCACCTGCGCAACATCTCATCACCTTCTCATGCCTTATGCACGACAGGGACGAGGAATTCCTAGCAGGAACGTGCGAAGTGTCGATGCCGTGCGTCCTATGAAGCGAATGGGTATCGGTCAGCGCAAAGATCGGCGCGCCCACTTCACACACCCGCCCCCTTTGAGCGGCGACCGACACGACCGCCCGCGCGAGCACACCAAACCTGCCGGGAACTCTTTTCCCGATCTGAGCGGGCTATGACGGCATCCGCGATGATTTCATACTCGTCGGTTCAATGTAGGTCTCTCTACCAGTCGACGTCGCAGATCATTCCACTCTCAATCGGCGTCAACCACTGTACTTGCATCAAGATCTAGTCAGCCTTCCAACCCGCACTCTCCTCGGCCGCCAGCTGCACGCCATTCGCACCAGCCAAATCCGCTAGGAAGTCCTCTTCCTCGTGCTTGCCCTCGCTGATGCTCTTCTCCACACGAACCATCACCGGTATCCGCGTGAACATACCCGACAGCAGGGCCTCACCGGTATTGAGGTTGGGCAGGGTCTTCGCCTCGTCCTCACCCATGGTCTCGACGACATCCCGGATGTACTTCTGGTCGTTGGGGTTCACGATGCGCAGGATCAGATAGCTGTTGGCCTGCGACAGAACGGTCGCATCGATCCGACTGGGACGCTGCGAGATGAATATCAGGCCCATACCGTACTTGCGGCCCTCGGTTGCGATCTGCTTGATGACGGGAAGCGATGGTGCGTCCGCACTGTCAATGCGATTAGGAATGAAGTTGTGTGCTTCCTCAATAACCGTGAGGAAGCGTGGCACCTTCTCGTCGATACGGTCCGACAGCAGCTGCGACAGCACGCTCGCCACAATCGACTGCCTAAGGGCGTCCGAATAGCCCTCTAGACTGACGATAGCCACCGCTCCAGCCTTGATGATCTCGCGCAATCCCTTTGATCCCGGGAGCTTCTGAGTGTCCTCGCCGGCGAACTTGCGATTTGTCTTGATCATGTTCCAGTACTGCCAGCCGGCCCGTCGCGTCTGTCGCCTAACAGCGCCCGCAGTCGCCGCCTGAACATTCAGGCCACCAGAAAGCTTGGCAATTTCCCGGGGTAGTGGTGCCCGGTCGTCTCCCGCCTTGAGTGCGATGATCGCATCACACACTTCAGCCAAAGCATAGAAGTGATCGTGCTCTAGAGTCTTCGAAAGCGCACTGAGTTCATTTTGCACCAAAGCATCACTCAGCTGTCGACGCGTGTCGCCATTCGTCAGCACTTCCAGGATCGCCGTTGTGAGCGTCTCTTGTGGCGGCGACATCTGTTCGCCCGAGAGCCCACGGATGTAGCCGAGCGCGGTGTCGATCTCCTCACCCTCCAACCCAATCTCAGGAAGATAGGTGGTCACCTTGGTGTGCTTCGCGATGTGAAGTCCAGAGTAGTCACCGTGCGGATCGAAGATCAGGATCGGATACTTCTTGACCATCAATTCCTCAAGCAACCTACGCGTCGCGACCGTCTTGCCTGCACCGGTCGAAGCCAACACCGCGACATGCCGAGAGACCACCATGTGAGCGTCGACGTAAACGTTCACGTCCTTGTTGCCGCGCTCCTTGCCCAGATACAGCCGCCGATGCTCAGGAGTGTCACCAACAAGGAACGCCTCGATCTCACTCGCTGGCGGCACATATACCTGCCCGGCGGGCTGCACAGGATACTTGGGCGGCTCAAGACGACCATCCCTCTGAACGCCCACAACGGTGCACGTCGCGGTGATCATCTCTCGCGACATCGAAACGACCGAATCCATGGGATCACGCCCCTGGAACGCAAGCTCTTGGGCGGCCTCTCTTGGGAAGAGCGGATTCAATCGCTCGATAGAGCCAACCTTTGCCCAAACTCGAAAGCTCTCACCGTTCTCGTACGTATCGACCGCAACGAGGTCCTGCGTACGCACGGCATCGGGCTTCACCTGCATTTGGAACTCATTGGTCGAACTGACTCCCACTACGGTGCCAACCGCAGCCCTCGCGTCACGAACTTTCACCCTAAACCTCCGGTCGTTCCTTGCGGCGGCGGCCACCATCGCCCTGCATAAGCACCATCGTCTGCAGTCGCTCGACGTCGGTCATGTCAACGTAGTCGCCCAGCATGAGCCGGCCAAACTGCGCCAGAATCAACTGCTTGTAAGCCTTTGTCATCCAACTCGGAATCGCCGCGAACTTGTCGACGATGTCTAGGCCTATTGGAAACGCGTAGTTGGGAAGCAGGCTGGCATAGTCAAACGCCCGACCAAGAATCTCACTCAGCTGTGACACGTCGTATGAAGCCGGGGCCTCGATACGCATCGGGTACTTGGCCGAACTCGTGCGCACGAATGTCGTCTGCACTTTGGGAAACAACTCCACGCGTTCGTCCTGTATCCGCAGCATGGGATCAACGGGATACCAATCTAGGTACTCTGCTCTATCCAGCGCGAGGGCGAGTAAGACCGCATCGTTGTATCGGGTAGCATCCAGAATCGCTACCGCCTGAGTCGAAGACCCCCGCCCTGCCATCTCAAGCGATCCGAGCAGGCGTTCGAACACCTCAGGTGAGCGCTGAAGGATACTGCGGACCACGTGCTTGGTGATGCCCCGCCCGAATGAGCGCTCGATCACGCCACACACCAACACGTCTTTCTCTGCCGCCCGCCGAAAGATGTACTGCTGCAGAAACGCGAGCATGCAGACAGCCGGCAGGTGCTGGCGCTCGATATCCAACTTGCAGCGATCGTTCCCCCTCAACTCACACTGGCTGCACCACCCCGTGAACTCAGCAAGCACTCGTTTCACATGAGGGCGATCATCTGCGAGACCAAGCATCTGCTCGCAGTCCTCCGGGTAGAACCAGTGATCAAAGAACGGTCCGCTCACGAACTGCAGCGGTCCATGGAGCATCAGCATCCGGATATCCGAGAAGCGATCGTCTTCGAGAGCTGTGACCAGCGCGCCCAACTCGACGATCTCTCTAACCACGTCGCCGTACTTAGAGTTCGCTTTGAGTCCGCCGCGCAGCTGACCCAGCATGAGCGGGAAGTGATCGAATGTCTCGCGCTTGTCGAGATCGCGCTCACCTTGTTTGACCCGGAATATTCCGGCACGAACAATAAGTGGCACGCCGAGTCCCACATCGATCTTGGAGATACCGCCGTCAACGAACGCTACGGCGCAGGGCTCAGGGATGTCTCGCGGTACTGCCTTGATACGGTAGAGTCCGTCGCCCGCGCGGAACTGCTCGCGCATAGCTCTGGCCAACTCAAGCGTGGATTTGAAGTAGTCTTCGCGCAGGTCCTCCGCGACCATCAACGCGTTCTCGGCAACCCTGACGAATAAGTCAGGATCGCCCTGCAGCGCATCTATTCGGTCGTCCCCCACGCATGCCCCCTCGCAAACGCGAACTACCTCATTATCGCCATATTTTGGGAAAGTGCGAATCTGGGCGGTCTACCGCATCTCGCGCGCGATGTTCATGAAGCTCTCCGTGCACGACCGCATGCACTACACCAGCGAGCTCGATCGATACGGCGCGATATCCAAGCGCTTCAAGCAGCAGCGCGTGAGCGAGAGAATGGCCGCCCCCGTACCCACCCCTACCTGCCGACGAACCACCCGCTCCCCCGCCCGCCGACGAGTCCGCCGTGCCGACGGTGTGCCCCCTGTGCGGTGCGCCGCTCGTGAAGCGCAAAGCCCGCCGAGGAGACCGCGCAGGCAAGTCGTTCCTTGGGTGCTCGGCCTACGGGAAGACCAAGTGCAAGTTCGGGTTCAATCTGGAGGAGTAGTCTGGTCTACGTGACCCTCAGCGAATCTAGGCCAACCTTCGGGCTTGTCAGGCGCCGACACGAGCTTCGGGTTTCCACCCGACCTTCGGGTTATGAGCGGCCTAGGAGCGTTTCTGGCTCAGTCGCTATCAGTATCGTCTAGGCCCTCTCACCTGAAGAAAGGTGGGAGGGCCTTTCCTTGTCGTTATCCCCTGATTTGGCCTGTTCTGGGTAGTTCTGATGACAAAATGCTTACAGAACTCCGCCCAGGGTTAGGCCACTTCCTCCCGGCCGACTTCTTCCGACTCAACTCGCACGAAGTGCAGAGCCAACTTCATCAGAGTGTAGTAGTAGCCAATGTCACTCAGTGACGCCAGCCTCTCGGTACCCCCTGCACCAAGCTGCTTGGTCACGATTGGCGTCGCATAGTTGAAAACAATGACTGACTCATTGAAATCCTTGTGCTCTGGCAGCCACAGCAAGTTGGTTGTTAGCCCGTTCCGAATCGCCGCGTGGTGCTCATCCCAGCCAGCAAGGGAGCCCCCATTTTCAGCGCGATATGCATCTCGATAGGCTGCCATGTCCTGTACTGGCGCCACCGTCGCGCAGGGAGACTTGTACTGGCCTTCTTTAGGATGAAGGTCACAAGTGTTGGACAGCACCATAACCATTGACTGCGTTGGTTCGGCTTGTGGAGTCAAACGCACCTCAACACCATCAAATATGTCGCCTTGCACCAGCGACGATGGAGCACCATTAACACTGACGTCTCCATACATTCTGTATTCGAGGTCTTCCGGGGCCTTTAGAACCGCCCTCAGCGTGTCCTTCCGGCCTTCCGGCACATGGGTCGCGCTGTCAACAATTCGGTCAATTGGCATTCCGGTTAGCGCTTTCGTGCCGAGCGACCCTGAAGTAGTGCTACCTCCAGAGCTCTTGACTGCAACTCGGTGGTAGGCTCCGCGCCAATGAATACCGCAGCTGCCATGGAGCTCCAGGTGGACACATCATGAACGTTCTGGACAAACTCGGATTGCTCCACAGACTGACTGCCGACGAACCAATCAAACTGAATTAGGTCAGATATTCGTGCATAGTCCGAAACAATGGCATCCGCATACTGCTGATGGCCCAGGAACGCCGAGTCTGTCACACCATTCCACCCATCACCGAGAGATTTCTCAGCCATCTTGTTCGTGGTCTCGAAGAACGCGTCGATGTAGGAGAAGGCATCTCCAGATTCCGCCAGAATTGATTGCCATTCAAATAGCCTGGTTGAGGCAACCTTCACTATCTCTTCAACATCGATGCCACGGCTGTCGTGACTTCCACTGGTTGACGAGTTCCCATACGACAGGCCGCGTGGAAGCGGAACTGGGGCATAGTCATCCGCGTGGGCCAGCATATTCACTGTGTGTCCCCCTCCTGAGTCTTCTCAACGAGAGCGCTTGCCGCTGCAAGGGACTTTCCGATGAGTTCATCGGCGAATTCGCTTCCGTGCTCAAGGTCAATTGACTCATTGAACGCATAACGGGAATTGAAGTCCAAGGTTAGATTAATCCCACGTTCAACAGTTTCTGCCTCCGCGAACCTCACCGAATCAGCTTCTTTTCCGGCATCCCATGCACGGTAGTTCTCGACAGTTCCGTTGCAGAAGTACTTCCCATCCACAACGCGCGCTGTGCGCAAGTAGAAGTCATGAGTCCCGTTCTCGACCAAACCGTCTAAGAAGACATCGCTGATGTGCGCAAGAATATCTTCGTTCGAGCCGGTCGATTCGATTCTAATGCCATTGCTCAAGCCGCACCAAATCGCACTCAGCGGTTCAGGAGAAACGCTCTCTAGCATTTTCGCCATCAGTAAGACGCGCTCTCTTAGGTATTTCTCACGCTTGCCTGCATCAGTGCAGTAGTCGCCTGAGTATCTCACCTCGAGCGTGATACTCGTCTGGGTCACTTGCACATGACTGTGGCCTCCGTGTGATTCAAAAACGAATCGCGGAATCTCAGGTGGCATATCATCAGGCACAGGAACAGTCTGTGGCGCCTTGTACTGACTGGACAACGTGTCCTCAAACACGTTCGCCTGCCTGCGGATATCGGACCTTCTACTGAAACGCAGAACAAACGTACTGGAGACATACTTCGGCTCAAGAAACACTCTGACTCCCTGTCGGTTTCTTACATGAAGTACGTTCAATATACCGCATACTCAGGCGGCGCACACATCGAAAGCCGGTCATACCAGCCGCAGGAATACGCGCTCGGCACATCGTCCATCCTTCATGGCGTACTTGACCACATAGTAGAAGGCACCGCTCTCGGCAGGGCGTGAGCAGAAGAACCCCCTGCTCTTGCGCCAGATGTTCCACGCGAACCGCCATTCGGTTCAGTCCTCCATCTACACGTGCGCGTGGAAGGATGCAGACCATATTCACGGACCCACCACGAAGACCGCTCACCAGCCTTGTGCTTCTCAAAGCGAACCTTCGGCGGATATATGCTCGAGCCAACGTAGTAGCACGGCTTCCCCGCTACGTGGTTGGGGTTCCGGTGTACGAACCTCTTCTTCTCGAGCACGACATCGTCGAGCCGAATGGCGTAGAGCCACACTCTCCTCATGGAGAATCTCTCCTTGCTCAAACAGATGATTCGATCGAGCACCTACACGATATCCGATTCGTACCCTCTGACCTGCTTCGTTTAGAATGTGGTGAGCTGCGGTTCCGCAGTTCGCGGACGAGGGGGTCCCTGTGCCACGTATCTTCGACAATATCGACAAGAATTTCCTGCCTGCTCTTGCCGATACTCTGGCCGTCTCTGATAGAGCCGACTTCTGTGTTGGCTACTTCAACCTGCGTGGCTGGCGCAAAATCGACCGCTACATCGAGCAGTGGACCGGTGAGACCGGCAGTTGCTGCCGGTTACTCGTGGGCATGCAGAAACTGCCACAGGACGAGCTGCGAGAGGCGCTCACTCCCCGTCCTGACGAGTTCAACGGTCTCGACAACAAAACGGCGATGAAGCTGAAGCGCCAGCTTGCCGAGGAGTTCAGGGATCAGCTTACGTTCGGTGTCCCGACTGATGCAGATGAGGCAGGCCTGAGGCGGCTGGCCGCTCAGATTCGAGCCAAGAAGGTCGTGGTCAAGCTGTATCTGAAGCACACTCTCCATGCGAAGCTCTACCTCGGCTTTAAGCCAGAGGACAAGCACGTCCCGATTATCGGTTACCTGGGCTCAAGCAACCTGACGCAGGCCGGACTTTCCTCTCAAGGAGAGCTCAACGTCGAGGTCCTTGATCCGAACGCTACGGCGGAACTCGCACGGTGGTTCGAAGACCGTTGGGAGGATCTCTGGTGCGTCGACATCTCGGATGATCTTGTTGAGATTATTGACGAAAGCTGGGCTCGCGAGGACCTAATCCCGCCGTACTGGATCTACTTAAAGATCGCCTACCACCTGTCCCAAGAGGCTCGTGCTGGTCTGTCCGAGTTCAATGTGTCAGGAGAACTGCGGAGAACGCTCTTCGACTTTCAGCAGGCCGCTGTGAGAATCGGCGCGCACCACCTCAACAAGCGCAACGGAGTAGTCATTGGCGATGTCGTCGGCTTGGGCAAGACACTCATGGCGACGGCTCTCGTCAGCGTCTTTCAGGAGGATTTTCCTAGCACTCGCCCACTCATCATCTGTCCGAAGAATCTTGTTCCCATGTGGGAGGATTATTGCCACAAGTACGGGCTGCGTGCCGCCAAGGTACTTTCGCTCACAATGGTGAGGTCTGTACTGCCAGACCTGAAACGCTACACGCTCGTTGTCATCGACGAGAGTCACAACCTCCGCAATCGTGAGGGCAAGAACTACAAAGCAATATACGAGTACATTCGCGGAAACGACAGCAAGGTCATCCTTCTTTCTGCCACGCCCTACAACAAGACCTACCTCGATCTGTCAAACCAGCTGCGATTGTTTGTGCCCGAGGACGAAGATCTCGGAATCAGACCCGAACGCCTCCTCAAGGAGATTGGTGAGACAGAGTTCATTCGCCGCCACCAGGCGGGTCCTCGCACCTTGGCAGCATTCGAAAAGAGCGAGCATCCCGACGACTGGCGGGATCTGATGCGGCTGTACTTGGTGAGGCGTACCCGCAGTTTCATCCTGGATAACTACTGTGACACGGATCCGAGCAGCGGGAGGAAGTACCTCTGTGCCGCAGACGGGCGAAAGCTCTTCTTCCCGGACCGAATCCCAAAGACGGTTGGGTTTGAGGTCGATGAGAATGATCCGCATGACCAATACGCGAAGATGTTTCACCCTGAAGTCGTCGATTCGATCAATGGCCTCAAGCTTCCAAGATACGGTCTTGGAAACTACGTATCGAAAGATCCAAACGAGTCGGCGTCAGGAAGCGAACTGAAGCAGCTCGACAATCTGTCTCGCGCTGGGAAACGGCTCATGGGCTTCTGCCGAACGAACCTATTCAAACGCCTAGAGAGCAGCGGCAGCGCGTTTATCCAGTCCCTTGAACGTCATCTGCTGCGCAACTACGTGTGGCTGGCCGCAATCGAGGCAGATGGTGAGCTTCCTCTGGGCACGCAAGACGTCGGAGACCTCGACACGAGGTTTAGCGATCGGGATGCCGAAGGCATCAAAGGATCAAGCCTGTTCGACGATTCCGAGGACGAAGCGGAGACTGACGAGTGCGTCGACAGCGGAGTCGATGCGATCGAGTATCTGGAACGCGCAACGGAGCTCGTCGCCGAATATCGAGGACGCTACGGCACTCATTTCAGCTGGATTCGGTCAAATCTATTCACGCAGGAACTGGAAGACGATTTAAGGCACGACTGCAAGGTGTTGCTAGATGTCCTCGCTAGAGTTGGCGAATGGGACGCTGACAAGGATCGAAAGCTGCAAGCGCTCGTCGAACTCGTCAAATCGACCCACGGTGATGAGAAGGTACTGGTATTCACACAATTCGCGGATACGGTCAGGTATCTGAAACGCGAGCTTGCCCGAGCTGGCGTTGAGAGCGTCTCCAGCGTCATTGGCGACACAGAGAATCCTGCTGAGATTGTCTGGCGGTTCAGTCCCGACAGCAACGAGAAGCGTGACCGCGTTGCCAAGAATGACGAACTGCGAGTCGTGCTGGCTACCGATGTCCTCAGTGAAGGGCAGAACCTGCAGGACTGTCATGTCGTCGTCAACTACGACCTCCCGTGGGCGATCATCCGGCTCATCCAGCGGGCTGGCCGTGTGGATCGAATCGGTCAGGAGGCCGAAAAGATTCTCTGCTACTCTTTCGTTCCCGCCGATGGAGTAGAGAAGCTCATCCGGCTGAGAAAGAGAGTTGGACAGCGCCTGAAGGAAAACGCCGAAGTCGTGGGCACCGACGAGGCCTTCTTTGATGACGAAGACGGATACGTTGGCATCCGAAACCTCTACAACGAGAAGGCGGGCATCCTGGATGACCAGCCCGACAACGAAGTGGATCTGGCTTCACAGGCATACCAGATCTGGAAGAACGCGATCGACGCTGAGCCGCAGCTCGAAACGGACATCCCAGGACTGCCCTCCGTCGTCTTCGCGACCAAGGCGCATGACGCAACCAGCAACACTCCTTCAGGTGCACTCGTGTATATGCGCACAGCGAACGACGTCGATTCGCTGGCTTGGGTTGATGGAAATGGCGAGTCGGTCACCGAATCACAGCTGGCGATCTTGCGAGCCGCAGAGTGCAAGCCGGACACTCCGGCGCTCAAGCGACGATCCGATCATCATAGTCTAGTAGAGACGGCGGTAGAGAGTCTAGCTCGCGAGGAGCGAGGAATCGGCGGTCAACTAGGCCGACCCTCCGGTGCTCGATTCAGGACCTATGAGCGACTCAAGCGCTATCAGGAGGATGTGGCTGGTCGCCTCTTCGACACCCCGGAACTTCGGCGTTCGATTGAAGACATCATGAAAGCGCCCCTTCGGTCTACAGCCAAGGACACGTTGAACCGGCAGCTCAGAGCTGGCATCACGGATGCCGAGTTAGCCCAGCTCGTCACGGGCCTGAGGGAAGAGGATCGACTTTGCTTGAACGGCGACGAGGAGATCACGCAGGAGCCCAGGATAATCTGCTCACTCGGCATTGCCGAGGTGACTGATTCGTGAAGCTGGACCTGGAACGAGCTGGCGGCCTTGTCGAGTCATTTCAACTCCAAGAGCTGTTCATCGAAGAACTGGGGTGGGACCACAACCGCTCGCCTCAGACATATCTCGAGATAGACGGTACGGTGATTGCCGCCAAACCAATCGCAGAGAAGCGGGGAGTGCAGGTCTTCGAGTGCATCGCGGCGGACGACGTATTCCCTGCATACAGCGTGCGGCAGAAGGCTGAGCGTTTGATCAGGAAAATCGCACACGAGCATCTGGTTATCTTCACTGATTCTGTGCGAACGCGACAGACATGGCAGTGGGTGGCCCGCGAGCCGGAGCGCCCCACCGCGTACAAGGAGTACACATACCACCGGGGTCAATCGCCGCAGGCGATCCTCGAGCGCCTCGAACCGATCACCTTCTGGTTGTCTGACGAGGAAGGCCTGACGATCTCGGGCGTGACCACACCACTCAAGTCTGCGTTCGACAAGGACTCCGTAACCAAGAAGTTCTACGAACGATTCAAGGAAGAGCACACCTTCTTCCTGAAGGCGCTTGAAGGACTTGCAGAGAATGACGACCGCGAATGGTACGCATCAGTCATGCTCAACCGACTCATGTTCGTGTACTTCGTTCAGAAGAAGGGGTTCCTGGACAACGACCCGGACTACCTTCGGAACAGGCTGATAGCGCTCCGCGCGAATTCCACTGAGCAAACGTTCTTGAGCTTCTACCGACGATTCCTGCTCAGGCTGTTCCATGAAGGCTTGGGCGCGCCTGAACGCAACCCTGAGCTGGATGAGTTGATAGGCAATGTCCCGTACCTCAATGGCGGACTATTTGAAGTCCACACGCTCGAAGAAGATAATCCGGACATTGACGTGAGCGATGAAGCGTTCGAGCGGCTCTTCGACTTCTTCGATGCCTATCAGTGGCATCTAGACGAACGGCCATTGAGTGGTGGCAACGAGATCAACCCCGACGTGTTGGGCTACATCTTCGAGAAGTACATCAACCAGAAAGAGATGGGTGCGTACTACACGAAAGATGACGTGACCGGCTTCATCTCCGAGAACGCGATTCTCGGTTGGGTCATGGAGCGAGTACGCACATCCGATGAGATGTTCGGTGACGACGGACTCGCATGGAATCTGCTATCGGCGACCCCCGACTCCTACCTGCGGGGGGCTGAGGCTTCGGCATCTTGTGCTCTCCCTGCTTGGACGTCTACATGCGCTCCCGATGATTGCAGGCTGGATCAGCTCGCTACCGGAAGCGGAGTCCTACCCGAAGAGAGCTGGCGCGAAGCACAAGGCAGGGTGACAAGGTACCGAAGCGCTCGGGAGCGCCTGGAACGTGGCCGTCCACTGGCCACAAGCGAGTTGATCGCACTCGGTGTCGACCTGTCACAGTTTCTCGTCGATCTTGTATCCGCACTGGAGTCGACCTCTCTCGTCAGCGACCTATACGAAGCCATAGGGTCTGTCTCGGTTCTCGATCCCGCTTGCGGATCCGGCGCTTTCCTGCTGGCAGGTCTCATCGTCTTAGAACCCATTCACTCTGCGTGTCTGAGCCGAATGCGTGCGTTCGCCCATGATGAACATCCATGCAATCTGTCAGACAAAGCGACTCTTGCCCGATTCGATGAGATTCTTGCCCAAGCGGACAGGCACCGCTCGGAACGCTACTACGTTCTAAAGCGAATCATCGTCGACAACTTGTTCGGCGTTGACTTGATGCGCGAGGCGTGCGAGATATGCAAGCTTCGCCTCTTCCTAAAGCTGGTCGCCCAGATTGACAGCCCCGAGCAACTGGAGCCGCTGCCTGACGTAGACTTCAACATTCGAAGCGGCAACAGCTTAGTGGGCTTCGCCACCATGGGTGCTGTCGAGGAAGCGCTTTCGTCGAGGCTGGATTTCGACAACACACCCTCGCGGATAGCTGACCTGGCCGAGAAAACAGGGCTGGCCGTTAACGAATACCGCACGTTCCAATCTGAGGATTCTACTCACGACAGGGCCGGCACCGCGAAGAACGATGCAATCGAAGCGCTTCAGGATCTGTCAGATGAACTCAGCAGATATCTGGCATCCGAGTACGGAGTGGATGCCAACAACGTCGGGGCGTATGCTGCTTGGCTAGAATCGCACGAACCATTCCATTGGCTCACCGAGTTCTACGAGATCATGAGTTCCGGCGGCTTCTCTGCAGTCGTTGGCAATCCGCCCTGGAAAGAGTACTCGAAGGTCAAGAAACACTACACCGTGCTTGGCCATCTGACTGTGTCTTGTGGAAACCTGCACGGACTGTTCACCGAACGTGCCTGCACGCTCGCAGGCAGTGATGGACATGTAAGCTTCATCGTTCAGCTTCCCATGGTCAGCTCGTCCCGGATGGAGATTGTCCGCAATGCGCTGCTGGCGAGAGACGGCTCTCTGCTCCTGGCGACCTTCGACGATCGCCCCGGACGCCTATTCGAAGGCCTCGAGCACTGTCGAGCAACCATCTTCCTCAGTCAGCCCGGCTGCGGAGTCTACTCCTCGAACTACAAACGATGGCCAAGCGAGAACAGGCCTCACTTGTTCGGTGACTTGAGATTCATCCGGACAGAAGATCCACTGAACTCAGGCCAGTTCCCGAAGATTGGCAGCATCGAGCATGCAGAAGTTCTTGGGAGCCTAGCGTCATCGGCAATCCCTCTAGGAACAGTGCTTTCACCCTCCAAGACGCGCGATTTCGTGTTCTATCAGGAGTCCGCTCAGTACTGGGTAAAAGCAGCTCATGGACTACCCTACTACGCGAAGGATGGCAAGGTGGGAGCCCCTGCTCACGGCCGCTATGCGTTCGTCCGCACCGAGGATGAAGCTGCTGCCCTGTTCGCGCTGATATCGAGCAGCCTGTTCTATCTGTACTTCATCACGTACAGTGACTGCTTTCATGTAAGCGCGAGTCTGGTTGAGTCGTTCCCGATTCCGAAGGACGCACTCCAGGACGCTCGTCTCTCGGAGCTCGGCACTGCCCTGATGGCGAACTTGGAAGACAACAGTCAACACAAGACTATTAGCACTCGCGGCGGCAACTCGATTGAGTATGTTGAGTACTTTGGAGCCATCTCCAAACCGATAATCGACAAGATCGACGCACGCCTTCTCGATCTCTTTGGCATGGACGCATCACAGCTTGCCTTCGTCACGCACTATGACCAGGGCTTCCGAGTTGGCCGAGCTCACGAAACGCAGTCGCGTTAGAAACCGGTTAGAAGCCAACCCAAGACACGAAAACAGGCCAGAGGCAATTGCACCTCTGACCTGCTAGTTTCGTGGTAGCGGGGACCGGATTTGAACCGATGACCTTCGGGTTATGTGCGGACTAGGAGCGTTTTTGGCTCAGTCGCTCTCAGTACCATCTTTTGACCTCTCCCCCGCAGACAAATGGGAGGGCCTTCATTGTCGCTCTCCTCTGTCTTCGCCCACTGTTGGACATTGTGATGACAAATGCTTACAGAATCGCCTCACGATAACTGGTAAACTGTTGCCGACGAGAGGGTACTCAATTGCTCACTGCCTTCATTAGCCATGCCCACGCGGATAGCGACACTGCCGCTGCCCTCGCTCAACGCCTTACGGCTCGCGGGATATCTGTTCTCCAGCCCGCCACATCGTTCACCCCCGGTGAACCTTGGGCCGCGCAACTCCAGCACATCGTCCGATCCAGCGACCTGTTCTTCATCCTGGTGAGTCGTGCCTCAACGTCAAGTGATGCGGTCTCCACTGAAGCAGCTTGGGCCCTATACGGTCACAGCACGACTCGCGCCTCAACATCAAGTGACCTGTATTCCACCAAGCCAACTTGGGACCTCCCCGAACGCGGTCCGCGAAAAGTACGCATAGTCCCTGTCTTGGTCGAGAAGGATGTAGAGATCCCGTTCTTCCTTCGCCGGCTCCAATCTCTCGACCTTTCGCATCCCGAGAATGTTGAGAGGCAACTCGACCTACTGGTCGATGCCAGCGGGCCCGAATCTGAGCCGCTGGACATCGCAAACGAGTACTCCCCTGAAGTTGAGAGTATTCTCATTGCTCGCGAGAACCTGATATCAGAGATGGAGACCGCGTTCGAGTACCGGGTCATCTGGTCTTCCACCATCAAAGCTTCCCTCTTCGCCGCTCTCATCCTTGCAGCCACGCTGGCTCTCGCGACCACCGTACTAACACTTGTTGGCGGGAGCTACACCATTCACAAATGGTTGCTCGCATTTGGAGGAGGCTCTCTTTCCGGCATCTCCGGTAGTCTCTTGTTCTACTGGATTAGGAACCGATACACCTCACGAAACGCAAGTGTGGTGACACCGCAATGAGTCACTCAGATTTCACCCCTGTCATGTTGGAGCGTGCCACAGAGCAGCTACGACAAGAGCGTGCGGCCTTCAACCAAAGACGGATTCACGAGGGACGATGGTTCATTCTACGACTCGTGATGGGGTACGCCTCCGTACTCCTTCTCGTCGCTTTGGGTGTTGTAGCCGCCTATATTGTCATGGGGCCCGAGAAACACAGTGAAGTCGTCTTGAATCTCGCCGCAGCCGCACTGTTCTGCGACATAGTCGGCCTCATAGTGGCTGTATGGAAGGTCGCGCTCAATCCCCGCTTCGATGAGCGTCTTGAGCCCACGACAACTGCGAATCTACCCCCGCTCTCTTCACCTGAGACCTACCCCGAAGCGTAGATTCTCCGCGGCGCACTCCAGTCACGGGCCACAGGTCGAACCAGTTCGAAACGCCCTATTGATCATGATGTGCTTCGGGGTCCACTCAGCACCGCTGGAGCAGTATCGTGGCCCCGGCTTCAGCTAGACTGAGCGAAGGGGGTGTTGCGAATGGGCAAGTACAGTCCGATCGGCGACTACTTGCGAATGCAGCCAGGTGACGAGCTGCAGCTGTCCTTCGCGGACGTTGAGGAGATCATCGAATCTGCGCTGCCAGCGTCGGCATACAACCACCGAGCATGGTGGAGCACTCAGCAGAATCACGATTCGCGCGCTTGGGCGAAAGAGTGGATGAATGGCCGAGTGGACCGTCAACAACGTGTCACTGACGGAATGTTGGGTTCACCTCGTCAGATCAACTAGCTAGGGGGACACGTGGAACTATTCAAAATGCAGGGGCAGAGGCTGAACAAGCTCGACCGGACAGCGTTTCGTTTGGAGCGCGAGGTTCAGCGCCTCTTGGAGGCCAACCTTGAGATCGTCTTCGGCATTCGTTTTCTTGCCTCGGAATACTCCACTGGAGAGAAGCACGCCGGGCGCATAGACAGCCTCGGGGTCGATGAGAACGGCACGCCTGTTGTCATTGAGTACAAGCTCTCCTCGGGAGAGACCGTGATCAACCAGGCCCTGTACTACTTGGACTGGCTGGTGGATCACAGGGGCGACTTTGAGCTACTGGTCCAGAAGAAGCTTGGCGCCGACGTCGAGGTGGACTGGACCGCTCCGAGGGTTCTCTGCATCGCTGAGGGGTTCAGCAAGTACGACAGTTACGCGGTCCAGCAAATGGGGCGCAACATTCAGCTCGTCGAATACAAGACATTCAGCGATGGGTACTTGCTCGTGGATGTGGTCGGAGGCGGAAAGCCGTCATCAAAGAAGGCCGGTTCGTCCGGCGCCATCCCGACAGCCGTCATCGACTACAGCGTTGACACCCATTTAGGTGTCGCGCATGGAGCCATCAAGGAAATTGCGGAAGAGCTGCGAGAGTACATGCTGGAACTCGGCGAGGACGTCACCGAGGGGCCTGTGAAGCACTACATCGCCTATCGAACCACGCGCAACTTCTGTTGCCTAGAGATTCACCAGAAGCATCTATTCCTGTACCTGACGCTGTCGCCAACGCTTGGCGCAGGATGCGACTTCTGCCGGGACGTGAGCAACATCGGGCACTTTGGAACCGGCAACCTCGAAGTTCGGGTGACCGCAACGGACCAGGCCCCAGAAGCCAAGCGGCTGATCGATCTCGCCTACGAGAGGGCAACTGGGGCCGGGAACTAGAACGGGCCTGTACACAAGTGGTAGTGCTATGCGATTCGTGCGGGCATTCCATCCTCAACCCCCCCCCAAGCCTAGAGAAGATCCTTCTGAATCGACTCTCTCAGCCACGCGTTCATAGTTGCATGTCCTTCGGGCGCCGAGTACCCCAGCAATGGATGCGGTCGGTTCTCAGAGAAACTCTCGAAGTATGACTCCATCCACTTGTTGACACGACCCTTGAGTTCAACAGGCAACAACTGATCCTTCGCGTTCGGTTGCACTGTGGCACCCGCCGAGTAGTCATAGTACGGATGAGTCTGCCAGGCAATTTGCGCGGCTCCATCCCCACTGCCCGTCTCCTCCAGCGCCTCGATGTACACCGCCAGGTGCGCCACGTCATCCTCGATAGCGACCAGTTGGCGCTCAACCTCATCCATATCCCACCACCTGAGAATGTCCGACTCCGTCACGCCCTCCTTGAATGCCTCCTGGATGTACTCAGCGAGGTTACCTTCTGATTGCGCTAGCACCCACTCTCCCAACGGCCCGGCGTCGTAGCGACCCGTGCTCTGAGCCCGTTCAATCGCACCGTCAACCAGTTCGCTTGCACGCACTCTCGCGTCCGCCCGTAGCATCCCCATGGCCTCGAGGTCCTCCACCTTCCAGTCCACGAGCAGTTGTTCCACTGCTCTATATGGGGAGCCGGTAGACACGGATCTCGAGTCACCCTCACTGTGCCCCGAAGCAGAGTTGGGGCTGGAGGCACGTGAAGTCTCCGGTACGAAACCGGGATTGGGCTCCGCATCAGTCGTGCGATCCCCAAGCAGCCCACCCACTCCGATAAGTCCAAACACTGCGGCCATAACAACGGCTGCGGTCGGATTCGGAGCGTCGATGGACTCAAACAGAGCGATAATCGCCGCGACAATGAAAAGGATCGGTAGAAACAGATTTGCCACTACAGAGGACCTCCATAAGGGAAATTGCATTCGGGGGACACAAGGGCACCGCAATCTTGACGCCGTGCATCGGAAGGAGTAAGTAAGAATTTCGCAAGATTCAGATGGACAGCCTGCTCCGCGAGCGAATCCTAGATAGTGGGGAACGTCTCCTGTGCCCAAATACCGGGGTCCATGCTGGACCATTCTCGATTCTCGTCCATCACATGCACGAAGACTGTACGACTCGTGAGCTTCTGGGCCTGATGGAAGAGCACCCGAGCGAGGGGTCCCCTCTCATCTGCCTTGATCTGCTGCGCGCCCAAACTAACTACCCCCACAGAAAGCGCTTTGCCGCTAGCGGTTTGAAGGTCCTCAACCGTGAAGTGCAGCTCAGGGTGGGATTTTACGAGCGATGCCTCAACAAGCTTGACATCTCGGGACGCGAACAAGCCAGCCATACTAAATCATCCTATCTATTGTTTGGGCGCCAGAAGCGTACTCCGCTCGCAGCGATTTGCAGTCTGCTACAGAAGCAAAACGTCGAAATGAGGACAAGAAAATACCGAGTGTCGCACGGCTGATCCTAGCGACACTGGACTAGCCCAACATCACGTGCTCGACTCTACACGAGAGCATTGATAGCGCCTACCCCGCCGTCACCCCTCGCTCAGCCCGCTTGCGCGCCCTGCGGCGTTCGTCGGCTAGCCAAGAGAACGGCGACATGACCACCGCGAAGATGACGATCCCGTTGAGCAGCCCCTGCGAGAGATCCAACCACGCCCCACCGGCGTAGACGGCCCAGATTCAAAGGCCCAGTATGACGACGCGTGCGATCCATCTGATCATGATGATCGGCCGCCCTTCACCTGTTCTGCCACGCCGCGATGTACTCCTTGAACAGATACTCGCTGTACAAGCAGTTGTAGCGCACGCCCTCGAGGTGACAGTACATGTCGCCCGTCCTGCGCCAGTTTCTCGCACTGTCGCCGACACGCCACACCACGTCCCCCGACTTGGCCCACGCATCGGTGAGTGAGACCGGCTCCACATTGGCGAACGCATCGTAGGACTTGGCGTCGCTTGTGAGGTTTGTGAGCCTCTCGGGATGGTTGAACGTGCCCACAGGCGTGACCATCAGGTACCGCTCACCATCGATCGTCGCGTACCAGGCCACGTGGTACTCATCGGGCGCGGTGGTCACGTTCACGCCGCCCTCTCGCAACTCTCCGGCATCACCCGCTGCGGGGTCGGTCGCAGCACCGCTGGATGCCTCACCTCCGCTATCGCCGGAACTCGTGTCCGCTGGCGGGGCGTCCGGGCTTGAGCTCTCGTCGGCAAACTGCGCCATATACTGACCGGCACTGATACCCTCGCCCAGTCCGAGGCCTATGGGGTTGGGCGCCACGCCGGGCGCGGCAACTGCCTGTGCGCTGAGACCAGCCTCAGCGATCCCGCCCAACTCCTGCAGGGGGCCGGTCCGAACATCCTTTTGTACCTGGCCCAGATCAGCGTTCTGAAAGTCCTCTGACACCTGGTAGATCCCAATGTTCTGACGCGTTCGCGCATTGAATGACTTTCGCGCGCCAAGGAACATGCCTCCCAGGCTGCTCAGCATGCCTATCACGATCGCACCCACTATCAGGTACTGCACGTCGTCGCCCTCCGTCAGTACGTCTGACCGCTCATGAACATGCCGTCCAGATAACCGATCAAGAGGCGGTTTCGCGGATACGCGTACGCCTCCGTGTCGGGATAGGGGCTGTTCACGTTCCCCAGGGGCTGGCCCTGCTCGCCCAACATGGACTCCACGTCATCGCGACGCATCCACCTGGTCAGAGACGTGGGCGAGATCTGTGTCCCGGCCACTTCTTGGCTGAACGTGACCTGATCCTCCACCACGAGCTGCCCGTCATAAAAGATCAGCACCATGCCTGCGTCGGGATAGAGCCACTGCTCGACACGAAGATTGTCGTCGGCCCCCGGCGTTCCCGGACCGTCCGTGAGCCAGAACGATTGCGGCTCGCCATAGGTCTGAATGGCGAGACCCGCCGACGTGTCCTCGAAGTCCTCAGAGGAGGCAACGGCCTCGATCCAACCGACTCCCGCGCCCAGCGCGCCGGCGATCACCAGCAGCACGAGCCATGCGGGAATCAGGAACTTGAGTACGCGAAAGGGGGACTTGCGGGCAACGGGGAACACCATGCCGCAACGGATGCAGCGCTCGGAACCGGGCTGCACCGGCTGCCCGCACGCCGTACAGAATCTGAGTGTGGTCTTCCGACTCACTGGACCCTCCCCTGCACACGACTATACCCAAGCGCGCTGGGGGTCGGGTGCCCGTCAGGGTTCGTCGGCTACGAAGAGACCTCTACCGGCGAGAATCGGCGCTCGCCAGCTCCTTGGTGACTCGCTCCCTCAAGAGCGGCAGGTGAGTGACTGCCACATCCCACACTGTGGCGTCGGCTAGCCGATCATAGTCGTGGGCAATAACGTTCCTGAAGTCCACAACGCTACGAGACTCCGAGAGACGTGTAGCCAGCTCCGGCTCGATTGCCAGCGCTCGATTCATGGCCTCCCCTACAATCTCGAACTGCCGTTCAACAGCAGAACGAAGCATGAGGTTCTGGGCATATTGCTCCGATGAGCGACCATCGATGAACAAGGCGATCGCGTCGGCCGCCTGCAACATGTCAAAGAGCGGAATACGGACGTCACGGGGCCTCATAGAGCACCACTTCGGTCTTGTCGAGCTCACGAAGCAGATAGGGGTTCCGGGCAGCTTCCGTCTCAAGCAAGTCAACCGACATGCCGCACGCCTTCTCAAGTGCCGACTGCAGCCCAAACGCACGATC
>JAQYVZ010000090.1 GCA_030145205.1 Desulfuromonadales bacterium | reverse complement strand
GACAAGTGAGTTTTCAGGTTCGTTATACCAAGGCTGCCAAGGAAGACCTGCTTCGCCTTTATGGCTTTTTAGTTGAGCAAGATCTCGCTGCCGCCCGAAAAGCACTTTCTGCTATTCGAAAAGGCGTCGAATTCCTCCAAGACTTTCCCTTCACTTGCCGTAAGGCGACACCAGAAGATCCCTTGCTTCGTGAAATGATCATCCCATTTGGGGCAAGGGGCTATGTGGCTCTCTTTGAAATAGAGGACAACAAAACAGTCACAATTCTAGCGGTCAGACACCAGCGTGAAGAAGATTTCCACTAGGAATTCTACTGGAAGTCACCCCTTTAAGCACGCGAACCGCCCACGATTAGCAGATCATGGGCGGTTCTTGCTTTGCTACACATAGCAGACACGAAAAGCATGTTGGAGCTAGGAGGCTGTTATCTGTACGAATTGTACAATTCGTACAAGATAGGGGAAGGTGCTTATGACGAGAATGAGTGTTTCTGATGCTCGTTAGTAATGACAACCTAAAATTGACCACCTGTGATAACCGAATTTTGACCACCCCGAGCGTTGGACGTAGTACTGGGTGACGGGGATCATCCAGCGACAATCTCTGTTTCACATGACCGATAAACAATGAACACCTTGAGGCGTGGTCAGCGTTTATCCGGTCGGCAAAATTCCCAACCTGACTTCTGTTATCTCAGTGTTTGACGCAGCAACTCCTTGGCCTGGATTCGGTCGTAGCTGATCTGGGATCGTGATACGTCATAAATCCTTATCGGATAATCCCTGCCGTGACCGGTGATCAGGAGGCTGCCGTCGAAATCGGTGATCATCGCGATATCGTCAGGCTTCCCGCAGGGGTCGAACCTTGTCGTATTCTCGGCAGTCAATTCCACGGATATCGTTTCCAGCCTTCCCTTCTGCGGGTTGTATACTGTCAGAGCCATCAGCTCTCCTCCTCTTTAAATCGCTGCTTTTTTTCTTGCAGACTCTGCTTCAGGCGATAGCTGTCCCACTGGCAGTTGACGATGTGGGCCTTGTGGGTAACCCGGTCAAGAAGCGCTGCGGTCATGACCGGATCACCAAAGACCTGGGTCCAGTCGGCAAAGCCGAGATTGGTCGTGATAATCACAGATCCTTTCTCCTGGCGCTCGGCAAGAATCTGGAAGAGAAGCTCCGCTCCTTCCTTGGAGAAGGGGATGTAACCGAGTTCATCCAGAATCAGCAGGTCGTAGCGGGCATAACGCTGAATCAGGCGTTGCAGGTCTCTCTCTACCCGGGCTTCGATCAGTTCGTTGACCAAGGCGTAGCAACTGACAAACCGGGTGCGATAATTGTTCTTGCAGGCATCAACCCCGAGTGCGGTTGCAAGGTGGGTCTTGCCGACACCACTGCGGCCGAGAAAGATAACATTCCGCCGCTCCTTGATATAGTTGCATCCCGACAGGTCTCGAATCAGCCGGATATCGAGATCATGGGCGGCATTGAAGTCGAACTCCTCCAAGGTTTTGAGCAGCGGGAACTTCGCTTCTCGAACTCGGCGGGTGAGCCTGTTTTCCGCCCGGGTCTGGAGCTCGTCAATCGTCAGATCCAGCAGAAATTCATCGTACCCGGCGCCGCTCTCCTTAGCCTGGCGCAGGCGGGACTCCAGCCCCCGAGCCATGGTCGAAAGGGTCAGTGCCTTGAGGTTCTCCCGTAGCGCAACAAATGTAGCGTCGGTCATTGTACACCTCCCAATTCCCCATAGACCGTCAGGTCGGGAGACGGCAGGCTCGTCCAGTTCGCCAGCGGCGCAATGGGATCGATGGCCTCGTTAGCGTAAAGCAGAATATGCTGCACACCATCACTGGCGTGGATGTTCTTTTCCAAGGCGAGTTCGACCGCGGCGTCCACCTCGCCGGATTGGTACTGCCCGTAGAGCATCAGAACCGAGATGAAGTCCTTGATCCCCTTGGTTTCTCCCTGCTTGCTGCAGAAACTCGCCAGCAACCGATGCAGTGACTCCGGCCAATGCTCGCGCCACTGTTTTATGGGTCTGGCGCTGTTGAAGGACATCGGCCGTTCTTGGATCAGTTCCAGATAGTGCTCCGGGGTGAGACTCCATTTGTTGTTGGCGTACAATCGCTCATGGACCGCCAGCTTCTTGCCGCCAAAGAATATCTCAACCCGACCCACAGACAAAATAACCTTCAGTTTACAGCCCACGTGCCGCCAGGGCACCGAGTAGCGATTCTTATCCACCATGACCGTGGCATATTTGTCGGCACGGACATCATGCAGCTGAATGTTGCTGTAGGCGGCTTCCGGCGGCGCAAGAAGATGCGCCTTCTCCTCGGCGTAAAGGGTCTCGACGCTCTGCGAACGCCCCGCCATCATATGGGAGCCATAGTCGAGGCACTGCCTGAGGATCTGGTCGTTTAACTCCTCAAGATTGGCCGCTTCAGGAACCGGCACCATGTAGTTGCGCCGGGCAAAACCGACCAGCCCCTCAACGCCGCCTTTCTCATGACCGCTGGCGGGATTACAGAAGCGAGCCTCAAAGTTGTGGAAGGCCTTGAACTTGCGAAACCCTTCCTGCTCAATGCGCCCTCTGCCCTGCAGAACCTTCTGAACCGCCGTGGTCAAATTGTCGTAAATCAAGACCGGGAAGATCCCACCAAAAAACTCGAACGCTTTGATGTGCGCATCGAAGAAGGCCTGCTGCCGTTCACAGGGATAGAGGCGGACAAAGTGTTTGCCGGAATATTTGCTGCGCATGCAGAAAAACTTCAGCCGAACGGTCTCTCCCGCCAGAACCGCCGTTGTCGTGCCCCAGTCAACCTCCGCTTCGCGCCCGGCATCCGGTTCACACGGAATGAACGCCTGGCTGGAAGGATCAAGGCCCAGCTCCAGACGGGCCATCCGCACATATCGGCGGACTGTGGATTCACCGCCGGTGTAGCCATGCTCGACCCGCAGGCGATTGTAAATCCGCCGCGCCGTGTGCCGTTGCTTTTTCGGCTGCCCCTTGTCTTTCTTCAGCCATTCAGTAATGACCGGCAGATAGGAATCGAGCGCCGGAAACGACTGCCGATTTCGCTCCTTATAGCCCCACGACTCGCCGCGGATGGCCTTCTTGACCGTGTTGCGCGAATGGCCCGTCATCCGGGCCAGTTCGCTGATGTTCTTCCCATAAACCCTATGGGCCGTCCTGACAAATTCATATTGATCCATCGTGAGCAACTCCTTTCCTCCTCTTAGAATGAAGGGCTTCAATGAAACCCAATCCTAATCGAAGAAGCGATGCTCAGGGTGGTCAATATTCGGTTAGCACAACCCCTGTTTGCTGGTCAATTTTAGGTTAGCATTTCCAGCTCGTGATCATTTAAGTGAGGTCGTTGATCGTGCTCGTTATACGCAAGAACGAGTAGTCCTAACGAAACGCGGTCGAGAAGTTGGGGCGATAATCTCCATTGACGATTTGAAACTTCTGGAAATGCTGGAAGATCAGCTCGATATCAAGTCTGCACGGCAGGCTCTTGAGGAATCTCAAGGAGAGCGAATTTCTTACGACGATGTTCGAAAGAATCTGGGGCTTTGACCGGTGGCTTACAGAATAGAGCTAACACCTTCTGCAGAAAAAGTGCTTGTTAAGCTGGCAAAAGGTAATCGACCCCTTCTGACGAAACTTGACCGGGCGATCATTGAGTTAGCCGAAAATCCGGTGCCAGTAAATTGCAAACAATTAGCAGGGGAAGACCCACCTCTATATCGTGTGCGTGTAGGAGACTACCGAATTC
>JAQYVZ010000089.1 GCA_030145205.1 Desulfuromonadales bacterium | reverse complement strand
GGAGCACTCGAAACCAGAGCCCCAGTATCAAGAGCCTCTATGGATATTTTTGTCCTGGCCGAACGGGGGCCTGATAAGTGTTAGGTGTTTATTTAAAAATGAAGTTAAAACTTACGTTTACTGTCGTTCAATAAATCTTTTTATGTACTTAGATGTTTCTAAGAATATTTCTCTTATTATTGTTAAAATAAATACAAAGCCACCAATCAAAATACTGAAAACTGAAAGTGGTAAAAACCAACTTTCATGCAAAACACCATCTGAATCAATGTATTGATAAAAAGTTGACTCGAAATAACCAAACAAAAGTCCTAATGATATTAAAAACAAACTGAAAAAGAAGAATCTATTTTTAAATATATTTCTCGAAATTTCAACACCTAACGATTTAGAGTTTTTGCGGCGCGCAGCCGACGTAAAAAGTCGAGCTGAACTGAACCGCCCGGCAGGTCGTCCCCTATTGAATTTCAAAAGCAGCTCATTAGGCAGGGTTCGTAATGGTAGCGGTTTTGGTCTGAGTTATCAATAAATGAGAACCTCGAAATGAGGTTTTTGGAAGTGTTTTATGATGTATCTGACGGGAATACTTAGTGGTCAAGGGAAACGCTCGGCTCTTTTTCGTGTTTTGAACGTACCTGTTGGTGTGCGTCGGATCATTACTTTGAACCCGTGCCGGCCATCGCCCCTCAAAAAACTATTAATTCGCTGGGTCATGGGGGATCCCTCGGTTGCCGTGGTAATCGTCCAATAACGACCATGATGCCTGTTGGACAAAGGGGGCACTGGCGAGGCGCACTCTCCATGGTGGTTTCGGGTAGTTTTGATAACCTAAATTTGACCAGTTTAGGGGCCCTGTGATTATCCAAAATTGACCACCCTCTGCACCTCTCCGGTACAATGGCCGCTGGCCACGAAACCGGAGGAGATAGGATGCTAAGGATGGATCAATACGAACACATTCGCACTGCCCACCGGGTTTATGATCAGTCGATCAGCGCGATATCTCGGACGACTGGCCATTCACGCAATACCATTCGTAAGGCCCTCAACGGGGAGCACGCCGGTTATTCGCCCCGTCAGCATCAGGCCTATCCGGTGCTTGGCCTATTCACGGACACCATCAACGGTTGGCTGCGTGATGACCAGAAGCAGCCGCCAAAGCAGCGTCACACCGCCCAGCGCATCTTCAATCGTCTGGTGGCCGAGCACGGTTTTACCGGCAGCGCCTCCAACGTGCGCAAATACGTTCGCGAGGTCAAAGAGCAACTCGGAACGGCGCCAAATAAGGCATTTTTGCCCCTGGAACCTGAACTTGGACAGGAAGCCGAGGTGGACTGGGGCACTGCCACGGTGGTGTTGCAGGGCCAGTCGGTGCGGGCCAAGTTCTTCTGCATGCGTTCGAAAGGTTCGGGCAAACCGTTTGTTCGCCTGTACCCCTGCGAGCGTCAGCAGGCCTTCTTCGACGCCCTGATGTGCGGCTTCGCCTTCTACGGCGGCATTTTTCCACGACTGATCTTTGATAATCTGACCACCGCAGTGCGCAAAGTTCTGCAAGGCAAGGCCCGCTTGGAGCAAGAATCCTTTATCCGGTTTCGTGCCTACCACAACTTCGAAGCCCGCTATTGCAATCCCGGCGCGGGACATGAGAAGGGCGGCGTAGAGGGGTTGGTCGGTTTTGCCCGGCGTAACTTTCTGGTGCCGGTGCCCGAGGCCGAGTCGCTCGAAGAGATCAACGAGCACTTGCTCCTTCAGTGCCAGGCCTACGGCCAGCACACGATCAGCGGCAAAGACAAGCCGGTGGACGCCCTGTTCGCTGAGGAGCGCTCTCATCTGCTGGCTCTACCACAAGTGCCCTTTGCCAACGAGCAACTCCTCTCGGCCAAGGCGGACAAGTACGCCACCGTCATGGTGGATAAGAACCGCTACTCAGTGCCCACCCGCCTCGTGGGGCGCACCCTGCGGGTGATCTGTCGCGTGGATACGATGGAGATCTTTGAGCGCGGCAAATGCGTGGCCCGCCATCGGCGCGAGTTCGCCAACAACAACTGGCAGCTCGACCCCGATCACTATCTGGAGTTACTCAAACAGCGACCACTGGCCTTTCACAGCTCCCGCCCGATCCGAGAGTGGAAGAAGCGCTGGCCCAAAGAGATGCACCAACTGCTGGAACGCTTCTGCCAGGCCCACGACGAGAATCGAGGCATCAAAGCGTTCATCGAGGTGCTCATGCTCTTTCGCTCTCACCCGGCTCAAGAGGTCGAGGCGGCCATCGCCCAAGCCCTGGCCGCCGGGGTCAGTGCCAGCGACGGTGTTCGACACCTGCTGCACCACAACAAGGACACCCCGAAGATCGCCCCACTTGAGCGCTACTCGCGCCTTCCAGATGCCGACGTCTCGGTCTACGCCGCCCTTGGAGGTGAATTATGAGCAACGTCGCTACTGCCATACTGCTGCAACACTCTCTCAAAAGCCTGAATCTGACCAACATGGCGAGGCATATCGAGCAGCACCTGCGTCAGGCCAAAGACGGCGGCATCGACTATGCGCAGTTCCTGCTGGAGCTCACCGAACTGGAGCTGCGCATTCGCTCGGACAACCGGGAGACGCGCCGCCTCAAGGAGGCAAAGTTTCCGTTGCTAAAGCCGCTGGAGACCTTTGACTTCGAGGCTGCCCCTGTACTGGATAAGCGCCTAATGCGCGAACTGGCCACCGGCGAGTACCTCAAGGATAAACGCAACGTCATTCTGTTGGGAAAAAGCGGCACCGGCAAAACGCATCTGGCCACCGCCCTAGGTATCGAGGCCTGTCGCCAGGGCCAGCGTGTGCGCTTCGTCACCGGCTATGCTCTGGCCAACGAGCTCATAGAAGCCCGCACCGAAAAGGACCTAACTCGACTGATCGGTAAATACACCAGGCTCAACCTGCTTATTCTCGACGAACTTGGTTACGTCCCTTTTTCCAAGGAAGGGGCGGAACTGCTCTTCCAGATCCTGGCCGAGCGTCACGAGCGCGGCCCAGTGATCATTACCACAAACCTCGGTTTTGCCGACTGGACCCAGGTCTTCGGCGATCCCAACATGACCGCCGCCCTTCTAGACAGGATCACTCACCGCGCCCATATAATCGAATGCACCTGGGACAGTTATCGTCTCAAGCAGTCCCTGAAAGGAAGAAAAACTGCAGCGAAGCAAACCCCAGGACATGTCTGATTTTTAACCCCTGAGGGTGGTCAAAATTCGGTAATCACAGGTGGTCAATTTTCGGTTGTCAAAACTATTCGGGACTTTCAACTTCCGAAGTGGCGGGCTGGTCGGCCGTTGACGGCTCATCCAGGAGGAGTTGCACCCGTTTCAGAACTTTCCGCGGACTGAGCACCCCGTAATACCGCACCTTGTTGAATCCTTTGGGCAGCACATGTTGCAGAAATCTGCGAATGGACGGATCAGGGGACGGGGACGGATCAGGGATCAGGGGACGTAGTTCATAAATCCACCCCAGTCAAAAGGGCTTGCAGTACCTCATCATTTTCAAACAACTGCTGACCTCGCCTAGCAGCCTGACTGACGGCTGAGGTTGAATAACTCAGCCTTTTGGCCAAATCAACTCCCGGAACACGGCAGCGGCGAGTCGCCCAAAAGCAGATAATCGCTTTGGCGCGAACAATTTCCGCTTGCCTGCATGGCCAGGACAGCTCTTCTGCTGCAACGTTGCAGAAAGCGGCGACCATGTCAATCAGCTTGTCCAGAGGCAATCCTTCAATCTCGGCAAACGGCGCTTCTGTCAGTACCC
>JAQYVZ010000088.1 GCA_030145205.1 Desulfuromonadales bacterium | reverse complement strand
CGAGCAAAACACGAACTGCGGCGGTCTTTACATCAAAGGCGAAAAATACGGCCCGCTGCTCATTGATGCTGAAATGAAGAACCTCGATGCCCAGGCGTTGAATGATTATTATCAAAACATTATCAGTATCTACAAAGATTCCAGCAGCCTCGATCCTGATGCCATCGCCGCGACAATGCTGCCGATGTACCTCGACCTGTTCGGCCAGCTCCTGGCCGGTGATCCCGAAATGAGTATCCGCAAGTTCTCCCTCGTCACGCCGAAGGGTGATGCGGAAGGTAACTTCAACCTCAAGTTTACCGGGCTTGAAGATGTCTCATTCGAAGACCCATTGATGATGTTGCAATACATGCAGAATGTTGATGCTTCCGCCAACCTCTTTATCGATGAATTCCTGGTGCGAGCCATCATGCTTCAGAATGCAAAGAGCAGTATCAATAAACAGGCTTGTGACGCTAAGTCGATGGGACAGGATCTTGAGCTTACCGATGAACAGATCGAAGAGATGGCTTTGCAACAGTACGAGCGGCAACTGGAGATGCTGGTTGTGCAGAATTACATCGTGCGGGAAGGGGAGAAGCTCAAGACCAGTATGACGTTTAAACAGGGTGAGCTGATGGTGAACGGGCAGGCTTTACCGGTTTTCGGGCCGAATTAAGTCTGCGGGGGGTGGGAACACTTATTCGAAGTGTCCCCGTTTCTGATGATAGATTCAGAGACGGGGACACTCACACAAGATGTTTTTATAGTTGAAAGGCCCTCGCTATTATACGAGGGCCTTTCTCTGTTATGGTTCCACCAAAAATGAGCGGGTGGTGCTTTCTGTCTCGGTTCCCTGGCTGTCTCTGGAGATCAGCTTCCAGTAGTAGGTGGCCCCCGGCGTCAGATCGTCAATTGTGACAGACTGGGCCGTGGCCGGCAGCTTGGGGCCGTCGTCGCCACCTCCGCCACCTCCGCCTCCGCCTCCGCCACAGGCAACCAGGCCGAGCAGAAGCCCCGCGATGCACAACATTGCGGCGAGTTTGCGGCGCCGTTGTACCAGACCGGCAAGCAGGCCTCCCAACAGGAGTCCGCCGGCACCGAGCAGGGCTACGGTCGCGTCTTCGACCTGAACGGTGATCGGCGAAGGAAAGCCCCAGTTGGTGTCGTAGACCAGGAACTGTTCGACCGTATCGCCTGCGTCGGCATCACTGGCGGGGTTCCAGTAGAAAGTGACGCTGGTCCCGACCAGACCTTCGTTATCGGGGAGGAGCGGGGTCGGGGGAACTGGCGGGGTGTTACCGATTCCGTCCAGGTCAATCGTGATCCGACTGTTGCGGTCTGCGTCGGATGTCACCACGACACTGCCGGTATACGTTCCGGCTGCGACTGGAGCGAACTCGACGTCGATGGTGCAGGTCTGGCCCACCAGCAGAGTCTTGCTGCTGCAGGCGTCGCTGACGATGGAGAAGGGCACCGCCAGATCGGTGGTTCCTACATTATAGACATTCAGAGAGACGTTGCCGCTGTTGCGCACCCAGATGCTGGCGGAGTCGCTGCTGCTGGGTGCCACCTGTCCGAAATTGATCTGTTCATCGTTGCTCGGCGAGACAGAGTCGGTCACTGTCATCGACTTGACTCCAACAAAGTAGCCGCTGCCACTCAGATTGACAGTTACCTGTTCCTGGCCGACCACATCCGAGAAGATGTCCAGGCTGCCGGAGTAGCTGCTGACAGCCGTTGGGTTGAACCTGATGCTGATACTGCAGCTTGCGCCGGGAGCCAGGGTCTGGCTGCTGCACCCATCGCTACTCACCGTAAAGGGCGCGGCGATGTTGCTGGTATCAACCGGGTCGATCTGAACGGGCAGGCCGCCGGTGTTCTTGACGCGCACTGTCTGTGTGGTGGATTGGTTCAGCTCGACACTCCCGAACGGAACCTGGTGGTCAGTTTCCGGCACGATTGAATCGGTCACGGAGATGGCCTGCTGTCCGTTCAGGTATTCGAGTGCCGCCAGGACATTGAGCAGGCCGTGGCCGTAGCTTGTGTCACCACCGGTTGAGCCGTAATCGGTTGCGGAATGCATGAGCGCGGTCTCTATGACAGGAACCGGCGCATCGGGAAAGGCGCTGAGCAGCAGGGCCATCGCGCCGCTGGTGTGGGGTGCCGCGAAGGAGGTCCCGCTCGCATTGGAGTAGGAATCGTGAATGTCGCTGCTGCGGACCAGGTAGCCGGGGGCGACGACCTCCGGGAAAACGGTACCATCGCAGGCAGATGGCCCGCGGGCGCTGAAGTCACTGATCATAGTCTCGGAACTGTTTGTTCCGACAGACCCGACGGCGAAGCTCTCCGGGTAACTCGCCGGGGCCACGCTCGAAGGCTGTTTCGGGCCGGTGTTGCCGGCAGAGAAGACCACGGCGATGCCGGCTGCCTTGAGCGTCTGCACATCAGGTTGGAAGATGAGATAGAAATCACTGCAGCGATCCGGACTGCTTTCGAAACCCCAGGAGTTGCTGGCGATATCCGGGGCGTCATCCGTGTCCGGGTCGTCATCCGGGTCGAGCATCCACTGGTAGCCGTCATGTACCACGCTGGCTGGGGAGGAATTGTCGTCAGCAAAAATCTTCACGGCGATCCACTGGGCATCCGGCGCGACGCCGATGACCTTGCCGCTGTTGTCACCGCCGAGCACGATCCCCGTGGCCAGTGTGCCGTGACCGTCCGGATCGTAAGGAACGGTTGGATGCTCACCGCTGGGGTCGTACCAGCTGTTGTCGCCGCCGCGCCAGCGCGGCTCCAGGTCAGGATGTGACGCGTCTACACCACCGTCCACGATGGCAACCGTCACGCCCAGGCCGGTGTGGCCTTGCGCCCAGACGGCCGGGGCATTGATGAGATCAATGTTCGATTGGGCCGGCGATGTAATTTCGGCCGGCTCGATGACCGGTTTTTCGATGACCAGGTCATAGGTGATGGATGCCACTTCCGGGATATCGGCGAGCTCTTCGATCTGCTCCACTGTCGCCTCGAACGCCGCGCCGTTGATCAGCCAGAGTTCCCGGGTCTGATGAATGCCGAGACGGTTCAGTTCAGCCTGCAGCGGTTGCCGGTTCTGTGCGGCGCGCCCCTTCAGGGCCTTGACCAGATCGGCACGTGCCAATGCCCTGGCTTGCCCCTTCCGACGGGTCGGTACAGCATATTCTTCGACGTCTATCGTCTCCTGCATGCGCACGATTACCGGGATTTTCTGCCCCTGGAATGCACTCGCCATCTGTTCCTGCAGGGTCGGGCCGACCGGTGAAAAAACAGCAGCGAAGACGCCTTCGGTAAACAGAAGGACAGTCAGAAACGAGACCAGGAGCGTGAACAGACCACGTGTTTTGAGCGGGGACAGGGTGTGGGTTTGATTCATGGATTGATCCTGAATTTTGGGGTTAAACCGACAGATGTATTCCTTGTTTTGATTTGCAGAATATCAGTATCGGTTGTTTTGGGGAAGAGGTCTTGCTTCATGTTGAGAAACTTGTCGAGACGGGTGTGATTAAAACGGCAAGTTTCTACTCCTGTGTCAGGCATGACCCCCGTTGTGGAATTGAGCCGTGTATGTTCATGAGGAGTTGGGGCACTTCTACGGAAGTGCCCCTTTTACGTGTTTCCCAAGATTACCGATTCAGCATCTTCATCATACTTGCCGGATAACGGTCACCGCTGGCAACCCCTTTGGGTAAGGCTTCGGCGATCTCGGTGAGGTCTTGCTCACTCAGTTCGATCTGAGTGGCGTCAACGTTCTCTTCCAGGTAGGTGCGGCGCT
>JAQYVZ010000087.1 GCA_030145205.1 Desulfuromonadales bacterium | reverse complement strand
GCAGCGATTCCGTAGATCGGGTCGGACTCTGACTGGAAGATCGGGTCGCCGGTGGTGCCGATGTTGTAGATTTTGTTGACCGCCTGGTACACTAAAGCGCCCGGGTGGCGGAACTGGTAGACGCAAGGGACTTAAAAACCCTTGCGGCGTTTTAAATTTGATAATAAAACCGGCTATTTAGGTCGGTTTTTTTTGTGGGCGATTGACAGGAATTGACATGCTGCTGCGCTGGGCGGGTGTCAATTTTTGTGTTTTTGGTGGGTTTTGTTGGTGATTGCGAGAGGTTGGCCGGGGTGGCTGGACCCTTTTTTGGTGCTTAAACGCTGCGCACCACTTCGCCGGCGAGGGTGGCGAGGGGAGCGGGGCCGGTGATGAGGACGGCGTTGCCGGCGAGGCGGATCTCGAGGCGGTCGCCTGGGGTATAGCTGTCGGCGGGGTCTTTGATGGCGCTGTGGATCTCGCCGCGGATGGTGCGGATCTGCACGGTCTTGGCGCCGTCCGACAAGACCGTGGCGGTGAGGATGTTGACCTGGTCGATGTTGAGTTTTTGCTTGATGCTTTTCAGACTCATGCGACGGCCTCGTAGTAGGCAACGGTTAAGACAAAGCGCTCGCCGTCGGCGTCGTTGAAGCGGCGCTGGATGGCGAGCACTTCGCATTTCTGGCTGGTCATGCTGAGGGCGGCGCAGCTGAGGGTGATGATGTTGCCCTCTTGCAGGTCGGCGGTGTCGTTGTCGTCGGCATCGGTGGCCGCGACGTCGATGCTGCGCAGGTGGCGGTGGTAGGTGACGCCGTCGATGAGCACGCGGCCGACCTCGGAGGCCTGGGCCTCGGTGACGATCAGCGGGCTGACATGGTCTGGCAGCCAGATCACGCCGACACTGTCGACCAGCTCGTCGTATTCACCAGCGGCCAGCGACAGATCGCGGATGCAGACGACATTGGGCGGCGCGGCGCTGGTGTCCTGGACGGTCACCGCCTCGGTCTGCCAGCTCCAGCTGCGGCTGATGGGATTGCTGTCGCCGTCGGTGGCGGTCAGCAGCGCGGTCACCGGCTGAGTGTAGCTACTGCTGCCGCTGTAGTCGACCCGGTAACCGTCGGTGATGGCGGTAACCGTCGGCGAGACGGTGGTGCCGTTGATCTTGAGCACCACGCTATCGGTGGCGATGCCGTTGACGGTATCGGTGACCACGGCATAGAGGGTCCAGCACCGGCTGACGCCGATGGCACCTGCAGCCGGCACTATATCGCGCACGGCGCCGTACTGCAGCAGGGTATCGTCGGCGATGGCGCTGTTGGAGTCCTCGCTGGTATAGACGGCCAAAGTATCGCCGGATTCGGTGACCAGGTTGGTGCTGGTGGCCAGGTCCAGAATGCCGAAGCGGCCGCCGGCGGCGCCATTGCTGGTGCCGTAGGCGAGCAAGCCGCTGCTGGTGGGATAGAGGCTCTTGATATCAAGCACACTGCCTAGGGGCGTGATGATATCAGTGCGGTAATCGTTAGCGTCATAAACGGTTATGCCCGAATTGCTCCCGACGAACATATTCTCGGTTTCATAATTTATGACATTAGGCTCATCGAGCAGGGGCGGCATGGTAAACAGTTCCAACTCTCCGACGCAGACAAAATCTCCTGCACCTGCTGCAGTTACGGCCGTAATATACAGGCGATATTTTGTATAATAGTCGGAATTATTAATCAAAAAGATTTCAGTATCTTCATTGGGACCTAATCCGGTCAGGCCGGTATATGAATGCAACGTATCCCATTCCGTTCCGGTCCAACCTTGAAGCTCAAAATTTGCAGGATAGGTATAGGTATATTCGTCATCGATTCCGAATCTGGTACGGAACCTATATGCCATAATCTTTACGGAAACCGGAAATTCGTATTGCAACCACGACGGGACTTTATCGATCCCAGTGCCAGAGATCCAGCAATTGGTATAATCAACAGCAACAACCTGATCGAATGCCTCATATGCCAAATATCCAGTGTCGAGCACAGAAGAAGCCGACGCGGTACCTGATGGAGTTGTGTCTCCAGTCATTGCCGGGGTCGCTGGATCAGGCTCAACACTCAAGACTTCCACGTCAGCCGCTACCCAATTCGCCACGGGATGGGCAATAACATGGACATTGGTATCAACTATATATGCTATTTTCTCAGGACCGACAGAGCAGTCTCCGCATAAGTCGGCTTCGTAGGCATAAGACTTAGAAATTGAAGGCAGAAAATTGACTCCTGCCGTGGTGGTGATCAGCAAATTTGTGCCGGCCCCATCGATACATTGGCAACTATTGGCCAAAAGTGACGGCGTCGTATCGACACCATAAGTCCTGGTGAGGAGATGACTGCTCTCTCCGTTGTGGCCATGGATAAGTCGATAAACGCCCCTATCTGAGGTAGCTAGATAGATACCGTTGTCATTTACGGTGCCGCTGATTATGTTAGCGAGCGCCGCCCAGCACTGGCGGGTCCAGTCTGTCAGGCGATAAACGTCTACTCCGCCAGCAGAAAAAATATAAACCAGACCAGAAAGGTGCTGAATTTTTTTAATATTGTTAGACTCTAGTTGCATAGATGACTTCCTTTAAATGCTTGCCGGCCTTTCTTATCATTCTGTCCGCCTCATTCAGTTGCTCTTTTCTTCTCGCACAGCCGCAATCGTTCCCGGTGATTCTGGTATAAGTTTTGGCTATTCTATCGAGTCCTGTTGCGTGAGTAAACTTTTCAACCATGTCGCCCAAAAGCGGCCCCTGCTGCGTTGGTGTTATTGCCGCATTGAAAATTTTCAACCAATCCTTGTACTCACTATCAAAGTCAATCAGAGGAGGATTGGTTTTGAGAAATTCAGCAATTGTCAATCGCCGACTGCGATAGCTTATTTCAGAAATGCCCAACTGTTCAGCCGTGACCCCTCTAAATATCTGCTCAGCAATAGTCATGGACATTCCCAACTATAAAAGGTCGATTTACAGGATTGATTATTCGTTCCATCGCAAGTCACATTGTCTGGGTAGGCATTATCATAATTGTTGCATGGCCAGGGATACCCGTATATGGGCTGCATCCATGCCGGATAGAGATAATCTACGCGCCTTGATAATCCATCAATTGTCTCTCGAGATTCACCAGCAGCCAATCCTTCGCAGGCCGTGTTAGAGCATTCGCATGATTGCTCAACCCATTGGCCGCTTGGAAACATGATCACCATAGATCCAGATCCGCACCGATTTTTTGCCGTCACCGACCCAGTTCCACAGGCACCATCCACCGAGGTGACCAGCCCGTATGCATTAATTGCCCCGCCACTAATGGACCATTCAAATGGGCCACCATCAGAGCTATTTACATCATATTGAGCACCCACGGTCGCAGCTAAAGGACCTGTCACCATTACTTCGGAGACAGCAAGACATCCGCCACCACAGAGCTTAATCGCTCCAGGGATTTGCTTTTCGGCCGCCGGATCACACAATTTAATGGGGCCAGAAGCAGCATCAACCTCCGATGGATCGCATAATTTTATAGAATCACTCACGGGCACCTCTTGTAAGTGCTCGATCCACGAGTACTACTTCCTTCTGGGGCGATTTCAATGACAATAGGCCACTCTTTACCCTGGTACCAGGCCGAGCCGCTGTTACTTCCTTCACTCAGGCCGCAGATCCTGAACCAGCCCTGGTCATCGGTCTCGGCAGTTTCGTCGCCGAAGGTCACTTCGATCCCGGCCAGCGGTTCATCGTCGCAGCCGATCAGCTGGCGGCTGCCGCAGAGGCTGGAGAGATCGTTGCTCCAATCATCCTGCGGCACATCTTCACAGCCGTCGTCTTCGGGGATGTTGATC
>JAQYVZ010000086.1 GCA_030145205.1 Desulfuromonadales bacterium | reverse complement strand
TGCGGTGCGCAATTCCTTGATCATCTCCCTCATCGCCGCATTGGTTTCAAGGGTGATCGCCATCCTGGTTGGCATGGTCGCCGGATATAAAGGAGGCTCAACCGACCGGGTATTGATGTTTATCAGCGACAGCCTGCTGGTGATCCCACTCTTCCTGATTTTGGTGATGTTAGCCATGCTGGTGCGACAGTTTATGAACCTGGTTATTTTGGGGTTGTTGCTGTCCATCTTCGGCTGGGCATGGGACGCGCGCCTGATCCGCTCGGTGATCTTGAGCCTGCGTGAGCGAGAGTTCACTCAGACTGCTATCCTTTCAGGTACGGGGACGGTCAAACTGGTATTGAACGAATACATGCCCTTTGCCACGCCGTTGATCTTTTCGACTTTGATCAATAATATATCATGGGCGATTGGGTTGGAGATGACGCTTGCCATCCTTGGATTGGTCAATCTCAACATTCCCACCCTGGGCACGATGCTGAATTGGGCGATCGTCTACCAGTCTATGTTTTTAGGACGCTGGTGGTGGGTCTTGACGCCGGTGGTCTTATCGATCTTCCTGTTTATTGCTCTCTACTGGCTCTCGGTCAGCATCAGCGAATACCTGGATCCGAGAACCCGCATCCAACGGGTCGGGACATAGTGAGGCAGCTATGAACACGCCGATACTCAGGACAGAAAAACTGAAAGCTTATTATGTGCTCGACCTGCACGGAACCCAAAAGGTGGTGAAAGCGGTCAACGAGGTTGACATCGAGATTCAGGAGAATGAAGTCTACGGGATCGCGGGCGAAAGCGGCTGTGGAAAGACGACGCTTCTGAAAACGCTCGTCGCCGCCATCGAGCCACCGTTGAGGCTGGTTGGAGGGAAAGTCTACTACCGCGTGATTGATTTCGAGGGGATCGAGATTGCTGCTATCGGTCCCCTTTCCCCGTCCGACGCTGAGGAGGACAGGTGGTGGACTGGTGGTGAGGTTGATGTCTCTTCTCTCACCCCAGAGACCAAGAGAAGGTTGCGCTGGGAGTACATTTCTTACGTTCCACAGGGCTCGATGAGCGTTCTCAATCCCGTGACCAAGGTGAAAGAGACCTACCGGGATTTTATCGGCAGCCACACGAGTGGCCAGATCGCCAAAGAGGAAGCCTTCGAGCTCGCCAAAGAACAAATTACAGAGTTGGGACTGCCGTCCAAGATATTGGATGCGTATCCACACCAGTTGTCGGGTGGGATGAGACAACGGGTTACGATCGCCCTGGCAGCGCTTCTCAAGCCCCGGATTATTGTCTGTGATGAACCAACCACAGCACTCGACGTCGTCGTCCAAAGGGGGGTCGTGCAGCTTTTAAAGGATGTTCAAGCGAAACTGAAAAACACGATCATCGTGGTGACCCACGATATGGGCGTTCAGGCGAACATCGCCGACCGGGTCGGCATCATGTACGCCGGAAAGATCGTCGAGGAGTCGACGACCGAGACGATCTTTGGCAATCCGGCCCATCCATACACCAGGTACTTGATCGACTCGCTGCCGAGGTTTGGGGACAAGACGACGCGAGAGAGCGTGCCCGGAAGCCCGCCTTCTCTTGCAGACCTGCCCAGCGGTTGCCCCTTCCACCCCAGGTGCCCCTACGCCCTAGACATCTGTGTCCAACAGATGCCAGGCTTTACGAGACTGGAACCAAACCACAGAGTTGCCTGCTGGCTGGTCGGAGAAGGAAAAGATGGATAAACTTCTTGAAATCGATCATCTGACTAAAGTCTTTACCTTGGGGAGCATGCTCTCGAGGGTCAGGATAACGGCGGTGGACAATGTGTCCTTCTACATCAAACCCGCCGAGATCTTTGCCCTGGCCGGTGAGAGCGGATGTGGAAAAACGACTGCCGCCAGAATGATCCTGGGCTTTGAGGAGCCAACCTCGGGCGAGATCGTGCACAAGGGCAAGAGGGACGAAAAGTCGAAGGACAAAAAGGTCTGGTTCACAGAGGGCGTGCAGGCGATCTTCCAGGACCCGTTTGGGACGTTCAACCCGCTTCGAAAAGTCGAACGGTACTTCTTTGAGACGATCCGGAACTATGGGCTGGCGAGCGACGATGGAGAGGCAGTAGAACTGATCAAGGAGAAGCTGAATGCCGTAGGCCTCAACTATGAGGAATTCTCTGGCAGGTATCCGAGCGAGTTCTCTGGAGGGCAACTACAGAGGGTTTCCATAGCCAGGGCCTTGCTCACAGAGCCAACGCTCCTGATCGCGGATGAGCCCGTTTCGATGGTCGATGCTTCCTTGAGAATGTCAATCGTGAACCTGTTCAAGAAGCTCAAGGAGGAATCTGGCGTGAGTGTGCTGTACATTACACACGATCTGGCAACCGCCTACTATGTGAGCGATCGCATCGCCATCATGTTCAGAGGGCACATCGTCGAAATGGGGCCTGTAGAGGAAGTGTTGATGAACCCCAAACATTCATACACGAAACTTCTTCGAGAATCGGTCCCCGAGGCGGACCCCACCAAGCGCTGGTCCGAGAGGATCTCGCTCTCAGAGTCGGAACACGAGGAATACTTGAGACAGGGCTGCAAATTCGCAGGAAGATGTCCTGGTGCAATGGATATATGCAAAAGCGAAGAGCCCAAGGATGTTTATGTTGGCAACGTGTTCGTCAAGTGTCACAGGTACGTAAATCCCACACAACCCTAGGAGTTTTTCGTGAGCCAGCCCAAAGATCCCGACCAGCCTGTATACCTGGATCCTGCTCGCCCGTTTATCGAGCGAGTGAAGGACTTGATCGCGCGCCTGACCTTGCAGGAGAAGGTGGGCCTGATGAGCCATCCGGCGAAGGGCGTGCCACGCCTGGATATCCCTGCCTACAACTATTGGAACGAGGCGCTGCACGGCGTGGCCCGTAACGGACGCGCCACCGTGTTCCCGCAGGCGATCGGGATGGCGGCGACCTGGGATCGTGATCTGATCCAACGCGTCGCCTCCGCCATCGGCGACGAGGGGCGGGCCAAATACCACGAGGCGCTGCGCCGGAATGGCTACACGGATCAATACCAGGGATTGACCTTTTGGTCGCCCAACGTCAACATCTTTCGCGACCCGCGCTGGGGGCGGGGTCAGGAAACCTGGGGTGAGGACCCCGTGTTTTCTGGAGAGATGGCCACGGCCTTTGTGCGCGGCCTGCAGGGGGATCATCCCAAGTATCTCAAAACGGCTGCATGCGCCAAGCATTACGCCGTGCATTCCGGCCCGGAAGGTGAGCGCCACACCTTTAACGCCATCGTCTCCCGGCGCGAGCTGTATGACACCTACCTGCCAGCCTTCAAAAAGCTGGTCGTGGATGCAAAGGTGGAAGCGGTGATGGGCGCATACAACCGCACGTTGGACGAGCCCTGCTGCACCAGCCAGCTCCTGTTGGTCGATATCCTGCGCGGCGAATGGGGTTTCCAGGGGCACGTGGTCTCAGACTGTGGGGCACTGGGAGACATCCACAATACCCACAAGATCACCAGGGATGCGGCGGAATCGGCGGCACTGGCATTGCAGCGCGGCTGTGACCTGGGCTGCGACACGGTCTTTGACGAAATCCCCGAGGCCATCGAGCGCGGCCTGATCACGGAGGCGGATGTCGATCGTGCCCTGGAGCGCACGTTGGGGACGCGTTTCAAACTGGGGATGTTCGACCCGCCGGAAGAGGTGCCCTTCACCTCGATTTCGATGGAAGTGGTCGCCTGCCCCGAACACCGCCGGCTGGCTTATCAGACGGCGGCGGAATCGGTGGTGCTGCTCAAGAATAAGGACAACATTCTGCCGATCAAGCCCACCACGCGCAAAGTCTTTCTCACCGGCCCGAGTGCGACCAGCCTGGAAGTGCTGCTGGGCAATTACTATGGTTTTAACGACGAGATGAGCACGATTCTGGAGGGTATCA
>JAQYVZ010000085.1 GCA_030145205.1 Desulfuromonadales bacterium | reverse complement strand
ATTTTTTATAAGTTGTTGGAATAATGGAATTTTTCATTTTATCAGGATGGGTATTTTGATGCGTTGTGCCGTTGCGACAGGATTGGATTTGCTTTCTGCCGACGCCTGCCGGGCTTTCTGGGTCAGGCGGTTCCACCCGTGCGGCCCGCGTTGTCCCCGTTGCGGGATATCCCTCGCCGGTCGCCAAGCCGAAACATTCGCCGGCGGCGGGCGGGTGCATTGCGCTACCTGCGGCCGCTGGTCAAGTTACCGCACCGGCACCCTGATGCAAGGCGCGGCCACCGATGACCGACAGCTGTTTCTGCTCGCCCAGCTCTCCGGGTTGGGCTGCTCCATCCAAAGCATCGCCCAGGCTTGCCGACTCTCCGCCGACACCGTCCGTGCCTGGCTCAAACGCTTCCGCGAGGCCGGCCACATATGAGTGACCAGCCGAAGGACAACGTGGTCGATCTGGACAACATGCGTGCAGAGGTTGAGGCCCGCGCCCAGGAAGAAGCCGAACAGCTATCCGGTGTCGAGGAACCAAAGAAGCCCGGCGCCGGCGGCCCCGATGATCCGCGCTTCGTCCTCAACTGCCTGGCCAACAACGAACGTGGCGACGGCATCCTGTACGCCGCCCTCCACCGCGACCGGTTTGTCTTCGAAAAGAATGCCCAGCGCTGGCTCGAATTCCCGCTCGACGGTCACCACTGGCAGTCGGACAAAATGGGGCGGGCCATCACCGCCGTCGAACACGTCGCCCTCAAGTACCAGGGACAGGCCGCCCTGCTCAGCGAAGAGATCCGCGAAATCCGCGAGCAGCTCGCCACCGCAGAGACTCGGATCGACACCGCCAAAAAAGCCGAAGACCTCGCCGGACAGAAAGCCGCCCAGGCCGAGGCCGCCCGGCTCGCCTCCGAAGTAGAACGCCTCGGCAACAAACGCAAGGCGCTCTCCAAACGCGTCGATCGACTGCGCGGCGAAACCGGAGCCAAGCGCTGCCTCTTCTGGTCACACCATGGCGAGCAGCCGCTCGCCATCCTCGGCGACGATATCGACCGTCACCCCATGCTGCTGCCCGTCGCCAACGGCGTCATTGACCTCGAACTCGGCCAGCTGCGGCCCGGCAAGCCCTCCGACTGGATGGTCAAAGCCTCGCCGATCCTGTTTCCCGAAGGCGTCGGCCACTATCTCGCCACCGGCAACGACTGCCCCTGTCCCAACTGGGACCGCTTCATCAGGGAGATCCTCGGCGACGAAGAAGTCGCCGACTTCTTCCACCGGCTGCTCGGCTACTCCATCACCGGAGTCGTCACCGAACACATCGTCACCGTCGCCATTGGCGAAGGCCGCAACGGCAAAGGCACCACCTTCGAACTCCTTGCCGAGATCCTAGGAGACTTCAGCTGGGTGATCTCGCCAGAACTCATCCTCGAGCAGAAAAACGCCCGCTCCAGCTCCGGCGCCGCCGCCGACCTCGTCAGCCTCGATGGTCGGCGGCTCATCGTCGGCAGCGAGACCGACGAAAACCGCCGCATCTCCGGCTCCGCCGTCAAGCAGTTCACCGGCGGCGACACCATCAAGGCCCGACCGCTCTACCAGGCCGACGAGATGAACATCCACCCGACCTGGAAGCTCTTCCTCCACACCAACAACATCCCCAGGGGGCTCACCCAAGATTTCGCGCTACTGCAGCGCCTCGTCTATATCAAGTTCCCCTTTCTCTTCGTCGACGATCCGGCCGCCGAGGCCCGTTCCAAGCCCGCCCTGGCCGACAACTTCAGAGTCAAGGACCGCACCCTCCCGGCCCGGCTCGCCAAAGAAAAAGAAGCAATTCTCGCCTGGCTGGTTCGCGGCTGCCTGCTCTGGCAGAAGCAAGGGCTCAATCCGCCAGACAAGATCAAGGCCGATGTCGACGAACTCCGCAAGGACGAAGATGTCCTCGGCCAGTTCATCGAGCAACGCTGCACCCGCTGTACCGACGATCCCCACGCCGAGATCCTGCTCAAACAGTTCTACAGCCTCTTCCACGAATGGCACGTCGAAAACCACGGCGACTACGTTCCCTCGCGCAAGCGCGTCGCCGCCGACCTGGTCAAAAGGGGATACCGCAAAGACAACAAAGGCGGCAACATCTGCATCTACGGGCTGCAGATCAAGATGTACGGATGATCCCCTTTTTTGCTGGCAGGCCAGAAGAGGGGGGCGGGCCATGATGAAATGATGATCGAATGATGATTTATTCGCGTCATCATGGCCCTAAGCCACTGCAATAAAAAAGAAAAACCGGCATTTATGATGAAATGACGAAAGTCGGAAAAGGTACACAGGCGCGTGCGCGCGCGAATAAAAACAGAAATAGAAATAATCTTTTTAAAATATTCCTACTTTTATGAAAATAATCATTTCATCATTTTTAGATAAAAAGAAGAGTTAAAAACAGCACTTACAGCCATGATGATGATTTTTAACCAAGATAAGGGATAATCATTATCTTTATGGTAAAAGGAGAAGCTCCCATGACCGAATACAACCTTCCCGTCTCATTCATCTGGCCCGAGACAACATTCGTCCGCAAGAACACCATCGCCAAACAGATAGACCATGTGATCAGCGAGATCGACGAAGTGGCCGAGGCCGCCGAATTCACCGACCCCGCCCCACAGTCCCAGTCTGGCGACGGTATCCCCCCGGCCATGCTGCCCCTCTTCCGCGAACTCGCCGATTTGCATCACTCCCTCGAAACCCTCTGGCGGGTCATAGCCGAGGCCTACGGGTGGGAGGCGGTGCAGGCGCTCTTCTCCTGGATTGAGGACAAGAACCGGGTTCGCGGATACTACTCAGGGGGCGAAGGGTGGTGCCGCAACGATGAAATCACCTCTTTGCTTCTGTCCCTGGTCGGCCTCGAGGTAGCGAAGGATGACGTTTGCGGGTGGACCGACGAGCAGGTGCTGCAAGTGGAATGCTGGGCCGGCTCCGTCTACCTCACCGCATCCGATAATGACGATATTGAAATTCCGGAGAGACCTACCTGCCTTAACCCTTACCTCGGTAAGGCCTGACCCATGACCCTCCTCGAACTCGCAGAGCAGCACGTCCCCATGCGCAAGGTCGGCAACGAGTGGCACGGCCCCTGTCCGTCCTGCGGCACCAGCCAGCGCGATCCTCGGCTGTCGGACCGGTTCACCGTCAAGATCGCCAGGGAGATCTTCTTCTGCCGCACCTGCACCCCCGAAGGTGGCGACGCGGTGACGTTTCTGCGCAAGTTCGAGAACAAGAGCTGTCCCGAGGCCCACGCCCTGCTCGGCAAGGTCTGCGTCTCCACTAGCTGCCCGGCCCGCGACAAGTGCTCCCAGGGTAAAAAAGGCTCCGTCGCTCCCGCACCCCGGTCGCTGCAAGCGCCCAAGCCCGCCGCAGCCCATGCGTTCGTCCCGGCCGAGGCCAGTTCGCCCGCCGATCGCTGGCGCGCCCGGGCCGCCAAGCTCATTGCCATCGCCCACGCCGCCCTGCTCGACTGCCCCGCCCAGCTCGACTATCTCGCCCGGCGCGGACTGCCCCGCGAAGCCGTCGAGCGCTACCAGCTCGGCTGGATCGCCGAAGACCTCTATCGCCCGCGCCCCGCCTGGGGGCTGCCCGACGAACGGTGGCCGAACGGCAAGCCGAAAATGTTGAAGATTCACCGAGGCATCCTGATCCCAACGTTTGTCTCCGACCAACCTCATCGACTGAGAGTTCGCCGCTCCAAAGATGAGTTAAAAGATGGGGAGCCCGGCTATATCGAAGTGAAAGGTTCTGGAAATGACCGCGTCATCCTTAATCCGGATGCGCGAGGTGTGGTGGTAGTAGAAAGCGATCTCGACGCCCTGCTGGTCGACTGGTTCGCCGGGGACCTGGTTGGAGCCATGCCGACCGTCAGCGCATCGGCTAAGCCAAAAGAATCCACCTGGCCTATCCTCAAAAAGGCTCTCGCTATTCTGGTCGCCAGCGACTTCGAGCCAACCTGGAATGAAGAAAAACAGCAGTGGAACAACGTTGGGGGAAAGGCCGC
>JAQYVZ010000084.1 GCA_030145205.1 Desulfuromonadales bacterium | reverse complement strand
ACTTTGCGCCTAGCTCTACCAGACGCTCGACGTCCCCAGTACGCCCCCTCCTTATTTCCATGTCATCTCCTACAGTGTAGGCTCATTGAGCGTAATACTGAGTTCCGTTGTGTGGTGAGTAGTAGTGCCGCCATCATCCGAGAACAGCACGTCGTATGTTCCACTGGTGGAACCACCGCCGGTACCGGACGTGAGCTTACGGAAGTCATACCGCACGCCCATGGCGTACCATGTATCAAGGTCGGAGGGACTGCTGGGGCTAATCTGGTTGTCGTCAACACCCTGGTGCTCAATGCGCACATGCCACGTTCCCGAGACAGTTTCTTCCGGAGTCCACCAGCTGTCTTCCACGCTAGTACCACCCGCGTCGAGACTCACCCAGTCTAGGCCGCCATTTGCACGTGCGTAGTACTGGCCGTTACACTCCTCTCCGTTATTGAAGACGGTAGAGCTACGCCCCTGAGAGGCGGGAGCGTCGAAGTAGCCACCACCAGCCTGCTGTGCCGCAACAAGTAACCAAGGGAGCATTACGTCGAGGCCGTCCCGCCATATGCTACCCAAACGTCAGTAGCGATGCAGAGTAGTGTGACTACCGCATCGGCTGCGCGTGTGAATGTGTGGCTGTTCTCTTGGTTGATAGTAGCAGTAGAGCCGCTCCAGTCTACAGAACCTGCTGCCTTCTGCACTATGATAATCCAGTCGCCTGTCTCGCCCACTCCTGTATCAATGTCCCAAAGAGCGTCTGACGCGTGGTTGTACGTCCAAACTTGGTTGACGTCAGTGTCTACGAAGGTCTTGTTGGACGCGGACACGACGTCGTTGACTACCAGTCCTGCGTTCTGCAGTTGGATAGCCTTAGGTGCGGACGCAGACGCATCCCACACGAGGAACCGGTCAGTCGCTGCAAGAGCGTTGCCGTTCATTGTGGTGAGGGAGGACATGTCAAAGTCAATGTCGTCGGCGTTGATGATCACAGGGTTGTTAGCAGACGTGCCGTTAGCAACCACGTTCAGCGTCCGGCTTGCGTTAATCGCACCGCCGCCTGTCATGCCGGCTCCTGCGGTAATAGTTACCCCACTATGCGCTATGTGCTGGTCAGCCACGTACCCTGTCAGGCTGGCGATGTTTAGTGCAGACTCCAGGTTGGCGAAGGTAATCTTCTGCGAACCGCTGTCTGTGATATCTACCATGGCGAGGAAGTCACCCGCAGCTATGGTCGTCTCTGTACCCAACTCATTGAGGTCTAGCGAGAGGACACGGCTCGCCTCCGACAGGCCTGTGCCGTCGGCTGCTGCCATCACAGTATCTAGGTGCGTCTTTAACTCTGCTGCAGTAATTACGCGCACCAGGTCCGTGCCTGTAGTAACTTCCGCCGTGGTAGCCAGTTCTACCGCACCAAGAGTGGTTTCCGAGGCTTCCGGTATCTGGCCGCCAGCCGAAGTGGGGAGCCCACTGATACCTACTGGTACGAGGCCTCCTGCGCCTAGGGTAGCGATACCGTCAGCAGCGCCCTCCCTCGCCTCGTCGGTCTTGGAGTTAACAGCTATTAATAGCGCGTCGAACTCCGCGTCAACATCCCCGCCTAGAATTGTCTGTCCCGTCTTAGCGGAGAAGTCGTCTTGTCTTGAATAATCAGACATAATTTATCCTATACGTCCTAGCTTGGTATATAGTTCAAGCTGTTGTAGAGAGAACTCGTTACCGTCGATAGATACGTCGATACCGAACTTGATGTACTGCCCATGTCCTGAAGGGACGGCCTTGGCTTCGCGTAGCGTCTCCGTCCCTCCGCCCCAGTTAGCTGTGCCCCAGAGGCCGATGTCCCAGGTGTCACCTTCGCCTATTTCTGAGAATACCTGGACGCGTGTATTATATGTCTCATCAAAGTTGAACGCCCACTTGTAGCTAACAATAGTAGCTGCGTTGGTGAAGAATACACCCGATATGCGCTTCAGCATCTTGAGGCGAGGTACGCCTAGGTCGGTCCATCCTGACCTATACTGTAGCGTGTAGCTGGCTAGGTTGTCCTTCTGGGTGGCGTACTGGAACAGTTCTCCCGTGTTAGCCCTATTGGCTGAGAGTAGTGTGAGGTTGGCGCGGGGGATAAGAACCGTTGGTACAAGTCCTGTCCAATTACCTAGGCACCGGGCGCTGCCGTCCTGCAGCCTGCCGCGAGTGTCGAATACCCACGTCTTTCCAACCTCGTCCGACCCACTCGCCCGGGGCAGGGAAAGGAGGTAAAACCTGTCCGTAGACGAGTAGGCCGACCGAAGATCTGTAATGTCGAATGTTGGCTCGTTGAGATCTGCCAACAGCGCCGACTGGACGTTCTTGCTTAGGTTGTCCATCGGATTCGAACGTTCTTGAACCAGTCGTCCCAATGACATCAGGCCTGTCTCTGATATAAACCAGAGGTCGCCGTCTACATTCTGGACACTTTCTTGTGAGATGCACCCGACACCTGAGACGATGTCTGCAACGTATGCTGTAGTAGGGTCTATGCCTAGCGTAGAACCTGCCCCGTCTGTGAGGAAGATGATGTTACGCTTGCCGAATACTACGAGTGCCCCGTTGTGGGGTACTATAGCCTGTATGGTATCCGTGCCCTGCCACACGTTTGAGAAGTTCCACGAGCCACTGTCTGCAGTGGTCCAGTCTGTCTCATCCAGCAGCGCACTGTACTTCATTGTCGTACCGTCGCTATCTGCTATCCACATGCGCCCTGCAAACGCGCAGCCTGCGCCGCCGGTAGGGGCGTTGACGTCTGTTAGGTGCGAGAACGACGTGCCCGTGTAGACTATGGGTGCCTTACCGTCCTGCACTCCCACGACACGGTCATGGAAGTTCACGAAGAACCAGTTGCCGTCCGTAAACGAGGCGGTACCGGTGACGTCGCTAAAGCTGACGCCGTCGTTCGTGCTACGTGCTACTGTGGTAGCCGTAGTGAGTATAAGTTCTGTGGAGCCGCTCCTCTTCTCGAACTCTATGCCCGAGACAAAGGCCGCACCGTTGGGAGTGGTAGTCTGGTCACTCCATCCCTTGCGGGCCGACACCCTATTGGCGTCGTCTATAGCCGCGTTGGTAAGGAGCGTAGCCCACTCTGGTCCTAGCAAGGACCCCTCGCGCTCTGTGTTCAGCCCCTGAAATCCTGGGACAGAGAGCGGGAAGTGTTGTATAGGCGCACCACCATGCATACGCTCCGCCATTAATCTCTCCAGCTTTCGTAGCGGTTCGCCCGTCCGTCAGCAGATATAGCTTGTTCAATAGCCCCACCCAGCGTGTTAAGGTACCTGCGCTCTAGCAGATTACCCGGCTCACCTAACTCTTCGCCGCGTTCGTTAGCGGCTATCATGTTGACATACGCCTCTACGGGCGCGGACGGTACTTTGAGTTCCGTCGCGTCATCTGTGCCGTCTATGGCTAGGTCTGCTTGGGGGGTTTGAAATGCGATGCGCACTCTCTTGCTCGCCTCTGAGGGCGTGGGGTACAGCCAGCAGAGGAAACCGTCTGCGTTGTCGGTAGACTTCAGTGAGAATGCGTAGGAGGTGGGATCGGTGTAGTCCCTATCATTTAGGGTGCGCCGCGTTATCTCGTCCTCTGTCTGATAGATAAGACGAGCGTCAGGGACGTCGTCTACGGAGGTGTCGTAGAAGTATGCTATGGCGCGATTCGTATTGTCGAAGCGCAGCATACTGCCGCCGTTGGTAGGCGAGAAGGCATTATCCACAGAGCCGCCCCCTGCTATCGTTGCGCTGAGGTCGTACTCTTGCTGATCTGCTACAGTATCAAACTCTACCGTGTGCTGCAGGGAGCTCCATGCGTAGGCCTCTTGCATCTCTCTCAGCCCGTCGTTGATGAACATGGCTAGGAGTTGTGCGTATGCGTTATCTGCCACAGACGTAACGGTATCCTCACGTAGTCTGCGCAGTACATTGTTAACTATGGATAGCTGTGTTGCCATCTTTACTAAATCTCCATGCTATGTAAATACATACTGTCTAATCATGTCTTGATTTATAGTGGTGCTATAGTACTGAATGTACAGCGAGTTGTTATTCCACTTC
>JAQYVZ010000083.1 GCA_030145205.1 Desulfuromonadales bacterium | reverse complement strand
TTTATTCAAGGCTTCGGCAACGGGCAATATACAAATGTCGTTTGACGACGGCTTGAATTCCATAAGTGCCAAGACCCGGGTGACAGAGGTCATAACGGCCGACACCGCAGCGGTCCTGTCGTATATCAACGGCTTAGGCGCCATGGAGGGCTGGAGCGTGTCGACTGTCGCAAATGAGCCAAAGAGACTGGCGTTCATTCGGGATGCGCAGACGGCCAATATTTCCCCGGAAATAACCCTTGAAGTGACTGCGGTAGAGCCTACTCAGGCTATGGCAGATTCGGTGTTCAGCGCAGACGCTTTCGCTAAGCTCAACGAAGCTATAACCATAAATTCCGTTCCGGAGGGCTACAAAGCCAGATTCTCCGACGCAGCTTACGTCTGGGGATCCGATTTCGTACAGGCAGGGGCCACGTCGCTTACACCTGTTGATCGGGAAGGAGTCTACTACCTGTATCTTGTGGCGGAGGATACGGACTTTGGAGAACTGAAAAACCATGGTACCCATACGGCAACGGTTGACGACACGGCACCGGTGGGAACCGTGTCATATTCCACGGAAGCCCTGACCAACGAAAATGTTACGGCGACCCTTTCCGTTGACGACGCCACCCCTGTGGCTGTCACCAACAATGATGGATCCGGCTCCTATGCATTCACAGCAAACGGCAGCTTTACATTCACCTTTGAGGACGCGGCCGGAAATGCGGGCAGCGCCACAGCCACCGTGGACTGGATAGACAAGACGGCTCCGGCGGCACCAGTCATCGTAACCGATCCCTCAAGCCTGACCAACGGATCGGTCAGCGTCAGCCTTTCGGGTATCGAGGAGGGGGCGAGCGTCTACGTAAGCATAGACGGAGTCAACTTTAGTCTCTACGAGGGCGCCTTTGACGTGACCGCAAACAACACAGAGGTCACGGCCTACCAGACCGATTTGGCGGGGAACGCAAGCACGGATACCAGCCTGCTCATCGATTGGATTGACAAGGAAGCGCCGACGGTCACAGGCGTATCGGACGGCGGAATCTACAACCAAAGCGTGACGCCTTTCTTCAACGATGGAGAGGCAACCCTGGCGAAAGACGGCGGGGAGGCGGCACCGTTTGCAAGCGGCACCGAGATAACGGGAGAAGGGGCATACGTTCTTTCCGTCACAGACGCAGTCGGCAACGAGACTGCGGCGGGCTTTGAAATCGACATGACAGCACCGACAGTCACAGGCGTATCGGACGGCGGAATCTACAACCAAAGCGTGACTCCTTCCTTTGATGAAGGGACGGCCACCCTTGTCAAGGACAATGGGGCGGCGGTTGCTTTTTCGAGCGGAAGCACAATCAGCCTCGAGGGGACATACAGCCTGCGCGTAGTTGACGAGGCGGGAAACGCTACCGATATCGGCTTTGAAATAGACAAAACGGCTCCATCTCCATTTAATGTTGGCGCGCCGACTACCGCGGACAACGGCGTAAATGAGGACGGCCTCAGCAGCGTAACAATCACGTGGACTCCGGGAGAAGGCGTAGACCATTTTGAAATTGTCGTAGAGGATGACGACTATCCGACCGTTACGGACGTTTCGAACGTGGTCGCAGGATATGGAAACATAAGCAAGACGGCAAGCACCGCCACATTCAACTGGCAAGCCGTAGTCGACGCCTATGTCGGCGTGGTGGCCGTGGACGATGCGGGCAACAGGACCCTAGGCATCAACGAATCGCATCCCAATGTTGTTGTGGCGCCTGACACCTTTGACGACCACAGCGGAATGAGCCTGTCCACCGAGGAGGGAACCTACTATCCCTATGATGGGCGGGATCTTCTGATAACAGGTGCGACGGACGGCTTCGGGGATCCTTTGACAGGCAATGTGGAAGTCGAGGTTTCAAGCGACAAGCAGGAAATGATTGGAGGGGAAGACACCCAGACAGTCGCCTTCGATGCTTCAGGCAATGGAACGGCTTCTCTGACACTTACGGCGGAGGGTACTCATACTATTACAGTCGCAGCGACTGGGGTTTCGTCTCCCGAAACGGCGCAGGCAGTTGTGGCCGTGCCTATTCTGACGGAGGGAGAGCCTTCCGTTGACGGAACCACCCAGTCTGGGAACTTCAATATAATTGCAAACCTGCAGAGCGGCTCTATCAATACGTATCACATTTACGCGAAAGTTGACGGTGAAAACATACTGGATACGATAGGATTCGGAATGTGCGAATACGGAGAGTCAAGCGTCACACTTCCCGTCGATTTCAGCAAGCTCGATGGAGGGGAGAACACCATCACAGTTTCCGGCGTGTACTCAATGTACGAGTCTATCGTGACCACAAGCTTCGAGGTGACAGTCACGGCCGACAAGTCCTTCATGGACCTCATTGTTCCGGAAACTGCCATGCCGGACGAAAGTTTCATGCTTTCGATAGACGGCGCCACGGACGGGGATGGAGATTTGATTGAGGGCACGCTGGCCGTCACCGTCATAAGCGACAATACGGACGAGGGTGCGGAAGGATTGCTCTATGACGGAACCCTTGAATTCATAAATGGGGCTTCAGGCACCGAACTTACCCTTGCTCAGCCTGGAGAACAGACTCTCTTCGTTACAATAGAGGGCATCACAGATCCTGAGGACATAGGCATCACCGTACTTGGCGAGGCGCCGGTAGGCACTTTGCTCGACGCAGACGCAGGCACCTTAGGTGACATCGATTTCATCGGAGCGGTCTATACAGACAGCACAAATTTATTTTTCTCGAAATACATTGAAGGAGTTTGGTATCCCGGCACGCAGCTTGCCTCTGTAACAAACGGAAAAGTCGCGGTCGGAAGCGATGGATTTGTTCATGTTGCATACAAGGGAATTGACAACTATCTTTATCATACCGTGATGGACGGAACCGGGAGCTTCGGCAGTCCCACGCTTCTTAGCGAAAACACCATTACCGACTACGACTTGGACGTGGACGGAATCGGTAATGCCCATTTAGTCTATTCCATAGCATCTGGCGAATACGATAATGATGATGATTCAAAGATGGAAGTGATGTATTCTACAAATATGAGCGGAAGCTTCGAGCGAAGCGAAATTTACGATGGGTTCTATTGGTACGAGAGCGGCGGAAAAACCGGTCGTTATTACGCAAATCCGGTCTTGACCGTTGGAGAGACAGGGATTCTCTATATAGGAACCAAATATCAGACCGTTGATGGAGGCATAGGTTGGACCGACACCTATTATTACGCCCGGATGAAGTCGGCCGCCTTCACCGGTGATAAATCAAAAGAGAACTACCACATCATGACGGATATTGTCGAGAACGCTTCAGGACAGGTCTACGCACTCTGCAAGGGCGGAGGAACCCTTGCTACTGTTGACGAAGGTGGCTTCACGGACCTGGGCGTAATTGGAAGCGGAACAGGGTTCTCCCTGGGACTTCTTGAAACTAATACGGCAGTCACCGCCTACCGGAACGTTTCTGGAAATCTGGTCACTACACTGCACGGCGCTGAAAACGATGTTTTGATTCACGAGTCTCTCGTGAAAAGCGGTTCGCCTACATTTATAGTTGAAAGCGTCGGCAACATGTTGGTTGTCTATACCGATAGTGATGGAAAACTCGCCCTGTCGGAAATCCAGGAACCTGCTCCTGACGAGCCAGTTCTCACTAGCCTCAATCTCGACGCTTGGTTCGGCAGCATCGAAGTCGAAATGGCAATGACCGACCAAAACGGAGAGGCCATGGGTTACTCGGACATTGCGGAGAGCCTTGACGCTGCAAGCTCGACAATCACCTTTTCTGACAGCGAATTCCCCGAGGACGACATTGTCATAAGCTTCGCGGATCTCGCATTGGGCGGAAACATAAGCTTTGAAAACAATTCGATAATCTTTACCGGAGACCCGGGACTGACGGGACAAGCGACAGAGGACTTTGCAATGGACGGCGTCCTTGAAGCCTTCGTACCCTTTGACCACGATACGGTAACGGTCAGCCTCGTTTCTTCAGACGCCAGCTGGGATGGAAGCATAACCGGTGAGGCAACCATTCCATACTTCGACTTGTCGACAACTCCGGCAACCGACAGCCTGCAAATCA
>JAQYVZ010000007.1 GCA_030145205.1 Desulfuromonadales bacterium | reverse complement strand
CCAACGACTCCCGCTTGAAGGTTGTCATGCTGCGGCGCAACTTTGGCCAGACGGCAGCGATGATGGCCGGCTTTGATGCGGCACAGGGTGAGATTGTCCTGCCGATGGATGGTGACCTGCAGAACGACCCCGCCGACATCCCGCACCTGGTTGCGAAGCTGGATGAAGGCTTCGATATCGTCTCCGGCTGGCGTAAGGACCGCAAGGATGCCTTCCTGAGCCGCAAGCTACCCTCCATGCTGGCTAACCGCCTGATCTCCAATATGACTTCTGTGCATATCAACGACTACGGCTGCACCCTGAAAGCCTACCGGCGCGAAATCCTCAACGACGTCAAGATCTACGGTGAAATGCACCGTTTCGTTCCGGCCCTGGCCCACCTGGTTGGGGCCCGGGTGACCGAACTGGCGGTCAATCACCGGCCCCGCGTTGCCGGCGAAACCAAGTACGGGATCAGCAGAACCTTCCGGGTTGTGCTCGACCTGATCACGGTCAAGTTCCTGCTCAAATACTCCTTGCGGCCGATGCACCTGTTTGGCAAATGGGCCGGTTTCTCCTTTGGTGCGGCCGGTCTCAGCGGCATTGTGACCCTGATCATGAAGTTTATGGAAGGTCTGTCGATGAACCGAAACCCGTTGCTGATCCTGACGGCCTTTCTGCTCTTCTCAGGGTTCCAGTTCCTGGCCCTGGGCCTGTTGGCGGAACTGATGACCCGGGTTTATCACGAATCGCAGGATAAGGCGATTTACAGTGTCAGGAAGACGTTGAATTTCCCTGAAGGTCGTTGATAAAGTCCGCCTGTCCCTCTCTTCCGTGTTGAGAAATGAATCTACTGCTCCTCAATTACGAATTCCCTCCTCTTGGCGGCGGTGCAAGTCCGGTCAGTTTTGAGATCGCCAGCCAACTTGTGGAAAGGTACGATGTCAATATTGATGTCGTTACGATGGGGTTTAAAGGTTTGCCCGTATATGAGGAATGCGGTCCAAGCTTGCGAATACATCGTGTGCCCTGTTGGCGCTCCAAGAAGGAAATCTGCCACCCATGGGAGCAGGCAACTTTCTTGGTGTCGGGATTTAAAAAGGCTGCAGCGCTCCATCAGGAACACAATTTCGACCTTTGTCATACCCATTTTCTGATCCCGACCGGCATAATTGCTGAGAAACTAAAGCGACATTTCGGTCTTGACTATGTTGTGACTGCACATGGCAGTGATGTCCCGGGGTTCAACAATGACCGGTTCAAGCTGCTGCACCAATTTACCGGACCCGTTTTACGCAAAGTGGCGCGAGGTGCGAAGAAAATTGTCGCGCCATCACATTTTCTTGAACAATTGATTCGTCAGAAGATCGACGTTGCGTTTGATGAAAAGTTGACAGTGATCCCGAACGGCATCGATGTTGACAAGTTTCGTCCGAGACAGAAGCGCAGGATCATCCTCGGATCAGGACGGCTGTTGCCGCGCAAGGGGTTTCAGTTCCTGCTTGAGGCGGTTGCCGATCAAGATATCGGCTACGAGGTGCATATCTGCGGTGATGGCCCGATGATGGGCGCCCTGCAGGAGATTGGTCAGCGTTCGCAGACGAAGGTCGTGCTCCATGGCTGGCTTGACAACAGATCGCAGCAGTACCGGGATCTTATTGAATCGGCGGCGATTTACGTGCTTCCTTCGCTCAAGGAAAATGCCAGTATTGCCTTGCTCGAAGGGATGGCCGCCGGGGCGGCCGTGTTGACGACTGCTATCTCTGGTTGTCCGGAAACGGTCGGCGAAGGTGGAATCCTGGTCGAACCTGCAAGCGTCTCGGACCTGCGGGAGAAACTGTACCGTCTCGTCGCTGACGAGGATAGGCTGAAAACGGTTCAGCAGGCGATGCGCAACCGCGTTATGCAGAACTTCGCCTGGGAAAAGATCATCGGCCAGTATTGGCAAGTCCTAGGCTGAGTTGCTGCTCCGGAACCCGTTATGGTCGTATCGTCAGCCGTGGACCGGAAAGATTCCAACTTCTGACAGGAATGAAATGTCTTCAACGGTGCTTAGAAAGATCTGTTTTGTCGTCCCAAAGGCCATTCTGTTTTTCGATCCGACCCTTGGAACGCCGCGGGGAGGAGCGGAACGCCAGGCATATTATCTTGGAACAGGGTTGGCAAAGCAGGAAGGATGGGACGTTCATTACTGTACGGCCAAGTATGGTGACGTTGGCAAATTTCAACAAAACAACTGTACTCTCTGGCCAACGTTTCGTTTTGAAGACGGTACCTTTAGTTCCTTTGTGGAACTCTGTCGAACTTTGAAAAAAATAGATGCGGATGTTTATGTCTTTCGCGCGGCGAATATGGCTATTGCTCCTGTCGTTATTTACCTGAAGTCCCTGCTAAAAAAACGTTGCGTCTACATGGTTGCCCATGATGAGGAAGGATCTTTCCGCGGACTGGCGAAGATGACGAATTGGCCGACTGCCGCTTTGATGTGGCTGACGCACAGGATGGCAAATCTCGTAACTGTTCAAACGCATCTGCAACTGAGATGTTTTGCTGAACAGGGCGTTAAAAATACCCATCTGCTTCGGAACTGCTTTCGTTTCAAGGAAGGAGAGAGAAATTCGATCGAACCACTTGAACTGGACGGGTTCTCTCTATGGGTTGGCAGATGTGACCCGTGGAAACAGCCGGAGATTTTTATTGAACTGGCACGCAATCACTCGGAAGAACAATTCATCATGATTTGCCCGCGGGGCCGCGATCTTCCCTATTTCGAAAAACTTCGTGCGGCTGCATCCGAAATCCGGAACCTTGAATTTATTGACGGGGTGGACCCGACCTTGGTCATGAACTATTTTGCCCGGGCTAAAATGTACGTCCTGACCTCCGTTTCGGAAGGATTCGCAAATACCATGATGGAGGCAATGTCCCAGGCTTGCCCCCTGTTGACGCTGGATATCGACCCGGACGGAATTATCAGTGAACATACACTCGGGCGTGTTGCCCTGAGCAATGAGGAGTTGTCGCAGCAATTTGTATCCCTGGCGGGGAATGCCGAACTCAGAAAAAAACTGGGCGAGAACGGCAGGGACTACCTGTTGCGCTATCATTCCGAAGAAGAGGTCGTCACTGCTTTTTCCGGGATGTTAAGTTCGTTATTCACTCGATAATCCTTCATATCGTTATTTCCTGAATGTTCATTTTTTGAACAAGATTGTTCTTTTCTCTTGAATTACAGGCTTTTTTTGTCATATTGTTCATTTTATGAACGATAAACGTGACGGCGATCAGGAAGTCTATCGAACCTTCCAACTGATGACCGAAATTGAATCGGGTGAGGCGATCTCGCAACGAGAGCTCGCCGGCCGGCTTGGTATTGCCGTCGGCCTGGTTAATTCCTATCTGAAGAATTTTGTCGCCAAGGGCTGGGTTCGCATCAGAAACTATCCGCGCAACCGCTACGCCTATCTGCTGACTCCCAAGGGGATTGCAGAGAAGTCGCGTCTCGCGTACCAGCATCTTTCTTATTTCAACAACCTTTATACGGTGGTGAGGCAGGATTACCTAGACTTGTTCAGGATGTTGAAGCAGCAGGGCTTTGACGGTGTAATCTTTTGCGGGGTGGACGAGGTGGCTGAGATTGCATATCTTTCGTTACAGGAGGTGGGCATATCATTGGTTGATGTTCTGGACCCGGAGAAAGTCAATCAGCAGTTTTTTTCGAACAAGGTGATCGATGTCGCCAACATCGACCGGTGCAGCGGTGCGCCGTTGGTGGTCACATCGCAAAAGCGCGAGGCGACGTTGCTGAAGTTGCTCGCAGGTGCCGGTTTCCAAAGAGACCGGATCTTTACTTTGGACAGGGTAGGTCGTTGATATGGCAGTTCAGAAACTGGTGATAGAGGCCGGCCGCGCAGAGCGTCATTATTGGAAAGACCTCTGGCGCTATCGGGAACTGTTTTATTTTCTTGCCTGGCGCGACATCTTGGTACGGTACAAACAGACGGCGATCGGTATCGCCTGGGCGGTATTACGTCCTTTTCTGACGATGATCGTATTCACGGTTGTTTTCGGAAAGCTGGCCAAACTGCCTGCTGATGGAGATGTCCCTTATGCAATCATGGTATATGCAGCGATGCTCCCTTGGCAGTTTTTTGCCAATGCATTTACTGATGCCAGCAACAGCCTGATTACAAATGCAAACCTGATTTCAAAAATCTATTTCCCACGTTTGATCGTCCCGACCAGTTCGGTGATTGCGAGTTTTGTTGATTTCCTGATTTCTTCAGTGATTTTCGTCGGAATCATGTTCTGGTACCAATTTGTGCCTACATGGAGGATCATTACTATCCCACTGTTCGTTTCCATTGCCTTTGCGGCGTCCATGGGGGCTGGTCTTTGGTTGACTGCCCTGAACGTCAAGTACCGGGATGTGCGCTATATTGTTCCTTTTGTGGCCCAGTTCGGACTGTACATCTCGCCGGTCGGTTTTTCGAGTAGTATCGTCCCGGAGCAGTTCCGGCTGCTCTATTCGATGAACCCCATGGTGGGGGTCATTGAGGGATTCCGTTGGGCAATCCTGGGGAACACATCTGCCATATACTGGCCCGGGTTCATTGTGTCGCTGGTCATGATTGCTTTCGTTCTCTGGTCAGGGGTTGTCTTCTTTCGTAAGACGGAAAAGAGCTTCGCGGATATCATATGAGTCATCCTGTTATTCAAATTGAAAACGTGTCCAAAAGTTACAGGATCGGGCATCAGTCGAAAAAAAAGCATAATACTTTACGTGACCTCATTGCAGAGCAGTCACGACAATGGGCGCGGAAAATCCGGCACCCTTTCGAAGCGTCATTATTCGGAAGTAGTGATACGGTCGAAGATTTTTGGGCGCTGAAAGATGTGTCGTTGGAGATTCAGCAGGGCGATCGCGTTGCCATTATTGGAAGAAACGGAGCCGGCAAGTCGACTTTGCTGAAAATTTTGTCGCGGATCACCGAACCAACACGGGGACGAATTACGATAGAAGGACGCGTGGCAAGCCTTCTGGAGGTCGGGACGGGCTTTCATTCCGAATTGACCGGGCGTGAGAATATTTTTCTGAATGGCGCCATCCTGGGCATGACCCGGCAGGAAATTAAGCGGAGATTTGATGAGATCGTTGCGTTTGCAGAAGTGGATCAATTTCTGGACACACCGGTAAAACGCTACTCGTCAGGAATGTATGTTCGCTTGGCTTTTGCCGTTGCCGCTCATTTGAATCCGGAAATTCTGATTGTAGATGAAGTCCTGGCGGTCGGTGATGCGCGGTTCAGAGAAAAATGTTTAGGTAAAATGAGAGATGTCGGTCGCGAAGGCAAGACGATTATCCTGGTGAGCCACCAAATGGAAATGGTAACGACTCTATGTGAGAAATCAATGCTCCTCGACAGAGGGAAAATGATCCGTTTTGGTGACACCCAAAGTATTATCGACGAGTATCTGAAAAGTTATGTAAGCCAAAGTGTGACCGTTGCAGAACGGACTGACCGTAAAGGTAAAGGCGGAATAAAGTTCACTGACGTGTGGCTTGAAAATGCCTCCGGTGAAAAAACAACGAACTTCATGTGTGGGGATTCAATCGTTGTAAAGATGCGTTATGAGGTGAAAGGCAAGGTTCCAGACGATGCCCGCTTCAGTCTTTCAATTTTTACTGTGACAAATAGTTCGGTTGCCCTGTTGGGAAATAATTTAAGTGGTGATGTTTTGCGGGGACGTCTTTCTGATGAAGGCGTTGTTGAGTGCTTTATTAAAAAAACCCCCTTAAATATTGGCTCTTATTACTACAATTTATCAATTCACTCAGGACAGGAATTGGAAGACTGGGTCCAAGGGGCAGGTGTTTTCGAGATTGTGGGCGGGGATTATTATGGGTCTGGTGCGATGCCTGATCGTGACCGACTCATTTTGATTGACCATAACTGGAAGGCCGAAGAACCAGTACAGAGAGAAAGATGACGTCAATGCAAACAACAAAAAAAGGTGTTCAGGTCGAAAAAGAGAATTATGAAAAAAAGGAGTACCTGAGTGTTGACAGGTTTGTCGGCTTACACAAGCAGTTTGACCTCTGTATGGATTGCTCTTCCGAAGATACTTTTCTTGAGATTGGGCCCGGGCCAGGGTTGCTGGCCGGGTTATTGAGACATTTTGGTCGGGAAGTGACGACGGTTGATTTTGCCGAGGATCTTTCGCCGGATATTTTGGCAAAGCTCCCAGACCTCCCTTTTGAGGAGGACTCATTCGATGTTGTGTGTGCTTTCGAAGTTCTTGAGCATATGCCCTTTGAGTTATTTGCCGAGAGTTTGGACGAGTTACACAGGGTTTGCCGTAAAAAGGTAATAATTTCTGTTCCTAGCCAGAAGACTATATTTGAGAAGGAAATTTCATTTAAAATTAAATTTCTTAAAAAGAAGTTTGAAAAAACAATTTGGTGGAAACGGTCAAATGAAATTGCCAATAAAAATGAGCATCACTGGGAAATTTTTGATGGGAATATGACGCTTGATAAGATTTTTAGCGAAATAAATAAGACAAATTTAGAAGTTGTTGATTCATTTTTTGTCGGTCCATGGTTCCAGTTTTTCGTTCTTAAGAAATAGCTAAAAGATAGATATTGACTATATGAAATCTATAGCAATTATAATCCCATTTTTTGGAAAATGGCCGGAATGGATCCCACTCTATTTCGAATCAATAAGAAGAAATCTGACTGTTGATTGGTATTTTTTCACTGACTGTGAAGTGCCTGATAATTCACCAGAAAATATATATTTCAATGAAATTACATTCCAAGATTATGTGAAATTCGTCGGTGACAGGTTGCAGATAAACTTCAAGCCTTCCAGTCCATATAAGCTGTGTGACCTTAAGCCTGCATATGGTTATCTTCATGAAGATTTGATACGTAATTATGACTGTTTTGGGTTTGGCGATGTCGATGTAATTTATGGAGATATTCGAAAGTTTTATAGTGACGATGTTCTTTCCTGTAATTGTATCTCATCGCACGCGGATCGTGTCGCTGGTCACTTGACACTTTTTAGAAATAAAAAAAATCTTCGTCAGGCTTTTATGAAAATAACGAAAAAAAAGGGGCGGTCAACATCCGGCTGGAAGGAATTGTATTCGCATCCCGAGTTTCTTGGTCTTGATGAAGCCGAATTCTCGGACCTTTTTTTGCCTCCAGATGTCGGGGTGCGATGGAAGTGGTTTTTAGAGTGGCGTGGTGCTTTTCTGCGACAGAATAATTATTTTGTGGAACAGCATAGCACCATTCTGTCTGCGTTAAGACCTTGGCATGACGGGACTTGGAATTTCCCGGAAACGTGGTTCTGGAAAAATGGCAGGCTTACAAACTCTCATGACGGGAAACGTGAATTTATGTATCTGCACTTCATGAACTGGAAGGGCGAGCGATGGCTCGACAGGCGCTATGGGGACAAGGCGGCATGGAGTGGTTTGCCGGAAATTAATCATGTCCCCACGGGGGAAGAAGCTAAAGGCTTCCGTATAGACCGCAGTGGGTTTCACCCGTTGGAGAATGTTTGAACCATTAAGTGAAAGTTACATTGGCGAGGTTGTGGTTTATAATCCGTTTCGCTGAGAATTTTCATGGGTTTTCCTGAGGGTTTCGTTGTGAATAAGGCAAACATTCTTTTTATATCTCATAATTCTTCACTCTATGGAGCACAAAAATCACTAGTTGACTTAGTTCTTGGATTAGATCCTAAAATGTTCAATTCGGAAATTCTGGTAAACGATTATGGGGACTTAACAAAAGTATTCGAAATAGAGAGTATAAAATTTGATAAGATAAATTTTCGTTGGTGGGTTGCAAACAAGAGAAATAGAAAAATTTTATTGAGATCATGGAAAAATTTTAAGTGTTTGATTGCTCTCCTTAAACTTAACAAACAAAAGAAATTTGATATAATTTATACAAATACTTCAACCGTTCCAATCGGTGCGCTTGTCTCTCTTTTTACTAAAATTCCACATGTTTGGCATATCCGAGAATTCTTGGAAGAAGATTATAGCCTGAAGTTTGACTTTGGCTTCAAATTAAGCTCATATTTTATTAATAAATCATCAAAGAGAATTATTTTTAATTCAAAAGCTGTTCTTCAGAAATATTCAAAGACTATTTCTCCCGATAAATTGAGTATCATCTACAATGGTCCCTTAAAGGAGGAGGCATATCTGCCGGACTTTAAGGGAAGGGAATTGGCTAGAAAAAGCAAATACTCGATTTGTATGATAGGGAATATCTCCAAATCGAAAGGCCAAATTTTGGGTGTAGCCACTCTAAAAACATTGATTGAGAAAGAAGGCTTGGATGTTTACCTGCATATCGTTGGTAGTGGTTCCCCTCAAGAGGTTGAAAGAGTTTCTTCTCTTGCCCATCAGCTAGGAATAGAGGAGCGCGTTTTTTTTGAAGGCTATTGTGAAGATGTCAAACCGTTTTTGTCCGAGGCAGATGTGTGTTGGGTTTGCTCCACGGCTGAAGCGTTTGGCAGGGTTGTTGTGGAGTCAATGTCTGTTGGGACACCTGTTGTCGCTAGTGCTTCAGGAGGGGTCCCGGAAATTATCGATGATCGGAGGACCGGTTTGCTTTTCCCTGACGGGGATGCCGATGTATTGGCAGAAAAGACGGTCTCACTGCTTTGTGATTCAGAACTTTACCGATCGATAAGTAGAGAGGGATATCGGGAGGTATTTATGAGATTTTCTCGGGACAGGTACGTTGCTGAGATTTCGTCGGTTCTAACGAGTGTCCTCGCTGGTAAATAAAGGCTTGAAGGGGGGCTCATAACTACTTGCTTGTGTTTTCTAGAATGGATCGTTGTTTTTTTAGATAGGGCTTTTTCTAAATTTTTAAAGGGGCCGTTTGACAAAGTCCCTGAAATCTGCCGTTGGTGAGATTACTTTAAAGTTTAATGAGTAGTTAGTTTTACAATTGTCAATCCAACAGGAAGATTTACGTGTATAGCAAGTTTGTAAAAAGACAATTATGGAAAATTCCAGTGTTTGTATTGTCTGGCAAGCTGAACTGGGGGGTCTGTCCAATTTGTGAAAGCCGGACTTGCTTTGTCGAGTATGATGCTTGGCTCAGAGACCATTATCGATGTATCAAATGTTGGTCAATTCCCAGGCAACGGGCTCTTGTCAAAGTTTTGAATGAAAAAATAAAGGATTGGCGTTCTTTGAAAATCCATGAATCTTCACCGGGGGGGGTGTCATCGACGTTTATCAAAAAGAACACCTCGCATTATGTGCCGACCCACTATTTCCCGGGTGTTGAAGCAGGTTCGTTTCAGGACGGTATTCGGTGTGAGAACCTAGAAGCCATGACGTTCGACGATGAAAGTTTTGACCTGATGATCACTCAGGATGTAATGGAGCACGTCTTCTGCCCACAGAGTGCGTTCGCAGAAATTGCCAGAACGCTGAAGACCGGTGGGGCACATGTCTTCACCGTTCCTTTCTACCAAGGGCGCGAAACCAAAATCCGGGCGCGCTTGTCCGATGGTGGCATCGAATACCTTGACAAACCTGATTACCACGGCAACCCAATTGACAAGAAGGGGTCGCTCGTCACTCGGGAGTGGGGGGATGATTTGATGGACCTCATCGGAAAATGGAGTGGGCTGACTACTGAGAGATACACATTTTCGGATAGGAGACTTGGTCTAGAGGCCGAGTTCCTAGACGTCTTTGTGAGTTGGAAAATAACCAATGTTGGTTGAAGAAGCGGTAAAACTGATCGCCTTTCACCTCCCCCAGTTTCACCCCATTCCGGAAAACGATGCGTGGTGGGGGAAAGGTTTCACCGAGTGGACCAACGTCTCCAGGGCAAAGTCGTTGTTCCGGGGGCATTATCAGCCGCATGTCCCGGCGGATCTCGGGTATTATGACCTGCGCCTTCCCGAGGCGCGGCAGGCACAGGCAGATCTCGCGCGCGAATACGGCATCCACGGTTTCTGCTACTACCACTACTGGTTCAACAGCCGGCGTATTCTCGAACGGCCTGTGGATGAAATTTTACGTTCCGGTGAACCAGATTTCCCTTTCTGTCTGTGCTGGGCCAACGAGAACTGGACTCGCGCCTGGGACGGGCGGACCGGGGTGAAATTGCTCGAGCAGAACTATTGTGACGACGACGACCTCGCGCATATCCGCTGGTTGGCTCAGGTTTTTGAAGACCCGCGGTACATTCATGTAGAAGGTAAGCCGTTGTTTCTTGTCTACCGGTCAAGCCTGATGCCTGAGCCGGCAAGGACGACGACAATTTGGCGCGAGGAAGCACAGAAGCTGGGGCTCGGGGACCTCTACCTGTGCCGTGTTGAAAGTCTCACAAAGGAACGGAATATTAATCCCGCTTCACATGGCTTCGACGCGGCCGTTGATTTCCAACCGGATTGGTCGTATTTTAGCAGACCTCTGCGGCGGTCGCTTTTTTGGGCAGTGGCGCGAAGCCTCGGGTTGTCCGAGAAGGCATACGGCAAGCACCGTGTTTTCGATTATTGTAGCGTTGTGAACCGGATGAGGGAGCGACCTTCTGTGCCCTACCTGCGTTATCCGTGCGTGACGCCATCTTGGGATAATTCGGCACGACGTAAGGTAGATGCAGTCATTTTAAAAGACGCCTCGCCCGAATGTTACGGGGAGTGGCTCAAGGCTGTCATTGAAGACGCCAATAGGGGAGGCAGAGAGAATCTCGTCTTCATCAACGCTTGGAACGAGTGGGCCGAAGGGAACCACCTAGAGCCGGATCAGAAATTTGGGAGGAAGTTTTTGGAAGAAACTCGTAGAGCCTTGCTTTTATGAGCGAAACAATTTTGGAAAACAACGTTGTGTCTCGGATCATACCAGAGGTATTCATTCTGATTTTAAACTGGAACGGCTGGCAGGACACGGTCGAATGTGTCGATTCTTGCAGAAATCTGGACTACCCTAATTTCCGTATCGTCATGATCGATAACGGGTCGACAGATGACTCCGAGAAACTGCTTCGTGAGCGCTACACGGATATCTGTATTCTACAGACGGGTTCAAACCTCGGTTTTGCGGGGGGCAACAATGCCGGAATTCGGTACGCACTCGAGCGAGGTGCCGATTATGTCTGGTTGCTCAATAACGATACGACGGTGGCTCCGGACTCTCTGACGGAATTGGTCAAGGTTGTGGACGGTCGGACGAATATTGGGATGGCAGGTTCAAAGATTCTTCTGTATGACCAGCCCGATACATTGCATTTTGCAGGTGCCGAGATCTCATTGATTGACGGTAATTCACGACATTTAGGGATACTGGAAAAAGATGTCGGTCAATACGATCAGGTTTCGGAGATGGGCTTCCTGACTGGGTGCAGCCTACTGGTTTCTTGCAGGATGATCGAACAGATCGGTCTCATGCCTGAAGAGTATTTCCTTTATTTCGAGGAGAGCGATTGGTGTCTTCGGGCGCGGCGGGCAAGTTATCGGTTGATTTTTACACCATATTCTCAGGTCTTTCACAAGCTCTCTGCTTCTGTTCTCAAAGTTTCGGAGAGGAAAACCTATTATTTGGTTAGGAATAGGCTGTTCTTTTTAAGCAAGTGGGGAGAAGACGTATTCTGGCTACGTCGTTTCTTTTTGGATGCGAAGTTGTTTTTACGGCATGCGCTGAAGCGCAGGTTCAGGCATGCATATGTGGTGCTCCTCGCTTATCGCCACTGGTTTCAAAACAACATGGGACCGCTGTTCGCTTTGAAAACAATCAGAAACTCAAGGGTCGATCAAAAACCCGTGCTTTGAATTTTGATGGGGGAATTCTGGGAAACTTTTGAGAATTTATTGTCTTTGGATAGAAGGCTATTGGGCGAAAATGGGCTCAGGTATATTTTCCTAGAAAGGTGATGGTCGGTATGTTGCTAGTTCAGCCAACAGGTGGGTTATGTAATCGGCTCAGGGCAATCGATTCTGCTGTGTCTTTAGCACGGGCGCTTCAAAGAAAACTTATTGTCATCTGGTATCACGATAGGGACTTGGCAACTAACTTCCATCATCTGTTCGATCCTCTGACTGAAGTTGCGAGGATAATCGACGTGCGCGGGTTCATGATGAAAAGAGTGATCCATTTCATTATACGATTTCTCTCTTCCCCTTTTGTTCCTGGATGTTTCATTGGTGAAGATGAAGCATGTTCAGTAGCGAACTCTTCAAGCCTCTTCGACTGCGTAAAAAACGAACGGCTTGTATATATCAAAAGTTGCCACTACTACTATCCAGTCGATTGCCCTTATGCAGTGTTCCAGCCAAAGAAAGAAATCTGGAGGGAAATTTTATGTTATAGAACAGACGAGTTCGTGGGCGTACACATAAGGCGGACAGACAATGCAAGGTCAATCCAACATAGCCCGGTTGACGGGTTTATAGAAGCAATGCAAAACGAGTTGGATCGTGATTCGAGTAGCAAGTTCTTTTTAGCAACGGATGATCCCGTGATGGAAAAGCAACTAATGAAGGTTTTCCCCGGGCGAATTTATGTGCATGAGAAAGCCAGTTTTCAACGATCGAATCCTCTGGCGGTGCGCGACGCGTTGATAGACTTGTTTGTTCTCGCAAATTGCAAGAAATTGATTGGGAGCTACTGGAGTTCTTTTACGGAAGCTGCTTGGCGCATTCGTGATATTGAATACTTGATTGTCAATCAGCCAACCACTGAACAGGTTTCGATTGATGCCCAATAAACAACGTATCCGGTGTCTGGGTTCTACCCCGAGTTTACGGACACTTCAAAAAAGCCTATAGTGGCCCGAAGGAGTGTCTATGTCGAAGAGAAGAAGATTCAGCCCCGAATTTAAGCGCGGAGCTGTCGAACAAGCATGTCAGCCCGGTGTGAGTATTGCTCAAGTCGCCAGAGAGCTTGGAATTAATGCCAACCTGCTGTCGCGCTGGAAGCGCGAGATCGAAAAGGAAGGCCGGCATGCTTTCGGCGGATCCGGCAATCCTAGAGATGAAGAAATCGCGGCTCTTAAGCGAGAACTTGCCCGCGTAAAAAAAGAGCGGGATTTTTTACGCGAAGCGGCGACGTTCTTTGCCAGGGAATCGTCCTGAAGTATCAGGCGGTTCAACGTTGTCGCAATGAGTTTCCTGTTCGTTTGATGTGTCGCTGCCTGGACGTTTCCCCGAGCGGTTATTATGACTGGGAGAAACGATCTCCCAGCCTCCGGCAACTCGACAATGACCGCCTGCTGAGGCGGATCCGCGAGATCCATGAAGACAGCAGAGGCGTCATTGGTGTTCCTCGTATGCACGAGGATTTAAGAGATGCAGGTGAAACCGCCAGCAAAAATCGCATTGCTCGCTTGATGGCTTCGGCTGGACTGCAAGGTTGGCCACGGAAAAAGAAGCGGGGGCAACGCTATCCCTCTTCCTTGCCCCCTGCCGATGTTGAGAACCAGCTACAGCGTGATTTTAAGGCATTGGAACCTGAACAGAAGTGGGTCACCGACATCACGGAGCTAAAGACAGGCGAAGGTAGACTTTACTTGTGTGTTGTGATTGATCTGTTCAGCAAATTGGTTGTTGGCTGGTCGATGCACCACAGACAAGATCGGCAGATGGTGATCCGTGCTGTTGAAATGGCTGTATGGCAACGTCAAGAGAGCTTCGATGTAATTCTGCATTCAGATCGAGGCAGTCAATTTCGCAGCACTGACTATCAGCGCTTTTTGAAGGAGAACTCACTGGTTTGTTCCATGAGTGCTGTTGGTCACTGTGGAGACAATGCTGCCTGCGCGGGCTTCTTTGGCGTTCTCAAGCGAGAACGCACAAATCGGATAAAATATCCGACCATGGACGCAGCCAAAGCTGATCTGTTTAACTACATTGAACGCTTCCATAACCCACGCATGAGGAAAAGGATTGCCAGGCGTGATATGGAGTTTTAGGCGTTTTCAAACCGTCCGTAGAAACGGGGTAGAACCCGTTAATAGTGTTTGCTATGAAAATTCTTTTTGCCCCGGTGGCACATAAGAACCCTTACCAGAGCAGTCTTAAGGCTTACCTCGAAGCCATGGGCGGGGAAGTGTCCTTGATCAGTGACAATCGGCCACGCAGGTTTTTGCAGCAGGCCCTGTCTGGTTCCAGTTGCGATGTCCTGCATCTGCACTGGACCGACGGCTACATCCTCGACGACTCTTTATCGATGAGTCTGGTAAAATCGACTGTTTTTCTTGCCAGTCTCTACGTCCACAAGTTGAAGGGGGGCAAGGTGGTCTGGACCCTCCATAACCTAGGCGAGCACGAGCGGCGCCACCCCGGTCTGGAAAAGCATGTCCACGGCTTGCTACTAAAACTTTGCGACCGGGTTATTGTGCATAGCGACTACTGCCGGGATACAGCCCTGCGCTTCTGGAGCGGCATCTCTCCAGACAAGTTCCGAGTTGTCCCGCATGGCAGCTACGTTGGGATCTACCCGAACGAAATCTCTCGGGAAGAAGCTAGGGATGTTCTCAACCTGCCTCCCGACAAAAAGGTAGTCCTGCTGTTCGGTCTGTTGCGCGGCTACAAGGGATTCGAGGACCTCATCGAACTGTTTCATAGCAAGCCTCTTCATGATGTCATCCTGCTGATTGCCGGCAAGCCGGCGAACGACACTGTAACCCGGCGCATCGAAGAGCTGGCAGAGGGCTGCAGCAACATCAGACTGGTGCTCAAATATATTCCGGACTCAGAGATTCAGCAATACATGAATGCTTGTGATGCTGTTGTCTATTCTTTCATGGAGATATTTACCTCCGGAAGTGTCATTTTGGCGATGTCCTTTGGAAAGGCAATCATTGCGCCCGCACTACCGGCATTGGAATCGTTGATCACATCTGGCGGCATCCGATCCTATAAGCCCAACGACATGACTGACCTCAAAAAACAAATCATTGATTTGCAGCAAACAGAGGTCGATAAGTTAGGTGATCTGAATTATCAGGCGGTATTGCCTTTGAATTGGCAGCGAGTCGCTAAAGAAACATTCCAGATTTATAACAACACCTTTGATCGATAACTGATCGGTAGCCCAAGTCGGAGACTTACTGCCAGTCGCGCACATCGAAACCAAATTTAACGAAATCTTATTACGATAACCATTGGCAAGAATTGGTATGTCGAAGGGATAAGAACGATTTTGAAATTTTTGGGTATGAAAATGATCAGTAATCTGGTTGACTCTGGCAATAAAGTCTAAATATAGAGATAACACTAAATGAGCACTCCTCTTCCGATATCTGTTGTTATACCGGCCTGTGACCGCCCTGAATATCTTCAGGTTGCTGTAGACAGCGTATTGACGCAGTCATCTCAGCCAGAAGAGATCATAATTGTTGACAATGGTCGACAACCGGCTGATCGGAGCATGCTGCCTGAAGACGAGCGCATAAAATTAATCAGGGCGATGCCCCGTTTCGGTGTTTCCCAGGCACGAAATTTCGGAGTTATGTTGTCTGATTCCAAATATCTCGCTTTTTTGGATGATGATGACTCCTGGGATTCGCATTATCTTGAGTCAGTGTGGCAAACAATCGGTACAACCGATGCCGATATTGTCCTTGGCCGTTTACGCAGTATGGAAGACGGTCAACCTATGAAAAACAAACAGGCTGAATTTGCTAATCGTGATGAGTTGGTCTACGAAATTCTGCGTCGTAATCCGGGTGTTGTGGGGAGCAATACTACGGTATCGAAAGCCGCTTTTTTCATTACGGCAGGTTATGACCCCTGGTTGACTGTAGGGCAGGACAAAGCACTTGTGCTCGAGATGCTTCTTTCCGGTTGCTCGGTTGCCCGGGCTGACAATGCCTGGGTGAACTTTCGTGAACATTTTATTAGTGAACGGCAAACGGAGATAAGGAAAAGGGCCGAGGGAGCGTTCCGTTTTATCCGGAAATATTGGCGGCTCATGAATGCTCAGACTCGTTTGTTTACATTGGCACAACTTGCAAAGCTTGTATTGAAAAAGCTTTTTGGAAAGAGATATTGAGAATTAATAGGGTTTTCAAAGGCTCTTTTTTTTCTTAAGCCCTTTAAAACCGTTCAAGCAGGTCATGCACATGAAGCACGAATTTTAACTGAGTGTTTTCCGACCCTTTTTGCCATAAGAAAGTCTACAGGTTGATGAACACAGTTGTCATTGCTCTATTGGATAAAGCCTGGCCTCCTGAAGAGTCATTTGTAGATGGAATGTTGGCGGAAGAAGTACCTAGGTTGCAAGGACTCAAGGTACGATTATGTGTTTCGAAAAAGGGGCATAACAATAGACCGGTTAAGCGGTATGGCCGGGCCGCTTGCCTGGCAACTCTGTATATTGACAAAGGGCTAGGTCGTTTTCTTAATTTATGGGCAGTTTTCAAGCTCGTTTTGTATCAGGCCAAACGCGAGAAAAGTCGTGCTAAGCGGGTCGTCTTGTTTGTCAGGAATGATCCCATTTACTTGCTGGCAGCTTCTTTATTGAAGAAGAGAGTTGATCGCCTTGTCTTTCTGAGCACTTTCCCGCACGAAGAATATTGCGGCAACGCTTTGAAACGCTTTGTCGCTCGTGTCCTTATTCGTATTGCCGGCCGGAGAGTGGATGTCGTAACCGGTGTAAGTCCAATTGGGACACAACGTATTCACAGGTTGTGTCCTGATTCAGAACTTGGTGCGCACATCCCCCTTTTGGTTGATACTCCATTTGTCTCCAACTCGGGCACTAGTCAGGTTGATAAATCAACTTCAACCGAGCCCGTTTTCATTTATATTGGAACACATCAAAAGAATCGCGAGCTCGAAATAGTAATGTCCGCTATTGTTAAGGCGGTTGCTGCGGGAGTGTCGGCTAGATTTAATTTTGTTGGGGCTTTTGAGGACGAGAAAGAACGCCTTGTTCGTGTGAAAGGTGTTCCGGAACTGATAGCCGAGCAGGTGATCGTAATCGAAAACTCAGTCTCTCGCGCTGAAGTTCCTGCAAGGTTGGCAGCGGCCGATGTCGGCCTGAGTCTGATTCCGGACAAACCTATATTTTTTGAGGCTTCTCCGACAAAACTTGTTGAATATATGGGGGCAGGGTTGGCGGTGCTCGCCAGTTATGGTATCCCGATGCAAGAACAGATTGTTTCGGAGTCCGGAGGAGGGCTATTGGTGAAATGGGATGTGGATGCTATTGCTGAAGCTATAACGCGGATCACCAAAGACCCTGAAAATCTGATACGGATGCAAATCAACGCCAGAGCTTATGCCGAGCAAAAATTAAAATATTCGTTTTATGTGCCGACGTTTCTTGAGTTGATCGGTGAAACACAAAATTCCACCCGATAGATCGAATTTATTACTACACAAAAGCAGATCACTATATGTCCGTATACTTTAGAAAAATTGAAATCGCGTTACTTGTTGCAGCCTTGCTGGCAATCCTCGCTGTCGGTGTTTCGGTCGTACACTCCTTCGATGTGTTCTGGCAGTTGCAATCTGGCCGGTACATGGTTGAAACCGGGGCAATTCTCGACAAGGATGTCTTTACGCTCTCCCCGGATGATCCTCGTTACGAACATTGCTGGCTCCACGATATTGCGCTTTACCTGATCTATCTTGTTGGTGGCTACAAGGCGATCAGTATCTGGAAGGGTGTAACGGTGCTCGCGACGACAGTGCTACTGATTGTCGCGGCCAGGTTCCGCAATTCAAGTCTGACGGCCATCCTTGCAGCTTTGCCTTTGGTGTTCCTGACGGCGGGCGGCTGGCTTGAGCGCCCACAGTTGTGGACTTTCCTGTGCTTTGCCTGGTTCGTGTTCTGCTTGGAACGTTACCGAAAGACCAAGAGCAGAATTATTTATCTCTTGTTTCCAGTGATGGTGTTCTGGGCCAATGCTCATTCCGGAGCAGTGTTGGGACTTCTGGTGTTTCTCGCTTACTTTGCTGGGGACTTAGCGAATCGTCTCTTGCAGGAAAGACGGCTCGGTCTGACCGGTGGTTCCCGATTTCTGATTGGTGCTGCTGTTGCGGTGCTTGGGGCCTCGTTAACACCCAAGGCGACTCATTGGTTGAATATCTTGCGCAAAGCCCAGGTTTATGGCGGGGGATCCGTAGTTAAAAAAAGTGACGAGGTCGTCCAGCATGTCACCCAGACGTTCAACATGGACTGGACCACCACCACCTTTGCAATGGAACCGTTCTTCTTTTATGCCCTGGGCGTTGCCGCTGTCCTGGCAATTCTAACCATTAAGAAAATTGATTTTGTCGACCTGTTCCTTCTCGGCGGCCTGGCGATCATGGGGCTGGGCTTGGTCCGTCATATCCCGTTTTTCTACTTTGGTTGCCTGGCGATTCTGCCGCGTTACCTGGATCATATTGCCGACTTCTTGAAGCGATTCATCAAAGCGCCTTGGACACATGTCGTGCAGGTTGTATTGCTGGTCGGGATTGTCTTCTGGTTCTGGTGGCTCTATCAGCCGCAATACCGGATTTACGGACCGTTTAGCACAGGGCTGCGGGAATGGCACTACCCGATCGAGGCGACCGAATTTGTCAAGGAACACGAGCTTCCGGCGAATATTTACAATACCTACGACTGGGGCGGCTACATGGCCTGGAAGCTGTTCCCCGACTACCAGGTGTTCTGGGATGGTCGACAGATTTCCACCAAGATGTTCCAGTTGGGCTGGACCGTGATGGCGGGTAAGCCGGAGTGGGAACAAATTCTGAATAAATTTGATGTTAAGACGATTGTCTCAAGGTCGTCGACCATTGATACCGGGCAGATGTACCCCTTCCTGGATAAAATCCGCGCGCATAAAGACTGGTATCTTGTCTTCAATGATGAATCGTCCATGGTGTTTGTGAAGCGGGGCAGTGTTCCTGATGCCTGGCTGGCAAAGTATGCCAAGCCGAAAATCAAAATGGACGACACCATCCTGTCGGAAGCCCATCTGATGGTCAGCGTCAATCCGAAGCGCTATATGGCCTGGTGGGAGATGGGCAAGATTTATCTCAAGCGCAAGCAGTACCGGAACGCACACGCCGCATTCCGACAGCATTTGATGCGTTCGCCCCGGCCCCAGCCTCAGGCGCAGAAGATTTACAAGGATTTGACCGAGTTCTTGAAGAAGCAGCAGGCTCAAGCAAAGAGCAAGTGACGTGATGAATACTGACTCTTTGCGACTGGCTGAAGAAATCACCGACCTGCAACTGGGCGACCTGAAGATCATCCAGGCGCAGAATGGCTACCGGTTCTCTATCGACCCGGTCCTGCTCTGCGCTTTTGCTAAGGTTCCGGTGGCATCTGATGTCGTTGACCTGGGGAGCGGTAACGGGGTGATCCCGCTGATCGTGGCGGGGACGCGGCAGGTCAATAAAGTTGTTGCTCTCGAACAACAGCCGGACATGGTCGATCGGGCTCAGCGCAGTGTCGCTTTAAACGGTCTGCAGGGCCAGGTCGAGATTCTTCAGGCTGATGTCAGGGCTCTGCCGGAGGCGCTTGCGCCGGAATCTTTCGATGTCGTGCTCAGCAACCCTCCTTACCGTCCTGCTGGGGCCGGACGCATCGCTCCGAACGATGAACGGGCCAAAGCCCGCCATGAACTGTCCGGAGATTTCGTCGACTTTATCCGTTCAGCAGCCTTTCTTCTCAAAACCAACGGTCGTTTTTGTCTCATCTTCCTGGCAGAACGGCTGGCCGAGTTGATGAGCGAGATGCGCACCTTTCGTCTCGAACCGAAACGTTTGCGGATGGTCCATTCCCGCCAGGGGCAGGCGGCAAAGCTGGTTCTGGTGGAAGGGCGCAAGAATGGCAAGCCGGGTTTGGAGGTGGAGCCGCCCTTGTTTATCTACGAGGGGGAGGGGCGGGATTACACTGAAGAAGTTTTGAAGATGTATGACCGTGAAGCGTGAAAAGGTGTTCTTGAATTCCCCTCTCCCCTGGCGGGAGAGGGTCAGGGTGAGGGTGACCAATTTATGCATTATCCCCCTCACCTCAATCCTCTCCCGCCAGGGGAGAGAAAGAAAAGGCGAGCAAGATTCACGTATCACTTTTTACGGCAGCCCCCGCCTTCAAAAGCCGCGCCTGCTTACTCAACATCCGTTCCAGCCTAGTTCGCAACTCCGGATCCTCAACTGCTTCGAGAATTTCAGAAATCTGCTGCTTCTCCTCAGGGTCGAGCACCGCTGATCTCCAGGCGGGGGGCGGCTCGGGGGCTTCTTCGGTGAGCGGCGGCAGTTTCCCCTTTTTCAGGAAGATCTCCTTGATGCCCGGTTCGGCTGGATGTTCGTTGAGTTTTTGCAGCAACTGCGGCTTCATCAGTTGCAACTGTTGCATCCAGGCGGGTTGATCGACACAAACCTCCAACACGGCGCCGCGAATTTTGCTGGGGCGGGCGTGCGCGGCAATTTGGGCGCCGACCACCTCGTCCCAGATCACCAGGGCGCTGTATTGCTGCAGGCGCTTGTCGAGCCCGAAGCTGTGTAGCAACTTCTCCAGGAGCTCTCCGGCAGAGACCGCCTTCCGCATGCGCGGCCGCTTGCGTCTGATCATGGATTTCTCCGGCGATGCAGTCGTCCCCCCAGCCACTGTCCGGCAGCAGCCAGTGCCAGTGTGACCGGAATGAAGCGCCAGCTGATACCATTGCTCATGCGCAGGCCGATGATGAACGGGATCGACAGGTGGATAAAAATGAACCAGCGCGGCGAAAATTTTTGGGCGCCCTCCCGGAAATAACCGAGGGGAACGTTGCTAAAAAAAGCAAACAGCAGGAGACTCAGCATGCCTGCCGTCAGAAAAGTCTGCAAGGGAAGATCCTTTCGGTTTTAATGATAACAGTCTAGACGCTCTGTTTCAAAAAAGTCAATAAAAGCCAGCTCGAATGTCCCGGGATAAATTGACACGTCAATTTATCCGCGTTAAACTCCAAAAGTTTCACATCCCCCAAGTTTATTCTGTTTTCGAGGTGCCACCATGGATCACAACCACCAGCTTTTGCTTGATACAACCCGGCGGTTGATCCGACGTGGCGCTTTGCCGAACCTGAGCAAGGTTCTCGACAAGACGCACCCGGCCGATATTGCGCACCTGTTCCGTTACCTCGACCTGAAAGAGCAACGCCTGCTGTTCAATCTGATTGCCGATCCGGCGACCAGCGCGGATGTTCTGTCAGAACTCGATCATGCCACCGGCGCCCACATCCTGGAGCAACTCGACAAGGAAACCATCACCGAGGTTCTCCAGGAGATGGCAACCGATGATGCCGCCGATATTGTCGGTTACATGCCGGACGAGCTGGCGGACGAAATCCTCAACAGTATGCATGATGAGGATTCCGAAGAGATCGAGCAGCTGCTGCAATATGAAGAGGATTCGGCGGGCGGTATCATGTCCCCCGACGTTTATGCCCTGGAACAGAGCATGACGGTCAAGGAGGCGATTGCCGCCCTGCAGGAAGCAGGTGATGTGGAGATGGTCTTCTATCTCTACGTGACCAATGAGCAAGGTCAGCTGGTCGGGGTCCTGTCACTGAGGCAGCTGTTGACGGTTCCGCCAGCCACTTACCTGTCGGATATCATGACCACCGATGTGTTCACTGTGCGCACTGACATGGACCAGGAAGAGGTCGCCCGGGTGGTTGAAAAGTATAATATTCTTGCCGTCCCGGTTGTAGACGACAACAACCGCCTGATGGGGATCATCACGGTCGATGACGTCATCGACGTTATCCGCCAGGAAGCGACGGAAGACTTTTACAAGATGGCCGGTGCCAGCGAAGAGGAGCTGCTGTACGGCAACAAGGCATTCAAAATTGCCCGGCTGCGCCTGCCCTGGCTACTGGTCAACCTGTTCGGCGGCGTGATCACCGGCTACCTGATGTGGATGTTCAAGCTGACCCTCAAGGAGGTGATCGCCCTGATCTCCTTCATTCCGGTCATTACCGGCATGGGTGGTAATGTCGGCGGCCAGTCAGCGACGATCATGGTGCGTGGCTTTGCCACCGGGCGGATTGATTTCAGCACCTTGCGCCAGGTGTTTTTCAAGGAGGTCCGAGTCGGTATGATCATGGGCAGCGTCTGCGGCTTGACGGTCGGGATGGTGGCCTGGGCCTGGCACGGCAACCCCTATCTCGGCGTTGTGGTCGGCTTGGCGATGGTGGTTGCCATGTCGGTCGCATCAACTATGGGAGTGATTGCTCCGGCTGCATTCAAGAAGCTGGGGATCGATCCGGCGATTGCGTCTACGCCGTTTGTCCAGACCGCCAATGATATTACCGGGATCCTGATCTATTTCTCCATGGCGACGGCATTTATGACGTTGCTGAAGTGACACTCCTGGGGTCCCGCGGGTCATGAAGTTAAACGTCTCCCCAGCCATTGTTCTCCACCACACCAATTACGGCGAAGCTGATCGCATCGTCACCCTGCTGACCCCTGATAACGGACGCATCAAGGGCTTTGCCCGCAATGCTCGCAAAAGCCGCAAGCGTTTTGGCGCTGCGTTGGAGACGTTTGCCGAAGTCCAGCTGCATTGGACGCAACGGCCTGGCAGTGGCCTGGTGACTTTTCAGGAGGCAGAGCTGGTCAGTCTGCGTGCTGGCTTGAGGACAGACCTGGACACTCTTGCACTGGCCGGTTACGGCTGCGAATTAACGGGTGTGCTGTTCGACGAGACCGTCGGGGCGGCCGAAACCTTCTCTTTGCTTAAGGCCTTTCTGGACCATCTCGATGTCAATGGTGCGTCCGATGAGGCTCGCCTGCTGCTGGAACTACGTCTTTTGTCCTTGTCCGGCTACGTTCCGCACCTGCAACACTGTGCCGCTTGTGATGCGGATTTGCCGGCGGGACCAGTGGGGTTCTCCGCAGCACGCAACGGCAGCCTTTGCGAGGCCTGCGGCGGCGGCCGGATGACCCTGCAGGTTGACCGCATGACGCTTGGGACGCTCGGGCGCATTTTGCAGACACCGCTCAATCATTTCGAAGGGTTTCGATTAAGTCCCTTGACGCGCCGCGAGGGGCTGGCCCTGATGGCCGAGACGTTGCGACATCATTTGCCGAGCCCCTTGAAAAGCCAATCTTTTATGACGGCTCTCGATTCCGCTGATGAGTCGTGATAAATCAAGGTTTTTGCCGTCCATTTTCTTGACAGAACCCGCACGTCAAGCTAAGATGCGTTGCTTTTCCATGCTGCACCACCGCCTGTTTTCAGGGGGATTGAATTCACTTAAATCTGCCTGAAAACAAGATCGTTTTTCTGCTTTCCCCTTGTGCCGGTGAAGCGGACTTCGTTTGAAGCTTCCAACGCGACATTTCAGTTGTGGCGATGTGAAATTTTCAACGTATCGGCGATTCTTGTGTTGCGGTGGTTTGCCGCTGTAAAATTCATATCTTGAGCGTTTTTTTTCGTCTTAGGAGGAACAGTGACTTTTCAGGAACTGATACTGGCTCTGCAGACTTATTGGGCCAATCACGGCTGCATACTCCAACAGCCCTACGACCTGGAAAAGGGTGCGGGGACCTTTAACCCGGCGACCTTTTTGCGTTCGCTCGGCCCGGAGCCTTGGAACGTTGCCTACGTCGAACCTTCACGCCGTCCTACCGACGGTCGTTACGGTGAGAACCCCAACCGCTTGCAGCACTACTACCAGTTCCAGGTGATTCTCAAGCCGTCCCCGATGGATATTCAGGAGCTCTATCTCGATTCGTTGAAGAGCTTCGGGATTGATGCCGCCAAGCACGATATCCGTTTCGTTGAGGATGACTGGGAATCTCCCACGCTTGGTGCCTGGGGCCTGGGTTGGGAAGTCTGGCTTGATGGTATGGAGATTACCCAGTTCACTTATTTCCAGCAGTGTGGCGGCATCGACCTCAAACCGATCTCTGGTGAGCTGACCTACGGCATCGAGCGGATCGCCATGTACATCCAGGGTGTTGACAATGTCTATGATCTGGACTGGGGCGGTGGGCTCAAATACGGTGACGTCCACCACCAGACTGAAGTGGAATTCTCGACCTACAACTTCGAAGAAGCCGACACCTCAATGATGCTGCAGTTGTTCGACATGTATGAGCAGGAATGTCAGAAGCTGGTTGCCAAAGAGTTGGTGTTTCCGGCGTACGACTATGTGTTGAAATGCTCACACGCGTTCAACATGCTCGACGCCCGCGGTGCGATTTCCGTGACGGAGCGGGCCCATTACATTGGTCGCGTTCGCAATCTGTCGCGCCTGTGTGCTGAGGTTTACGTCGCCCAGCGTGAGAAGATGGGTTTCCCGCTGTTAAAGAAGTAAAGTGTTTCATTGAAGCCTTAACGCTGAGACGCTGTGAAAGTCAAAGCTGCATTTTAAAATCAATTGATTTGTTTCTCTCAGCGACTCCGCACCTCGAGTGAGTGAAACGAACGGGCGTTAATCGAGCTTTATGATTGGAGCTTTAAATGTCTAAAGAAATTTTTCTCGAAATCGGCACCGAAGAGATCCCGGCGGGCTTTTTGCCGAAGGCGATGGCCGATATGGAACGCCTGATCCGCAAAGAGTTGGAGAGTGCCCGTCTCGAGTTTGGCGACATCCGCACCTGTGCGACGCCGCGCCGGATGGCTCTGGCCGTCAGTGACGTTGCCGAGGAGCAGCCAACCCTGCGGACCGAGTCCGTCGGCCCGGCAAAGAACATCGCCTACGATGCAGAGGGCAACCCCACCAAGGCAGCGATCGGGTTTGCCCGGGGTCAGGGTCTGGATGTGTCGGAGCTAAAGCTGATTGAAACGGACAAAGGGGAATATCTTTTTGCCGAAAAGGAAGAGGCCGGTCGACCGACCAGCGAATTGCTGATCGAGATTCTGCCACGCCTGATTGCAGGCATCCCCTTCAAGAAGTCGATGCGCTGGAAAGATCTCGACATCCGTTTTGCCCGACCGATGCACTGGATCGTCGCCTTGTTTGACGGCCAGGTCGTGCCTTTCTCCTATGGCAACCTGACCAGCGGCAATGCCTCGCGCGGTCACCGCTTCATGGCGCCGCAGGAGTTTGCCGTGACCGGCATGGACGATTGGTTGGAACAATGTCGTCAGCACTTTGTCACGGCGGATCACGTCGAGCGCAAAGCGACTATCCGCACCCAGGTGGAAGAGGCTGGTATCGCCGCCGGTGGGCAGACCGCCCTGGACGAACGTCTGCTTGAGGAGGTCACATACCTGGTCGAGGATTCAAGCCCTCTGTGTGGCAGCTTTGAGGAAAAATATCTGCAGCTGCCGCGCGAATTGCTGGTGACCTCGATGCGTGAACATCAGCGCTATTTCACTGTGGAAGATGCCGAAGGCAAGCTGCAGAATAAGTTCATTACGGTGTCGAACACCCGTGCCGAAGATCCCGATGTGGTGATCAAGGGCAACGAGCGGGTGATCCGCGCCCGTTTGTCGGATGCGATGTTCTTCTGGGAGGAAGATCAGAAGCAGCCTCTGGCCGATAACCTGGAAAAGCTCAAGCAGGTGATTTATCAGGCGAAGCTTGGTTCGAGCTTCGAGAAGGTCGAGCGCTTTACCGCGCTTGCCGTCAGCCTCGCCGAACAGTTTGATCCCGCATCCTGTGAGTTGACGGCACGCGCCGCCATGCTCAGCAAGTGCGACCTCGAAACCAAGATGGTCTACGAGTTTCCGGAACTGCAGGGGATTATGGGCCGTGAATATTCCCGGCTGGAAGGGGAAGATGCGCGGGTCTCTACCGCAATTTGCGAGCATTACCTGCCGACCGAGGCGGGTGGTGTGCTCCCTTCTGACAGCATCGGCGCTTTTATTTCGATTGCCGACAAGGTTGATACGATTTGCGGCTGTTTCAGTGTCGGCCTGATTCCGACCGGTTCAGCAGACCCCTATGCCTTGCGGCGTAGCGCGATCGGCATCCTCAACATTATTCTCGATCGGGGTTACCAGCTCAACCTGCCGGATCTGGTCAGCCAGAGTCTTGGCCTGCTTGGTGCCAAGCTGACACGACCCTACGCTGAAGTCGAGTCTGATGTGGTCGAATTTATCCGGTTGCGACTGGTCAACATGTTGACCAGTCGAGGTTTTGCCACCGATGTGGTCGAAGCTGTTCTGGCGGCCCGGTTTGATGAACCGGTCGACGCTGTGGCCCGGGTGGAGGCCCTCGCCGCGCTCAAGGGTGCTGCAGATTTCGAGCCTCTGGCTGTCGCGTTTAAACGCGTCGGCAATATCATCAAGGACGGTCTTGAACAGGAGATTGATGATGCGTTGTTCGAAGCAGACTGCGAAGGCGCTCTGTTGCAGGCGGTCGGCCAGGCTCAGCAGACTGTTACGGCGCAAGTCGCCGAGGGCGACTACACGGCCGCTTTGCAGACGGTGGCTGGCTTGCGCGAACCGGTCGACGCCTTCTTCGATGGGGTCATGGTCATGGCCGAGGATGAACAGGTCAGGGACAATCGCCTGGCCCTGTTGACACAGGTTGCCGGACTGTTCAGGAACATTGCAGACTTTACACGCATCGCCGCTTAGATACTTAAGCGGCGTTTTTATTTAGGCTAGAAAACAAGGTCAAAACTTTATCGACCCTGTACCTGCGGCGAGGCATGGTGACAGGTCAAAACTTATCGAGGAGGAGCGAGTCGATGGCAAAATATGTGTACTTCTTTGGCGACGGAACCGCCGAAGGGCGTGGGGACATGAAGAATCTGCTGGGTGGCAAGGGCGCTAATCTGGCAGAAATGACCAGCATCGGACTGCCGGTCCCGGCCGGTTTTACGGTGACCACCGAGGTTTGCACCGAGTTCTATAAGAACGACCGCCAATATCCAGAAAGTCTCAAGGCCGAAGTCGCTGAGCATATGGCTCGGGTCGAGGCTCTGATGAGCAAGTCGTTCGGTGACACACAGAATCCTCTGCTGGTCTCGGTGCGTTCCGGCGCGCGGGCTTCGATGCCTGGCATGATGGACACGGTACTGAACCTGGGTTTGAACGACGAGACCGTACAGGGTGTGATTGCCCAGAGCGGCGATGCCCGTTTCGCTTACGATTCCTACCGGCGGTTCATTCAGATGTACAGCAACGTCGTACTTGGCATGGATGGCGACATCCTTGAATATCTTCTTGAAAAAATGAAGGATGCTCGCGGGGTTGAAGAAGACACCGCCCTGACAGCCGATGACCTCAAAGAGCTGGTCGAGCAGTTCAAGCTCAAGGTCAAAGAGGAGCTCGGTCAAGACTTCCCAATGGACCCCAATGAGCAGCTTTGGGGTGCGATTGGTGCCGTGTTCGGCTCCTGGATGAATGCCCGGGCCATTACGTATCGTCGTCTCAATGATATCCCGGCTGAATGGGGAACCGCAGTCAACGTGCAGTCGATGGTGTTCGGCAATATGGGTGATGATTGTGCCACCGGCGTTGCCTTTACGCGTGACCCGGCCACCGGAGAAAATTACTTTTACGGCGAATACCTGATCAATGCTCAGGGTGAAGATGTCGTGGCCGGGACCCGGACCCCGCAGCCGATTAACAAGGCGAAGTACAAGCCGGGCGACCTGCCGGCCATGGAAGATGTCATGCCGGAGTGCTATGGGCAGCTGGACAGGATCCGCGATATCCTGGAAAAGCATTACAAGGACATGCAGGATATCGAGTTTACCATTGAAAAAGGCCGACTCTATATGCTGCAAACCCGCAACGGTAAGCGTACCGCCAAGGCTGCGGTCAAGACCGCCGTTGATATGGTTGCTGAGGGTTTGATCAGTAAGAAAGAGGCAATCATGCGGGTTGCTCCCGAGCAGCTAGATCAGCTTCTGCATCCTTCGCTCGACCCGAACGCTGAAAAAACTGTCGTGGCCAAGGGCTTGCCGGCGTCTCCGGGCGCGGCCAGCGGCGAAGTGGTGTTTTCCGCCGACGAAGCGGAAGAAGCTGCAAAGATCGGGTTGAAAGTCATCCTGGTGCGGGTTGAAACCAGCCCGGAAGATATCCACGGTATGCACGCCGCGCAGGGCATTCTGACCGCTCGCGGTGGGATGACCTCTCACGCTGCGGTGGTTGCGCGTGGTATGGGCAAATGCTGTGTCTCTGGCTGCGGCGACATCAAAGTCGATTATGCTGCTGAAGAGTTCACCGCCCGCAACGGTCAGGTCTTCAAGAAGGGGAGCGTGATCACTCTGGACGGTTCGACCGGTGAGGTGATGCAGGGCGAAGTGCCGACGGTTCAGCCTGAATTGACCGGGGAATTCGGTCAACTGATGGCCTGGGTCGATGGCATCCGCAGAATGCGGGTCCGTACCAACGCCGACTCCCCGCATGACTCCCAGGTGGCCCGTGATTTTGGTGCCGAAGGTATCGGCCTGTGCCGTACCGAGCATATGTTCTTCGAAGGTGATCGCATCAAATCGGTGCGCGAAATGATCCTTTCTGCTGATCTCGAGGGTCGCAAGCGCGCTCTGGAGAAAATCCTGCCGATGCAGCGCACTGATTTCCTCGGTATCTTCCGAGTGATGAAGGGACTGCCGGTGACGATTCGCCTGCTCGATCCGCCGTTGCATGAGTTTCTGCCGCACTCCGATGGCGACATCGCGGAGCTGGCGACTGATATGGGTGTGCCGGTGCAGACACTCAAGGCGAAGGTTGAGTCGCTCCACGAATTCAACCCGATGCTCGGCCATCGCGGCTGTCGTCTGGCGGTGACCTATCCGGAGATTTACGACATGCAGGTGCGTGCCATTATGGAAGCCGCCTGTGAGCTGGTCAAGAACGAGGGCTTCGATATCGTTCCGGAGATCATGATCCCGCTGGTCGGCGAAGTGAAGGAGCTGGCGATCCTGCGGGCCAATGCCATCCGGGTTGCCGATGAGGTGATTGCGGAATACGGTGCCAGCGTCAAGTACCTGATCGGAACCATGATCGAGTTGCCGCGTGCCGCTCTTACCGCCGACGTGATTGCCAACGAGGCGGAGTTCTTCTCGTTCGGCACCAACGACCTGACCCAGACGACCTACGGTCTGTCACGTGACGATTCGGGCCGTTTCCTGCCGTTCTATGTCGAGCAGGACATCTACCCGAACGACCCCTTCGTGGCAATCGATCAGGAAGGGGTCGGTGAACTGGTCAAGCTCGGTTGCGAGCGTGGTCGTGCTACTCGTCCCGACATCAAGCTTGGCATCTGTGGCGAGCATGGCGGTGAAGCATCCAGCGTCAAGTTCTGTCACCGGATCGGACTCGACTATGTGTCCTGTTCCCCCTTCCGGGTGCCGATCGCTCGCCTCGCCGCAGCTCAGGCGGTGCTCGAAGAAGAATAAACGCGCGTCGCGTAAAACCTCAAACAACAAACGGGCAGGTCCGCAAGGGTCTGTCCGTTTGTTGTTTCATGGCAAACAACAGGTGACGCGGGCTGTCTAAATCCAGAGGTTTATGCTAAACTTTCTCAATTCCAGTCAAGAGGAGGCATGTCATGGACTCTGTACTCCAAACCTGTGTAAGTATTGAAATGCGGGTTGCCAGTATCTACAAAGAATTGGTCAATCATCCGGAAGCGACAGGTGAATTGAAGTCGATCTGGACAGAGATGTCTGAGGATGAAGTGCGCCACGCCAAGCGGATCCGCCTGGTCGCCGATCGGCTGGACATCGCCGGGATTGCTGATGCTGGTATGTCGGCAGACCAGGCCCAGACGTTATTCGATCGCGCCAACGAGATTTACGATCAGGTTCAGAGCGGGGAACTCTCCCTCTCGGATGCAGTCTACGCATCGGTCGAACTGGAGGATGAATTTCTCAAGGCCCATCTGAATTATGCGGAAGTCGGCAACCAGCCCGACATTCAGACCCTGTTCAAGTTTTTGGCCGAGGAAGATCGCCAGCACACCCTGCGTTTGCGGAAATTCCTGGATCGCATGCATGACGGCGAAGGGCTGGTCTTTAAGGAGCCGTGATGACGATTGTCGTTCTGGATGGCTACACCATGAACCCGGGGGATCTCGACTGGGCGAGCCTGCAGTCCCTTGGTGACTGTCGGATTTTTGAGCGGACATCGTCGGACCAGTTGGTCGACCGAGCTCAGGGCGCTGAGATCCTGGTGACCAACAAGGTCGTGCTTGGTGCTGCGGAACTGGCTGCTCTGCCTGACGTGCGTTACGTCGGTGTCAGTGCAACCGGTGTCAATGTGGTTGATCTCGATGTGGCCCGGCAACGGGGGATCGTGGTCACCAACGTGCCGGCCTACAGTACAGCTTCGGTGGCTCAGCAGGTGTTTGCCCTGTTGTTGGAGTTGACCCGGGCTGCCGGTCTCCATGCGGAACTGGTGCGTGATGGGCGCTGGGTTTCTTCTCCCGACTTTGCCTTCTGGGACAGTCCACAGGTTGAACTGGACGGCTTGACCCTCGGTTTGGTCGGTTTCGGTGCGATTGGTCAGACTGTCGCGAAAATCGCCCAGGCGTTCGGCATGCGTGTGCTGGTGCAGACCCGGACGCCGCAGCCACAACAGTGGCCGGAGATCGATTTTGTTGAGGTCGATGAGCTATTTCGCCGGGCTGATGTTGTCAGCCTGCATTGTCCCCTGACCGAGGAGACGGCGCAACTGGTCGATGCGCGCCGCCTGAGTTTGATGAAGTCGTCTGCCTTCCTGATCAACACCGGCAGGGGACCATTGGTCGATGAAGTGGCCCTGGCGACTGCCCTGGCCGAAGGCGCGCTGGCCGGCGCCGGGATGGATGTGCTCTCTCAGGAGCCACCGAATGCGGACAACCCCTTATTGACGGCACCAAGGTGTCTGATTACACCTCATCTGGCTTGGGCCACCGGCGCAGCCCGGCAGCGTTTGCTGGATATGGTGGTTGCCAATATCGGGGCGTTCCTGGCGGGGACCCCTCAAAACCGGGTCGCCTGATCCCGAAGCCCATACCCCAATGCAATTTCCCGAACTGCATACCTGGGAGTTGTCACCACAAGCGGCGATTGTGCTCCAGCGAAAATTGGCCGACCAGGTTGATCTGCACGATTCCCTGCCTGAAAAAGTCCACCTGATTGCTGGCGTTGACGTGTCTTATCAGCGGCGAGCCGACCGCTTTCATGGAGCTGTGGTCCTGATGGATCTTACCGCAGACGCGATCGTCGAAACGGCAAGCGCCTCTCTGTCCGGTTCTTTCCCGTATATTCCAGGATTGTTGTCGTTTCGTGAGTTACCCGTACTGCTGGAGGCGTTTCGTCGTCTGAAGAGTTGTCCCGAACTGATTTTGGTGGATGGGCAGGGTATTGCCCACCCGCGCCGTATCGGCCTGGCCAGCCACCTTGGCCTTTGGCTCGATCTGCCAACCATCGGCTGTGCCAAGAGCCGCTTGTGCGGTGAGGCCGACATGCCGGGAGAGGCGCGTGGCGAATGGACGTCTCTGCTGTTGGAGGACCAGCTGGTTGGGGCCGTTGTGCGCACGCGCGACCGGGTGCGGCCCCTTTATGTATCCCCAGGACATCGAGTCAGCATTGAGCGAGCCATCGACATGGCGTTGCAGTGTGGCCGTGGGTACCGGTTGCCGGAGCCGACCCGCCAGGCCCACCTCGCGAGCAACTGGGTGCGGAGGCAGGAAGAGGCGAGCCCCGGGCATTAGGCCAATCCCCTGTGGTGTCATTTCTGGCCTGTTATGTCGCAGGCTGCAAATCGGTGGTTATCTGTTCTCTCACAAAAGGATCTTCTGTTGTCTTGCAGGTCCTGCCTCTTTTGTTAAGGTTGTCAAAGAAACATCAGGCCTGACGGTGTCGGTTGTTTCCAAAAGAGCCCCTTTTCGAGGAGAATGGTCATGGCCGAAAAGCCCCTGGTTCTCTGGTTTGAAAATCTTTGTTTGGATGACGTGCCGCTGGTCGGGGGCAAAAATGCGTCTCTGGGTGAAATGGTCTCAAAGCTTGCCTCTGAGGGGATCAAGGTCCCGGGTGGCTTTGCCGTTACGGCCCAGGCGTATCGGCTTTTGCTGGCTGAGAGTGGCCTGGATGCCAAATTGGCAAAGTTGTTGGCTGAGTTGGACCAGCAAACGTTGAGCAATCTCGCCCGTGTCGGTCGAAAAATTCGCCGGGCCATGCTCTCCGCAGTCTTCCCCGAGCCGCTCGAACGCGCCATCTGTGAAGCCTATGCCGAGATGGAGCGTCGCTACGGCAAGGAGTGTGATGTTGCGGTACGTTCCAGTGCGACGGCTGAAGACCTGCCGGATGCCTCCTTTGCCGGCCAGCAGGAAACCTACCTGAATGTCCGCGGCCCTGAAGAACTGCTGGATGCCTGCCGTCGCTGCTTTGCCTCCTTGTTTACCAATCGCGCGATTTCGTATCGACAGGACAAGGGTTTTGACCATCTGGATGTCGCGCTGTCGATCGGGGTCCAGAAAATGGTGCGTTCTGATCTCGCTTGTGCAGGAGTCATGTTTACAATCGATACGGAAACCGGCTTCCCCGATGTTGTCCTGATCAACGCAGCCTGGGGGTTGGGTGAGAACGTGGTGCAGGGGGCGGTGAATCCCGATGAGTACTATGTGTTCAAACCGCCGCTTGAGAAGGGCTTCGCCCCACTGATCAGCAAGACGATCGGTAGCAAGAAACGTAAGATTATCTACACCGAGGAAGGCAGTAAAGGTACAACGCGCGAAATCGCGGTTCCGGTTGCGCAGCGTCGCAAGGCCTGTCTTGCCGACAGCGAGGTGCTTGAATTGGCGCGCCTGGCTTGTCGGATCGAGGCACATTACGGTCGGCCGATGGATATCGAATGGGCCAAGGATGGCGAAAATGGCGACCTGTTTATCGTCCAGGCCCGGCCGGAAACGGTGCAGGCTGTCAAGCAGGTTCAGGTCCTTGAGACCTATCGGTTGCACGGACAGGGAGAAATTATCGTTGAAGGCAAAAGCGTTGGCAGCAAAATCGGCGCGGGTCAGGCGATGGTGATCCGGGACCCGCACCAGATTGCACGTTTCACCGAAGGCCGGGTGCTGGTCACCGACATGACAGACCCGGACTGGGAGCCGGTCATGAAAAAGGCGGCGGCTATTGTGACCAACCGGGGGGGACGCACCTGCCATGCAGCCATCGTCAGTCGGGAACTTGGAGTTCCTTGCGTGATTGGTACCGGCAATGGCACCGACCGTATTCAGGAAGGAGAGCCGGTAACGGTCTCCTGCGCTGCCGGCGATGTCGGCCTGGTTTATCGAGGGGAGCTCGACTTCGAGATTGAACGTGTCGATATTGGGAGCTTGCAGCGGCCGAGAACCAAAGTCATGATGAACTTGGCCAATCCCGAACAGGCGCTGGCCCTGTCACGTATTCCAAACGATGGGGTTGGGCTGGCGCGGATCGAATTTATTATCAATAATGTGATCCGGGCTCACCCCTTGGCGCTACTGCATCCCGAACAGGTCCGTGATGCCAAGACGCGCGAACAGCTCCGAGCGTTGATTGCCGGCTACCCTGACGGCTCGGCTTTCTTCTGCGAAAAGCTGGCGCAGGGTGTGGCGACCATCGCAGCAGCTTTTTCCCCGCGCGAAGTGATCGTGCGGATGAGTGACTTCAAAACAAACGAGTATGCCGGACTGATGGGCGGGGAGTTCTTCGAACCGGAGGAATCCAACCCGATGATCGGCTTCCGGGGCGCTTCTCGCTATTACGATGCTCGTTACCGGGAAGGCTTCCTGTTGGAGTGTCGGGCTATGCGGCAGGTTCGCGAAGAGATGGGGCTGGATAACGTCAAACTGATGATCCCCTTTTGCAGAACAGTTGAGGAGGGGCGGCGCGTCATTGAGGTGATGGCGGAGGCGGGTCTGACGCAGGGCCAGGCCGGCCTCGAGGTCTACGTGATGTGTGAAATCCCTGCCAACGTGATCCTGGCTGAAGAGTTTGCGGAGATTTTCGACGGCTTCTCGATCGGTTCGAACGACCTGACCCAGTTGGTTCTGGGACTTGACCGCGATTCGGAAATCGTGGCCCACTTGTATGATGAGCGGAATACTGCCGTCAAAAACATGATTGCCGATGTGATCAGGCGGGTCCGTGCCACCGGCCGTAAAATCGGTATCTGCGGCCAGGCACCAAGTGACTACCCGGAGTTTGCGGAATTTCTGGTCGAATGTGGTATTGACAGTATTTCGCTTAACCCGGATACGGTGATCTCCACGACGCTGCGTCTTCTGGAGGTCGAAAAGCGGCTGGGACAGTGAACGGCTTCGAATCCCGTTTCAACAACGTTTTCCCTTGAGACGGGGGTTGGTTATTGAACCTGCACAGAGAGCGTGCCAATTCCGCTGATGGCCGCATCCATGCGGTCGCCGCTTGTCACCGGACCGACCCCGGCCGGGGTGCCGGTTAGCAGGATGTCGCCCGCTTCGAGCGGGAAATAGTCGGACATCACAGCGATCACTTCCGCGACAGAACGCATCATGTCCGCGCTGGTTCCGTTCTGACGCAACTCACCATTTACTGACAGTTTTAACTGCAAATTGCTGGTATCGGCAACCGTATCTACTGCGACAAAATCTGACAAGGGACAGGACGTGGCAAACGCCTTGGCCATCTCCCAGGGATGCCCCTTCTCTTTGAGCGTGCTCTGGACATCGCGCAGGGTCAGGTCGATGGCAACGGCATAGCCGGCAACATGATTGAGGGCCTGCTCTGCCGGGATCTTCTGCCCCGGGGTGCCGATCAGCACGGCGAGCTCGACTTCATGATGACATTCCCGGGCGTAGTCGGGAATGATGACAGTCCCGCCGTCCGGTACGATGCAGCTGGCAGGCTTCATGAACAGGATGGGACTGTCCGGCACCGCGTTGCCGAGCTCTTTGGCATGTGCTGCAAAGTTGCGGCCGATGCAGACGATTTTGCCGACAGTGACGGGGGCTTTGTATTGTTTTACGGTGACGCTGGGCATGAAGATTCTCCTCGAAAGACGCCTGTCTAAAAGTGATGGATCGATCTGGCCAACTACTCTACCGACTTCTGCGTGAAAAGCAAAGCATGATCCAGATGGCGGGCTATGCTATGATCAGGGCAACAGCAATCTTGTCGTAATGAGTTTCTGCCATGCTGCTACCGGTCGGTGACCTCCCCAACCCGAAAAGCACCCCCCTGGTCAATTATGCCCTGATGGGGCTGAATATCGTGGTGTTTATCCTGGTCACCCTGCCGCTTGCCTCGGCCCGCCCCGATATCAACGACCCCCTGCTGATCGAGTACCTGCGCACCTTCGGTGGTGGCGGCCCCTGGCCGGTCCAGGAAGTGTACCGGCAGGTTTCCGCTTATGACCTGGTCGTATTCCAGTACGGCTACCGGCCAGCCGATCCGTCTCTGATCTCGATTTGTTCCGCAATGTTTCTGCATGGCAGCGGTATGCACCTGGCCGGCAATATGCTGTTCCTCTGGATTTTTGGCGACAATGTTGAGCATCGTCTGGGCCATGTCGGCTACCTGGTGGTTTACTTGCTGGCCGGTTTGGCGGCGACCCTGTTTTTCGGTGTGTTTGTCCCAGAGTCCCAGGTGCCGCTGATCGGCGCCTCGGGGGCGATCTCCGGCGTGCTTGGCTGCTATTTTCTCTGGTTTCCTAAAAATCAGGTCAAAATCTTCATTTTTCTGTTCCCGTTTGTCATGACAACGGTAATGATCTCGGCGCGCCTGGTTCTTGGCTTTTACCTGCTGGTCGACAACCTGTTGCCCTTTCTGGCCATGAGTCAGCAAGGGGGTGGCGTGGCTCACGGCGCCCATATCGGTGGTTTTTTGGGAGGAGCTGGAGTTGCGTATGGGATGGATCGCCTACCTGGTTTCTTCCGACAGAAATCGCAGACGCGTGCACAAAGCAAGGGGCAGGTCCGGGAAACAGACCGGGTTGCGCAGATCGTTACGGCACTTAATACGGGTGAGCTGGCGCATGCCGCGGCGCACTATCCTCTTCTTACCACACAACACGAACGTAATCGGTTGGCGACAGGCAATCTGTTGACCATTGGTGATTACCTGTTGCAAAGTGGTGAAGCGGAACAGGCCTTGACCCTGTTCCGGCGTTTGATCGCTGAGCGTCCCGGTGATACCAACCTCGACCGGGCCTACCTCGGGGCCGGCAAGGCGATGTTGCATAAGGCGCGCTGCGGCACCTCCGCCTGGCACTATTTTTTGTCGGCCGTTGATCTGGCGCAAACTCCGGAGATGGCAGATGAGGCGCGGAACTATCTGCGCATGATCGAAGAATCTCGCGATTGACAGCGTAACGAGGTACAAGATACGAAATTATGTACGATTACTTCCCTTACGACTATCCGCTGTTTCGGCCGCCGAGTGAGGCGCGCAGCCAAATTTTCCAGATCACGCTGGGCTGCTCGCAAAATCACTGCACTTTTTGTGGGATGTATAAATCGAAATCATTCAAGGTGCGGCCAATTGAAGACATACGGGCGGAAATCGCGCGCATCCCTGATGGCCATCGGCCTTATGTGAAGCGGGTATTCCTGGCGGACGGTGATGCTCTGGTCTACCCTCAGGCCGGCTTGGTTGAAATCCTGGAGAGTCTGTCAACGGCTTTTACCAACCTGACCAGGGTCGGTATCTACGCATCGCCGAACAGCCTGACCACCAAGAGCGTTGAGGAGTTGACCGAATTGCGTCGTAGAAAACTGCGGATTCTCTATTTCGGTCTGGAAAGCGGTGATGACGCCACACTCGCCAAGGTCAAGAAAGGATTCACCTCAGAGGAGATGCTGACCCTGTGCCGCAAGGCGCAGCAGGCAGAGATGAAGCTGTCAGTGACGGCGATTCTCGGTCTGGCGGGCGCCGAGCGCAGCCTGGAGCATGCCCGGGCGACGGCGGACTGGGTGACGCAGCTATCGCCACAATACTTTTCCCTGCTGACCATGTTCGCACGGCACAATGATGATTTCCTGCACAGCATCACGCCATTGACGCGCGGCGAGATCGTGCGTGAAGCTTACGAGATTGTCCGGCACCTCAACCCGCAGCGCACGATCCTGCGGTCCAACCATGTCTCCAATTTCCTGAATTTGGCCGGCTCCTATCCCAAGGACCGCGAGCGCCTGATCGCTCAGGTCGAAGCGGCCTTGGCGCAAGTCGAGCAACATCCCGAATGGGCAGGTCAGGTGCCGGATTACCAGGAGGACCTGTTTTAGAAAATGCGTGGAGGGGTTGTCAGGTCAACCCGCTGCCGAAAGTTGAGCGGTGGAAACCCCGGCAGCCAGCAGAGTCTTTTCGGGGGGGGAGTCATCGTTGGCGGTTTAATCAGATTCTTCAAATCGGTTCTGCTCTACGTTCTTGCGCGCATGGTCCGGCCTGAACACGCGACCATTCATCACGATGTAGACGCCGGGGTCGAGAATCTGAGCAGCGGTCACAGCGCACCCCAAGTTGAATACCGCGTCGCTGTCCCGGAACTGGGCGGGATACATGGAACCGGTCATCACGATTGTTTTGTCTGGAATATCCTGAAGCCTTTTTGCGGTCACCACCATGGTGTCAGTGCCGTGTGTAATGATCACGCGCTTCGTCGGTGTTGATGCCACTTTCTGACAGACCAGTTCACGATCCTCTTCGGTGAAGTCGAGGCTGTCCTTTTTGAGGACTGATTCCACCTCGTACTCCAGCATCACATTCGCTCGCTGCAGGACACCATCCGCCTGCGGGTCACCCACCTGGTATTCTGACTTCTGGTCAAAGTAGACCTTGTCGATGGTCCCCCCGGTTGTGAAAATTTTTATTTTCATTTTTGCTTCTTTGTCTCCCATGTTCCCTTGTGGGCTCAGGGTCAGGGGGCTGGGTTATAATCAGGCTGTCTGCTGTGCCATTGCCAGTCGGACCCCGAAACCGAGAAAGAGGGTGCCGGTCGCTCGCCGCAGCCACTTTTGGGTGCTGCTCGAACCGCGTAGCCGTTTGGCAATTTCGTTGGAAAAGAAGATCAACAGGGTGTGTACCACCCCCGCGACGAGGGCGTGCATGCTACCCATCAGCGCTAGCTGCATTTCGGAGTTGTGGCTGTCGGGAGCAACAAATTGCGGCAGCAGGGCAACCATCAGGAGAAAGATCTTCGGGTTGAACAGGCTGACGAAGATGCCGTTGATGAAAATGTGACGTCTGGACAAGGCGTTTTCTGTAGCGGTCGTCGTGTCCAGTAGGTTTGATGCGCGAAAACTGCGCCAGGCCAAGTAGCAGAGGTAGATGACCCCGAGAAATTTGAGCAGGTGAAAGGTGGTCGCTGAATAGCGCAGCAACACGGACAGCCCGAAAGCCGTTGCCAGGGCGTGACAGAGAATCCCGCTCGAATTGCCGAGGTTGCCGATCATGCCGGCGCGGCGTCCTTGACGGAGGGTTGTAGAAATTGTGTAGAGCCAGCTTGGCCCTGGAGAGGCAGCGATCAACAGACTGACTGATAAAAAGCCGAGATAAGGCAGCAGGGTGTTCATGGAAAGACCTTTGGCCCGATTGAAATTCAGCCTGACTTTAGCTCAGAAACTCCATCGGAGCAAGCCTTGATCAAGACGCTGTGGCCATAGAATTCCCTCAAAAGGGATGGTTTAAAATAAAATAGTGTTCTATCTTATTTGACAGGGACCCCAACGTCTCCTATATAATTAATGGGTATGATTGTGAGCCAAGTCACGATCATTTGTTACAGGAGCCGCTGGCCCCGATGCTATGCAGTATGTCAGTCGTGGTCATCAACCCTAATCTATGGATGGAGGAATGTGATGAAGTTTACGAAAACCCTGCTTCTCATGCTGTGCCTGTCCCTGGCAATGGTCGGTTTCGCCCAGGCCGGGAAAGATCTGGATGCGGTCAAGAAAAAAGGTTTCATCCAGGCGGGTGTCAATGGTGGTGTCTTCGGTTTCGGTATGCCTGACGAGAAAGGTGTCTGGAAAGGCCTGGATGTTGATACGGCGCGGGCCGTGGCCGCAGCGATTTTTGGGGATTCCAGCAAGGTCAAGTTCACTCCTCTGACTGCCCAGCAACGGTTTACCGCCTTGCAGTCAGGTGAAATCGATGTCCTGACGCGAAACGCGACGCGTACCTTGAGCCGCGACACTCAACTCGGGTTGAACTTTGTGACTGTCAACTACTATGACGGGCAGGGTTTTTTGGTTCCCAAAAAGCTTGGTGTCAAAAGTGCCAAAGAACTCGACGGTGCGACTGTCTGTGTTCTGCCCGGGACAACGACGGAACAGAATGCTGCAGATTTCTTCCGTAACAACAAGATGAAAATGAACCCGGTTGTGATCGAGTCGACTTCCGAACTGGCCAAGACCTTCTTCGCTGGTCGTTGTGACGTGCTGACCTCTGACGCTTCCCAGTTGGCCGGAACCCGTGCCGTGGCTCCGAACCCGCTGGATTATGCCCTTCTGCCGGAAATTATCTCTAAAGAGCCGTTGGCTCCTGCCGTTCGTCATGGTGATGATCAGTTCCGCGATATTGTTGATTTCAGTGTTCTGGCCATGATCAATGCCGAAGAGCTCGGTATCACTTCGAAGAACGTTGACGAGATGATGAAGAGCAAGAACCCGGTCATTATGCGTTTCCTCGGCACCACTGAAGGTAACGGTAAGTCTCTCGGCCTGGATGAGAAATGGGCTTACAACATCATCAAGCAGGTTGGCAACTATGGTGAAGTGTTCGAGCGTAACGTTGGTGTCAATACGAAGCTTGGTCTCGAGCGTGGCCTGAACGCTCTCTGGACCAATGGCGGCCTGATGTACTCGCCTCCTTTCAAGTAATTGATTGATTAGAGTCAGCCGCCGAGGGGCCCTTTCTTCGGCGGCTGACTATCTTACACCCGTTGTCGATATGTCATGTTTTTATGCAAGAGCAATCATCTCCAGGTACTGACATCCTGAAGCCCTCGGCGGCCCCGTTCTGGCGCGATGAAGCCAAACGTGCAATCGTTTTTCAGATTGTGGCCCTGCTGGTGGTTGCCGGTGTTAGCTACTATCTTTATTCGAATACCCAGGCCAATCTTGAGCGCCAGTCGATCGCCACCGGTTTTGGCTTTCTCGACAAGGAAGCGTCGTTTGAGATTGGCGAAACACTGATCGAGTACTCTGCGGCAGACACTTATACTCGGGCATTAGCGGTTGGGGCTCTGAACACGCTGAAGGTCTCTTTCATCGGTGTCGTGCTGACGATCATTCTCGGCACGATCGTCGGGATCGCACGCCTCTCCAGCAACTGGCTCATTTCGAAACTGGCAGCGGCCTATATCGAAGTGATGCAGAACATCCCGGTGCTGCTGCAGCTGTTTTTCTGGTACGCCATCTTTTATGAGGCCTTCCCCTCTCCCAAGCAGGCGTTGAACCCGTTTGACGGCTTGTTTATCTGTAACCGCGGGATGATCTTTGCCATTCCGGAAGCGCACGCCGCCTACAGCGCGATGGGATGGGTCTTCCTGCTGATTCTTATTGTCGGCTGGTTTGCCAACCGTTGGGGGCATCGCCGCCAGGAACTGACCGGTCAACCTTTCCCGGCTGTGCGGATGACTGCTGTGGCTGCCATTCTGTTGCCAGTGCTGGTCTGGGTCATGTACGGTTCACCGACGGCGATGGATATGCCGGCTTTGCGCGGCTTCAATTTCCAGGGCGGTATCACGATTAGCCCTGAGTTCAGTGCTCTACTGCTCGGTTTGGTGATCTACACCTCGGCTTTTGTCGCCGAGATTGTCCGTGCTGGCATCCAGTCGGTCGGCAGGGGCCAGATCGAAGCAGCGATGGCAATCGGTTTGCGCCCGGGGCAAGTGCTGCACCTGGTGGTGTTGCCGCAGGCTTTGCGGGTCATTATCCCGCCGCTGACCAGCCAGATGCTCAACCTGACCAAAAACAGTTCCTTGGCGATCGCGATCGGCTATGCGGATTTCGTGGCCGTCACCAATACCATGATCAATCAGACCGGTCAGGCGATCGAAGGGATTGCCCTGATCATGCTGGTGTTCCTGTTCTTCAGCCTGTCGACCTCGCTGTTTATGAACTGGTATAACAAAAAAATGGCCCTGGTGGAGAGGTGATCAGATGAGTGTTCCTGAACAAGCCACCAGAGAATACCTGGATGCTCCGATCCGAAAAATCGGGGCACTCGCCTGGCTGAAGGAAAACCTGTTTAACAACTGGTACAATTCGCTGCTGACGGTATTGACCCTGCTGGCGCTCTGCTATGTTGTCCCACCGTTTTTCAAGTGGGCTTTTGTTGACAGTCTCTGGAACACTTCTGCGGAGGCGTGTCGCGACATTGAAGGTGCCTGTTGGTCGATTGTCCCGAACAACATCAAGTTCATTATCCTTGGTTTCTTCCCGGAAGGACAGGAGTGGCGCCCGATCCTGGCCATGATTCTGCTCCTTTCTCTGGTGATTTATTCCAAGGAGTGGACCCGCTGGAACAAATATCTTGGCTGGCTCTGGGTGGCCGGCCTGATCGTCATGGGCACTCTGATGTACGGCGGTGTGTTCGGCATGCCGGTCGTTGAGACGGCTCAGTGGAGTGGCCTGCCGCTGACCATGATGCTTTCCTTTTTCGGCATGGTCGCCGCTTACCCGCTCGGAGTGCTGTTGGCCCTCGGTCGACGCTCCAAGATGCCGGCGATCAAGACACTTTGTGTGGTCTACATCGAGATGATCCGTGGCGTACCGCTGATCAGTCTGCTGTTCATGTCCTCGATCATGTTCCCGCTGTTCTTGCCGGACGGGATGACCATCGACAAGGTGCTGCGTGCCCAGGTGGCCATCATCCTGTTTACTGCGGCCTACATTGCCGAGGTGGTGCGTGGTGGTCTGCAGGCGATGCCGCGTGGCCAGTACGAAGCCTCCGATTCTTTAGGACTGAATTTTCGTCAGACCATGCGGCTGGTCATTCTGCCGCAGGCGCTGAAGATTGTCATCCCGCCGACCGTCGGGATTTTGCTGTCGGCCTTTAAAGACACGTCGCTGGTCGTCATTATCGCCTTGTACGATGTGCTGAAGACCACCAAGGTCACATTGTCCAACCCGAAGTGGACCGGGTATTCGACCGAGGCTTATATTTTTCTGGCGGTTCTGTACTTCATCTGCTGCTATGCCATGTCGAGCTATAGCCGGCGGCTTGAAAAAGATTTGCACACCGGGCATTAAGCCCTTGGACCAGATGCCGAGAGTGAGAGGATTATGACTGAGACTCAGCCCAAGGACGCAACCGAGCCGATCATAAAAATTGTCGGCATGCACAAGTGGTACGGTGATTTCCACGTCCTGAGTGACATCAACTTGGAAGTGCAGCTGAAAGAAAGAATCGTCATTTGCGGACCGTCCGGTTCAGGCAAGTCGACCATGATCCGCTGCATCAACCGGTTGGAAGAGCACCAGCGGGGTCAGATCATCGTCAACGGGACCGAGTTGACCAACGATATCAAGAATATCGAGACGGTACGGGCGGAAGTCGGCATGGTGTTCCAGCACTTCAACCTGTTCCCGCATCTGACTATCGTAGAGAATTTGACGCTGGGTCCAATCTGGGTGCGCAAGACACCGAAGAAAGAGGCCGAAGAAACGGCGATGATGTATCTCGAGAAGGTGCATATCGCCGAACAGGCCCAAAAATTTCCAGGCCAGCTCTCTGGCGGTCAGCAGCAGCGCGTGGCCATTGCCCGTAGTCTCTGCATGCACCCTGAAGTGATGTTGTTCGATGAGCCCACCTCAGCTCTCGACCCTGAGATGATCAAGGAAGTTCTGGACGTCATGATCGACCTGGCCGAAGAGGGGATGACCATGCTGGTGGTCACGCACGAAATGGGTTTCGCCAAGAGCGTCGCCGACCGGGTGATGTTCATGGATGAAGGGCAGATCGTCGAGCAGAACAATCCGCACGATTTCTTTGACAATCCGCAGCATGAGCGGACCAAGCTGTTCCTGAGTCAGATTCTTTAAGCAGGAAGCGTGAGAGGCGAAGCGAGGGGAAACTTGAAAAGCGGGCCGCAATGCAGTCCGCTTTTTCACCTCTCAAAACGGAAACGCCAGCGGGATCAGCAAGGTAGCGAGCAGCCAGATTGCAATGTTGAGAGGGGTGCCGACTTTGGTGTAGTCAAAGAATTTGTAGCCGCCTGGACCCATCACCAGGGCGTTGCTCTGGTGGCTGATCGGCGTCATGAAGCACATAGAGGCCGCAATGGCGACCGCCATGAAGAAAGGCTCCGGGTTTGCGTGCATGTCGACCGCGGCGTTGTAGGCGATTGGCGCGACCAGGACGGCGGCGGCCGCGTGGCTCATGACTTCGGTCAGGCAGAAGGTGATCAGGAAAACTGCGCAGAGCACCATCCAGGGGCCGTACTCCCCCACGCCGCCGATGATCAGGTCCGCCAGTAAGCGGGCGGCGCCGCTGTTCTCCATGGCGTGGCCGAGCGGCATGGTCCCGGCGATCAGTAGCAGGATCGGCCAGTCGATGCTGTTGTAGGCTTCCTTTGGAGTCAGGCATTGACTCAGGATCATGACCATGGCACCGAGGGTGGCAGCCAGTACGATCGGCAACGTGCCGGTGCTACTGAGCAGAATGACCCCGAACAGAGTCGCCAGGGCAATTGGCGCCCGCCGCGGCCGGTAGGGGGTCGGCTCGACCCCGCCGAGCAACAGAAAACCATGCTCGTCTCCAAGATGATGGACACGCTCTTCACTGCCTTGCAGCAGCAGCACGTCCCCGAAGCGCAGCACCACATGATCGACCCTGCGGACCACCGGCGCGCCGCTGCGCCAGATCGCCAGGACCGTCAAGCCGTAGGTGTGGGCAAAGCGAACCTGGCGCAAGGTCTTGCCGACCATTTCGCTGGTCGGCGTCAGGGACGCCTCGACGACCACGATATCCTGGCCATCGCTGGTCGGGGTCGGGTTGTCCTTCTCCTGAACGACTGCAAGGCCTTTCCTCTCCTTGATTTTCAGGACATCGGTTGTGTCACCTTCAATAAACAGGATGTCTCCCGTATAAAGTTTGCGGTTGCGGCGCGGCTGAGGAATTTTCTGGCGGTTGCGCATGATCGCCCTGACTGTGAGGTTCAGCTCCCGCTCAAGAGCACTTTCCGCAATGGTCTTGCCGTGGATTGGCGCTCCTTCGAGGATTTCGACCTCGGTGACGTAGCTTTTGACCTGGTACGCCTCGGTCAGGGTTCCTGATTTGCGATTCGGAAGCAGATGTCGGCCGATAAAAGTCATGTAGGCGATGCCGAACAGCAGCAGTACGATACCGACCGGGGTGAAATCGAACATGCTGAACTGTTTGCCGGCATACTCTTGCATCAGGATGTTCATCAGAATGTTCGGCGGGGTGCCGATCAGGGTGCAGACGCCGCCCAGCAGAGAGCCAAAGGCGAGGGGGATCAGCAACTTGCTCGGCGGCATTTTCAGCTTCTGGGCGACCATCACCACGATCGGCATCAGCACCGCCGTGGCGCCGATGTTGTTGATGAACGCCGAGAAAACCGCCACGGTGGCCATGATCGAGGCGGTCAGCAGCAACGGGCTGTGGCCGGTCCATTGGATCAGACGCTCACCTACCTTGCTGACGGCACCTGTGCTGGAGATACCGGCGCTGAGGACAAAGACCGCCGCGACGGTCAGAACGGCTGGGTTGCTGAAGCCGGCAAAAGCATCCTCGACCGTGACCAGCCCGGTCAGGGCCAGCACCAGCAGAATCAGCATGCTGACCATGTCCATGCGAATCCATTCGGTCGCAAACAGGATGATTGCAACCACCAGGATGATGAGAGTCAGTGCGATGTCCATGGTGTCATTTCAACCGTAAGAGAGAAGGAGCGCCATATGAATGATTTCAATGAATTGTAGCTGGAGACCTTTGCTGCGACAAGGTGTTCTTCTAAATAAATTGTCTGTCTTGGCTGGCAAAAGCGTCTGTTGATGTCTTGACCGTCCGGAAACAGGTTGGTTTCTGGCTGGAGCTCTCCGGAGTGTTTTTATGTTTTTTTATTGGTCATGTCCTGCCAGGGGACTGTGCCGGGTTTTCACAACGGGTGCTCTCTCTGTGGCCGCTATTTCAACTGCGCACGGCGATACACTCCGCAAGCAGCAGCGGTCAAGGGACGACAAAGCCGTCCCAGTGACGACCGCCGTTGAAGTCCATGGCATCCAAGAGCCGCCATCAAAAGGATTCCCTTGATAATTTGATGCGAATGCATCAAGAAAATCTGGGAGATCGATCCGCCCGGGTGCCGGTATTACGGGGCGGAGATGACGTTTGTCGACTTCATCGATGAGGCTTTGCCGATTCGCCGCCCTCTGGGGGATGCACAGCAGAATCTGCTACTTATTGAGAAGCGCTTCTGCTTCTGCAATTGCCCGCGGCAGGTCCGGCAGATGGGAGATCTCCGGGACGACCTGGATATAGCGGATCGTCCCCTCGCGGTCGACGACAACCACCGACCGTGCCAGAAGGTAGAGCTCATCGACCAGTAGCCCGCTCGCTCTGCCAAAATCCGCCTTCTGAAAATCTGAAAGGAAAAGGATGTCGTCGAAACCGGTCTCATTGGCAAAGCGGTTCTGGGCGAAAGGCAGATCGCGGCTGATCGTCACCTTGCGAATCCCCTCGACAAGCTCTGTCTCGCCAAGCTGGGTGGTTTGCCGCTCACAGACCTGGGTGTCGAGAGAGGGGACGATGCTGAGCAGCAGCACCTGGTCGCCAGTCAGCGAAGAGAGATTTACAAAATTAAGGTTGCTGTCTACCAGCCGTACATCAGGCAGCTGATCGCCGACAGTCACAGCTGAGCCAAGCAAGGCGAGCTCAGTGGTGCCGCTGCGGGTCACCTTGCTGCCCGGGGCGACCGATCGCTGATCGACAGGTATCGGCGGCACGCTCGCGCAGCCGGACAAGAAAAATATGGCCAGGGAAACAATCAGTAGAGATCTCATGATCTGGACTCCTCTTGACTCACAGTATGTCTGCTGATTATACAACAACCCGCAGAGCCGGGGATAGTCGCTAGCGGGATGCGGCTGCCTGGTCGAGCAGCGGCACGAGTGTGGGCAGAAGGTTACGCACGATCACCGCGACTCCGTTCGGATTCGGATGAATGCCGTCGGTCTGGTTGTAGCCCGGAATGGTGGCGACACCGTCGAGAAAAAACGGGTAGAGCGCCACAGCATACTGCGCGGACAGAGCGGGATAAAGATTGTCAAACTTGCTATAATAGTCGGAGCCGAGGTTGCGCGGCGCACGCATGCCGGCCAGCAGGACGACGATCCCCCGCTCTTTCAGGCGGGTGATGATCGTCGCGAGGTTTTGCCGGGTCTGCTCCGGCGGCAAGCCGCGCAGGGCATCGTTGCCGCCAAGTTCGACGATGACCAGGTGCGGTTCGTCGGCGAGCGACCAGTCGAGCCGGGCCAGTCCGCCGGCCGTCGTGTCGCCCGAAACGCCGGCGTTGATCACCGCAACGTCGTGCCCGGCATCCAGCAGCGCCTTCTCAAGCTGGGCCGGGAAGGCCTCTGCCGGGGCCAGCCCGTAGCCGGCGGTCAGGCTGTCACCGAGCACCAGGATTCGCAACGCCTCCTTCGCCGCCGCACCGGCAGCAGACGAAGCTGACAGCAGGAGCAGTAAAACCAGAAGAGTTCGAAGTAAACAGAGGATGATATTCATGACCCAGCCGATCGTTGAAATTGCAGATCTCCATCTCAGTCTAGTCGGAGGCGCCGGCCCGGTCAATATCCTGCGCGGCATCGACCTGATCATCGAAGCTGGCGAGACCGTTAGCGTCGTGGGCCCTTCGGGGGCCGGCAAGACGACCCTGCTGATGGCTCTCTCCGGACTGGAGCGGCCGACCAGCGGCCGGGTCCGGGTCGCCGGTACCGATCTGCAGACGCTGAACGAAAACGGGCTGGCTCGCTTTCGGCGCCAGCATGTCGGCATCGTCTTCCAGTCGTTCCACCTGGTCCCGACCATGACTGCGCTGGAGAACGTCGCCCTGCCGCTGGAGTTTGCCGGCGACAGCCTGGCCTTCGTACGGGCCCGTGAGGCCCTTGCATCGACAGGGCTGGCCGACCGGGTCGATCATTTCCCGGGGGAACTTTCCGGTGGTGAACAGCAGAGGGTCGCCCTGGCCCGGGCTTTTGTGGCCAACCCGGCCCTGATACTTGCCGACGAGCCGACCGGCAACCTGGATCGAGAAACCGGTCAAATGGTGATGCGGCAACTGTTCAGTCTGCAGCAGGAACACGGCACCACCCTGATCCTGGTGACCCATGACCCGGCGCTGGCCGACCGCTGCCACAGCATCGTGCGCATGGCTGACGGCAGGCTGGACCCGGGCGGAGTCGCCGCATGAGTGATCCCGCCATCCTCCCCCAGGCGATCCGGCTGGTACGCCGTGAGCTGCGCGGTGGTCTGCGCGGCTTCGGGGTCTTCCTCGCCTGCCTGTTCCTCGGCGTCTTCGCCATCAGCGCCATCGGTTCGTTTACCCAGGCCGCCCGGACCGGGCTGCTCAGTGACGCCAGCGCCCTGCTCGGCGGCGACCTGGAAGTCCGCCTCAACCACCGCCCGCTTACTGCGGCTCAGCACGACTTCCTGCAGCAGCACGGCACGCTGTCGCACACCCACGGCATGCGGACCATGGCTGGCAGCCTCGACGGGACCGGCAGAACGCTGGTCGAACTGAAGGCGGTCGATGCGGTCTACCCACTCTATGGCACGGTCGGCATCACCCCGCAGCAGACCCTGGCAGCAGCCCTGGACGGCGACGGCGCCCTGGTCGAGGAGGCGTTCCTCGAACGTGCCGGCGTTACTGTCGGGGGGCAGATCAGGATCGGCACAACGATCTTCGAGATACGCGGTCTGCTGACCGCCGAACCAGAGCGGACCGTGCGCGCCTTTACCCTCGGCCCCCGGGTCATGATCAACCAGGCCGGACTGCAGTCGACCGGTCTGATGCAGCCGGGCAGCCTAGTCGCCTATGCTTACCGGCTGCGCCTGCCCGATAAAACCAGCGTCGACCAACTCAAGCAGGATTTGCAGACGGCTTTTCCGGACGCTGGCTGGCGCTTGCGTACCTGGCGTGATGCGACACCACGCGTCCGGTTCTTCCTGGAACGGATGAACCTCAACCTGACACTGCTCGGCCTCTGTGCACTGCTGGTCGGTGGACTCGGCGTCTCCGGAGCGGTGCGTGGCTACCTGACCGGCAAGGTTCTCCACATCGCCACCATGAAGAGCCTTGGAGCCCCCGGCCGGGTCATCTTTACCGCCTATCTGTTGCAGGTTCTGATCCTTGGTGCGATCGGGTCGACGGCCGGGCTGTTCTGCGGCGCGGCGCTGCCCTACCTGGTTGCCGGTCTGTTCAGCGAACGGATCCCGATTCCCCTGGTGCCGGACATCTACCCGGACACACTGGCCACCGCCGCCTTGTTCGGCCTGCTGATTGCCCTAGTCTTCTCCCTGAAACCGCTTGGTGCGACTTTGCAGGTTTCACCGGCGGTGCTGTTTCGCGGCTACTTCGAAACCAGCCGGCGCGGGCCGGCACGCGGCATCCGGCTGGCGATCGTCCTGGCCGCAACCGGCCTGGCGACTCTCGTCATTTTGTCGAGCAGCGACCAGCGGCTTGCCGTCTGGTTCATCGTCGGCGCCGGCCTCTGCTTCGGCCTGTTTCGCCTCACAGCGACCGGGGCAATCCGTGCTGCGCGGAGTTTGCCGCGGCCCGGCAACCCGTCTCTACGCCTCGGGCTCGGCAATATCTACCGCCGCGGCTCGCCCGCGGGCGGTACCCTGTTTTCCCTCGGGATCGGGCTGACGACTCTGGTTATCATCACCTTGGTGCAAGGCAACCTCAACGACCTGGTTGGCGAGACGCTGCCGGAGGATGCCCCGGCGTTCTTCTTCCTCGATATCCAGTCACACCAGCTGAGCGATTTCGACCGCACTCTCCGTGAGGGCCCCGGTCTGCGGCGGATCGAACATTCACCGACCCTGCGCGGCAGGATCACCGCCATCAACGGCGTGCCGTCCGACCAGGCACGGGTCGCTCCCGAAGTCCAGTGGGCGATCCGCGGCGACCGTTATCTCAGTTATGCGGCCAAGCCTGCGGCATCGACCGTACTGACCGCCGGCAGCTGGTGGCCTTCGGATTACAGCGGCCCGCCGCAGCTCTCTCTGACGGCCGACCTTGGCAAGGGTTTCGGTGTAGGGCTCGGCGACAACCTGACGGTTAACATCCTTGGCCGCGAAGTCACGGCTGAAATCACCAACCTGCGCGAGGTCGACTGGTCGACCCTCGAGCTTAATTTCGCCCTGCTGTTTTCACCGGGGGTTCTCGAAAACGCACCGCAAACGCATATCGCTGCGGTGCATGTCGATCGCACCGGCGAACAGCAAGCCTTTCGGGCCGTCACCGGGGAGTTTCCCAACGTCTCGGCCATCAGTACCCGTGAGGTTCTCGGCAACGTCGCGCGCACGATGGCCAGGATCGGCTCAGCCTTTAAAGCCATGGCGGCCGTCGCCCTGCTGACCGGGTTTTTGGTGCTGGCCGGCGCGGTTTCGGCCGATCAGCACCGGCGCATACATGACGCAGTAATTTTCAAGGTGTGCGGGGCGACCCGCGGCGACATCATCAAGGCGCTTGCGGCCGAATTTGCCCTGCTCGGCCTGATTGCAGGTGCCATCAGTGGGGTGGTCGGGAGCCTGGCCGCGTACGGGATACTGGAGGGGCTGATGGATACGGACTTTCACCTCAAGCCGGTGGCAATCCTGATGACGATCGCGCTCGGCATGACCTTGACCATGATTCTCGGACTGTCTGGCACCTGGAAAGCTCTCGGCCAGAAGCCCGCGCCTTATCTCAGAGAAGAATAACTTTCTCAATTCGCCGGGTCGCCGATCAACAGCACCGCTCGATAGACGGCGGGATTTTGACGGGAGATCGCTGGGTTGAGATTACCTCTCCGGTGGATTGTCGGCGCATCTGGGATGATCTCAGTTTTGCATGTCTCTGCAGTCGGTCGGTAAACGTAGCAGGTAGAGAGTGATGCCAGCGGCGATCATTAGCAGCAGGACGCGCAGCCAGAACTGCTCCAACAGGAGGAAGGCGGAAGCAGTGATGCTCACCCAGACCAGGGCGATCACCTTGATCTTAATTGTGCGCGGAATGCCGCGGCCGTTCACATAGGGGCGGATGATCGGGCCAAGGTGGGCGTGGTCAATCAGCCAGGTGTAAAAGTGTTCTGAGCTCCGTGCGAAGCAGGCCAGGGCGAGCAACAGCAAAGGGACAGTTGGCAGTATTGGAAGGAAAATACCAAGCACAGCCAGGCCGACAGAGGCAAAACCGCCGATCAGCAAAGTCCAGCGCAGTGCGGGCGCAACGGGTTTTCGGATGGTGGACATGTTACCTCAGTGTGACAGATTTCTTTCATTATAACCCGCGGTGTGATTCGAAACGCAAGGGTTTCCGAACCGTGCCAAGAGAGGTAGCACCTGAAGTCGGAGAAGTCGTAAGTCGGGCGACATAATGGCGGCTTTAATGTTTGATCGTTTTCCCAAGCTGCTTTAATAGAAGCCTTTTTCATGAGGTGGCGCCTGTTCTGTTCTCTGCTATCCATTGAAAAAGAAGCGAATGTTCTGCCCCGCTTCGTGCGGCAAGTTCTGCTTGGCTCTTCTCACCACATCACGCAGCGGGGCCTCCGTTCAGAAGGGCGAATGGCCCCGTTTCAGGTTGAGAATGCAATGACACAAGTTGCGAAGTGTCAAACCAGAGGACCGTAGCGGTCGCTTTCTTTCGAACGAAGATTAAGAGGACGTTAAGCAGAAGTTACGGGCTGCGGCTTTCGGATCGGACTGGGCCAAAATTCCTGAAATCAGGGCGATTCCGGTTGCACCGCTCGCCAGAACTTCAGCATGGTTGGTTGTTTTGATGCCGCCAAGGGCGTAGACGGGCAAAGAAGAAGTTGTGCAGGCCGCTCGCAGTTTCTCAAGCCCCTGCGGGGCACCGAATGCGGCTTTGGAGGGGGTGGCGTAGACCGGACCGAAGGTGACGAAATCAGCGCCGAGTCTGGTAGCATTGTCGATTTCTGCCAGGCTGTGGGTCGACACGCCGATCAGCTTGTCTGGCCCCAGCAGGGTCCGTGCCGTGTCAGTCGGCAGGGAGTGGCCGCCGAGGTGAACGCCGTCGGCAGCACAGGCGAGGGCGATATCAATCCGATCATTGATCAGCAGGCGGGCGTTGTAGCGCCGGGTCAGTTGACGCAGGTCTTGCGCCACAGGGAAGAGCTCGGCTGCAGACAGGTCCTTTTCACGAAGCTGAATGATGCGGACGCCGCCTCGCAGGGCGGCCTCACACGCAGAGAACAGGGTGTGCCCGTTCGTCAACTGCTGACGATCTGTGATCAGGTAGATCGGAAAATCAACCATACGATCATTTGCTTCCGATGGGCTCAAGTTAGCCGGCTTTGTGCAGGAAGGCTTCGTCCCAGTCCTTCCAGACCGGGTCATAACCTTTGTTACGCAGCATCTGCTCGACTTCCGCCGGGGTGCGGTCATCGTCGATGACGAACTGTTCGGTACTCTTCTCCGTTTCGGAGTAACCGCCTGGCGAAGTGCAGGAGCCGGCGCTGATCTGGGTGATACCGAGCGGCAGCAAGTGGTCACGCAAGACGGCGCTCTCCCGGGTTGACAGCACCAGGCCGGCGTCGTGGACCAGCAGGCGCATGGTGCAGATCAGCTGGGCCAACTGTGGGTCTGTGACTGGATTGGGTGGTTGGAAGCAACCTTCGGCCGGGCGCATGCGCGGAAAGGAGACGCTGATCAGGCTGCGCCAGAAATGCTTGGCCAGGAAGAGGGCGTGCAGACCGGTGAAAAAAGCCTCGGTCCGGAAGTTGCCCAGCCCCTGCAGAAAGCCGATGCCGATCCGGCGCAGACCGGCGGCGCCGCCCCGTTCCGGAGTCAGCAGGCGGAAATCGTAATCCCGCTTCTGGCCGAAAGGGTGTAGCTCTGCGTAGAGTTCCCGATTGTAGGTTTCCTGGTAGATGGTCAGGCCGTCAACCCCTGCGGCGACCATCTGTTGGTAGCCCTTTGTCTCCATCGGGTAAACCTCAATGGAAATGGAGCTGAAGTACGGTTTGATGCGCTCGGCGACGGCTGCCAGGTAAGCGTTATCAACCTTTTTAGGAGATTCGCCGGTGACCAGCAGAATGTGCCGGAATCCCTGGGCGTGAATGGCGCGTGCTTCCTGTTCCACTTCATCCAGAGACAGGGTCTTGCGCGGGACCTTGTTGGTGGCGTTGAAGCCGCAGTAGACACAGCCGTTGGTGCACTCGTTGGAGACGTAAAGCGGGGCGTAGAGCAGGATGGTTTTGCCGAAACGCCGCTGCGTAATTGCGTGGGCCTTTTGTGCCATCTGCTCCAGAAAAGGTTCTGCTGCCGGCGAGAGCAGGGCCTGCAGGCCTTTGGGTCCCAGTCGGTCGCTGTTTAGGGCGCGTTCGACATCGGCGGAAGTACAGGCTTCAATCTCTGCCAGGACTTGTTGTGGGTCGTATTGGTTGATGATGTCCAGGAAGCTCATGGTTTTGAAATTTCTTTATTCTTGTAGGTTTCCCCTCTCCCTTGACGGGAGAGGGCCAGGGTGAGGGTGGCCCGATTGTGAATCCCCCTCACCTCAATCCTCTCCCGCCAGGGGAGAGGAGGTTTATTGAAGAAAAGTTTTAGTCATTGTGAAGAAAGCCGGTTAACGGACTGCTTGCTTCGGCACGGTCGCTTTGCGCACCGAGTCCGGCCAGATAAGCCTCCCGGCCCGCTTCAACCCCTTTTTTGAAGGCCGCACCCATTTTGCCGGGATTCTCGGCGACCGCCAGGGCGGTGTTGACCAGAACTGCATCTGCACCCATCTCCATCGCTTCGGCGGCATGCGACGGAGCACCGAGGCCGGCGTCGACCACTACCGGTACGATCGCCTGTTCGATGATGATGGCGATGGAATCCCGGGTGCGAACCCCTTTGTTGGTTCCAATTGGTGCACCCAGCGGCATCACTGTTGCCGTGCCGGCCTCCTGGAGGTGCTTGGCCAGAACCGGGTCGGCATTGATATAAGGCAGCACAATAAAGCCTTCCTTGACCAAAACTTCTGCCGCCTTGAGGGTCTCAATCGGATCCGGCAGCAGGTAGTAGGGGTCGGGTGTGACCTCCAGTTTGACCCAGGGCTCGCAGCCGGCGGCACGGGCCAGGCGGGCCAGGCGGATTGCCTCTTCGGCGTCGCGGGCACCGCTGGTGTTCGGCAGCAGTAGATAGCGTTCTCGATCGATGTGCGCCAGCATGTCATCTGCCGGGTTGTCGATGTCCACCCGGCGCAAGGCCACGGTAACGATGTCGGCCCCGGAGGCCTCCATGGCGGCAACCATGGCAGCATTCGAGGAAAATTTCCCTGTACCAACCATCAGTCGTGAATTGAATTCCCGACCGGCTATGACCAACTTATCCATGTTCTTCCCTTAGAAAAAGTAATATTCGTTCAGCTCTCAGTTCTCAGCCCTGACATTACCCTCCACCGACAAAATGTACAATTTCGAGAATGTCGCCCTCGACGAGAAGGTCGTCAGCATAGCACTGTTTGTTGACAATCATGGTGTTGCGCTCGACGACAACCTGATGAACGTTCAGTTGCAGTTGCTGCAGCAACGCCTCAATCGTTGTGCCTGAGGCGACCTCCTTCGGTTTGCCGTTGACCTGGATCAACATCTCTTTCCCTCCGTGGTGCTCAGGACTCCAGCCCGAGCAAAAGTCTTAGAACGGCATTGGCCTGGTGATGGGCGGCGACGCCGACTCGCGGGGCCATCAGGCCGACGCCCGGCCCGGCAGCTGTCTCGCCATCGCCGCAGACAATCAGTCTTTTGCCGCATTGCTCTGTTCTGATGCTGTTCGAGGGCCCATAGCCAGCCATCCCGGAGCCGGCCACGATCGGTGTGTCGGGACAGCGGGAGGTGAATGCTTCGATCAGCATGACTTTCTGGTCCGCACGGTCGAAGGCTTCCACCAGGACCTGGGTTGAAGCAAAGAGCTCACCGAGGTTGTCGGGTGTCAGCTTCAGGTGACAGGCTGTGATATGGACGTGCGGATTGATCCGGGCCAGGGTGTCGCGCAAGGCATACACCTTGGGCAAGCCGATCTGGTCAATGAAATAGTGCTGTCGGTTCAGGTTGGAGGCTTCAACCGTGTCAAAATCGGCAATGATCAGCTGCCCGACCCCGATCCGGGTCAAGGCGACGGCGATCGCGGAGCCGAGCCCGCCGACACCGGCAATGCCGACACAGGCCCCCTTGATTTTCTCATGCACGCCGGGAGTGTGGCGGGCTGACAGCAGCGCGTCCAGTTCCTCTTCGGCGGGCACTTCGCCGCGGCGAATCAGAACAATCCGGTCGCCTTCATACAGGCGGGTGCCCGGCTCTGCCGGGTAGCCATTGATAATCAGCAGATCGGCGTCCGGTTTCACCTCAAGGCGTACCTGTTCCAAGGTTGCCCCATCCGCCAGCGTGATGTCTTGTTCGTTGATTTTGACCTGCATAAACGCCAAGAGCCGCGAAACGCGGCTCTCCTCCGAATCCTGCGATCCGGTTGAATGACCACTTCCCTACGCCGGTATAATCCGGATCAGGTTCAAGGGGTCGTTCCGCCCGACGCGGAACTCTCAGTAGGTCTACTCCCCCAGGGCTTGTTGCTTTGAATGTTGTGAAAGATTATCAGGCGAGCCGGGCGGGAGTCAACTGAATAACAATAAGCACCTCTGTAAGCGCAGCCCGGTGGAATGTGAGCCGTCTGGCGACCCAAAATGACCCTTTTGGCAAAGGTTATCTGTTTTTTGCGGTTGTCATAAGGTGATTGATTGACTAAAGTGTGAACACTTTTGAAGAGGAGAGACGGCTACCATTATGACAATTTCTGACCGTTACCGGGAAGTCACCAAGGATATTGAAGCTTATCTTGCAGATCTACGGCGGCAGGGCGTGGATGAAATCAAGGGCCCTCGCAAGATCGATAGAGCGGTGAAGGTTCTTCAGGAGTTGTATGAACGCGTTGGGGAAATTCCGCGGATGCGGCTTGAGGCGGAGTTGACGCCGGTTCTGATTTCTGCGCATAAACAACTTGACTGGGCGCGGCTTCTTTTCGAAGAAAACGGCGAACAGCCTCGCGCTGCAGCGGTCTGGGAATTGGAACAGAAAGTCTATCGTCTTCTGAACGATCTCTGATCCTCCAGACCGTTGGCGCCGGTTCGTCGAACATCACGGATAAAGCAGTGATGCGGCGATTCCCCACATTACCAGACAAACACATCCATCCAGAACGCGCCATGCTTGTGGCTTCCGGAACAGGGGTGCCAGCAGCACGGCCCCGAAACTCAACGAAAAAAACCAGATGACCGAAGCTGTGCAGGCGCCCAGGCCAAAGGCATAGCGGCTCTCTCCCTGAAACTGGCTGCTTATGCTACCCACCAGCACCACCGTGTCGAGATAGGCGTGTGGGTTCAGGAATGTCACCGCGCAGGTAGCGGCAATGACGTGTGACAAAGACTTTACGGTCTGCTCGCACGTTTCGAGGCTGTTGCCTTGCAGGGCCGAGCGCATCGCACCCACCCCGTAGCAGATCAGAAAAAGTGCTCCGCCCCAAGTGGCCAACTGCGAAAGCAGGGGGCTGGAGGTGACCAGTGTGCCGACTCCTGCGACCCCGATTCCGATCAGCAGGATATCCCCCGCACAACAGATCATGGCGATGGTCAGTGGATGGCTGCGGCGGATGCCGTGTGACAGGACAAAGGCATTCTGCGCGCCGATTGCCATGATCAGCCCGCCGCCAATGCCCACCCCTTGAAAAAATGGAAGAAACATAAACCTGGTCTCCTTGCTGTTTGCAGGCAAGATAGGGGAGTTTGCCAGGAAAGTAAAATTAATATTTTTATGATTAAATTAATTGTGCTAATAATGGGGAATGCTCGATTATAAACTCTTAGAGGCTCTGGCGATGGTGATTCAGGAGGGCGGGTTTGAGAAGGCGGCCAACGTCTTGTGCCTGACCCAGTCAGCTGTATCGCAGCGGGTCCGCCAGCTTGAGGAGCGTGTCGGCCAAGTGCTTCTGTCGCGCGGTACGCCGCCCAGCCCCACCGAAGTCGGTGAGGTTTATCTGAAGCATTACAACCGGGTCAGACTGCTTGAAGGGGATCTTGAGCGTTTGCAGGCTCCTTCTGCGGATGCGTTTGTGTCAGTCCCTGTCGGGTTGAACGCCGACAGTCTGGATACATGGTTCCTGGGCTCTGTCGAGCAGTTCCTGCGGGATCACGATGCCTTGCTGGATTTGCGGGTTGATGACCAGGATCAGACGCATCGTTACCTGAAGAAGGGAGAGGTTGTCGGTTGTGTCAGTACTGAAGCCAAACCGATGCAGGGGTGTGCCTCGTATGAACTTGGCGAGATGAGCTACCGCATGATGGCGACCCCGGAATTTGTTGAACGGTGGTTCCCCGAGGAGTTTGACTGGAACAGCGCGCTGCGCGCGCCAGCGGTCATCTTCAGTCGCGACGACCAATTACACCACCGGCAGCTGCGCCAACAGTTCGGCAAGACGCCTGCGCAGCTCACGGCACACTATGTCCCTTCTTCAGAACAGTTCCTGCGAATGATTTTGAACGGCTTCGCCTACGGCATGCTGCCTGAACTGCAGAGCCGTGAAGCTGTCGCGTCGGGACGACTGGTCGAGCTCATGTCAGACCAAAGTGTCAGTGTGCGGCTGTTCTGGCACTGTTGGAATCTTGAATCCGAACTGTTGCAGGCCCTGACTGACTGTATCCGGAGCGGGGCCAGGCGTTTTTTGCAGTAGCCCACCGAATCCCGGGCTTAAAGCTTACGGATGGCGTCCTGCCAGAGACGCAACATACTGTCGCGGTGGACATCGTCTTTGCTGGGTTGAAATACTTGGTCCTCCTGCCAACTGCGACTTAATTCCTCAAGATCTTTCCAGAAACCGATCGCCAGACCAGCCAGCATGGCAGCCCCCAAGGCCGTTGTCTCGACGATGTGCGGCCGTGACACCGGCCGTTCGATCAGATCAGCCTGTATCTGCATCAGCAGATTGTTCTGGGCCGCGCCGCCATCCACCTTGAGCAGGCTGAGCGGCTCGCCGCGGTCCTCGGCCATGGCCATGATCAGATCGTACACCTGCAGGGCGATGCCCTCCAGGGTGGCCCGGGCCAGGTGAGCGGCGGTGGTTCCCCGGGTCAACCCGGAGATCTGACCACGGGATTCACTTCGCCAGTGTGGTGCGCCCAGGCCGGTCAAGGCCGGGATGAACACAACGCCGCCGGTATCCGGGACCTGCCGGGCCAGGCTCTCGATCGCGGCGGCGTCGTTGATCAGGCCGAGGCCATCACGCAGCCATTGGACGGCGGCCCCGGCGATGAAGGCGCTGCCTTCCAGGGCATAAGTCGTGACTCCATCGATTTGCCAGGCGACCGTAGTCAGCAGATTGTGGCGGCTGGCGACCGGCTGATTGCCGGTATTTTCCAGCAGAAAAGCACCGGTGCCATAGGTACATTTCGACTGTCCCGCTTCGAAGCAGGCTTGGCCAAACAGGGCTGCCTGCTGGTCGCCAGCGACACCGGCAATCGGTATACCGTCGGGTAAAAAGTCGAGACCTTGAGTGGTTGCGTAGATCTGGGATGAGGGCCGGATTTCAGGCAGAACGGCTGACGGAATGTCAAGCGCTTCGATTAATTCCTTCTCCCAGGCGCAGGAGGTTAACCCCATCATCAGGGTGCGAGACGCGTTCGAAACATCGGTGATGTGGCACTGACCGCCGCTGAGCCGCCAGACCAGGAAGGTGTCGATGGTGCCGAAGGCGAGTTGACCTGCTTCAGCCATCGGTCGCAAGTTGGGAATGTTGTCCAGCAACCAGGCCAGTTTGGTCCCTGAAAAGTAGGGGTCGAGCACCAGGCCGGTCTGCTGGCGGAATATCGGCTCAAGACCTTCAGCCTTGAGCTGGTCGCAAAGCGGCTGGGTCCGGCGGCATTGCCAGACGATGGCGTTGGCCATCGGGCGCCCATCTGATCGCTCCCAGAGCAGGGTCGTCTCACGCTGGTTGGTGATGCCGATCGCGGCAATCCGCTTCGTTTGAACACCGGTGGTCTGTAGCAGGCCGAGGACGGCTTTGCGAACCGAACTCCAGATCTCTTCCGGATCATGTTCAACCCAGCCGGGTTGCGGGTAATGCTGCGGGAAATCGACCGTGCAGCGGCCGAGAACGGCCAAGTCGTGACCGACCAGGAGCGCCGTGCTCCCGGTGGTTCCCTGGTCGATGGCGAGGATGTAGTCAGGCATCGCGTACTCCTGGGTGCGAGGGCAGAGACAACTCAAACCAGTATAGGAGGACTGTCACAGCAGTCAAGTCGCTGGTGTTGATCCAGGGCGGAGAGGTTCCGGTTGTTCGAATCGATGTGGTCGATTAAAATAGATGGGTAAAATGGTTTTGACTGCTGCTCTTGTGCTGTGGTCTGGGGGGACTGATGTATGCTTGAAATTAAAGGTTATTCAAGGAGAACGAAATGAGTGAGACCAAGAAGAAAGAAGCCAGTCTGGAAATCCAACTGGATGATGCTGTTGCTCAGGGGACCTACGCCAACCTGATGGTTGTTAATCATTCCGAAAGCGAGATTCTGCTCGACTTCGTGTTTGTTCAACCGCATGCGCCACGGGCCAAGGTGAGCTCGCGGATTGTGGCCTCACCGCGCCAGGCCAAACGCTTCATGCAGGCGCTGCAGGATAGCCTGGCGCGCTACGAAGAGGTGTTCGGCCCGATTGACCGGCCGGTCGCCGTGTCCGGAAAGAACCAGGGAACCAATCACTGACTTGCCGATGCATGGTTTCCATCGCGGACAGATGTTGCCGGTCGGCTGTGCAGGGTTGTCTTTCTGAGAAAGAGATCCTTCCGGATGATGCGGAGTATCAATTCTGGAGACAAGTATGGACCGTCGCAGTTTTATCCGAAAAAGTCTGACAGGGACGTTGGCCGCATCCTCTCTGGGTGCACTGCCCATCCTTGACCTGCTGGCTCTGCCCGCGCTGGCAGCCGGGGCGCCGCCGCTGGCGGTACGCCAGGGTCGTGACATTCCCGCGCTGGTGCGCGAAACCATCGCCGCCCTGAATGGCATGGAGTCGTTCGTGCTGCCGGGTGAAACAGTGGTGATCAAGCCGAATATCGGCTGGGATCGCACCGCTGATCTGGCAGCCAACACCCATCCCGAAGTGGTGCGGACCCTGGTTGAGCTCTGTCTGGAGGCGGGGGCGCGCCGCGTGCTGCTGTTCGATCGCACCTGCAACGATGCCCGCCGCTGCTATACCCAGAGCGGCATCCGTGCTGCTATCGATAGTCTTGGCTCCGATCGGGTCCGGCTCGACTACATGGATCGCCGCGCCTATCAGTCGATGGTCATTCGTGGCGGAAAGGCCTTCGAGCGCTGGGAGTTCTATCTCCCGGCCTTGGAGGCTGATCGTTATATCAATGTGCCGGTGGCCAAGCACCACTCCATCTCCCGGTTGACCATGGCCATGAAGAACACCATGGGGGTGATCGGCGGCAACCGTGGCCGGCTGCACCATGACATTGCCGAAGCTTTGGCCGACATCAACAGCGTCATCCACTCGACCCTGACGGTGGTCGATGCCACCCGGATTTTGGTGGCCAATGGACCACAGGGCGGACGTCTCAAGGATGTGCGTACGACCGAAACTCTGATTGCCACGCCTGATATCGTCGCCGCTGATGCCTTTGCCGCGACCCTGTTCGGCCTGCAGCCAGACGAGATCTCGTCGGTTGTGGCCGGCGCCAGGCGTGGGCTGGGCACTATGGACCTGGCACAGGTGCGGCGGGTTTGAAAGCGTCCCCCTGGCTATACGCCCGCAAGGCCAGTCAGACCCTCTGTCTGACGGGTTTCCTCTGGCTGTTCCTGCAGACCGAATACCGGGGTGTTGACGAGCTGCCATACCCGGTCAGCCTGCTGTTTCGTATCGACCCCTTGGCCGCCTTGGCCGACTTTTTCGCTCCCGGTTCTTTCCATTGGCAACTGCTCTGGCCGTCCCTGTTGGTGCTGTGCCTGACGGTGATTTTTGGGCGGTTTTTCTGCGGCTGGGTTTGTCCACTGGGAGCTACTCTGGATGGCTGCGGCCTGCTGGTCGGGCGTGGTCACCGCGCTTTTGCGCCAGCTTGGCGTCGGGTTAAATACCTGCTGCTGATCGGCTTCAGCGCTGCCGCTCTGACGGGTGTTCAATTGCTCGGCCTGTTCGATCCTCTGGCGATCTTCCTGCGCTCTCTGACCCTAGCCTTTTACCCGGTTTACAACCTGGGCCTCAATGAGGTGTTCGACTGGTTCTATGAGCATCCGGTGCCGCTGATTTCACCTGTAGTCAATCAGGCCTATCCGCTGTTCCGGGACAACCTGATGGCGTTTCATCAACCGATATTCAGCCTCGGCTTGTTCACACTGGTGGTGTTCCTGCTGATCCTGTTGCTGGAGCGGGTGGAGCACCGTTTCTGGTGCAAGAATCTCTGCCCGCTGGGTGCTTTGTTCGGACTCTGTTCCCGCCACGCCTTGCTGCAGCGCACGCCTGACCACCTCTGCGCGGACTGCCAGGTCTGTCGTGCAGGGTGTCGTTCCGGAGCCGTCCGAGCGGAGGGGCACCATCGCAGCGAATGCCTGCTCTGCATGGACTGCACCGGCTACTGCCCGGAAGACCGGGTCAGTTTCAATTTTAAGTCACTTTCACGGAGTGGGCCGGGTGTCGATCTGCAACGTCGTGGCATTATAACGTCGGTCGCCGCCGGCCTGCTGGTCGGTCCCGTTGTCAAAATCGGCCCGGAGAGCTATCGGCAGAATCCTTATTTGATTCGTCCTCCCGGAGCGGTGCCTGAGACGGAGTTCCTGCAGCGTTGTGTGCGTTGCGGCGAGTGCATGAAAGTCTGTATCGGTCGAGCCGTTCAACCCGCGCTGCTGGAAGCTGGACCGGTTGGCCTCTGGACGCCGCTGGTTGTGCCGCGCATCGGTTACTGCGAGTACAACTGCACTCTGTGTGGCCAGGTTTGTCCCACTGGCGCGATCAGGAGGCTCGACTTGCCGCAGAAAAAACAGGTCGTGATCGGCATCGCCGTGTTCGACAAGGACCGTTGCCTGCCGTTTGCCAAAGGGATCGAATGTTTGGTGTGTGAAGAGCACTGCCCGACCGGCGATAAGGCGATCGTGTTCGAGGAAAAGGGTCTGTTGGTGGATGGTGAACTGCGGCGGTTGAAGTTGCCGAAGGTGGTGGATCGGTTGTGTATCGGCTGCGGGATTTGTGAGACGAAATGTCCAGTTGAGGGAGTGAGTGCGATCCGGGTGATTAATGAGGGGGAGAGTCGACGGGAAAGGTCTGGTCTCGTCGCTGGTCCTTACGGATAGTCTCGGGTGGTCAATGCGAGGGATTCTTGTCTCCCTCTCGATCTCTTTTCGCAGGGGTCGCGCCCCCTGACGGCGTCATACTCTTTTTGCTTGTGCAAAAAAGAGTATGCAGAAAAAAACACCCAACGAACCCACCCACCGGAGCCCTGGCGGAGGTGGGCGACTTGTAGGGCGCCTGCCGGGCTCACCCGGCGAATGAATAGAATAACTGTGTTGCGAGTATGGATTGAGTCAGATTTGACAACAAACATGTACAGCATGGAACGTGCTAGACTGAATCCATATGGACAACATTTCTCGCAAAGGTCCAACTATGAAGCGTATGCCCGTAATGCTGATCATGTTTGCAATGTTCATCGCTGGTCCAGCGTCTGCCGCACCCGACCTGATTGTCATCGACGATTTCGAGAAAGGGCTGAGTGCTCATTGGACAACCAAAAGCTTTGAAGGGGAAACTCGCTACAGCGTGGTAGCTGACGGTGACGAGCACGTCCTGCAGGCAGAGAGCGATGCCTCCGCATCTGGCTTGGTCTACAAAATCAAATTCGATCCGTCCGAGACACCGGTTCTCTCCTGGCGCTGGAAAATCGCCAAGACGGTTGACAAGGGGAATGAACGCACCAAGGTGGGGGACGATTACGCTGCCCGCGTCTATGTGATTTTCCCGCACTGGTTCTTCCCGAAAACCAGGACGCTCAATTACATCTGGGCCAACCATCTCCCCGTGAACGACATCCTTCCAAACGCCTACACCGGTAACGCGATGATGTTCGCTGCAGCCAGTGGTCCCGATAAGGCGGGGCAATGGGTCGAGGTGCGCCGCAACATCGTCGAAGATTTTCGGAGGGCGTTCGGCGAGGACCCTCCGGAAGCGGGGGCGATAGCAATCATGACCGATACCGACAACACTGGAGAGACGGCAAGAGCCTGGTATGATGATATTTCGATCAGTCGAGCGGGCGATTAGGCTTGACGGTATCTGTATATACGATATATTGAATGTAATTTAAGGATGAGACTAAAACTATCTTTTTACAGGTTAATCATCTGCGAGGCAGACAATGCGCAAAGTTACCTCATTGACAGCATTTTTGAGTTTCATCCTATTGGCACTGACCAGTGTCATTCTCTATATCGTTCCGGCGGGGCGGGTCGCTTACTGGGCTGATTATCGACTCTGGGGCCTGACCAAGGGCGAATGGGGGAGCCTGCATATCAATCTCGGCGTGCTTTTCCTGCTCGCCATTCTCCTGCACACCTACTACAACTGGAATGCCATTACGGCATACCTGAAGAACAAGGCGAAAGAGTTCAAACTCTTTACCCGCGAATTCAATGTCGCCCTGCTGATCGTCGCCCTGTTCTCCTTCGGAACCTATTTTGAAGTGCAGCCATTTCACGGTATTATCACCGTCGGTGAAGCGATCAGCGCCAAGGCGGAGAAATTCTATGGAGAACCGCCCTATGGGCACGCGGAACTCTCCTCTCTGAAAACCTTTGCCAAGAAAATGGAACTTGACCTGGGCCTCAGCATGCAGCGACTTGAGGACGCAGGGTTTGTCGTCGAGAACAGTGACCAGTCCCTGCTTGATATCGCCAAGGGCAATGAGTCTTCCCCGAAGCAGGTCCATCTGATTATTTCGCCATTGGACGAACGGGTGCGTAGCACTTTCCCCGGTGAGCCTCCTGCCGGAATGGGCAAAAGACCCCTGATCGATCTGTGCCAGGAATATTCGGTCAGCAGCAAGACAGTGTTGCAGATCCTTGCCGTGCATGGCATTCCGGCCAGCGAGGAGAAAAGCCTGAAAGAGATCGCGGAAGCTGCCGGCAAGGATGCTCTGACTCTTTACGACATGATCAGGGAAGGGTTAGAGGAGGAGTAGTCGCGGGCGGCAAATCACAAATGGTGGGATGAATGTGAAAAGCGGGCCAGTTTTGGCCCGCTTTTTAGTTTTATGAGTGCTTAGAGGTTCAGCCGATCTGCGACAAAATCGGCGTCCTTGTCGCCGCGTCCCGATAGATTGATCAGGATGCGCTGATCCTTCGGCAGGCTCGGCGCCAGCTTCATCGCGTAGGCCACTGCGTGGGCGCTTTCCAGGGCCGGGATAATGCCTTCCATGCGGGAGAGGGTCATGAAAGCATCCAGGCACTCCTGGTCGTTAATCGATTCGTAACGGACTCGGCCGATATCCTTGAGGTAACAGTGCTGCGGGCCGACGCCCGGGTAATCAAGGCCGGAAGCAATCGAGTAGACCGGCAGCGGTTCCCCCTGGTCATCCTGCAGGTTGTAACACTTGAAGCCATGCAGGGAACCTTTGCTGCCCAGGGTCAGGGTGGCGGCATGGTCCGGGGTGTCGAGTCCTTTGCCTGCCGGTTCAACCCCGACCAGTTCCACCGCGTCATCTTCCAGAAACGCTGTAAAAATGCCGATCGCGTTGGAACCGCCGCCGACACAGGCGGTGACCACATCGGGAAGCGCCCCGAATTTCGTCAGAAACTGCTCACGGGCTTCATGGCCGACGATCTGCTGGAAGTCCCGCACCATCTTCGGGAAGGGGTGCGGCCCGACCACCGAGCCGATCGCGTAGAGAAAGTTAACGGGGTCTTTCAGGTACTCGTCAAAGGCGCTGTCGACGGCGTCCTTGAGGGTGCGTGTGCCGCGGGTGACGGGAATCAGGTCGCAGCCGAGGATTTTCATCTTAGTGACGTTCGGATGCTCCTTGGCGATGTCGATCTCGCCCATGTGAATTTCACAGTCGATACCGACCAGGGCACAGGCTGTCGCCAGGGCGACGCCATGTTGACCGGCGCCGGTTTCGGCCAGGACCTTGGTCTTGCCCATGTACTTGGCAAGCAAGGCTTCACCGAGGCAGTGGTTGATCTTGTGGGCGCCGGTGTGGTTCAGATCCTCGCGCTTGAGGTAGATGCCGGCACCGCCCAGCTTTTTACTCAGGCGGCTGGCATGGTAGATCGGGCTGGGGCGGCCGACATAGTCGGCATAGAGTTCTTGCAACTCCTGTTGAAACGTTTCCGTCTGGCGGACAGTTTCGTAGGCAGCGCTGATCTCGTCCATGATGGTTTTCAGCTCAGGAGGGATGATCTGGCCACCATATTCGCCGAAGTAGCCATTGGTGTCAGGCATTTCAAGAAATCGATTGGTCATACAGTCTTCTCCAAAGGTTTCCTGGTGGTCGTAAACGGAGTGAAATCAGACGCTGGTGAGGCTGTTGCCAGCAGGTGAACTTGTTCCAAAATGGCAAGCCCTTGCCAGAAATCCATAGGGGGCATTCCAGAAGAAAAGCGGCAAACGAATCAGGCTAGGGCGGATCGGCAATGACGACGCGGTTGCGCCCTTCGCGTTTTGCAGCATAGAGCGCGTCATCAGACAGCCTGACCAAGTCGTCGAAGACCGTCACGTCTTTTCTCGGTCCGGTCGCGACCCCCAAGCTGATTGTCAGGACCAGCGGTTTGAGAGCCCCTTCAAATTTGAGTCGGGACACGCGTTTACGGATGCGCTCGGCCGCTGCGGTTGCTTGGGGAAGTTCCGTGCCGGGGAGGATCAGGGCAAACTCCTCACCACCAAAGCGCGCCGCCAAATCGTATTCACGCAGTTCGTCAAGCAAGGCTTCGGAGACGGCCTTGAGGACCACGTCTCCCTGCTGATGTCCGTAGGTGTCGTTGATTCGCTTGAAGTGATCGATGTCCGCCATGACCATCGACAGGGGGTCATTGTTGCGCACGCTGCGCTGAAACTCTCTATCAAGAGTTTTCATCAGGAAGCGGCGGTTGGCCAGTTGGGTAAGAGGGTCGGTGTTCGACAGTTCCTCGAGGCGCTGGTTTTGCTCCCTGAGGTCGTCCTGAAGGTGCTTGATTTTCACCTGCACCCTGACCCGGGCGATCAACTCGCCGGGATCGAACGGCTTGGTGACATAATCACTGGCGCCACGTTCCAAGCCTCTGATCTTCTGAGACTGTCCCTCCCGACCAGTCAGAAGGATGACCGGGATGTCTCGTGCTTCGGCCCGGGCGTTGCGCATGTCCAGAAATTTCAGGCCGTCCATGCCTGGCATCTCGAGGTCGCACAGCACCACATCGACATCATGGTCGATCAGCATCTTGAAGCCTTCGATGCCGTTGCTGGCTTCCAGGAAAGAGCTGAAGCCGCCGGTTTCCTTGAGAATTTCCACTACCTGTTGGCGCAGGACCGTGGAATCATCAATAATAAGAAGGGTGGGTTGCATGGTTCGGTTCTCCGTCGGGAAGTTGTAATATTTTTTAGGTATTTTGTAAAGAAACAACTTCCCGGTTTTTCCGCTATACTTAAAGCATCATGCCAATGCTGTGGTCTTCCACCTGATTGCTTTCCAAAGGAGCGTTTATGTCTCTGGTCAAAACCTGGTATACGCCAGAAGCGGCTGCTGCCAAGTACGGTCTGGATCTCGCCCAGATCAAACAATGGGTTGAGGATGGTTTGGTCCGGGTGGAACAAGAGGGCGACTTGGTCACTCAAGTGAACATTGATGATGTGCGGCTTGAAGTCGATGCAATGGTCAAAAATGCGGAGTGAACGGATTTAAAGACCTGTTTCCCGCAACTCTTCAAACAGTTTCTGCTGCTTTTCGTCCAGCTGTTCCGGGACCATGATGTCGATTATGGCATAAAGGTCTCCGGCCGGCTGGCCGGCGCGGCCCGGAACGCCAAAGCCGCGCAGACGGATTTTGCTGCCGTTTTGTGTGCCAGCTTTCACCTTTACCCGTTTGACATCATCCAGAGTTGAAACTTCGACAGAGGTCCCCAGGCAGGCGCCGCTCAATGGAATCTTGATTGTATGGTAAAGATCCCGGCCTTCGCGACGAAACCGGGCGTCCGGTGTCACCAGGATCTCCAGGAGCAGGTCGCCAGGTGGTCCGCCGGATGGGCTGGCGCCTCCTTTGCCGGCAATCCGCAGTTTTTGGCCCGGTTCGACACCAACGGGAATTCGCACCTTGAGCTGTTCGTTCGTGCCGTGACTGTCAAGGGTGATCTGCCGTTCACCGCCCAGAATTGCCTGCCGGAACGGGATGGTCAGGCGCATCAGGAAATCTTGTCCCTTGACTGGCTGCGGTCGCGAGTGGCGACAACCGGCCCCGTGGCTCCTGCCGCCGAACAGTTGGCTGAAGAGATCGTCCCCGCCGAAACCGAACTCCTTGAAAATGTCGCCGAAATCGGCGTTCCTGAAAATATCTTCCTGGCTGAAGCGCTGCTGGAATCCGTCCGCACCAAACTGATCGTATTGCCGCTTCTTGTCAGGGTCGGACAAGACCGCGTAGGCTTCGCTGACCGATTTGAAACGTTCTTCGGCTTGTTTGTCGTCAGGGTTTTTGTCCGGGTGATATTTGATGGCCAGCTTTCGGTAGGCCTTTTTGATCTGGTCGGCGCTGGCCGATTTTTCGAGGCCGAGCACGGCGTAGTAATCTTTGCCCATCATGAATCCTTTTTAGGCCATCTCTCAGAGGTTTTTTGACACGGTTGTCGCGAGGCACGGTCAATATAGTGATGGCAAGGGGCAGGGTCAAGGGGAGTTCTGATTTCTGGACGATGAGAAATGAGAAAAAACCAGAAGCGGGTTAACTCTTCTGTGTCATTTCACAAGATTAACCTTTCCATTCATTCAGGTGGCTCTGGATAAACTGGACCACCTGTTCATGTTCCTCCTGTCCCTTGCCATGAATTTCGATCGGCGCGCCGATGGCAAAGTGGACGGGCCGGGAGGGGATTATTGGACCGAAGTCTTTGAGAAAGGTTCCTTGAGACCAGGCCCAGGTTTTCAGGGCGACGGGGACAACTTTGACGCCGGCCTTGCGCGCCAGCTTGATGCCAATGCTGTTGAATGATTCCGAATCGAATTCAACCGCCCGGGTATGTTGTGGGAAGATGATCACCGAGTAACCGTCCTTGAGTCTTTGAGCCCCTTCCGTCATGACGGTTTTTAGATCGTCGCGGGGGTTGACCCGGTCGATCACGATCGGGTTGCGGCTGTTCATGATGTGCTTGAACACGGGATATTCCGTCAAACTGCGCTTGATCACGTAGGTCAGGTCGGTTTTGCCTGTCAGTAAAATGGACGGCAGCACGAAGGCCTCGAGGCTGCTCATATGATTGCCGATGAAGATGCAGGGCTCGTTCAGGTCCTGCAGGTGCTCCAGGCCGGTGATGTGGCACTCACAACCGACCCGTTCCAGGATTTCCACGGTCTCAATGCTGCCGGTTCGCCAGGCTGCAAGATCATACTGACCCTTGAGGGCGAGTCGCCCATTGCGCATAACCAAGCCGATAACCTGCCGGTAGAAACTCAGACTTGGAAAGGTTCGGGCAAGCCAGCTGACTGGTCGCGGTTGCGTGTGATAACTGTTTTCTTGAAAGTAGGGGGCGATGTGCATTGTAAAACGTCCGTTATACGGGTTTATTCCTGGGACGAAAGCCGAACAGAAACAGCCCGGCTGTCATGATGGCCCCGGCAAAAAGAAACAGGGCGTTCAGGCCGAACCACTGACCAATATAGCCTAATATCAGAGAACCTGCAAAGCTTCCCGCATCAATCCCCCCGGTAAATATTCCAGTTACCTTGCCGCGGATTTCAGCCGGTTCGTTGCGGATGGCCAAACTGTTCAGCGAAGGAAACAGCAAACCGTGGCCGATCCCGGCACAGGCGCCGGTGCCGATCAATGCCAGTTGGGTGCATGTGAACGGCAAGAGCAGTAAACCTGCTGCAAAGAAGAGGATGCCGTAAGGCAGAATGCGGTTCTCACCGTAGTGGTCCGCCAGACGTCCGCCCAGGATCCGGGTTGCAATCGCACCGGCTGAATAACTGATATAAAAAGCTGAAATCAGCTCGAAACCGCGCTGCTCGGCGAAAGGCGCGACGAAGTTGCTTGTGGCGGCAATGCCGATACCGAACAGGGCAGACATCAAACCGACCATGAGCAGCTTACCTCGTTTCAGCAAGGTAAAAAAGCCCGGACCGGCACTCTGAGCCAACCGCCGAAAGCTGTCCTTAACCGGCAGGTGCGCCAACAGGGCGATCGCTGCCAGGCCTGCGGCGGTCAAAAACAGGCCGTCGAAGCCGAAGCGTTTCATGGCGATTTCCGTCAGGACGGGACCGAGGGCCACGCCGATCAACCCGGAGATGCCGAAAATGCCGATTCCCTCATTGAGTCGTCCGGCAGGGAGCAGATCAGCAACAAAGGTGAAAACTGCGGTAAAACAGAGAGCCAGTCCAACGCCGTGCACCAGGCGAAGCAGCAGGAACAGTGGGTAGGCTTTGCCCAGCGGTTCTGCCAACAGGAGGTGCAGACAGGGGATGCCAGTCATGATCAGGAGACCGATTGTGTAACTGCGCTTGCGACCGAGCCGGTCGATCATGTCGGAAATCCAGGGGCGACACAGGGCCGAGGCTAAAGCAAAAAGGCCCATGACCACTCCGATATCACCCCGGGTGCCAGCATGCGCCAGGACATAGAGGGGGAGCAGGGTGAAGGCCATGAAGCTGGCTGTATGGGCCAGGTTGGCGAGGGCCAGAGCCCAAAAGGAAGAGGAGTAGATCATGTTTTTTGCCAGTAGGTTAATGCGGCATTCTGACGTGGCGGTGTGGGTGAGTCAAGTCGGCTTTTGCCACGAACCTCACATTTGTATGCTACACTATTTTTTCAAATTGATGCTTTCCGGGAGAATTTTTTTCATGCCAGATTATGAGCGCATTTTTCGTCGCAGCAAGATTGTTGCTACCATCGGTCCGGCCAGTGCCGATCGAGACGTCCTCAATGATTTGATGGATATCGGCACGGATGTTTTCCGGTTGAATTTTTCACATGGTCGGCATGAGGAGCTGTCTCAAATCGTCGCAGACATTCGCGACCTGTCGGCCAATCGTCGGCGGGCGGTGGCTATCCTCGGCGACCTGCAGGGGCCGAAGATTCGGGTTGGCCAGTTGGCAGGCGGCCAGATGATTCTGGCAGCTGGGGACCAGGTAACCATTACTACCGATGAGATCCTTGGCGAAGACGGTCTGATCCCGACCACCTACCGGTTGTTGCCGCAGGATGTCCACCCCGGCGCGCGTATCCTGCTCGATGATGGCCTGCTGGAGATGCAAGTAGAGCAGATCAACGTGGGCCGGGTTCACTGCCAGGTTCTGGTCGGTGGCCTGCTTCGGGACCGCAAGGGTATCAACCTGCCGGGCGTTGCGGTCTCGGCGCCCTCCATGACTGACAAGGACCGTCTCGACCTCGATTTCTGCCTGGAGCATGCGCTCGATTATGTCGCTCTTTCCTTCGTGCGCTCTGCAGACGATGTGCACGGTCTGAAAACCCTGCTGCTGGAAAGGCATGCGGACCTGAAAGTGATCGCCAAGATCGAGAAGCCGGAGGCGGTTGATGCTTTTGCTGCGATTCTTGAGGCCTCTGACGGTATCATGGTGGCTCGCGGCGACCTGGGCGTTGAAATCGATCCGGAGAAGGTTCCGTTGATTCAGAAAAGTATCATTCGTCAATGCAACCAGGCGGGCAAGCCGGTGATCACGGCGACGCAGATGTTGGAGAGCATGGTCACCAGCCCGAGGCCGACCCGTGCCGAGACATCGGATGTCGCCAACGCGATCCTCGACGGCTCCGATGCGGTGATGCTGTCGGCGGAAACCGCCTCCGGAGCTTATCCGCGCGAAGCCGTGGCCATGATGGTGCGTGTGGCCCAGGATGTCGAAGCTGATCCGGAGTTGGGCAAGCAGGTGTTTCAGCCCGTGCTTGAAGACCGCGGCTACCGGCATCTGCCGGAGGCGATCGGCCTGGCGGCCTGTCACCTGGCGAAGAACGTCGGCGCGTCCGCCATACTGGCCTTCACCCAGACCGGCAGCACCGCCGGCCTCGTCTCAAAGTTCCGGCCGCGCATCCCGGTGTATGCGGTGACGCCGAGTCAGGACGTGCGGCGGCGCATGGCGCTGTATGCGGGAGTCCGTTCCATCCGGGTCGATATCAAGGGCGACACCGAAGCTCAGATCAAGTCTGTCGAAACGGCTGTTCTGGCCGCCGGCGTGGTCAAGAAGGGGGATATCGTGGTGATCACCATGGGCAGCCCGGTCTCCGACCCCGGCACGACCAACCTGATCAAAATCCACAGGGTCGGCACCGGGCATTTCTTTGAGGTGCACTGAAACCGCAGAGCGTTTCTATGTCGCAACCGTCCAAAACCCTCGCTGACATGCGCCGCGATGCGGAGCAGATTTTTCGGGCCGGCCTCGCCGCAGTTGATCCGGCAACGGCCGTGCGGCGTTGCTGCCGCCGGGAAGGCGACAGCCTGGTGGTTGGCGAGCAGACGTATCCCCTGGCCCGTTACCATAGGGTCCTTGTGTTGGGTGCCGGCAAAGCCGGGGCCGCCATGGCACGCGCCGTTGAAGAGTTGCTCGGGGATCACCTCGAACGGGGCCTTGTGGTGGTCAAGTATGGCCATCTTGGGCCGGTAGAGAAAGTTACCCTGCTGGAGGCCGGACACCCGATTCCCGATCAGAACGGACTGGAGGCCGCTGGTCAACTGCTTGCTTTAGCCAGAGCGGCGGATGCATCAACCCTGGTCATCTACCTGGTCTCTGGCGGTGGCTCCGCTCTGCTGCCGCTACCTGCCGCAGGGATCTCTCTATCCGACAAGCAGGCAACGACCCAGGTCCTGCTCGGCTGCGGCGCTACGATCCACGAAATCAATACGCTACGCAAGCATCTCTCGTCGATCAAGGGGGGACAGCTGGCTCGGGCAGTTTTTCCGGCGACCCTGGTGTCTCTTGTCCTGTCTGACGTGGTCGGCGACGATCTCGACACCATCGCGTCCGGTCCTTGCGTGCCGGATCGGCGAACCTATGGCGACTGCCTCGCAATTGTCGATCGCTATGGTTTGGCTGACAAACTGCCGGCGGCTGTCATCTCTCATTTGCGCAGAGGCGATGCCGGGGAGATCCCGGAGACGCCCAAGCCGGGGGATGAAGTCTTTGAGAAGACCGTTAGCCTGATCGTTGGCAACAACGTCGTTGCCTTGACTCAAGCGCGTGCTGCAGCGGTTGCGCTCGGTTACAATGCCCGGGTTCTTTCCTCCTCCATGGAGGGGGAGACTGCTGTCGTGGCTGGCGAGCACATGGCGATGGCGCGGGACATCCTTGAACGTGGCCATCCGGTCGCGCGCCCGGCCTGCCTGTTGTCGGGCGGTGAAACGACGGTGACCCTGCGTGGCGCCGGCCTGGGAGGGCGCAACCAGGAATTTGCCCTGGTCGCGGCCAGACAGATGCCGGTTGGCGGACAAGTTCTGTTGCTGAGTGCCGGCACGGACGGCACCGACGGCCCTACCGATGCCGCTGGTGCTTTTGCGGATCATTCGACCTGTGCGCGGGCAGAAGCCTGTGCCCTTGATCCGGAGGCGTTCCTGGCAGAGAACGATTCCTATCATTTCTTTGCGCAACTCGGTGACTTGTTCCAACCCGGGGCGACCGGAACCAATGTGATGGATGTGCGGGTTCTGCTGGTCGTCTGAGAAAAACCTTTGCAGGATGTTCATCCCCCCTTTACCATGTGTGGCAATTTGCGATACTTTGGTGAAACTATTGAGTAAATCTTTTTGTAAGAGGATATGATGCCGCAGCAATTAACCACACGCTTTCTGAAAGACTACTGCCCTCCCGGTTACCTGGTGGACCAGGTTGACCTGCATTTCAGCCTGAGGTCTGGACAGACTCAAGTCCGCGCCCTTCTCGAGGTTTACAAAAACCCCGCCAGCCCGGCCGCAGATGCACCCCTGCACCTGGACGGACGGCAGCTTGAGCTGGTCGAGATTGCGCTGGATGGCCAAACGTTGGCAGAAACCGCCTATACCCTCGATGACGAAGGCCTGACTATCGCCGTTGTCCCTGAGCGGTTTCGCCTGGAGACGACAGTCCTGATCAACCCGGAGGCCAATGAGGCCCTTGAGGGGCTTTACCGTTCCAATGGCATGTACTGCACCCAATGCGAGGCGCAGGGCTTTCGGAAAATCACCTTCTATCCTGATCGCCCGGATGTGATGGCGCGGTTCACAGTCACCTTGGAAGCAGACCGGGAGACCTGTCCGGTGCTGCAGTCGAACGGTAACTGCGTGGCCTCCGGCGAAACGGAACCGGGGCGGCATTTTGCGACATTTGAAGACCCTTTCCCGAAGCCGAGCTACCTGTTTGCGCTGGTGGCCGGCGACCTGGTTGCCATTGAGGATTCTTTCACGACCGCTTCAAGGAACCCGGTGGCGTTGAAGATTTTCGTCGAGGAGCGCAACCGTTACATGTGCGACCACGCCATGCAGTCGCTCAAGGAATCGATGCGCTGGGATGAAGAGGTTTTCGGCCTGGAATATGACCTGGATGAATACAAGATTGTCGCCGTTGACCACTTCAACATGGGGGCGATGGAGAACAAGGGGCTGAACGTTTTCAACTCGAAGTATGTCCTGGCCAAGCCGGAGACGGCCACCGATGCCGATTTCCAGGGGATTGAAGGCGTGATCGGCCATGAATATTTCCATAACTGGACCGGCAACCGGGTGACTTGCCGCGACTGGTTCCAGCTGAGCCTGAAGGAAGGCTTGACGGTGTTTCGGGACCAGGAGTTTTCCAGCGATATGGGGTCGCGCCCCGTCAAGCGGATCAGCGAGGTGCGTCTGCTGCGCAACGCCCAGTTCCCTGAAGATGCCGGGCCGATGGCGCATCCGGTTCGCCCTGCCAGCTACGTTGAGATCAACAATTTCTACACGGCCACTGTCTACAACAAGGGTGCGGAAGTCATCCGCATGTACCAGACGCTGCTCGGCCGCGAAGCGTTCATTCGTGGGGTGCAGCTCTACCTGGAGCGATTCGACGGACAGGCCGTGACCACCGATGATTTTCTGGCCTGCATGGCGGAAGCCGGGCGGCTTGATCTGACGCAGTTCAGTCGCTGGTACAGTCAGGCGGGCACGCCCACGCTCGAGGTCGAAGGAACATATGATGCCTCAGCCCGGGCCTACCATCTGACCGTGCGGCAGAGTTGTGGGGAGAGCCCTGGCCAAACGGACAAACAACCGTTCCTGATCCCCCTGGCCGTCGGCTTGCTCGGCCCGGATGGTGCCGACCAGCGAATCTGTCTGGAAGATGAGGCCGGAGAATTCGCCGAAACACTGGTCCTGCAAGTCACTGAGCAGGAGCAGACGTTTGTCATCAAAGGTGTGGAACAGCAGCCGGTGCTCTCGCTGTTGCGTGGTTTCTCGGCGCCAGTGCACCTGCAGCATGCGGCCACAGAAGAAGAACTGGCCTTTTTGTTCGCCCATGACAGCGACGCATTCAATCGTTGGGAGGCGGGCCAGCGGTTGGCGGGTCGTCTGCTGCTGGATATGGTCAGTGATGTTCAGACAGGGCGGCCGATGCGCCAGAGCGAAGGGTTCCTGGCCGCATTCCGGCAGGCTCTCACCGATGCAAGCGTCGACCCGGCCCTGCTGAGCCTGGCCCTGACTCTGCCCAGTGAAATCGAACTGGCCGAAGCGATGCCGGTGGCCGACCCGGGAGCGATTCACGCGGCCCGACATCAGTTGCGGCAAACGCTGGCAAGCTCCCTGAAAAGCGAGTTTCAGAAAGTCATGCTGGCCATGACCGATCGGGAACAGTATGCCGTCACTTCGGCGCAAATCGGTCGTCGCAGCTTGAAGAACCTCTGTCTTGCCTATCTGGCGCTGTTGCCGGACGCAGAGCTTGCCGATCGTTGTTTCCGCCAGTACACGGACACCGATAACATGACTGACCGCCTGGCCGCCTTGACCTGCCTGGTTCACAACCGTTTGCCGCGTTGGGAAGAATCGCTGGACGCCTTTTATCACCAGTACCAGGATGAGCCGTTGGTGGTGGATAAGTGGTTCACCTTGCAGGCGACTGCGCCCGGTGCAGAGACCCTGACGCAGGTGCAGGGCTTGATGCAACATCCGGCATTTACCCTCAAGAGCCCGAACCGCATGCGATCGCTGGTGAGTGCCTTCGCCCACGCCAATCCAGCCTGTTTCCATGATGCCTCCGGTGCCGGCTATCGGTTTGTGGCCGATCAGGTGATCGCCCTCGATGCCTTCAACCCGCAGGTGGCAGCGCGCCTGGTCGGGACCCTGATCCGCTGGCGCCGTTATGACGACAAGCGTCAGGCGTTGTTGCGAGAGCAGTTGACGCGGATCCGGGAGCGGGAAGGCCTGTCGCGGGATGTGGGAGAAATTGTCGGGAAATCTTTGGGGTAGTGATGAACGCAGAGTTGAAGCCTGAAAATGGTCTGATGATTGTCGGCTGCGGTGATGTCGGTGTGCGGCTGGCGCGGCTGATGCTGGAACAGGGTGGCACCATCAGTGCTCTGACCCGCTCCCGAGGCGGTGCGGAGCGCCTGGAAGGGTACGGAATTACGCCGCTGAACGGGGACCTGGACCGGGCGGAGAGCCTGGCCGGTCTGCCGGTTGCCGGCACACCGCTCGTCTACCTGGCGCCGCCGCCCGGCGGTGGGCCGATCGACAGTCGGATGCGCAATTTCTGCAAGAGCCTGACCGGTGCGCGGGTGCCGTCCAAGGTGGTCTATGTGAGCACCAGCGGCGTGTACGGCGATTGCGGCGGCGCCCTGGTCGATGAGCAGACGCCGGTCAATCCACAGACCAGCCGCGCCAAAAGACGGGTTGATGCGGAAAACTGTCTGACCGAGTGGGGGCATGAACAAGGTGTTCCCGTGGTGATTTTGCGGGTCACCGGCATCTACGGTCCGGGACGCTTGCCGATTGCGCGCCTCAAGCAGGGGCACCCTGTCTTGGCCGAAGCGGAATCGCCGCCCACCAATCGCATTCACGCTGACGATCTGGCACAAATCTGTCTGACGGCCCTGGAACGGGGCGCGGCCGGCGCGGTCTTCAACGTCAGCGACGGCCAGCCGGGGACGATGACCCAGTATTTCAACGCGATTGCCGATCTGCTTGAACTGCCGCGGCCACAACAGGTCAGCATGGAGGAAGCCCGCCAGGTGATGAACCCGATGATGTTGTCCTACCTCTCTGAGTCGCGGCGGATGGACAACCGTAAAATGATGGAACAGTTGGGTACGGTTTTGCAGTATCCTGATCTAGAAAAAGGCCTGCAGAACATCGCGGCACAACTTGATGCCCCCAATATGGGATACCTGGGCTCAGTCGGCCATTGAGTCCGCGCCCCTGACTTTCGGAGAAAAATATGACCCGTATAGCGATAATCGGTGCCGGAATTTCCGGTTTGTCAACAGCATATGCGATTGAACAGCAGGCGGCCGCGGCCGGCCTGGAGGTCTCTGTTGAAGTCCTGGAGCGTGATGAACGGACTGGCGGCAAGATCTGGAGTATCAAGGATGAGGGGTATCTCTGCGAGTGGGGCCCGAACGGTTTTCTCGACAGCAAGCCGATGACGCTTGAACTGTGTGACCAGCTGGGCATCAAGGATGACCTGGAGCGTTCCAATGACAACGCCCGCAAGCGGTTTATCTACAGCGAGGGGATGCTGCATCGTCTGCCGGAGAATGGCCCGATGTTCCTGCAATCGAAGCTGATCAGCTGGCCGGGCAAGCTGCGTCTGGCCGGTGAGATGGTCATTCCGAAGCGTACCGACGGCGCGGATGAGACTCTGGCGGATTTCGCTCGCCGTCGTCTGGGCGCTGAAGCGCTGGACAAGCTGATTGGTCCGATGGTCTCCGGTATCTTCGCCGGGAACCCCGAGCAGATGAGCCTGCAGAGCTGCTTTCCGCGTATTCATGAGCTCGAGCAGGAATATGGCGGGCTGCTCAAGGCGATGATCCGGCTAGCCAGGCAGAAGAAGGCCGAGGTGAAGGCAGGCAAGCAGGTGGCGAGCGCCGCCGGGCCAGGTGGTGTCCTGACCTCGTTTGTGCCTGGTATCCAGATGCTGACCGATGCCACCGGTCGCGCCTTGCAGGGACAGGTGCGAACCGGTGCCGCCGTGACCGAGCTGAAACCCGGCGCTGACGGCTGGCAGCTGCGCCTGGCGGATGATACGTCGCTCGAGGCCGATATCGTTGTGTCCGCGGCTCCGGCGCATGTCCTGAAACAGCTGGTTCGCCCGTTTGACACGCAACTGTCTGACCTTTTCGCAGAGATCCTCTATTCGCCGATGAACGTGATCTGCTGCGGCTTCGAGCAAGGTGAAGTCGGACACGACCTGGATGGCTTCGGCTACCTGATTCCACGCAAGGAGGGCTGCCATGTCCTCGGCACGCTCTGGGACTCCAGCATCTTCCCGCAACGGGCTCCCGAAGGTCATGTCTTGCTGCGCTCCATGATGGGTGGCGCGACCAATGCGGGGGCGATCGACCTGTCGGACGAAGAGGTGTTACAGCGGACCCTGACCGACCTGAAGCGGATTATGGGGGTTACGGCACAGCCGCGGTTTGTCCGGATTTTCCGGCACGCCCGGGCGATCCCCCAGTACACGCCAGGTCATGCACGCCGTGTTGAGGCGATTACCGAACGCCTGGAGGAATTGAACGGCTTGTTTGTGACCGGCAATGCCTTTTTCGGGGTCGGCCTGAATGATTGCGTCAACGCCTCCAACCAGGTTGCCGACAAAGTGATCGCTGCTCTGCAGCAGAACCTCTGAAAAAGGCTGCTTCGCGATGGCACGCAAGGTCTCTTCCACGCTTCTGGTGTCCCTCTGTGAAGCGCTGCTCGGGAGTGGTGAGTTTACTCCGGGGAAGCCGACCAGACGTCGTGCCCTTGAGACCCTTGCCGGACGTCTCGGCGCCGAGGAGTTCCTCTGCCTGACCGGCGGCCAGCCGGAGAAATACCAGGAATTCAGGGTATGGGACCGGACGACCGACCGGATGGACCTTGCCGAACTGCTTCAGGGTGAGGCTCGGGCTGAGCTCCTTCCCTTGCTGGCCGGCTTCTGGCGAGACCGCGGCCTGGCTCTACTTTCTTTCCGCTCGGGCCTGCCTCCTGTCGAATGCGAGACCCTGATCCATCTGTTGACGGAATTGCCGCAGCGGGGCGAAGCCCTGCGCCAACGCGTGATTGAGCTGCAGGCCCGTGGCCGGCTGCAGCATGTCGGGCTGCTGTTCTATGAGGAATTGCCAGACCCGGAGCGCAGCGTCGCCTGGCCGGTGTTGTGTGCGCTCGGCTGGCTGCAAAAAGACCTGAACCTGTTGTCGCGCTGTCAATCTCTCGATATTGCCGCCCAATCCGTTTGGCGGAAGAGCTTGGTGCCGGCGGTGTTGCGGTTGCCGCAAGATGTTCAGGAACAGTCCGATTTTCTGGCAAATCTCGATTTGATTGCGGACCGGGTGGATTCGTTCACGAGTGATGATCTGGCGTTCCTGGTGTTGGACCAATTTGCTCCCACTGATTTAGCGCCGATCTGTCATGCCCTGTGTGCCTTGCTGGGCCGGTTGCACAAGCGGGCGGCGCAGCACTCTGATGGAGCCGTTGCAGAGCAGATCAGCCAGGTAAACTGGATGACCCGCCGGGTCGCTGAGCTGCTGCTGGAGCGCGGCGCGCAGTCTGCCGAGCTTTACCACAACCTGGTCTTGCGCAAGGTTTACGTCTACGAAGAGATTCCATCCGAAATTCGTGAGCAGGTCGCCAGCTTCCAGATCCTGACCAGTTTTCTCGAAAACCCCCTGAAATACCTCAACGAGATTGAAACCAGCAGCTCCCCCGAGACCCTCGCCGCGCGCCTGTGGCGTCTTCTGGAGATGTTGCCACATCTGTTGCGGGTCGGTCGTTACGATGTCGTGCGGGAAGTTCTCGCGTTCGCCCAGCGGTTCGGTCACAGCTTTGATTTGACGCATCGTCCGGAGCTGCTTGGCGAAATCCAGCAGGTTGCCGCCGAAACGCTGATGAACAGCTCAAGGGAGAAGCAGAAGGAACTGCTGACCACCCTTCCGCAGATGGGGGCGACGGGAGGGCGGTTGCTGATCGAACTGGCAGACCATCGCGAGCGTTCCGTGCGGCGTGCTGCCCTGGACGGTCTGGCGGGGATGGGGCAGACGGTCGTCCCCTTGCTGTTCGAGCAGCTGGAGCACAAGCCTGGATGGCATTATCTGCGCAACATGCTGGTGCTTTTGACCAAGATCGGCGTCGGTGGACCGAAAATCGAGGCTTTTTTTCGAGCCTCTCTGGAGCATGATGAGCCTCATATCCGTCGCGAAGCGGTGCATGGCCTGGCACGGTTGCTGCGCAGCGATGCGGAGGACCAGGTGGTTGCGTCTCTGGCCGACAGTGATCTCGAAGTCCGGCGTCGCGCGATTGTCTGCCTGGGGCTGACCGGTATTCGTGACGAACAGGTCTATCGCCGTCTGGCCGACCTGCTTGGTAGCCGGCAGGGTGTGGACCTCGCCGTCCAAGTTGTGGCGACGCTGGCCCGATTGAGGCCCGCTCCTCTCACCGACCCGGCCCTTGAAAAAGCCCTTATCAAGTTGCTGGGCAGCAACCGGCTGTTTGGCCTCAGCGGGCAGAAAGGGACACCGGGGCGTGATCTGAAGCTGGGGACCATCAAGGTGCTCGGCAGTCTCGGTACGCGTCGTTCCAGGAAAGCCCTGCAGCGCCTGAGCCGCGAACCGGACGCCGTTTTGGCGCGGGCTGCCCGCGACCTACTGGAGGCCTCCAACCTGTTCGCTGATCAATAACGCCTGTGTTTAACACAAAAGAATGGCCGCTCCCCCCTGGCCAATGTCAGCTTTGATGATGCGTCATTGAGCAGACACTGTGTCATGCTTCGAAACGTCCCCAAGTCCACATGAACTCATTTTACGAAGGGCTTCCTCCGGGCCTAGGCGACGTTGAGTTTGATAAAGAAAGCCGAACGAAAACCACCTCTCGCATCAAATAGAGTGCAAATAGCCTGTTTTCCGCTTTGGTTATACATTCATCAAACAAAACGGCGTTATAAAACTCTTGAAGTCTGACCGGCAGGCTGATAATATCAGCCTTCATTTCTTGCCGGGATGAAACTGCAAGATTCTCCCCTCGGACATGGCTGATTTCAGAGGAACGTTGCATGAGCGATCACGCTGCGCTTTTACAGGTAGAGAACCTTTCCCTTGCCTTCGGTGGGGTCAAGGCCCTGCAGGGGGTCAGTTTCAATGTCGAAGCTGGCGAGCTGTTTTCGATTATCGGTCCGAACGGGGCTGGTAAAACTTCGATGCTCAACTGTATTTCCGGACGCTACCATCCCCAGGTCGGTGAAATTCGTTTTCGCGGCGGCGAGATTACCCAGCTGAAACCGAACCAGCGCTGCAACCTGGGTATCGGCCGAACCTTCCAGAACCTGGCCTTGTTTAATCACATGTCGGTACTCGACAACATCATGGTCGGCCGCCATCATCTACTGAAAAACAACTTCCTGACCGGTGGCCTTTACTGGTTGACCGGCGCTCGCCGCGAAGAACTTGAACACCGTCGCCAGGTTGAGGAGATCATCGACTTCCTGGAGATCACACATATCCGCAAAGCCCAGGCTGGCACGCTTTCCTATGGTCTACGCAAACGGGTTGAACTGGCCCGCGCCGTCGCGCTCAAGCCTGACCTGATCCTTCTCGACGAACCGATGGCTGGTATGAACCATGAGGAAAAGGAAGACATGGCACGCTACATCATTGACCTCAACGAGGAGTGGGGCATGACGGTGGTGATGATTGAGCACGATATGGGTGTGGTCATGGATCTCTCCCACCGCGTGATGGTGCTTGATTTCGGCAAGCGGATTGCCGAGGGTCTCCCTGATGAAATTCTCGATAACGAACTGGTCAAGAAGGCCTACCTCGGCGAAGAGGATGACGCTCTTGCCGAAGATGTCGCGGCAGGTGAGGTGGCTTGATGGCAAACCTGCATCCCGATATAAGCATCTACGATACCTTTCCCAAGCTGCTCGCCTATAACGCTGAGCATTGGCCCAATGAGGTCGCTCTGCGCGAGAAGGACTTCGGCATCTGGAAGCAGTTCACCTGGAGTGACTATCAGGAGTTGGTGCGTAACCTGGCTCTTGGACTCAAAGACCTTGGCTTCGGTCGCGGTGACGCGGTCGGCCTGATCGGCGACAACCGTCCCGAGTGGGTCGCCGGGGAGATTGCCGTGCATGCTGTCGGCGGCATGATCTTCGGCATCTACCAGGATTCCCTCAACGATGAGGTCGCCTACCTGATCAATTACGCTGGGGCTCGGGTCATCCTCGCTGAAGACGAGGAGCAGGTTGACAAGGTGCTCGAGATCACCGAGCAGTGTCCCTGTGTCGAGCACGTCATCTACAGCGACCCGCGCGGCATGCGTAAGTACGACGATCCGCGCCTGATGAGCCTCGAAGAGCTGCTGCAGCGAGGAGCGGCTCGTCACGAGGCCAATCCCGAGGCTTACCATCAGTCAGTCGCCTCCGGTAAAGGCGAGGATACCGCGATCTTGTGTCCGACCTCCGGCACGACCAGCAAGCCGAAGCTGGCGATGCTGCAGGCCGGTCCGATGCTCAAGCATTGCGAGGACTACCTGCAGGCCGATCCACGTCAGCCGGGCGATAACTACGTCTCGGTGCTGCCGCTGCCGTGGATCATGGAGCAGGTCTACGCGGTCTGCCAGGCGCTGATGGTGCGCTTGACCGTCAACTTCGTCGAGGAACCGGAAACCCAGATGGAGGATCTGCGCGAGATCGGACCTCACTTCGTGCTGCTGGCGCCGCGGGTTTGGGAAACACTGGCTGCCGACGTGCAGGCGCGCATGATGGATGCCTCGCGGTTCAAACGCTGGATCTACCAGTTCTGCATCCGCCGCGCCATCACCAGTTTCAAACAGACCGGCAAACCCTCGAAGCTCGCCTATTGGTTGATCTTTAAGCCGCTCAAGGACCGTCTCGGGTTCAGCCGCCTCTGTTCAGCTGCCACCGGGGGGGCCGCCCTCGGGCCGGACACGTTCAAGTTTTTCCTCTCTATGGGGGTGCCGTTGCGCCAGATTTACGGCCAGACCGAGTTGGCGGGGGCCTACACCATCCACGCCGCCGATGATGTCGACTACGATAGCGTCGGGGTGCCCTTCGCGGGGAGCGATATCCGCATCGACAACCCCGATGAGAACGGCGTCGGCGAAATCATCGCCCGCAATCCGGGGATGTTCAGCGGCTACTACAAGAACGAAGAAGCAACCCGCGAATCAATTGACGAAGATGGCTGGATGAGCACCGGTGATGCCGGCTACTTCAAAAAAGAGAACGGTCACCTGGTGGTGATCGACCGCATCAGCGACATCGCTGTGACGGAGTGCGGTGCCCGTTTCTCGCCGCAGTTTATCGAAAACAAGCTCAAGTTTTCGCCCTTTATCGCCGAGGTCGTGGTGCTTGGGCACGAGCGCTCGTTTTTGACCGCGATGATCTGTATCCGTTTTGACATTGTCGCCAAGTGGGCCGAGAAACGCGGGATCGCGTTCACGAACTACATCAACCTCTCGGCGCAGGAAGCGGTCTACGAGCGCATCCAGCGTGAAGTTGAGGCGGTTAACGAAACCCTTCCAGAGGCACATCGTATCAAGAAGTTCCTGCTGCTCTACAAGCAGCTCGATGCCGACGATGGCGAGTTGACCCGCACGCGCAAGGTGCGCCGCGGCGTGATCCGCGAGGTCTACAGCGACATCATCACCGGGCTCTACAGTGACATCGCATCGATCCCGGTCGATACCGTGATCACCTTCCAGGACGGCACCACTTCGCGGGTGCAGACATCGCTGCGGGTGGTTCACCTGGATGGTGACAAAGACAAGGACGTGGCTTGACGGCTGACGTTGGAGACGCTGGATGAACACCGAACTTTTGTTGCAACTGATTGTCAACGGCCTGATCGTCGGCACCCTCTACGGGGTGGTGGCGATGTGCTTCGTGTTGATCTACAAGTCGACACGGGTGGTCAATTTCGCCCAGGGTGAATTCCTGCTGATCGGCGCCTGGACCTGCTGGTGGCTGCTGATGAAATTCGAGCTGCCGTTCTGGTTCGGCTTTCCGCTGACCCTGGCGTTCATGGTCATCTTCGGGATCGCCCTGCAGGTGATCGTGTTGCGGCCGATGATCGGGGAGCCGATTATCTCGGTGATCATGGTCACCATCGGTCTGTCGATCTTTTTCCAGGCATTGATGGGGCTGCTGTTCGGCCATGAGACCAAGACCTATCCCCAGGTATTTGAAACCTCCAGCGTCAACATCCTGGGGATGCAGGTTGAGTCGGCCTATATTCTGAGCATGGTTATCTCGCTATTGGTGATGATCGCCTTTTACTACTTTTTCAAATACTCGAAAATGGGCCTGGCGATGCGTGCGACCGCCTTCGATCAGCAGGTCGCCCAGAGCCTCGGCATTTCGGTCAAGTCGGTGTTTGCAGCCTCGTGGGCGATCTCTGCAGTAGTCTCTGCCTTGGCTGGAATCGTCATCGGTATGGTCAACGGGGTTTCATCGGCGCTGTCGTTCTTCGGCATCAAGGTCTTCCCGGTGGTGATCCTGGGAGGGCTCGACTCGATTGTCGGCGCGGTGGTCGGCGGGCTGATCATCGGGGTTCTGGAGAATGTGGCCGAATTTGCCGACAGTCAGTGGTTGCATATTGGTAATCTTTATGTGATCGCGCCGTTTTATGCGCTGGTTATTATTCTGATGGTGAAGCCGTACGGGCTGTTCGGCACCAAGGATATCGAAAGGATTTAACGCTTCATGTCTCTCGGCAGTTCCATGCGTCCGTGTGGTGATTTCCGCACCACTTACGCTTCTGATATGACGATTTTCGCGACGCCGGTGACCCGTTACCTGGCGATCGCCTTTATCATTGCTCTGCTGTTTGTCCCGTTGTTCGGCAGTCCGTATATGCTCAACCTGATGATCCAGATCGGCTACTATGGCATCGCGGCGCTCGGCCTTAACCTGGTGGTCGGTTTTACCGGACAGATCTCGCTGGGGCACTCTGCCTTTTTCGGTTTCGGCGCGTTTGCTTCGGCATGGTTGAACAACGCGTTCGGGGTACCGGTCTTTTTCGCCATTCCTCTCGCCGGGTGCTTGACCATGCTGATCGGTTTGTTTGTCGGCATTCCGGCCGGTCGAATCAAGGGGCTCTACCTGGCGATTGCGACCCTCGCCTCGCAGTTCATCCTCGAGGATTTTTTTGCGCGCGCCAATTGGTTTACCGGCGGTTCGGCCGGCGCCATGGCTGAATACCTGACCATTTTTGGCTACACCTTCGACACCGACCAGTCCTATTTTTACGTGGTGCTCTTCTACGTGGTGCTGATGTTTACCTTTACCTCGAACTTGATCCGTTCCCGCGACGGGCGGGCGCTGATTGCGGTGCGCGACCACTACCTCTCCGCGGAAATCATGGGGATCAACCTGACCTGGTACCGAGTGATGTCGTTTGGGTTGTCGGCACTCTATGCTGGAATCGGCGGAGCCCTGTTTGGACATTATCTCGGCTTTGTCTCCGTCGAGGGCTTCACGATTATCCTCTCGATCCAGTTCCTGGCGATGATCATCATCGGCGGACTCGGTTCGATTTACGGCACCATCCTGGGGGTCATCTTCATGGTGCTGCTTCCCGAAGTGATGGAGTGGAGCGTCCACTTGTTCAGCGCTTCGATGCCCGAACTGATCCAGTCGCTGGCGTATATCAAGGAGATGGCAATCGGATTGGCGATCATCCTGTTCCTGATTTTTGAGCCAGAAGGGCTTGCGCACCGCTGGCAGCGGATCAAGACCTACTGGAAGCTTTATCCGTTCTCGTATTGACGCAAAGAGCAAGTGACGTTGTGACACATTAAAGAGTACGGTTCCTGTTTGGGGAACGATAATGTTTTCGCCAACTACAGAGGAGGAGAATCATGATCGGTAAATCGTTCAAAAGCATTGCCGTGTTGTTCATGCTGGGCGCGTTTGTCTCCGGCAGTGCCTGGGGTGAAACTGTCGCTGTTGGTCACCTGACTGACTTTACCGGCCCGACCGGGGGGGTTGGTGCCCACTATGGCCCGGGGGTCATCGACGCAATGAACTATGTCAACGCCAATGGCGGCATCAACGGCAAGCAGATCGAATTCGAGACCGTCGACTACTCCTACAAGGCAGACCGTGCCGTCGCAACCTACAAGAAATGGAAGTCGGGGCTCAAGCCTGTCGTCATTCAGGGTTGGGGTACCGCAGATACCGAGGCGTTGGTCAAATTTATCGCCCGTGACAAGATCACCTATATCTCAGCCTCATACTCCGGGCACCTGACCGACCCGACCGGCAAATCGCCGCGCACCAAGGGCAAGGCTCCCTACAACTTCTTCTATGGCCCCTCCTACTCTGATGGCTGTCGCGGCCTGGTGCAGTGGGCAATGGACGACTGGAAGGCGAAGGGGGGCAACGGGACGCCGAAGTTCGCCCACATGGGGGACAACCATCCCTACCCGAACGCACCCAAGGACGCTTGCGGGGACTATGCCGAGGAGCTTGGCTTCGAAATCCTGCCCTCGATCGTCTACTCGATGAAGCCCGCGGACACCAAGGCCCAGTGCCTGTCACTCAAAGACTCCGGGGCTGACTATGCCTATCTCGGCAACACCTCTGGTTCGAACATCTCGCTGATCAAGTCATGTGACACCGTCGGCGTCGAAACCCAGTTCCTCGCCAACATCTGGGGTTGGGACGAGAATGGCATCAAGGCCGCTCAGGAGACCGGTGACGGCGTTGCCTGGGTGGTCGGTGGCACGCCCTGGAAGGCCGGCGCCAGTGAAAACTCTGTGATGAAGGCGGTTTCAGCGACCTCAGCCAAGAGCGACGACGAGTATCGTGCCCTGCATTATATCCGTGGTGCCTGTTCGGCCATGTTTATGGCCGACGCCATGAAATTGGCAGACAAAAAGGGCGAGCTCAACGGCACCGGCATCAAGGCCGCCATGGAGAGCATGCAGGGTTATGTCCCCGAAGGGCTCGAAGGCGTCTGCCTGCCCTCAACCTGGACCAACGAAGACCATCGTGGTACCACTCTGGTTTCGGTCTACAAGAGCGAGTTCAACGGCGGCGATTTTAAGATGAACAAGCAGGCGACAGTAGAAGTCCCACGCCGCGACGAATGGTTGGGGTGGTAGCACGCATGAACTGTGTAATTCTCGGGGCGGTGCCTAGCCACCGCCCCGCCTATCAAAAGATTGACCGGAGTATTACGTGAGTCAGGTTGCTGAACAATCTGCGGTTGCAGAACCGCTACTGATCCTCAACAACATCGAGGTGGTTTACGACGAAGTCATCCTGGTGCTGCGTGGCGTCAGTCTCGAGGTGCCGAAAGGAGAGATCGTCACCCTGCTCGGGCCGAACGGCGCCGGCAAGTCGACCACGCTCAAGGCGATCTCCGGATTACTGGGCACTGAGGATGGCAAGGTCACCCGTGGCAGTATTCAGTACATGGGCGAAGATATCGCCAACAGTGCGCCGGAGCAGATCGTGCGCCGGGGCATTTTCCAGGTGATGGAGGGACGGCGTATCATCGGTGACATGACGGTGCACGAAAACCTGCGCCTGGGGGCCTATACCCGCAAGGATAAAGAAGTCAACAATGACATCGACATGGTCTACCATTACTTCCCGCGGCTCAAGGAGCGCACTGGCCTGGCCGGCTATCTCTCCGGCGGGGAACAGCAGATGCTCGCCATCGGTCGATCCATGATGGCTCGCCCCAAGATGATCCTGCTCGACGAACCCTCCATGGGGCTCTCCCCGCTGCTGGTCAAAGAAGTCTTCAATATCATCAAGACCATCAACCGTGAGCAGGGGATCACCATGCTGCTGGTTGAGCAGAACGCCAACATCGCCCTCAAACACGCGACCTACGGCTATGTCATGGAGTCGGGCAAGATCGTGCTCGACGGCACCCGTGACGAGCTGCTCAACAACGAGGATATCAAACAGTTCTACCTTGGCGGCGGCGAGGAGCGACGTTCCTTCAAAAACCTCAAATCCTACAAACGTCGGAAGCGTTGGCTGTAAAGGCCGATTGTCCTCCAAGACTTCAAGGCACCAAGGAACTCCGGAAGGTATTAACGCTGAGGCGCAGAGAAAGTCAAAATCTGTTTTTTTGTTTAACCCTAAAAACAAAAGCTTTTCCTGGTTTTCCCCGCGAACTCCGCGTCTCTGCGCCTCAGCGTTAAAATGCCTTTCCTGGTGCCTCGGAGACTTGGTGACCAAACGGTTTTGGGGACAGGTTTGAAACTTTGACACAAGGATTTTCCATGTCCACATTTTACGACGCAATGGAGCTTCGCAGCACGCAGGAGAGAGTGGAACATCAATTCGCACTATTGAGCGATATGCTTGGCCAGGTCTTAAAGCAGTCCCCATACTACGGGGAGCTGCTGGCCGAGTTTGCCCGCCTCGAAAAGATTGACGCGGCCACGCTGTCCAAGATGCCGCTGACCCGCAAGTCCGACCTGCAGGCCCTGCAACAGGAGCAGCCGCCGTTTGGCAAGCTGGCCGAGTTGTCGCCACCGATCCTGACACGCCTGTTTGCCTCGCCGGGCCCAATCTACGAGCCGGAGACCCGTCGTCCGGATGGCTGGCGCTTCGCCCGCGCTCTCTATGCTGCCGGCGTTCGTGCGGGGGACTTGCTGCATAACTGCTTTTCTTACCATTTCACCCCGGCCGGGGCCATGGTTGAAAGCGGAGCGTTTGCCCTGGAGTGTGCGGTCTTCCCGGCCGGAACAGGCCAGACCGAATTGCAGGCCCGCACCATTGCCGACCTGCGGCCCCGAGCCTACGTCGGCACACCCTCTTTTTTAAAGATCATTCTCGACAAGGGGGATGAGCTCGGCCTCGATCTCGGCTCGCTGCAAAAGGGGCTGGTCTCCGGTGAGTACTTCTCTCCGGAACTGCGCAGTGAATTCGCGGCCCGTGGGATCGACGCCCTGCAATGCTACGCGACCGCCGATCTTGGTCTGATCGCCTACGAAACAGCTGAAGGTCATGGCATGATTCTCGATGAAGGTGTGATTGTCGAAATCGTGCGGCCCGGCACAGGCGACCCGGTTCCTGATGGTGAGGTCGGTGAGGTGGTGGTGACCTGCCTGAACCCGGACTACCCGCTGATCCGTTTTGCGACCGGCGACCTTTCAGCGATTCTGCCCGGTCCCAGCCCCTGCGGTCGGACCAACCGTCGCATCAAGGGATGGTTGGGACGCGCCGACCAGTCGGCCAAGGTCCGGGGGATGTTTGTCCACCCCAGCCAGGTTGCCGAGGTGCTGTCGCGACATGATGCTGCTCTCAAGGGCAGGCTGCTCCTGAACCGTGACCCCAGGGGGCTAGACGAAGTCTGCCTGCAGGTTGAGGCTGAAATAACAGAAGATGCCGCCTTACTGCAAGCGTTGGCCGACAGCTTTCAGGACGTCACCAAACTGCGTGCCGAGGTTTCCCTGTGCCAGCCGGGCTCTTTGGCCAACGACGGCAAGGTAATTGATGACAAGCGACCGATCGAAACTTGACCTTGATTCAATATTGGCGCAAAGTAGCCTGCTGTTGGTAAGCAGCGGGCATCATGAGAATTTTTGCTTGTATTGAAATGAGTAACACTGTAAAAAAATACGACTTTTTATAGGAGGACTGCCATGCCTGAAACAAATAAACTCGGATTGAAAATCCGCCAACTCCGCGAAATGCGTGAGATGACCCCTGAGCAGTTGGCTGAACAGAGTGGCTGCCATGCAGACCTGTTGAACCGCATCGAAGCCGGCGAACTGATTCCGTCGCTTGCACCTTTGATGAACATCGCCCGGGCTCTCGGCATGCGCCTTGGGACCCTGCTTGACGATGAGCCGCACGAGGGCGCGCTGGTCATCCGGGGTGGCCAATCAGAGGATGTGATCCGCTTCAGCGGGCAAACCCCTCAAACCGAGAAGAGCAACCTCGCCTTTCATTCTCTCGGCGCCGGCAAGCAGGACAGGCATATGGAGCCGTTTGTGATTGATGTCGAACCCAGCACCACAGAGACGCCCAGCTTGTCGACTCACGAGGGCGAAGAGTTTATTTATGTCCTTGATGGTCACATCGAAATCAACTATGGGCAGAATGTGTATCAACTCGAGGCAGGTGACAGCATCTACTACGACTCAATCGTTCCGCACAACGTGCATGCCACCGGCAGTTCGGCGCGGATTCTCGCGGTAGTCTACGCGCCGTTCTAAAGGGAGGAAGCACATGCCCTACACAAAGAAGACGATCGGTGCCTATTTCGAGGAGCAGGTCAAGCGACTGCCCGACCAGGATTTTATCGTCTACCCTGACCGTGACCTGAGCTGGACCTACAGTGAGTTTAACGAACGGGTCGACCACCTGGCAAAGGGACTGCTGGCCACCGGCATCGGCAAGGGAGATCACGTCGGTATCTGGGCGCGCAACGTGCCGGACTGGATCACCTTCATGTTCGCCACCGCCAAGATCGGTGCGGTGCTGGTAACCATCAATACGCTGTATCGCAGCTTCGAGCTCGAGTACGTGGTCAAGCAGGCCGACCTTGCCGCCTTGGTGATCATCGACAGCTTCCGTGACCACAACTACCTGGACACCGTCTATGAGCTGATCCCGGAGCTGCGTACCTGCCAGCGTGGCCACCTGCGCAGCGAGAAGTTCCCCAACCTGCGTTCGGTGATCTACATCGGCCAGGAAAAGCATCGCGGCATGTACAGCTCGCGCGAATTACTGCAGCTTGGCAGCCACTGCGGCGACGAGCGCTACCAGAAGGTCAAGGCCTCTCTGGATTGCCACGAGGTGGTCAACATGCAGTACACCTCGGGGACCACTGGCTTTCCTAAGGGTGTGATGCTCAGCCACTACAATATTCTCAACAACGGCTATTACATCGGCGAACGCCAGAAGTTCTCCTCTGACGATCGGATCTGTCTTCCGGTACCGTTGTTTCACTGCTTCGGCTGTGTCCTCGGCGTCATGGCAGCGTTGGCCCATGGTGCGACCTTGGTGCCGTTGGAGATCTTCGAGCCGCTGCATGTGCTGGCTGCGGTCCAGAAAGCGAAATGTACGGCCCTGTACGGCGTGCCGACCATGTTCATCGCCGAACTCGATCATCCGATGTTCGACATGTTCGACCTCAGCACCCTGCGCACCGGTATCATGGCTGGTTCCCCCTGCCCGGAGGCGACGATGCGTGAGGTGATGGATAAAATGCACTGCACCGATATCACCATCGCCTATGGTCTGACTGAGGCGTCGCCCGTTATTACCCAGACCCGCACTGATGACACCGTCGTCCAGCGTACCGGCACCGTCGGTGCGGCGCTGCCCGAAATCGAGGTCAAGCTGGTCGACCCCGAGACGGGTGCCGAGTGCGGCGTCGGTGAACCTGGCGAGCTGTGCTGTCGCGGCTACAACGTCATGAAGGGATACTACAATCTGCCGGAGCAGACTGATGCGGCTATCGACGCTGACGGCTGGCTGCACTCCGGTGACCAGGCCGAAGTCGATGCTGATGGCTATTATAAAATTACCGGTCGGATCAAGGACATGATCATCCGCGGCGGCGAGAACATCTACCCGCGTGAGATCGAAGAATTCCTCTATACCATGGAGGGTGTCCTCGATGTACAGGTGGTCGGTATCCCTGATGAAAAATATGGCGAGGTGATTGGCGCCTTCATCATCAAGAAGGAAGGCTCAGACATCACCGAAGCGGATGTCATCGACTTCACTCGTAGCCGGATCGCGTCTTACAAGAAGCCGAAGCACGTCTTCTTCATCGAGGCCTACCCGATGACGGCCAGCGGCAAGATCCAGAAATACAAACTGCGCGAGATGGCCGCCGAACAGATCGGCGCCGAAGAGTCCATGTTCGCCGATAAGGAAGAAGAGAATGCCTGATAAACCGACAGTCATTATCCATGGAGAGCTCTGCAAGGCATGCGGCCTCTGCATTATCCACTGCCCGAAAGGCATCCTGGAGGCTTCCGACAAGATCAACGAGCTCGGTTACCCGATCACCGTGGTCGCCAAGGAAGGCTGCATCGGGTGCGCCAACTGTTACCTGGTTTGCCCCGAGCCGGGGGCGGTGACGGTGAAACGGCCTTGAGTTTTTAAAAACTTCCTCTCCCCTGGCGGACCCACAGGGCCTAAAGGAGAGGGAGAAGGAACTATCAATAAACAGGAGCAACTGTTTTGAAAAAACTGGTTAAAGGAAACGAGGCGGTGGTGATCGGCGCGCTGGTCGCTGGCTGCGACGCCTACTACGGCTATCCGATCACGCCGGCGAGTGAGATCGCTCATGCCGCCAGCGAATATTTTCTGCCGCTCGGCAAGGTGTTTGTCCAGGCAGAGTGTGAAATCGGCGCCATCAACATGGTGTTCGGCTCGGCGTCGTCTGGTCTGCGGACCTTGACCGCCAGCTCCGGCCCCGGCATCAGCCTGAAGATGGAAGGTATCTCCTACCTGGCCGGCGCCCAGCTGCCTTGCGTGATCGTTGACGTGCAGCGGGTCGGCCCGGGCCTGGGCAACATCGGCCCGGAGCAGAGTGACTACTTCCAGGTTGTTAAAGGGGGTGGCCATGGCGACTATCGCACGATCGTCCTGGCTCCGGCCTCGGTCGAGGAGACCTACCGTATGACCATCGAGGCGTTCGACCTGGCCGACAAGTGGCGCACGCCGGTCTTTCTGCTGACCGATGCCACTCTCGGACAGATGATGGAGCCGATCGACGTCCGCGAGGTTGAGACCAACCGGGTTGATAAACCCTGGGCGCTCGACACCGACCCGGAGAGTAATGACAATCTGGTGACCTCCATCTACCTCGATTTTGATGACATGGAAGCCCATATCAACCGACTGCATGCGAAATACGCGGAAATTACCGAGCAGGAGACGCAGGCTGAGGTCTACGGCTCGGACGATCCTCAGATCGTGTTGACCGGCTACGGAATCACCGGACGGATGTTGCGCAGCGTCGTTGATGACCTGGCCGCCAAGGGGATTGCAGCGGCCCTGGTTCGTCCCAAGACGCTCTGGCCTTTCCCGAGCAAGATCTATCAGGAGATCGTCAAGCCGGGCGTGCCGGTCTTGTCCGTTGAGTTGAGCTGTGGCCAGTTTGTCGAAGATGTCCGCTTGGCGCTACCGAGCCATCAGGTGACCCATTATGGTCGGGTCGGCGGCAACCTGCCGCAACTGGATGAGTTGGTAGAACAGGCTGAAGCCTGTCTGAAGGGGGCGAACTAATGACGAAAGTATTTGAAAAATCACCGGCCTTCTTCGACACTTTTACGCGTAAGCCGAGCATGCAGAAGACCACTCACTACTGCCCCGGCTGCGGACACGGTACCCTCAACAAGATCATGGCCGATCAGATCGCCGAGCTGGGTCTGCAGGATCAGACGATTATTGTCGGACCGGTCGGCTGCGGCGTTTTTATCTACTACTACTTCGAATGTGCCAGTGTCTCTGCTGCACATGGCCGCGCTTCGGCGGTGGCAACCGGTGTCAGCCGTGCCAATCCGGACTCGGTCACCATCTCCTACCAGGGGGATGGCGACCTGGCGGCGATCGGGACCAGCAACGCGATTCATGCCGCCAACCGCGGCGAGAACATGATCGTATTTTTCGTTAACAACAACATCTACGGCATGACTGGTGGCCAGCTGGCGCCGACGACGCTGATCGATCAGACCTCGATGACCTCGCCGGACGGCCGCAGTGTTCTCAATGACGGCTACCCGCTCCGCATGGCGGAGATGATGGCCGGGCTGGAGGCGCCGGTCCTTTCGGCCCGGGTGGCGGTCAACAACCCGCGCAATATTCGCCAAGCGGTCAAGGTGATCAAACGTGGCCTTGAGGTTCAGCGCGACAAGAAGGGCTACGCCTTTATCGAAGTCCTGTCCCAGTGCCCGACCAACTGGAAGAAGGACCCGAAAGAGGCGTGCGAATGGATCGACGACGTGGTCTGCGAACAGTACCCCCTCGGTATCTTCAAGGATGTTGTCGATGAGCGTGATCCCCAGAAGCGCCAATTCAAGCGGGTGGGGTTTGCGGCAATAGCCAAGCAGCTTGGGCTGTCTGAAGCAGACGGGGACAGCTCTCAGCAGGTTGAGATGGCGCAGGATGAAATGCGCTTCAAGTTTGCCGGTTTCGGCGGCCAAGGGATTCTTTCCCTTGGCATGATGCTTTCGCAGCTGTCGATGGAGCGGAACATGGAGGTCACCTGGCTGCCCTCCTACGGTCCGGAGATGCGCGGCGGTGTCGCCAACTGCTCGGTGGTGGTCAGCAAGAACGCCATCGGTTCGCCCGTGGTCGACAACCCGAATGTGCTGGTTGCCCTGAACCGTCCCTCGCTTGAAAAATTTGGACCGCTGATGCCTGAGGAAGGCTTGGTCGTCTACAATAGTTCGCTGATCGACCAGGTTCCTGCAGACGTTAAGGGTCACGTCTTTGCCCTGCCGGCCACTGATCTGGCTTCCGAAGCAGGTACGGCCAAGGCTGCTAACGTGGTGGTGCTCGGGTTTGTCGCCCGGAAGACCGGGATGTTCGACCTGAGTGACTTGGAAACTTTCTTGGGAGAGACGTTCAAGAAGCCGACGCTGCGGGAAGTTAATGTGAAGGCGGTGCGTGCCGGGTGGGATGCGGCGGAATAAGTTTTGTCTTTTTGTTTGATCTAAAGCCCCTGAGCAATCGGGGGCTTTTTTGTTTGTTCTGGGTTTGTGAGGGGGATATAACCATAAATACATGCCTATGACATCTTCTGTCGCTCACTTTTCCGAGACCCGACGATACAAACGATTATTCCGACCATTTCTGATAATTCTTTCCCTCTTGACATTCATTAAACACCGTTTAAAATACCCGTCTATGATTTCTGAATTACATGACAAACTGCCGGCCCGCGAACGGATTTTGGCTGTCGCTGAAGAAGCCTTTCTGGTTGACGGATTTGACGGTGTCAGTATCCGTGAACTGACTGACGCTGCCGGGGTGAATGTCGCCCTGGTCAATTATCATTTCGGCGGCAAGCGCAACCTTTACATGGAGGTTCTGCGGCACAAATTCTCAGTGGTTTCAGAGCAGAAATGCGCGCTTTTGGAGCAACAGCTTGCCGGCCTGAAGGAGCTGAGCCTGCATCAGGTGATCGCTGCTTACGTGACGCTTTATCTTGGCAGCGACGAAAACGCCTTGGCCGTGCAGAAATTCCTGAAGTTGATCTCGCGCCATCTGGCAGATGATGACGATGCAATGGAGTTGCTGTTTGAGGAACTGATCGCCCCGATCCATTTGCAGATGCGAAAAACTCTTGGGCAGATTTGTCCGGGACTGGATCAGGGAAAATTGTCTCTTTGCATTGGCAGTATGACCGGCCAGATTTTTCACTATCTACGCTTCCCGCATGCGTTCAATTCTCTGGTCAATCTGCCGGAAGGAACGAGCCTGAGAGAAGCAATGGTCCAACATATTATTGAATTCTCCCTGAAGGGGATTGCTGAGGAGAGCATATGCAATTCAAAAAATTAAAGATCATGCCGTTCCTGGTGATGTTCCTGTGCGGCGCATGCGTCGTGCACGCGGAAGAGCAGAAAAAACCGCAGGGTCCGCCGCCGATGTTGGTTGAGGTGGCTCCTGTTGATCAGGGGGCCGCGGAACCAATGGTTGAGTTGGTTGGCAGCGTGCAGTATGCCCGCGTTTCACAAGTCGCCGCCGAAGTCGGCGGAATTGTCGACCAGGTCAATTTCAAGGAGGGCGCCCGGGTCCGGGCGGGCCAGCCGCTGGTCAAGCTACGCAGCGATCTGCTGCAAACGACCCTGGCGGGAACCCGTGCCAGCTATGAACAGGTGCTGGTCGAGCTGGAATTGGCTCGTAAGGACCTGCAGCGGATCACGGCACTCTATCAGGAAAAGTCAGTCGCGGAAGCCCTCTACGATGAAAGCTACTATGGGGTTCAGGCGCTCGAAAAGCGGGCGGTGGCATTAAAGGCCAATCTCGATCATCAGCAGCTGGAACTGCAGAAAACGACCATCCCCGCCCCGTTCAACGGGCTGGTACAGGGCAAGCTGACCGAAAAAGGGGAGTGGGTGGCGGCTGGCGGCAAAGTCGCGGTGATTGCCGACGACAGCGTCATCGAAGTTCACATTGATGTTCCGCAACATCTGCTCGGATACTTGCAGAGCGGCAAGCAGCTGCGGGTCCGTTGCGCCGACAAAAGCTACACGGCCAGCTTTGTCCACTTCATCCCCCGTGGCGATATCGCAACCCGAACCTTCACCGTCAAGCTGAAACTGCATGATGCCAAAGGGCTGATCGAGGGGATGGAGGCACATGCCGAACTTCCCAATGGGCCGAAGCTGGAAGGCTTGCTGGTGTCGCGTGATGCCGTCATCAAACAGTTCGGCCGCGACGTGATCTTCCTGGCTGTCGAAGGGACTGCTAAGATGATTCCGGTTCAGGTCCGTGGTTACCAGGGGATGCAGGTCGCCATCGAAGGTTCGGGTATTGAGGCTGGTGCCCAAGTGGTGGTGAAGGGTAACGAGCGGATTCGTGATGGCCAGGCGATTCGATTCAATGACAAGTGACGAGTGACAAGCAACGTGGATTTCGGGTTTAACTTGTCACACGTCACTCGTTACTCGTCACTGCTTTCAACAGGTTAACAATATGGATATCATCCGTTTTTCAATACTCAAGCCGGTTACTGTTCTCGCCGGGATCATCATGGTGCTGATGTTTGGCAGTATCAGCCTCACCCGGCTGCCGTACCAGCTCAGCCCGACCGTCATCGAGCCGGAAATTCAGGTGACCACAACCTGGCGCGGCGCCACTCCCTACGAGATTGAGCGGGAGATCATTGAGGAACAGGAGAATACCCTCAAGGGTCTGCCCGACCTGATCGAGATGGAGAGCGAGGCGCGCAACAGTCGCGGTAATGTGACCCTGCGCTTCAAGGTCGGTACCAGCGTCGAAGAGGCTTTGCTACGGGTTTCCAACAAGATCAACGAGGTGCCAGATTACCCAACCGGTGTCGATAACCCGGTGGTCAATGCTTCTGGAGCGACGGCATCACCGGTGATCTGGATGATTTTGAAGACCACCGAGGAGAACGAGCAGCCGATCCAAAACTACAAAACCTTTTTCGAGGATGAAGTGCGCCAGCACCTTGAGAGGGTTAAGGGGGTTTCGGAGTTGTTTGTTGGCAGTGGCACCGAATCGGAGATGCACATCATCGTGTCAGCAGAAAAGCTGGCTGCATACCGGTTGACGGTCAACGATGTGATCGCTGCGGTCCAGGGGGAAAATATCAACGTCTCCGCCGGCACCCTCGGGGTCGGCCGACGTGACATCCGTATCCGTACCACCGGGGAGTTTAAAACGCCCGAAGAGATCGCTCAGGTGGTGCTACGCTCCACCGGTCAGCAGCGGGTGCTGCTTGGCGACCTGGCGGAGATTCGTCCCGGTTTCGCGAAGCGGAATTCGGTGGTCCTCCAGAACGGTGTCCCTGGTATCGCCATCGGCGTGCGCCCGGAGGCAGGCACCAATATTCTCGAGATGACCAACCTGACCGAGGAAAAATACCTTTGGCTTAACGAACACAGGCTGGCACAGGAAGGCCTGTCCCTCGACTGGGTTTACGACCAGCGCTTCTACATCAACGGCGCCATCGACCAGATCAAGCAGAACATCATGTTCGGCGGCTTGCTGGCGATCGGTGTGCTGCTGTTGTTCCTGCGCAGCCTCCGTGCCACCATCGTCGTCGCTACGGCGATTCCGATCAGCGTGGTCGGCACTTTTGTCTTTCTCGACCTGCTTGGCCGCAACCTCAACGTCGTCTCGCTGGCCGGGATCGCTTTCGCAGTCGGCATGCTGGTCGATAACGCGATTGTCGTTATTGAAAACATCGACCGTCACCGTCTGATGGGGAAGAAGGCTTTTGATGCCGCGCTGGATGGAACCAAGGAGGTCTGGGGGGCGGTGCTCGCCTCAACCATTACCACCGTCGCCGTCTTTCTGCCCGTTGTCTTTATCCAGGAGGAGGCGGGTCAGCTGTTCCGCGACATCGCCATTGCCGTGGTCGCCGCCGTCTCCCTGAGTCTGTTTGTGTCGGTGTCGGTCATCCCGATGTTTTCTTACCGGCTGTTCCGGGTGAAAAAAACGAGTAGTAAAAAACAGCTGCCGTTCCTCGATGATTTTGCCGGGAAGCTCTCCGCCGGTCTGATGTTCCTGGTCTCCCTGGCGATCCGTGACTGGCGAACCCGGTTGGCCACTCTGACGATCTTGATCAGCGTCGCCTTCGCCTCGGCCTATCTGTTGACGCCGAAGATGGAGTATCTGCCGCAAGGGAACCGTAATCTGGTGCTCAATATCCTGGTGCCGCCGCCGGGCCTGTCCACCGCAGAGCGGGTCGAGATCGGTGAGCGTTTTCACGCCATGGCGGCACCGCATATCGGGGCCGATGTGGATGGTGTGCCCTCGATCGAGAACATGTTTTATGTCGGTGCCGAAGGCTTCATGATCGCTGGCGCGATTAGTGAGCATTTCGACAAGGCGGGCGAGTTGCTGCCCTTCTTCACGCGGCTGATCTACAGCATTCCTGGGATGTATGGTGTCAGTCTACAGCCCGGGGTGTTTGAATCGGGCCTCGGTGAAGGTCGGGCGATCAAACTGAATGTGACCGGCAATGACCTGAACAAGATTGTCGCCGCATCCGGCACCATGTTCGGTATGATTCGCGGCCAGATCGAGAACAGCCAGGTCCGCCCTGTGCCGTCAATCGAGCTGACCTACCCGGAGGTGCGGGTCATCCCCGACCGTGACCGGCTCAAGGCAAACGGCATGAGCACCTACGACCTGGGAACGGCTCTCGATGTCTTGATGGACGGACGGGTGGTTGGTGATTTCAAGCAGGAAGGTAAGAAGAAGATTGACCTGGTGCTGAAGGCAGCCGACCAGGAGATCCCCACGCCGCAGGCTCTTTACCAGGCCACTCTGGCGACGCCGAGCGGCAACCTGGTGCCAGTCTCCTCGCTGGCTTCGCTGCAAGAGACCACCGGTATGGCGCTGATCCGTCATCTGGAGCGGGAACGGACCGTGACCCTGCAGATTACGCCGCCGAAGTCGATGCCGCTGCAGACTGCCATGGAGATCATCGATGGGCAGATCATCCCGCAGGTCAAGCAGATGGGGCTGCTCGAGGGGCTGCAGGTCGACATGAGCGGCGCGGCCGACAAGTTGGTCGAAACCCGCGAGGTGTTGCAGTGGGACTTTTTGCTGGCGATCCTGATCGCCTATCTGCTGATGGCGTCATTGTTCGGTAACTTCATCTATCCGCTGATCATCATGCTTACCGTGCCGTTGGCCGGTGCCGGTGGTTTTATCGGCCTGAAGCTGCTGAATATCTTTATCGCCCCGCAACCGATGGATGTGTTGACTATGCTCGGCTTCGTCATCCTGATCGGCGTGGTGGTCAACAACGCCATCCTGATTGTCCACCAGGCGCTGAATAACTTTCATGACAATGGCATGGACTACCGCGAGGCGGTGCTGGAATCGACCCGCAGCCGACTGCGGCCAATCTACATGAGCGCCACCACCAGTATCTGTGGCATGCTGCCGCTGGTGCTGATTCCCGGTGCCGGCTCCGAACTCTACCGCGGACTGGGCAGCGTCATTCTCGGTGGACTGGCGGTCTCGACCGTGTTCACGGTTTTTGTGATCCCGGCGATCCTGATCTTCGTTATCCGCATGGAAAAACGCACTGGTGATTCTGACGTGCAGGAGGTCAACTGATGAGAATATTAGGGACAATCATCCTGCTGCTTGTGGTGGCTGCGCCGCAAGCCTTTGCTCTGACCCTCGAGGCAGCGATCGAGGCCGCGTTGCAGAACCATCAGCGGATTGCGCAGTTCAGCGCCAACGCCGATCAGTCTAAAGCAGCTGTCGGCAGCGCCCGCGCCGCATTTCTGCCGAGCGTTGCTCTCGATTACAGCTACGTGGAACGGGATGAAGACCCCCGATCGTTTGGCGACAAGAATTCCACCCTGTCAATCGGGGCCTCCATCAACCTGTTTAATGGATTGAGCGATTATTACAGCTTCCGCGCTGCCCGACAGCGCGCCCAGGGCGCCGATTATCGCCTGCGGGGCGTCCGCGCCGATATCGTGCTGGAGACCCGGCAGGCCTACATCGAGGTGCTACGCGCGGCTCGTTCCGTGGCGACGGCTGCGGAAGGGGTCGATCTGCTGGAAAGACAGAAACGGGATGCCAAGCTGCAGTTTGAATATGGCCTGATCGCTCGCAACGACCTGCTGCGGGTTGAGGTGGAGTTGTCCAGTGCCAGGCAGGACCTGCTGCAGGCCGAGGGGCAGCAGCAGATTGCCAGACGGCAGCTGGAAAGGGCCATTGGCACGACTCTGCCGGCTGAGGAAACCCTGGAAGAGATGACGGTGGCTGACGTACTGCCGTTTAAACCTGCTCTGGCCGACAGTTATCGCCAGCAGGTGCTCGACAACCGCAGTGAATTGCACTATCTGCGCAGCGAACTACAGGCGGCCAAACAGAGCCGGCGGGCCAATCAGGGCGACTACCTGCCGCGGGTGGACCTGGCTGTGAGCCACGAAGAGTATGGCGACGACCTCCTCTCCACTAGCAGTGCGGAGGATGACTTGTTGACTCTGAATGCCAGTTGGACCCTGTTTGACGGTCTGGCTCGTGAGCAATCGATTGCGGCCGCCGGTGCTCGTACCCGCGCCATTGCCGCCGAACTGCGTGACACCGAAGCAGCGCTGGTGCTGCAATTGGAGACGGCTCTGCAAAACGCCAGGATTGCCAGCGGCCGTCAGCAGGAAGCGCGCACCGGGGTGGTTTCGGCCGAAGAGAATTACCGGGTGACTGAGAACCGCTTCAAGCAGCAGCAGGCAACCACGGTCGACCTGCTCGACGCCCAGTTTCTGCTGACCCGCTCACGCAATCTCGAGATTGATGCCAACTACGATCTTTACCTGAGCGTGGCACAACTGGAGCGGGTGCTGGAAAAACCACAGGTTAAAGGCGAGTAAGCAGCAACCGCTCGTCGCCTGCAAAACCACTGCAGTCAAAACGGCCCTCTCGATTGCTTGAGTGGGCCGTTTTTCTTTCTGAAAAACGCATGTTTCATTTAAGAGGATGGAGACAATATCTTCGGAGATCTGCAGTCGTGTATGTAAGATATGTTGTGTCGTTCAAGGGATAAGTAAAAGGCCGCTCCCCATGATTGGGAAGCGGCCTTTTTGATTCTGTGTTTGTCGTGATCGTTTAGTTGAACATCTTGGCGCCCAGGTAGGAGAGGGCAGGCCATGCGATCAGGACGGCGGAGACAACTGCGAAGACACCAAGGATCGAGAGGACGACTGTGAGGTAACTGGACTTAACGGTTTCCATCATGGCGCTGTTGTTATTCATGGTGTGTCTCCTTTTTGGCTTGTGTTTCGTCTATGTGAGTTTGTTTTTTCGTTTAAGTTAAATAGACTCTAACATTAGTCAGTATTCATGTCAACAATAAAATTAAATATTCTAAATAAAACAAAAGTAGTACAAGTATTTGTAATCTTTAGTAGTTTAGTAAATAATAAGATGGGGGAGTAGAAAAATATCCGCTTTTTTTAAGATTAATTCTTTATTAATCTTTTAAGAAAGGGAGAGTTGGCGGGTAGCGTCCCGCCAGCCGCCTTACTCTTTTGCTTGCTCAAAAGAGTAAGCAGAAAAGAGCCTAAAATCCCCGGCAGGGGGCATGCGTGGATTGTACGGTGGTAATGATCTCAACCGATGTTGCTGGCTCGATTTTGAATGCTGCTCCGCAACCAAAGACGAGCGTGGGCCATCCCTTGGGCCCACTTATTCTTGCTGCCGCTGCTTTTAACGCCCTCTTCGGATAATGACCACCGCTCTCATTTATTTCAAACAGCAACGCAGCAAGAAGGGGGCCTTGAAGGAGAAAGGCCCCCCCAATGGTGGCAGCATCACTGCTGTTCGAGATCCAATGATGCGCTGCTCACAGACAGTACATGCTACCCTTGTACAGAGAGTTCAAAAAGGCCCTTTTCTGCATCCTCTTTTGGGCCAGCAAAAGAGGATGGCGGCTGGCGGGACGCGACCCGCCGGTGTTGATTTTGGTCTGTATGATGAACAGAAAAAAACAAAACCCCACCCTGCACTGAAGCAGGCCAGGGTGAAGGAGGATTGATTGGGGTGTGTTGCTTAGTGGGCGCGCTTGCGCCCGACCCTCCGCAGCCTGAGGCCAAGCAACACAGCCGCCACACTCAACCCAACAATCAGGCTGATCCAGAAGCCTTTGGCGCCCATCGGTGCACCGAAGAATTCAGTTAGTCCCAGGCTGTAGCCGAGTGGCAGGCCGATCACCCAATAGGCGACGATCACCATTATCAGGGGGACGCGGGTGTCTTTGTATCCTCGCAGTGCGGCGGCCGCACCGATCTGAAAAGCGTCAGGGACCTGGTAGAGGGCATTCAGGTAGAGGAGCCCGGTGGCGAGAGTAATGAGCTGGACGTCGTGGGTGTAGATGCCGGCAATGGTTTCAGCAAAGGCCAGGGTCAAGAGTGCCGTTGCTAATGCAATCCCGGAGTTGATGGTCAGCCCCACTCGACTCACGAGCTGCGCCCGGTCATTGCGTTGTTTGCCGATCGCATGTCCGACGCGAATGGTAATGGCGCTGGAGATGCTTAAAGGGATCATGAAGATCAGGGAAGAGTAGTTCAGGGTGATCTGGTGCGAAGCGACTGCCAGTGCGCCCAACGGAGCCAGGAACAGTGCGATCAGTGCAAAGATACTCGCCTCAACCAGGAGTGCGAAGCCGATCGGCATCCCCAGGCGGAGGATTTGCGTGGCTCCCTCACTGCCGTGGCGTTTGGCCAGGTCGAAGAAGTGGGTCATGCTGTAACGCCTGATGCGCCAAATGGTTATCAGCATGCAACCGCACATGAACCAGAGGGTGAGTGACGAAGCCCAGCCGCAGCCGACGCCGCCCATGGCGGGCAGACCTAGCTTGCCGTAGATGAAGACGTAGTTGCCGGCGACATTCACCGGAATACTCGCCAGTCCGATCAACATGCTCGGCCGAACCAGACCAAGACCTTCACTCAGGTTGCGCAGCAGGAAAAACAGGGCCATGGCCGGCAGACCCCAGGAAATTGCCTTGAGGTAGTCAGCTGCAATTGCTGCGACATGGGGGGCCACATCCATCCTGATAAAGACAAATTCAGCGTGGCGCAGCAGCAGGAAGACAATCAGGACCAGCGGAGCGGCGACCAGGATGCCGCGTCGTGCTAAAGGACCTGTCTCGTCAATTTTGCCGGCCCCGTAGAGTTGTGCAACCATCGGGGTAATGGAGAGGAGAACACCGTAGAGGAACAAGAATGTTGGACCCCAGAGACTGCCGCCGACGGCAACCCCCGCAAGGTCCGTGGCGCTGACCCGCCCGGCCATCACCGTGTCGACAAACGCGAGCGCCTGCTGTGCCAGTTGCGCCGTCAGGATCGGTGCCGCCAGAATGAGCAGCAGGCGTGCCTCGGTTGTGAAGCGCTGGACATGTCGGTGCTGGAGGTGAGTCATACGGTTCCATGAACAAAAAATCAGCCCTGGAGGGCTGATCGTGGACGCTTTGGATTGATGTGATGAGTATCACTCGGACAGGAACCGGTCAATAAAAAAGCAGCGGTGTTTTTTCTTTAGTTGCGTGCGCCCCAGCGGGCGATCAGGTGGAATTTGTCAGCAGGATCGAGCCAGTCGGCGTTGATCATGCGCGCGCCACCCTGTCGGTTCTGCATGCTCAGACAGTTGATCACAACGGTCACCGCAAGAGCGGACATGCTTAAAAACAGCAAAATTGTCATAATCGCCTCCTGAAATTGTTTGCTCACTGTTGCACTTGGGGTCAGCATAGGGTAGAACTTAGTATAAGTAAAATCGATTGTTCTTATGTTTAGCGAAAGCATTGATTATGTTGCCAGACTTCAATCGCCTCAAGGTCTTCTACTATATCTATTCGCTGAACAGCGTTGTGGCTGCAGCACGGGCGCTGCATATCTCCCAGCCGGCAGTGAGCCAGCAGCTGCAAAAGCTCGAGGCGGAGATTGAGGCGGCCCTCTTTATTCGGCTGCACAAAAAGCTGGTGCCGACCGACGCAGCCAAGCGGCTGTTCGCCATGGTGCAGCCCTTCATGGAAAACCTGCAGGAGGGGATGTCGACGATTCGCCAGCCGATTGACCGGCCCGCCGGGTTGCTGCGGATTGGTGCACCACGGGAGTTTGGTAAAGAATACCTGCCGCTGTTGAGCCACTCGTTTCGGCAGAAGTATCCTGACGTGCAGTTTACTTTCCACTTTGACGAGACCGCGCCGCTGTTGGCGCTGCTGCGGGAGGGGGAGATCGACTTTGCCCTGGCGGATGTGTTTCTGCCGGAAGGACAGGCACTGGAGACGCCGCACTTGTTTAGCATCGAGCCGCTGATTTCCGAGGAGTTGATCCTGGCGTGCTCAGAGGCTTATTACCGGGAGGAAGTTGCCGGAGACCACTCCTTCGGACATCTGGTCACCAAGGCGTTTGTTTGCGATGAAGATGAACAGGTCATTCTGAACCAGTGGTTCAGACACCATTTCGGGAAAATTCCGGCCAGGTTGAATATCGTCATGACCACCAACAGCCATGAGTCGTTGATCTCCGGCATCCGGCTCGGTATGGGGCTGGGGCTGACGTCTGCCCACCTGGTGTTCGAGGAGTTGAGCGCAGGAACGGTGGTGCCGGTCGCGACCACGAAGAAGAATGCGCTCTGCTGGATCTCCCTGGTGCAGCTGCTCGACAAGGTGCCGACCCTCACCGAAAAAAGTTTTATCGCTCACCTGAAAGAGGGGACGCAGCAGCCCGAGATTGTCCAGCGGTTTGCCAGGGTCTCTGCCTGAAGCCGCTCCCCGTTTTATTTCCCTTTGTCCATCATGATCTTGATCATGGTCTCATCGACCTTCGACATGCCAATGTCGCTGATCCGGCTCAGGTTCTGAATGGTCTCCTCGGGGGTCTTGCCGACGAACCCCTCCACCGAGGTGATACCGTGGTCGTTGAGGGCCATGTAGGCGGAGCGGATCGCGGAGTCGGTGGAGCTGGCCACCTTGAGTGAGCAGCCGCCCTTGGCGCCGTCACAGAGCATGCCGCCCAGGTCGCTGATCAGGTTGTTGATCGCCAGGGCGATCTTGGCCATATCCTTGCCTTCCTGCTGGTAGACGATCGCCGCCGCCGCGCCGACCCCGGCGGCGATGGCACAGCCGCAGATCGGTGACAGGCTGCCGGTGTAGCACTTGATGTAGCTGTTGATCAGGTGGGAGAGGGCGATGCTGCGCATGATGGTCGGTTCGTCGATCTCGAACCACTTGCCGACGTTGTAGGGAACCAGAATCGCCACGATCCCCTGGTTGCCGCTGCCGCCACTTGACATCACCGGGAAGCTCAAGCCGCCCATGCGGCCGTCGGCTGCTGCTGCGGTCATGATCTTGCTGGAGGAGCAGACATCATCCTGCAGAAACTTTTTCTGCTTGAGGTCGGCCAGGTAGTAGCCGACCTTGTGCAGCTGCAAACCCTCCGCCGCGATTTTCTGGTTCATCGCGAGACCCTCACGGATATAGGCTTCATCCTCGGCATCCATCTGCTCGGCGGCATCCACCAGTTCGGCGATGCTCATCTCACGCAGGGCGTCCTTGTAGTCCGGCAGGCGGGTCGGGTCCTCCTCCTGCTTGGAGAACAGAGTCTCTCCGTTTTTCTCCAGCAGGACCAGGTTGGTGTGATTCTGCTGCATCACGGCGCGGACCGCTTCCTGGCTGTTGCGGACGGTGACGTCAATGCGCAGACCGAGTTGCGTGCTGTCGCACTCGACCGAGGCGTGTCCCGTCGTAATCAAGGTTTTGGCCCGGGCGATGATGTCCGGGGTTGCTCCCTCAAGAATTTTCATCCGGCGTTCCGGTTGGCCGATAAGGGCGCCGATTACACCGGCAATCAGGTTGCCATGTTCGCCACCCGTGTTCGGTACGGTGACAGCCATACCGTTTTTGAAAACACCCGGGTCGACGGTAATGCGCAATTCTTCGACAGGGCCGTCCAGTTTCTCGGCGGCGATGCTGGCGGCGTAGGCCACCGCGGTCGGTTCTGTGCAACCGAGCGCCGGAAAAACTTCGTTCTTCAGGATGATTTTCAAAAGGGTCATGGTGGTTGCTTTCATGGCTCTTTAGCTGTTGAGGGCTTTCGTCGCAAGGAGACATTATAGCATGAGCGAGACGCGTTCCCTAAACCGGGAAAGGTACCCTGCCGGGATACTCCCTCTCCTCTGGCGGAGAGGGTTGGGGTGAGGGGGAACCGTTCCTGAAATCAGGGACAGTCCCCGGCCCTTTCATCCAACGCCATCAGATACCCACGAGCGCGCTCTGTCTTCGGGTAGCGGTTAACCAGCGCCCAGAAGGCGCGGCCATGATTCGGTTCAAGCAGGTGAGCCAGCTCATGGACGAGCACGTAGTCGAGGACAAAGTGTGGCACTTTGACAAGATTGTGTGAGATGCGGATGGAGCCTTGTGCCGGAGAACAGCTTCCGTGCCGACGATTCTGGCGGCTGGACCAGCAGATCGACTGCCAGGTCAGGCGACCTTCGAAGTAGCGGTGGTTCAACTCCGCAGCGCGACGTTCGAGATCGGCATTGTCCAGATTTTGGCGGCTTTTGCGGCGCTCAAGCTTCTGGCGGAGGCGCAGCACGACCGGTTCGAGCTCGGCGTCAGACATCGCCGCCGGCGCGCGTACTTCAAACACGCCGTCCACTTCGCGGGCTTGGATGGTTTTAGTACGTCGGCGGCTGCGGATGATGCGGGTCTCCATGTCAGCTATTTTTGCGCCGGAAGAGGTCGGTTTTCAGGCTGGAGACGCGGTCAAGGAACAGCATGCCGTCCAGATGGTCAATCTCATGCTGAATCGCCACCGCTTCAAAGCCGCTGCACTCGATGACCCGGGACCGGCCGGCCCGGTCGGTAAACTCGACCACGATCGTTTCGGCTCGGGTGACGTTGCCGGTGTAGTCCGGTACGCTCATGCAGCCTTCGCGCATCGTCTTGCTGCCTGACTTTTCGATGACGCGGGGATTGATCATGGTCAGCAGGCCATGGTTGTTGTCTTTTCCCAGCTTGCTGTGGGAGACATCGACCACCACGGCGCGGCGCGACACACCGATCTGCGGCGCGGCGACACCAACCGAGTGGCCGGCATCGTACATGGTGTCAACCAGGTCCTGAATCAGTGCATCGACCTCGCTGTCGAGCGCACCAATCGGTTCGGTCGCCTGTTTCAGAACGGGGTCCGGATAGAGAATAATGGGGCATACTGGCATGATCAGAGTTCCGCAGTGTGGATGGTTCGGACCGTGATGTCAACCTGCAACTCGTCACGCAGCGGGGCCACCCAGGTGTCAATATCCTGTTCGGTCATGTTCTCCGGTAGGACGGCTTCAAGCATCAGGACATAGACGGGGTTGTCGGCGCTGCCGACCAGCTTGGTATTCAGGTCGGTGATGTTGACCTGATTCTCGCCCAGGACCTGCGCAACCCGGTAAACGATGCCCGGCTTGTCGGAGCCGTACACCGAGATCATGCAGATCTCACCTTCGATCTCCGGACGAATCTCGCCACCCGGTTTCAAAACCCGCAGGAAAACCGAAAGGCCGCTCTCTTCGAGCGGCAGAAAAGCGTCGCCGAAGCTGTCGCGGTCCACGTACTCGGGGTGGTCCAGGATCAGGATCATGGCAAACTGGCCGCCAAGAATCGAACAACTTGAGTCGGCGATGTTGCAGCCAAGCTCATAAAGGATTTCTGTGACCTGCGAGACGATACCGGTCCGGTCCCGGCCGATGATGGTCAGGGCGAAATGCTGCATAAGACCTCCGTTTTTGACAGCGAGGAGTATTCCCTGTAGGTTCTAACACAACTTGCGGCATTTTTTCAAAATCAAAAGATCATGAACTGGCGAGAGCAGGATATCAGAATCGATTACTTCCGGGGCTCAGGTCCTGGTGGGCAGCATCGCAACACCAGCGAAACCGGGGTGCGTATCACGCATCTGCCGACCGGCGTGGTGGTGACAGCCACTGAATCGCGCTCCCGCCATCAGAATCTGCAGCGTGCCATGCTTCGGCTTGAAGAGAAGCTGGCGGCTCGCAAATGTAAAAAGCGGCCGCGGATTTCCACCCGTCCGAGCAGGGGGTCAGTCGAACGGCGCCTCACGAAGAAACGGCAGCGGGCAGAGAAGAAGAAGGGGCGGGGCCGAGTCGAGGGGTAACCGACGTTCCAAGGCGGAATTGCATCCGTCTGGAATTAATGGTAAGAAGACGTTCGAATTAAAGTTTCAACCCTGAAATGGTTTCCCCTCATGTTTTTGCTGCTGTTTATCCCTCTTGGACTTTTGTGCCTGATCCTCTCCGTGCTGGCATTGCGGGTCGGTCGGAAAAAACACGCGCTGGTGTGTGTTGTGTTAACAGCTTTCTTTTGGGGGTCGGCGGCTTTGATGGGCTACGGGACGGGCGTTTTGCTTCAAAACCTTTCCTGAGCCGCTCTGGTGCATCAAAATAAACGGGCCGGGTGTGACGATTGTCGCACCCGGCCCTGTCTGTTTTTGTCCGCGGAGTCGGACTAGCCCGCGCAGGCTTCCTTGACCTGTCGCGCCAGTGCTTTACCGCTCTCCAGCGCCAGCTGCAATTCCTTCTCGGTCGGCGCACCGAACCACTCGATCGGCTCAAGGAATTCCCACTTCAGCTTTTCCGTAATCGCGGTCAATTCCTTTTGGGCGCCGCCCGACCAGCCTTTAGAGCCGAAGCGCAGGACTTTCTTGTTGAGGATCTTCTTGCGTCGGAACATGTCGAGGGTCCAGGCCATCGGCGGGAACATTTCGTACTCGTAGGTCGGCATGCCGAGCACCAGGCCGGTCGACTTCCAGGCGGAGGCCAAAATCGCGCCGACATGCTCGTCCGGGACTCGGTGAACGTGCACTGGAATGCCTTCACTGCGCACACCCTGGACGATGCTGTTGACCAGGCGTTCCGTGTTGCCATACATGCTCGACCAGATCACCGTGACTTCCGGTTCTGCCGGGCCGACCATATAACTGGCCAGACGCTCATATGATTTGATGATCGCCCCGGGATTCTCCCGCCAGATGATGCCGTGTGACGGGGCGATCGCCTTGATGTCGAGGCCGGCCAGGTGCTTGATGCCGCGGGTGACAAAGGTCGAAAAGCTCGACACGATGTTGGCGTAGTAGCGCAGCGCCTCGTTGTGGAAGAAGTCATGCTGCTCGGTGGAGAGCTGGTCGTCGAAGTAGATGCCGTTCAGGGTGCCGTAGGAGCCAAAGGCGTCGCAGGAGAAGAGGGTGCCGCTGCTCTCCTCGAAGGTCATCATGGTTTCCGGCCAGTGAATGTTGGGGGTCTCGAAGAAGCGCAGGACCTTGCCGCCGCCCAAGTCGAGAGAATCGCCATCCTTGACCACATGGACGTTCTGCTCGATGTCGTAGAAAGATTTGAGCAGGTTGGCGGACTTGGCTGTGGTGTAGATCGCCAGGCCAGGGTTCTGTGCGTGGAAGGCCGGCAGCCAGCTGGTGTGGTCCGGTTCCATGTGGTTGAGGACCAGGTAGTCGATGTCGGCGATCTGGGTCGAGATTGACTGCAGCTCTGCCAGAAAGTCGGCCGGCTTGCCTTCAACGTCTTCGATCAGGTCAATCAGCGCAGTTTTCTCGCCCTTGACGATATAAGAATTGAGCGAAATGCCATTCGGCATGGGCCACATCCCCTCGAACAGCTGGTAGCTCTCCAGGTTGACCGGCAGGCAGAAAATTCCTTCAGTGATTTTTACGGCTTTCATGGTGTCAGTCCCTCTCCTTCTCTTCGTTAATATCTGCGGATGCAGTGAATTGTTGCTGGTTTTGTATGCCCGAGTTTTGTCGAATAGACAAGATACCTTTTTTGTAAGTTTTTTTCCAGATGGGCCGGGCAGAAATCTGGGGGCATTTCAGGGGCGACTGGCGACGGATCTTCCCCTTAGCCAAGGCGTTGGTCAGCCTGTGGCCTCTGCGGCGCGCTTAAGTTCAAACCCTATCCTGACCGGCTCCTCGCAGCGCCTTTCCAGAGCAACCAGACAAACACTCAATTGCGACACATGTTGAACCAGCTGCAGCTTCTTGCCGTCTTTGGACTCTCCGGAGAAGGTGATCATGTGGGGATCATAATAGCCGACATCCTGGAGATAAAAGATGACCTCTGACGCAAAGGAGGTCAGCCGTGCGCCAACCTCATGGTCATCATCCAGGCTGTTCTCGAAGTGAAAAACGCACTCAGTGAATTTCAGATACGTCCATTTTGCAAGATTCGCCTGCGAATGATCAGGTGATGATGTTTCACGGTTGACAGGCGCAGTGAAATTGAAGGGCGACGCAGGAGAAGTGTGAGAGCTGTAACCTGAAGGATACTCGGACATTTGAAGCTCCTCTTTGGCGCTAAACCGTTGGTGAAATGCTGGTTGCGGCGAAAAAATCGGATATGTCGAGCCGTTTCTGAAAACCCCTTGTGTCACCCTGTCTGCCTGGTTGGTTTGTCAGGGTCGTTATTCTATGTGTTCTTTGGCTGTTTTGAGAGCAAGCTTTTTATCCTTTGTGAACAGGCTCCATTTCATGTTTGGTGAATGGATGCCTGCTTGCTTGTCTTGACCTCGGCTGTAATACCAGTGTCCATAGCGTTCGACAGTCGCAAAGGGATGGTTTTCATCACAAAGAATTCCGCAAGGCTTGATCTCTTTGAAGAAAACCGTTTCATCCGGGCCTTCATCGTAAGAAAGCTCTATCGGGAGCTCAATGTGAGAGACATCTGCCTGCTCGGCGACTTTTTTATCCAGCCAGTCTGAAATTTTCATTTGTCTTGTTTCTTCTTCAGAATTCTACCGATTATAGATGCGCTGCATGCCATCGCTGTGTGAGCCTTTAAGAATTTATAAGAAAAGTCATGATTTTTCTAGCAGTTTATGGTAGCCGGCGACAAACTCCTCTCGACCCTCCGAATTCTTTCTGTTCAAAGCAGAAGCATATCTCGCCCGTGTTGATTACATGTTTATCTGGACTTTATGCCTCGTCACTCAGGACTGCTTTTAAAGCGGCTTCAGCATGTATGACGGCGGTATCAAAGACAGGGATATCGCAATCCTCTTGATTTATGAGCAGTGGGATTTCGGTACACCCGAGAATTATCCCTTCTGCCCCATTCCTTTTCATTTTTTCGATTATTGATAAGTAGTGCTGCTTAGAGCTTTCTGAAAGCTTCCCTCTCACAAGTTCTTCAACAATGATCCTGTGGATGATTTCTTGATCATCAATTGACGGGACAACTGTGGACAAATTGTTTCTGTTGAGTCTGTCGGTGTAGAAACCGTCTGTCATTGTATATTTGGTGCCAAGCAGGCCAACCGTAGAGATGTTTTTCGTTCTTATTGTGTCGACTGTTGCATCAATTAAATGGATCAATGGGAGATCAATAGACCGTTGGACGTCGTCAAATACCTTGTGCATTGTATTGGTTGCGATCAACCCAAAATCAGCCCCAGCAGTTTTAAGGTTTTTCGCAACACGTATCAGGTCATTTGTGATGAGGTCCCACCGGTTTGCTGCACGCCACAGATGGTAGTTTTCGAGATTTACACTGTAGATAATAATCTCTGGGTAACTGTAATTACCAAATTTTTCCACGAAAGAACGAGTGATATGAAGGTAGTAACTTGCCGTTGACTCAGGGCTTAGGCCTCCGATAATCCCTATTTTTTTATGCATTTTGGGCCCCGATACCGCTGGTGTTTTTGGGTCGCTGACGGTTTTGAGATGAGACGCGTAGCAGTTACCGCCCAGCGTGTAGTTTGTCTACGTGAACCACCGAAGTTTCACGCGTCGATTTTCGGCTATTGGTTATATTGCTATTTGTTCCGCCACCGTTTCCCCGGCATGATCCACCCGAACAGTAACGCCTCAATTACCAGTCGGCATTTATCCAGGAATGAGTAGTCCGATGATCCCGTTTCTTGTTCCGGTTCGGTTTCTTCGAGATTGCTGAGGAAGTTCCTTAAAAGCTCTTGCGCTCTTTCAAAATCTTGCTCGTGAACCATGATGGTTTTCTTGTTGAAAAGCGCAATGCGGATTCCGGGCCTCATTGACCCGAAATTGTCGTTATGAATGAAGAAATGTATCCCCTCTGACTCAAATATTCCTTTGAGCATTGCAGTCTGCACATCATTTTCAGGAGTGAAAAGCTTGATCATTGGTCTTGCCGTATCGCGGTTCTGAATTGGGTGGCGGGTGCACTCAGGGCAGTGATGTCTCCTGCCTGCGCGAATCCCCCACCCGCGTCACTCGTCATTACTCGAACGGTTGGTTATCTTATAGAACAGTCCCAGTTTTCGATTCTGGATTGTTCTCGATAGTTTTTTTCCATTGACTCCTCGGTTGGTCTGTTTTGCGCGTTATATTGAATTGGCGACGGGAGTCTTTCTTCTATCCGAAGTTGCTCGTAAGCTTTTTTGTTTGTTGGCGTGATATCCCGGTTTCTCTCGAAAAACCACATTAGCTCGTGACCAGAAACCCAAATAATCTCCCCAGAATCAAGTTTGGCTCTTAACCACGTCGTTGGGGAAGGGCCTGAGTCTATGGTTGTAATGCCCCATTTGACAGTTTTTACTACGTAACCGTCAAAGCTGATTTTCGTGCCTGCTGTCAACTTCTTTGCATTGAATCCTAAATAATCATAATCAGCGCATTGATCCGTGATGTTGCTTTTTTTGTCATTGAAGCACAAATAGAATTCGTCGTCGGGAATATCAAGTGAAGCATATGACTTGTTACGACTATTGTCGCTGACGGCGTAGAATTGCAAGTCTTCTGTCGAGTAAATACTTGCTTGATCAACGCAGTCAGCAATGCGAGTTTCCTCTACTCCCCCACAACTTGTTAAAAGTAGCAGTAAAGCTAAAACAATGGGGAAGATGAGGTGTTTATCGGGTTTCATTTTCGCACATAACGGTTTAGACCTGAGCCGTGGCGTACACCGGTCCGGTCTCGTGGACGTGGTTAGACAAATTCAGCTTTTATCGGCGCTGAAGTAAGTTTCTTAATGACCCAGCCAAACAGAGAGGAGATAGCTACAACCATTATTACACTCGCGATTTTCATAATGAGCATCATTCTTTCAAATTCGGGAGGTGCGCCTTTGCTGGCCATTTCAGGCATACTGCCAAACATGGTGAACTGTAAAACCAGCCCACCGACATTCCAGCAAATTCCCAGAGCCATTAAAACAATAAAGGTAATTCTGGCCCAATTCTTTCTCTTTAGCAGAGCTATCGCAGCAATCAAGCTGGTTGCTGATACGACGAGAAAAAACAGGAAGAAGAGGTCAAAGTGGTTAAACATATAGTTAGCGAAAGCAGGTATCTGGTCTGTTTTTTCTGCCTGCTGGATTGCTTGATCCATCTGCTCTTTCGGGAACATCGTTTGGATCATAATATTTTGCAGAATACTCATAAATGTTGCAAAACCACCAAGGATAATAAAGATCCATGCAAGGACATTTACAAAATTGGAGTGTTGTGGCGGTGTGGACTCCTCTTGAAACTCAAAATCCATGATGTCCCTCCTGTTTTACCTAACGGTCTAGCTAAGCGGGCTGCGGTCTCCCGAATCGACATAAACAATTATTTTCGGGGAGCAGTCGCGTAATTTCAGTCTGTCTTGAGCACATTGTCATGTGGAATTCTACACGCCAATGTCTTCATTCCACAAATTCGGATTGCATACAATGAATGTTTCCATAATCTCATAACATTCCTGGCTATCGATAACGACAACTTCTACACCTCGAGACCTTACATAATCCTCCGGCCCGCGAAAGGTACGATTTTCTCCTATAACGACCTTGGGGATTCCATAGAGCAGCACTGCACCGCTACACATATCGCAGGGGGATAACGTCGAGTACAGGGTTGCTCGACGATAATCTGAGGCTTTAATTCGTCCCGCATTTTCTAAGCAGTCCATCTCTGCGTGCAATACAGCGCTCCCTTTTTGTACGCGCTGGTTGTGACCACGCCCAACGATTTGACCATCAATAACTAATACCGATCCGATAGGGATACCGCCAGCAGCCATCCCTTTTCTCGCCTCTGCTATTGCTGCTTCTAAAAAAATATCCATAGTTTACATCCATATAACGGTAGTGATAAGCGGTGACGACGCAAACTTGCATGCCCAACCGCAATTTAGGTTTTGCTTTTCAATGTCGCGCAGACGTATTTTCCGTCCGGTTGATTGGCCGGTTATGCGTCATTTTCTTTTATCTCTTACGTAAATATCGTGAACAGTTCCGCTGCCAGATTGACGCCGTTCAATTTCAAACAAGTCAGTTTCCTCTATCAATAAAGTAAGTGTTCGATAGCCATAATTCCTTGGGTCGAAGTCTGGAAATTGCTTTTTAATAAGTTGACCACAGCTTGCGAGATGAGCCCAGCCATCGTCATTTTCATATTCACTAATCGCATTTCTTAAAATATTGACAAGCTTTGTATCGCCCCTTAGGTCATTCTTTGTTTTTTTCTGACCTTTGCTTGCACTCGTTCCATTCGGTGAATCTTGCTTGTCTGAATCAGGGGGTTTAATGACCTCTGTAGAGATAAAATCGTCACAGGCGTTTCTGAAGGCAGTAGGGGTTTTTTTCTCGCCAACGCCAAAAACGTAAATCTGAGATTCTTTCAGTCTGGAAGCTAGTTTTGTGAAATCACTATCACTTGAGACAAGTGCAAATGAATCAAATTTTCCAGAATACAATAGATCCATGGCATCTATTATCATTGCTGCATCAGAAGAATTTTTTCCCTGAGTGTAGGAGAATTGTTGAACTGGATTAATAGCCAGTTCATTTAAAGGCTGCTTCCAATTTTTAAGATGATTGCTGCTCCAATCGCCATAAGCTCTTTTTGTAATGATGTGTCCATGCTTGGACAACTCTGACAAGACAGCTCCCAATACGGAATATTGTGCATTCTCGGCATCAATCAAAACAGCTATTTTTTTCTCAGACTCTATATCTTTCATTTTGCCTCCATCATAAAACGCTGGCCTGACCCACGAATCGTGGACACGTTTAATTAAGCAAGCTGCTGTTCAAACTTATGCGGGCTGACATAATCAAGCGAGTAATGACGCCGCATCCGTTTATAGAACATTTCGATAGACTCAAACACCCCGGACCTTACTTCATCGACGGTCTTGTAATCCTCAGCGTAAATCAGTTCCACTTTCAGACGGCTGAAGAATGATTTCATCACTGCATTGTCTCAGCAATTCCCCTTGCGGCTCATACTGCAATCGATATCGCAGTTCCTGAGTGTTTCCTGGTATTCATTGCCCCTGTACTGTACACCATGATCCGAATGGATCAAGGTGTTGCCTTTTGGTTCTCGTTGCGAAACAGTCATTTCTCCTGCCAAGCTTCTGCTCTCAGTTATAATCCAGCCGTGCTGCTGCATCGCTCATTGTCGGCGCGACCAGTGGTTCCCATTTGGTGTCCGACCAGGTTCCGAGAGTTGTGTGCGTGTCCAGGTACTTTTGAGGGATCGGGTGGGTCCCGACCACAACCTTGACGTTGAAGCGTGCCTCAATGAAGGCGTGGAAAGATTCGATATGGGGGCAAGGCGGATAGCCGACCACCAGACCAGTCGCCAGATGAATGACTTCTGCGCCATTCTTGACCATCTCTTCACCGGCATATTCGATGTTGCCGCCTGGGCAGCCATCACAGCTTGTGTAGCCCACCAGCTCGAGCTCGGTGTCGGTGTAGACGCTGAAAGCTCCGGCCTTGTTCTTCATCGCCCGAAAACATTTTCCACCGGCACAGCGGCGATAGCGATCACAGATGATGATGCCAATCTTTGTCTTTGCATTCATGACGAATCCTTTCAATGCGTGACTATCGAACAGAGACATACTCTCGTAAATCTGAATCGAGAATATGTTCAAGTTCCGCGAAATTGTCTTTTCTGGTTTCTGTAAACAAAAAAGCGAACACGGGATATGTCTTGTAATCGATTTTCCTCAACTCAAGCGGTTTTTCGAAATCGGCGAGAAGTTTCTGATAGTCGAAGGAAGTGATCTTTTCTCCAGAGACGCCGGACGAGTTGTCCAGCACGACGATGCTATACAGTTTATCGTCTTTCCCTTTGAGGATCTCGGGCCAGTCCGGTTTGGTTTGGGTGTAGTAACACAGGTAGGGGTTGAAACCATAGGCCAAGCTGGTCATGTCCGCTGTAGAGCACCAGCCGCCAAAACGCATCGGGTTAACTTCGATCGGCAACAGGCGGCCATCGGTTTCCCGTCTGAGTTCAATATGGACAGGAAAGTTCTTCACCCCGGCCAAACGGCCAAGCTCTCTGGCGAATGCAGTAAAGTCCTCAAGGTTGTTTGCGATGATCTCTTTTGACGATAGATAAACCCGGTCACTGACGTCGTTTTCGGAAGAGAATGCGTGCTTATGGATACCGACAATCACTGGTTCGCCTGTCGCATCGTAATAGGCATCAACCGCGAACTCTTCGCCATCAATACACTGTTCAATGATAAATGACCCAGCATCCAGAACCTCTGTCGGGTAGAGATCCTTGATCTGCTCCATCTCGATCTGGATCGCTTCGACAACCTCAAGCCATCCCTGGTGGCTGGTGACCTTGTAAACGCCCATGCTGAAAAAACCTACCGTTGGTTTGATGATGAACGGCAACGGGATGTCGTTGAAGAAGAGGTTCTGCAACTCTTCTGCGCGAACCTCTCGAAAATAAAAATCGGGGAAGAGCGGCTTGATAAGCGTTCGAAATTTCGACTTGTCTTTAAAGAGTTCGATTTTTTCGGGAAGAGAGCTGAACGGCAAATGCCGAGCGATCCAGCCGATGGCATTTTCAGAGGTCGTGTAGATGGCCAGGTCCGCGTTGCTACGGGCCATCTCGATGGCCTCCTCTTCACTGATGAGGTGCGTTCCCGGAGGGAGGCCCAACGTTTGCGCACTCTCTGTGGCAACGACCGGAATGGCGTTTTCTTTAAGTGTGTTTTTGAAGAAGTCTGATAGATAAGGCTTGTCGACGAAAAACATCTGCTCTGTCCGTAGCTGAAGTGTTTAATGGATGGGTTGCGAATTATTGCCACGGGTCCGGCGAGTTGAGGCAATGGTTAGGTCGTGGGGTTGTGTCCGGCCTGCTTATGTTCGACCGGTCGAATGTTGCAGTGCTGCTTCAGCGTGAATGGCTGTAGTGTCAAGCAAGGGAACGTGGACATCTTCCAGCTTAACCAGTAAAGGAATTTCTGTGCAGCCAAGGAAGAAAATATCATCTGGAAATTTAACCAATTTGCCCATTGTTGCCTCAAAATGTCAGCTGCAGCTAACGGTTTTGACCTGAGCAGCGGCGAAGCGACATTTCGGCCACAACCGCAATTTTAGAGTTTGTTTTTCAATTTTGCACAGACGTATTTCCCGTCCGCGTTGATTAGTTTGATACTAGTGCAGGCCCCCTCCCAGATACCGGACCATCCGGTATCCTTTGAGAATCGGAAAACCTCAAAGAAAGGAGACTGCACCATGAGATTTTACACGAAACAGCACGATTTTTATTGCGGTATCGACCTGCATGCCGATGCCATGTATGTCTGTATCCTCGATGCTTCCGGAGAGACGGTCGTTCACAAGAACATCCCAACCCGCCCGAAAGCGTTCCT
>JAQYVZ010000006.1 GCA_030145205.1 Desulfuromonadales bacterium | reverse complement strand
AAACGGCCTCTTATTGATAGAGACATTTGAGTGGATCATTAATCTAAACGAATATGGCCACCTGGAGACGGGTGGCCTTTCTAATGATTAAACCTTTGCAGAACAATCAATATTTGCGAGGATTTGACTACGAAACTTTATGGGGTAGGTTGTTAAAAGGCATTAAATTGTTTCTACAATGAGGTTGTTATGGAGCACGGACTGACCAAGAGACTTTCATTTCTGGACCGCTATCTAACGCTATGGATATTTCTTGCCATGTTCATAGGTGTTGGTGTGGGTTGGTTCACCCCCAGTATCAAAGGTTTTGTTAATGCCTTCTCGGTGGGCACCACCAACATTCCAATCGCGATCGGCCTAATTCTTATGATGTACCCGCCATTGGCCAAGGTTCGCTACGAGGAGTTGGGAGAGGTCTTTCAGAACAAGAAGATTCTAGGCATCTCGTTGGTTCAAAACTGGGTGATCGGTCCGGTATTGATGTTTATCCTCGCCATTGTTTTTCTGCATGACTATCCCGAATATATGGTCGGTTTGATCATGATTGGTCTTGCTCGTTGCATTGCTATGGTTATCGTTTGGAATGAGCTAGCAAAAGGTAATACAGATTATTGCGCCGGTCTAGTAGCTTTCAACTCAATCTTCCAGGTGTTCTTCTATTCGATCTATGCATGGTTCTTCGTAACGGTACTTCCGCCGCTGTTTGGTCTGGCTGGTGCCGTTGTGGAAGTCAATATCACCCAGATCGCCGAAAGTGTCGCAATCTACCTCGGCATCCCTTTTGTCGCTGGTATGATCACACGATTTGTCTTGTTGAAGAGCCATGGTCGTGACTGGTACGAGAAGAAGTTCATTCCCAAAATCAGTCCAATCACCTTGGTGGCGTTGCTTTTTACCATCGTTGTTATGTTTAGCCTCAAGGGAGAACTCATCGTTTCTATCCCACTAGACGTAATACGCATTGCCATCCCTTTGATGATTTACTTTGTCATAATGTTTTTGGTTAGCTTTTGGATGGGAGTCAAGGTAGGCGCTGATTATTCCAAAACAACTACGGTAGCCTTCACTGCCTCCGGCAACAATTTTGAGTTAGCAATTGCCGTATCCGTTGCGGTCTTCGGGCTTGATTCGGCTGTTGCGTTTACCGCTGTTATTGGTCCGTTGGTCGAAGTCCCTGCGTTGATTGGCTTGGTCCATGTCGCTTTCTGGTTGCAGAAAAAGTTTTTTATTAAGGAGGTTTCAACAGCAAACATTTAACGGTCTTATAAGTCACGACATTTAGTAAATTTCTTCGTTTGCTAGAAGCGATTATTATATGTCCTGTTGCAAGTCTTCCTCGGATTACCTAGGGACATCTGAGACACGCTTTTTCAACACTAGACCCAAAAGATCCTTTTGGGCTTCTAAGTTTCTGCGCGATAATTTAGTGTTATCGCTTGATGCTAGGGGAAGCTTGTGTGATTCGATATCCTCCCTTGCTAATGCCGGGTCGGATCCGTTCAAGTTATTGCTATGAGAAGGGGTATCTGCTGCGTGTACACCGTTATTAATGTATTCCAGGTTTCTTGGCCCAGGAGTACAACCGGGTCAAAAAGCGAAAAGGGTTTTCTGGGGATATAGCTTTTAGCATAGTGTGTCATTCTCTGAAGAGAAAGTGTGTCACGCATTGCTTTTGGCACATTGCTGCTGGACCGCCATTCTTCGAGGTGAGGATTTCTGGTTGCATAAGCATCTGGAATAATGGGGTTTTGCAGTCTTGATGCTGGAGATTTGACCCGTTTTTCGGTTTTGGCATGCGGCTGGCACTATTAATGGACAGAAACACACAACGTGGTAACGCGGTATCCGGACTGGCAGCGTCGATAACACGAACATTCAGACATCCCGGGTAAAGCGTGGTGAGCAAGCCTGCCGATGAGCAGGACGCCTGAAGCGGCTTTCAGGGACAAATTTTATGGCGGGGTGCTGCCCAGCCAGACCGTAGCCCAAAGCTTGTGTGTTTCGCTACCCCCTCTCTAGCATATGGAAACCCTGGCTAATGCAGTCGGGGTTTCCATGTGTATGCGCTGGGATTCTTGGCTGGGTTACTGGAAAAGCATCGAAAATTCGAATTAAAGGGGAGGGCCAGCGAGTTTTTGAAGTATTCAATTAGCGTGGAATCCCTCAGTGGAAAATGATAAAAAGAAACAGGTCGTTCGATGGACGGCCTTTTTTTGGACGAAGTGAATTGCAAAAGGGATTCTCCCCTTATTTGTAAGCGAATTGTGAGTGAAATCGTCGAGGTCGTCTCCCGCTGGGAAGACTTTGCAAAAGAAACAGATGTCGACCAAGCACAGATGAAGAAAATTAAAAAATCACACAGGCTCCATTTTTAATTCAACGCCAGACACTCCTGACCCTGACCCACTCCCTTAGGCTCTGCGGGTACTCCAGAGGCGAGGGAACGTGTTTATCCTCCTTTACTCCCTCTCTCCTTTAGGCCCTGTGGGTCGTCCAGTGGAGAGGGATTACCATTTCTTCCCCCTGAATTCTCCATCATTTGCTATACTTACCCGCAAATTACGTCAACTGGGTAATCAAAGGTATCAGCGGCTTATACCGACTGCTTTGACTGAGACTTCGGAGCGAATCGATGCAGAACATCCTCGTGACCGGCGGGGCCGGGTTTATCGGTGCCAATTTTGTTCGTCAGGCCCTGCAAGCCTTGCCGGAATGCCGGATCGTCAACCTCGATAAACTGACCTACGCCGGTAACCTCGCCAATCTGGCAGGCATCGCTGAGGATGCACGCTACCGGTTTGTGCAGGGTGATATCTGTGATGCGGAGCTGGTCAGCGGTTTGTTTGTTGAGGAGCAGGTAGATACGGTGATTCACTTCGCGGCGGAATCCCATGTCGACCGCAGCATCGATGGTCCGGCGGAGTTTGTTCAGACCAATGTGATTGGGACTTTTACGCTGCTGGAGGCGGCACGTAAGGCGTGGGAGGTGGATAAGTCTTCCCCCTCACCCCAACCCTCCTCCTTTAGGCCCTGTGGGTCCGCCAGGGGAGAGGGAGTTTTAAGGCAGCGTTTCCTGCATGTGTCTACCGATGAAGTTTATGGTTCACTGGGTGAGACCGGTTTGTTCACTGAAACCACTCCCTACGATCCTCGTTCACCTTATTCGGCCAGCAAGGCTTCTTCCGACCATCTGGTCAGCGCCTATCATCACACCTACGGCCTGCCGGTGTTGGTCACTAACTGCTCGAATAACTACGGGCCTTACCAGTTCCCCGAGAAGCTGATCCCGCTGATCGTCAACAACGCTTTGAACGGTAAGTCGCTGCCGGTCTACGGCGACGGCAAGAATGTGCGTGACTGGTTGTATGTGGAAGATCATTGTGCGGCGATCCTTGAGGTGTTGCAAAAAGGGCAGGTGGGGGAGACCTACAATATTGGCGGCAACAATGAGAAGCAGAATATCGAGATCGTGCAGACGATCTGCGACATTCTGGATGAGAAGGTTGGTGTGTTGTCGTCCGGTGAAGCGCGGCGGAGTCTGATTACCTTCGTCAAGGATCGACCCGGGCATGACCGACGCTATGCGATTGATGCCAGCAAGGTTAAGGATGAGTTGGGTTGGGAGCCGGCGGTGACGTTTGAGGAGGGGATTGTCAAGACGGTGGAGTGGTACCTGGGGAATACGGAATGGGTTGCGAGTGTGCTGGACGGATCCTACCGTGAGTATTATGAGAAGCAGTATGGGGCGTAGAATTATGGAGAAGAAGTCACCCTCACCCCAACCCTCTCCCGTCAAGGGAGAGGGAGTGAAAATATAGTAAGAGTGAAAGGAATCCCCTCTCTTAGAATGGAGAGGTAGGCGAGAGTGAAAAGTCCCCTCTCCCCTGGCGGACCCACAGGGCCTAAAGGAGAGGGCTAGGGTGGGGGGATGCTGAAATTGAAGAGATTCGGAGCCTGATTTTGACTCGTCACAACACTTTAGCCCTGATCGGCAGCAACGGCATGCTCGCCTCGGCCGTCAAGCAAGCTGCCGGCGACGCCTGGTCAATCCTCCCTCTCGACCTGCCGGAGTTCGACCTGACCAACCGGGAGCAGACCCTGCAGGTTCTGACTGAGGCCCGCCCTACGGCGATCATCAACTGTGCGGCCTATACGAATGTCGATGGCTGCGAGAGTGAGGAGGGGCTGGCCACCAGAGTCAATGGCGATGGGGTTGGTCACCTGGCCGTAGCTGCCAAACAGCTTGGGGCGACGCTGGTCCACATCTCGACCGATTATGTATTCGATGGCAGCAAGCGGACACCTTATGCTGAAGGGGACGCGACCGGGCCGATCTCGGCTTACGGACGCTCCAAGCTGGCAGGAGAACAGGCGATTCTGGACTCCGGACTGGAGCAATATTTCATCATCCGCACCAGTTGGCTGTATGGTCCGAACGGCAACAACTTTGTTGAAACGATTCTGCGTTTGGCTGGTGAAAGAGAAGAGCTGGGGATTGTCGCCGATCAAGTCGGTGCACCCACGCTGACGATCGATCTGACGGCGGCTGTGTTTGAATTGCTGAAGCAGAAGGCGGTCTACGGCACGTATCATTTTTCGAATGCGGGCCAGTGCAGCTGGTACGAGTTCGCCCGGGAGATTGTGAAGCAGGCCGGGGAAGCCGGGTTGCCGCTCAAGGTGCAGAATGTCAAACCGATCACGACGGCGGACTACCCGCTGCCGGCGAGACGACCGGCGTATTCGGTGTTCGATACACGTAAGTACAGAGAAGCCACCGGTGTGGACATCCCGGAGTGGCAGGAGAGTTTGGGAAGATATTTTAAAATCAAAGCTAAAGGCAGGGTTGGCCGCTGATTTACGCCGATTTTCGCGGATAAATCAAAAATAAATTCAAATGCTCAATGCTTTGGGTTTAAAGCCTTTAAACAAAAAAACAAAGCTTTTGGGTTTTGGCTTTAATCAGCGAAAATCGGCGTAAATCAGCGGCTAAGAAAGATTTGTTCTTATTTGAAATTCGAGAAAAGGGCACCCTATGACAGGTATCAAAAAAGGCATCGTCCTCGCCGGTGGCGCCGGCACCCGGCTCTACCCCCTGACCCTGGTGGCGAGCAAGCAGCTGCAGCCGGTCTACGACAAGCCGATGATTTATTACCCGCTGTCGACCCTGATGATGGCGGGGATTGACGATATCCTGATCATCTCGACACCGCACGATACGCCGCGCTTTCAGGAGCTGCTCGGTGATGGCAGTCGCTTCGGCATCACGCTGAGCTACGCGGTGCAGCCGGAGCCGAAGGGGATCGCCCAGGCGTTTCTGGTGGGTGCGGAGTTTATCGGCGGTCAGCCGGTCTGCCTGATCCTTGGTGACAACCTTTTCTACGGCAAGATGGGCCTGGATGAAATCGTCGCCGGGTTTGACCGGGGTGCCCGTGTCTTTGGCTACCCGGTGACCGATCCGGAGCGCTACGGGGTGGTCGAGTTCGACAAGCAGGGCAAGGTGCTGAGCATCGAGGAGAAACCGGACCGCCCGAAGTCGAATTATGCCGTTCCCGGCCTCTACCTCTATGATGGCACAGTGGTGGGTCGCACCGAGAGCCTGACGCCTTCACCGCGCGGCGAACTGGAGATCACCGACCTGAACCTTGCTTACCTCGACAGCGGCGACCTGCTGGTCGAAAAGCTGGGCCGCGGCATCGCCTGGCTCGACACCGGCACCCACATGAGCCTGCTCGAAGCGAGTCATTTTATCGGCACCCTCGAAGCGCGTCAGGGAGTGAAGATCGCCTGCCTGGAAGAGATTGCCTACCGCAAGGGTTTTATCGATGCGGCCCGGTTTGAGGAGATTATCGCGGAGACTCCGAAATCGAGTTATCGCAGCTACCTGGAGTTTGTGTTGAAGGATTTTTAAGGTCAAAGGCATGGGACGCTGATTTTCGCTGATTTTCGCTGATCAATCAAAATCAAAAGCAAAAGCAAAAACAGGGCTTTGGGGTAAAGGCTTTAAAACAAAAAACAAGATTTAAAGTCTTTGATGTTAAATCAGCGTAAATCAGCGTCCTATTGTTTTTGACTATGAAGCCTTTTCTTGCGGTTCATATAAAGGTGATGTGAGATGCGTGTAGCTTCTACCGATATTCCCGATGTGCTGCTGATCGAGCCGAAAGTGTTCGGTGACGAACGCGGTTTTTTCATGGAGAGCTTCAACCAGGTGCGCTGGCGGGAAGCAACCGGTCTTGAGCGGAGCTTTGTGCAGGATAACCACAGCCGCTCGACGAAGGGCGTGCTGCGCGGTCTGCACTACCAGATTCGCCAACCGCAGGGCAAACTGGTGCGGGTTGTCGTCGGCGCAATCTTTGATGTCGCGGTCGACCTGCGCAAGGCATCACCCACCTTCGGCCAGTGGACCGGGGCGACCCTGTCAGCTGACAACAAACAGCAGCTCTGGGTTCCGGAAGGCTTCGCTCACGGTTTCCTGGTGCTGTCCAACACGGCCGAGGTTCTCTACAAAGCCACCGATTACTATGCGCCCGAGCATGAGCGCTGCATCGCATGGGATGATGCCGACCTTGCGATTGACTGGCCGCTGGAGGGGACACCGTCACTGTCGGAAAAAGACCGGCAAGGTGCGGCATTTCGGGCTGCGGAGGTTTATGAGAGGGAACTTTGATATACTGAGAGCAAGGCGGAAAACTTGAAGGCCTTAGCCGCGGATGCACGCTGATTTTCGCAGATAAATCTAAACTTAAAGAATAACTTTTGTTTTTGTTGTAAAGACTTTAAACCCAAGAATCTTGTTTCTTGTTTTTGATTTATCCGCGAAAATCAGCGTGCATCCGCGGCCAACAGCTTTTGACTTCATGTTTTTTCGCACTTCGGAGTTGCCATGAACTACTGGCTGATGAAATCGGAACCTGACTGTTTCTCCATCGACGATCTGCAAGCTGCAGACGTGGAGCCGTGGGACGGGGTGCGCAGCTACCAGGCGCGTAACATGCTGCGTGACCAAATCAAGGTCGGTGACGGCGTGCTCTTCTACCACAGCAACTGCAAAGAGCCGGCGATTGTCGGTGTGGCTGAGGTGGTGCGTGAAGGCTACCCGGACCACACCGCATTCGACCCGCGTGAGAAGCATTTCGACCCGAAGTCGCATCCCGACAAGCCGACCTGGTTCATGGTCGATGTTAAATATGTCCGTCACCTCGACCATCCCCTGACCCGTGACGACCTGCGTCATCACCCGGTCCTCGCCGGTATGGGAGTGCTCAAAAAAGGTAATCGGCTGTCGGTGATGCCGGTCACGAAGGAACACTGGCAGGCGATTGTGGGAGAGAGTTAGGGTGAGGGGGCTTGAGAGATTTTAAGGCAAAAGCTTTGGCCGCGGATGCACGCTGATTTCCGCCGATAAGTCTTAATTCAAAAGCAATAAGCCCTGTTTTTGGTGTAAAGACTTATAACCCAAAGCTTCGATTTTTGTATCTGATTTATCCGCGAAAATCAGCGTGCATCGGCGGCTGATAAAGGTTTTAGATGCCTTATCAAGAAGGATGTCACCATGAATAAAGCACCGAAGATCATAATTGGCGTTGTCGTCGTTGTTGTTGTCCTGGTCATCGGCCTGGTGGTGTTGGCCAAAGTGCTGATCACACCAGAGCGGGTGCGGGAGACGGTGGTGCCGCTGGCGGAAGAGGCGTTGCAGCGGGATGTCAGCCTGGGCGAGATCAGTGTCAGTCTTTTCTCCGGGATTGAGCTGCACGATCTGGCGATCAGCGAGCGGGACGGGGACGCGCAGTTTGTGACGAGCGACTTGGTGCGATTGCGCTATCAGCTGCTGCCGCTGCTGGCGATGCAGGTGGTGGTCGACGAGGTGCGGATCGAGGCGCCGCGCATCCGGGTGGAACGTTTTGCTGACGGTCGGTTCAATTTCAGCGACCTGCTTGGTGCGGAGACCTCTGCGGATGACGCATCGCCGGCGGCTGATACCCCTTCGGGCGAAAGTGCACTGAACTTATTGGTTACCGAGGTGCGCATCAAAGAGGGACAGTTACTGTTCCTCGACCACCTGCAGCCTGATCGGGCGCCTTATCGCCATGAAATCACCGGGTTCAATGTTGCGGCAACCGGGATCACCCTGGATGGTGCTGTACCGGTCAAGCTGGACGGCCAACTCAACGGGGCAACTCTGGAGCTGGATGGCAAGGTGCACCTCAGGCCTGTGTCGGCTGAAGGCAAACTGGCCCTGACCGGCCTGGAGGTCCTGCAGTTCAAGCCTTATTTCGAGGAAGCGCTACCCGGCACCCTGGGTGGCCTTAAACTGAGCCTGGAAAGCAATTTTGACGGCAGCATGTCGGCTCTTAAGGTGATGGGCAGCTTGAGCGCGACCGATCTGGACCTGACCCTCGAGGCGCTGCCTGATGCGCCTTTTGAAAAGGCACAGGTCGGTGTCGATTACGATCTGGCGGTCAACCTGGACGAGGACCGCCTTGACCTGCGGAGCCTGAATGTCGACCTGAACGGCATCGCCCTGCATCTGGAGGGACAGGTGACCAGCTTGACCGGGGCACCGGCAGTGGACCTGGAACTGGAGATCCCCGGTCTGGACCTGCGTGATGCCGTGCAAGCGTTGCCGGCAGGGCTGCTTGGCCCGGCCGTAGGTGACCTCGATCCGGCAGGGCAGGTGAAGGTGAAGGCCAGTTTGATCGGGTCTGTGGATGCGCCGTTGGAGCTGCTGCGTGAAGCGACCGTGGCTCTCGACAAGGTGCAGGCCTCGGCCGGTGGCCAGCGACCCTCTCTCGATGGCCGTTTACTGCTGGATGGCAGCAGCCTGAAGTCCGAAGGGCTGACACTGGGGCTTGGCGAAAACCGCGCTGACCTCGCCCTGACGGCGGCCAATCTGTTCGGTACGCCGATCGTGGTGCGCGCTGACGTGACCTCGAAGAAGTTTCTGCTCGACCCCCTGCTGCAGGGTGGCGCGGCTGCTGCCGCTGGCGGTGATGCCGCCGCAGCGGAGTCGAACGCGACAGAAACCGAGTTGGGGCCCTTCGATATTCCGGTCCGTGCCGAAGGGGAGGTTCGCATCGGCGAGACCCTCTGGAAGGGTATGAGGATTGACGATTTTGTGGCCAGCTATCAACTGCGTGACAATGTCCTGACCGTCAGCCGCATGGATGGTCAGGTGGCCGAAGGTGCGTTCCATAACACCGCCCGGGTCGACCTTGGGAAGAAGGGTCTGGTCTATACTGCCGACCTCGATCTGAAGGCGATCCAGGCCGATCCGCTGGTCAGCGCCTTTGCGCCAAAAGCGGCCGGCACCTTGTTCGGGCAGCTGGACATGGCACTCGCCATCAAAGGCCGCGGCACCGAATGGCAGGTGGTCAGCAAACAGCTCAATGGTGACGGTGACCTGAACATCAGCAACGGTCGACTGGTCAGTCCCGGTCTGGTCAAGGGTCTGGCTGGTGTGCTGAACCTGGCCGACCTGGAAGAGCTGGTGTTCGACGCGTTCAACAGCAACCTGCGCATTAAGAACGGCCGGGTGCAACTGAACGGCAGCATCAACAGCTCCCAAATCCGCCTCTACCCGAAGGGCAGCATCGGCCTGGACGGCTCACTGGACCTCGGCCTCGATACCCGCCTCAGCCCGGAGCTGGCGGCCCAGCTCGATCGCAGCAGTAAAGTGACCCAGTACCTCAGGGATGATCAGGGATGGACCCGCATGCCGCTGAAACTGGCCGGCAGCGTCACCACCCCCCGTTTCGGACTTGACGCCAAGGGCGTGCAGGAAAGCGCCACCAAGGCATTGCAGCAGGAACTGGGCAAAAAACTTGGCGAGAAGCTGTTCGGTAAACCACAGACCACTGACGACCCAAACGCACCGCAACAAGAGCAGGAAGATTCTGCGACGAAGCTACTGAAGGGGTTGTTCGGGCAATAAGCCCCCCTCGCTCAGTGGCATGAGAGCCAAGGTAGAATCCCCTCTCCCCTGGCGGACCCACAGGGCCTAAAGGAGAGGTTAGGGTGGGGGGGCCAAAGCAAAGTCAAAAGCTTTGGCCGCAGATGCACGCCGATTTACGCTGATAAGTCTAAGTCTAAATCTTTAATCTTGTTTTTGTTTTAAAGCCTTTAAACCTAAAGATCTTGTTTCTTGTTTTTTATTTATCCGCGTAAATCGGCGTGCATCTGCGGCGATTATTGCCTTATGCCTTTGTCCTAAAATTTCGGAGTAAACAGATATGAGCATTAAGCATTTCAGTGGTTTCGAGGTGATCCGGGCGGCGATGGAGGTGGAGAAGAACGGGCACCGCTTCTATTCCGACATGGCGCAGTGGGCTGTTAACCCGACGGTGAAGGAGCTGTTCGCCATGCTGGCCCAGGATGAAGTGGAACACCTGCGGCGGCTCAAGGGGCTGGAGGCAAAGTATGCTGACGGGGCCTTTTTCGAGAATGAGGAGGAGTTCCTGCCGTATCTGCAACGCTTCCGTGACTCGGAGATCTTCCCGAGCGCAGAGAGCCTTGCCGGAGTGATCGGCAGCCCGGATCTCGATCAGCAGGCTCTCGACCTGGCGATTGAGGCGGAGGAGAAATTTGCCGCTTATTTCAGGACTGCTGCCGAGAATGCCCGCATGGCTGATGGCAAGGAGGCGTTTGGGTGGTTGGCTGGTGAGGAAGAGCGCCATGCAGAGATTCTTAAGGAGAGAAAACAGCAGATCAACGAGTAATAATCCCCCTCACCCTAACCCTCTCCTTTAGGCCCTGTGGGTCCGCCAGGGGAGAGGGGACTCTGCTTTGTGCCCTCGACTTCGATATGTGTGAGGACTCTGTTTTACTCCCTCTCCCTTGACGGACCCACAGGGCCTAAAGGAGAGGGTTGGGGTGAGGGTGACTAGACTGAAAGGTTTACGAGGTTCTATAAATGGATGTTTCCGATAATCAATACTGTTTCGTCTGCGGGCAGAAAAACCCGCTTGGTCTGAAAGCCGTCCTGGAGGTGGACCGGGAGGCGCAGAGTGCGGCTTGCACCCTGACGATCCCGGCGGAGTTTCAGGGCTGGCAGGATATGGTGCATGGCGGGGTTATCTCCGCGCTGCTCGATGAGGTGTGTGCCTACGCCGGTATGACCGTGGGCAACCCGGTGGTGACCGGGGAGCTGAAGACCCGCTTCCGCAAGCCGGTGCCGGTGGAACGAGAGGTGACCGTCAGTGCCCGGGTAGTTGAACAGTCGCGTCGCACGGTGCAGATCGAGGCTCAGCTAACCCTGGAAGGGACGGTGCTGGCGAGTGCTGAGGCGAAGATGGTGATGGTCAAATAAGGCTCTTAACTGCCAGGAACTCTTTGGGAAAACTGTATGTTGCTTAAAATCAACGATGACCGGTCACTGCAAACATTATTGGTTTTCCTTTGGGGCGGCTTCCTCCTCTACCTGAACACCTTTGGCAATGCCTGGAGTTTCGATGACCTCACAGTTGTCCTGTATAATCCGGATATCCGTTCCCTGCCCGCTTTTATTGAAGATCGCTACCCCGGTCGCCCTCTGCGTGAAATCTCACTTCTGCTTGACTATCAGCTGTTCGGCCAGAACCCGGTTGGCTGGCATCTTCAGAATGTTTTCTGGCACGCTCTGAATGCCTGGCTGGTGTTCCAAGTGGCCCGTCGCCTGACGACCGACCGTCGCATCGTCTGGCTGGCGTCACTGCTGTTTCTCGTTCATCCGATCCAGGTGGAGGTTGTCGCCCAAGCCTCCCATCGCAAGGACAGCCTGGCCCTGCTGTTTATCCTGATCGCCACTCTCTGCTATCTGCAGGCCGTTCAGGGCAAGCATCGGCGGATTCTCTGGTTCGGGGCTGCCCTGCTCTGCATTGTGATCGGCTGTCAGGCGAAGATAAACGCGATCGTGACGCCGCTGCTATTTGTTGCTTACGAACTGACTTTTCTGGAGAAAGAAGAACGGTTTCTGCTGAAGTCGCGTTTTTTGTTGGGATTGCTGGTTCTTTTGGCTGGGATATTCCTGGCGGGAAAGCTTGACGTCAGCAGTTTTCATGAGCGGGCGGCGTTCTCTTTGATGCGGAACAGCCCCTTTGAAGAGTACAGCCTGACCGCTTATTTTCTGACGACGATCAAGTCCTGGGGATTCCTGCTTGGCAGGCTGATCTGGCCGCAGGACCTGGCGGTCAACTACATGGTGTCGCCGCCGCGTTCCTGGCTGGACGCCTGGGTGGTCGGTACGCTTTTCTCCCTGGTGGTGGCACTGGTCGTGTCGTGGAGGATGAGAAGGCGAGCGCCCCTGGGTTGCTTTGCTCTACTCTGGGTCCTGTTGTTCTACCTGCCGACGGCCAACCTCTGGCCTTTCTCCTGGTTCGCTGCTGATCGTTATCTGTATGCGCCATCGGCCGGCTTCTGCCTGGTGGCGGCGCTGCTCCTGGTGCAGTTGGTGCCGTCCGACAAGGTGTTGGTCGGTACGGCGGTCGTGCTGCTCGGGGGTATGGCCTTGCTCACGCTGCAGCAGAACCGAACCTGGGCCGATGCCGGCACCCTCTGGAGTCGGTCTCTGCAGGTCAATCCCGCCTCAGCCCGGGCCTTGGGAAATGTCGGTCTGAACCTGTATCGTGACAATCCTGCGAAGAATTTGCAATTACACCTCGAAGCGAGCCGTCTCAACCCCTATGACGGTCTGACACACTTTAATGTCGGAAAACTTTATGAACAGCAGGGCAACGACACCTTGGCCCTGCAGCACTATCGTGAGTTTTTCAGGTTGTTCCGGCCAGCGTTGGAGTCGAGCTATCGCATTTGGGCTGAACAACTGCAGGCTCATGTGCGGGAGAAGTATGGCGTGGAGCTCAGCTTCAATTAAGCGCTGAGGTTTCTTCTCTCCGGGGAGGGGTCTCCGGGGTCTCTTGGCTAACTTCCGGTTCAAACACCAGGATGGTTGCTTTGTCATCCGTATAAACATCTCGCCAGTTCCCGGTCATTTGCAGATGGCGCACCAGGGGATGTTGGGCCGGGAACAGAACCCAGTCAATGGCATACTTCTCCAGAACGAGCGGCAGATCGACACCGAGCTGCGCGACAGTCAGATAATCCTTGAAAATCTCTTCGCCATACATATCCGCTCGCCCGTCGATAAACAGCGGTGGCGGTTCGTCGAGGGTAAAAATCAGGTAATCCCCCCAGCTGTATTCATTGAGAAGCTTTTGTCCCGGCGCTCCCTGTTCAAGAAATTCGATGACTCCGGCAGAATATTCCTCCGGCATCGGGAAGCGGGCGTCGGTCCAGGTCTTCCAGAAGGGCGGGTTGATCATGCTGAGACCGAACAGCAGGACAAACAGCACGGCGGTGATGGCCGGGCCAACTCCAGGTGACAGGATCAGCTGCGGTTGGTTGGAGTTGCGGCGCGTGAAGGTGAACGGCAGCTGGTCAACCAGGTCACGCAGGGCCAGGGCCATCCAGGGGACGGTGAAGAGGGCGGCGATGCTGACGTGGCGGACATGCCCCATGGCCATGTAGATGAACAGGGGAACCAGCAGTCGCCAGGTCCAGGAGGTTTTACGGACCGACCAAGCAGCAAGGACGAAGACCCACACCACCCAGATTCGCATATACCAGAGCGTGTTGAAGTCGGGAGATTTCCACTCGCCAATGGCGTTCGCGAAAATTTCCGTGTTGACCTGAAAATTGAACCAGAGCAGAGCGTAGCCGAACGGGTTCAGCCCGAGTGCCAGGAAGCTCAGAACACAGACCAGCAGCGGTCGACGGGCTGTTTGCAACCAGTCTTTCCAGTCTGCCCGGCTCCGGCCGGGCCAGTGATCGAGCAGGCTGCCTGCCAGAAAAGCGCCTTGCAACAAAAGTCCCAGCAGCACGCCGCCGTGCAGGTTGGCCCAAAGCATGGTCAGCAGAGGCAGCAGCCAGAGCCTGCGGTCATTGGCGACCAGCAGAGAGAGGGTCAGGGCTGCGAGCAGCCAGGTGAACAGGTGTGGTCTGGCAAACAGGTGGGTGGTCGCCATTGGCACCGCAGACAACGAGATGACAATAAATGCGATCCAGTCGTTGGATAAACGTCGCGCGGTTTGAAAGAGCAGGGTAAAGGTCAGGGCGGTCACCAGAAAGAACGCCATGGTGAGACCAGGTAGCCCGCCAAGGTTATAAAGGGCCGCCATGATCACTTCGGAGAGCCACTCATGGGCGACCCAGGGCTGTCCGCCGGCCGTGTGGGAGAAGAGGTCTTCTCTCAGAATCTGCCGCTGTTCAAGCATGATCTGCCCGACGCGGATGTGCCAGAGGGTGTCCCCGTCTTGGAGGGCTTTCGGGCCGACAAAACGGACGAGCATCAGGAATGCTGTCAGGCCGTAAAAACCAGCAGGGTCAGGGAGGAGGGTGCGCCGTGTCTTCATGGTTGTATCCGAAGGTTTGCCCGGCGGGAGTTCATCGGGAGAGGTTCACAGCTCTCATATGTTGTACCCGGTCGAGGTTCTCCTGGGCGCGTGTGTAGAACCTGGGGTTTAGTTCCAGGGCTTTTTGTAACACGCGTTCGGCGTCGTCAAGGCGGCCGGAGGTCATGTAGAGGTAGCCGAGGTTATTGTAGGCCTGCGCCTTACCGATTGTACCGGTAAAGACCCGCAGGGCGTTCTGTTCGTCACCGGACAAAGCATAGGCTGTCGCCAGGTTGTTCTTGGTGCGAGCAACGCTGCGATCCATTTGTAACGCCTGCCGGAACAGGTCGATCGCCTCGGCATACTTCTCTTGCAGCATGTAGTTGACCCCCAGGTTGTTGATGATATCGGCCCGCTTGGGGTCTCTCTCGAGGATCTGACGATAAATCGGTTCTGCGTGTTGAGGATGTCCTTGTTGATCATGCAGAATGGCCCGCTCGGTCAAAACATCCAGGTCGTCGGGAGCCAGCTCCGTTGCCTTGAGGATGGCCTTTTCAGCTTGATCGAGTTTACTGTCCTGGCGCAGAGCCCGGGAAAGTTTGACAAAGGGCTTGAGGCTGGTCGGATCGGTCTCCGCCGCCTTGGCGAAGAACCGGATCGCTCCACCCAAATTGCCCGATTTCTGCTCTATCGTACCCAACCCGATGTACGCATCAACGAGGTTCGGGTCTTTCTGAATGGCCGCTGAAAAATGCATGCGTGCCAAACCGGGGTTTTGCATCGATAGATAGGCATGGCCGCTGGCGAGCAGCTCTTCCGAGGTCTTGTTCAGGATACTGTTTTCGTTCGGCTCTTCCGGCAGGCCGGCGAGTCCAGCAGCGGTTGCAGTCGACGGGATTCGGTTGTTAACTGACTTGGAGCAACCGGAAAGCAGAAGAGCAAGGCAGCATATAATAAAGATGAAAACTCGGAACAAGGATCCTGCACATTGAAATTTCATTGCATCCCTTTCAGGTATAAATCATGTACTGAGAGTCAAGCGAGGAGCGATGAACTGAAGTTCATTGCATTTTAACACGGAGGCGAGGAGTTTACGAAAAACTTCACCCTCACCCCGACTCCCTCCTTTAGGCCCCATGGGTCCGTCAGGGGAGAAGGAGTAAGGCAGAATCCCTCTCTCCTGGAGGGAGATGGCTAGGGAGATGTCATCATCCAGCACTCTTTATTATCCTCCACCACCCAAAACCGGGAAGAGGTGCTTGACGATCTGGATGGCGCCGGGGCCGATAAGAACCACGAAAATCGCCGGGAAGATAAACAGAACCAGGGGGAAAATCAATTTAACTGTGGCCTTAGCGGCGGTCTCTTCTGCCATTTGGCGACGTTTGGTGCGCATGGAGTCGGCGTGGACCCGCAAGGCGGTGGCCAGGCTGGTTCCGAATCGGCTGGTTTGGGCCAGAACGGTCATCAGGTTGTGGATCTCCGGGACATCGCAGCGGGTTGTCATGTTTTTGAATGCTTCTTCTCGGGAGCGTCCGGCTCTGACTTCCAGGTTGGTCAGCAGAAATTCATCACTGAGGTCCGCGCTGAGCGGTCTGATTTCGTCACCCACACGCTTGAATGTCATATCAAGCCCCAGGCCTGCTTCAACACAGACAACCATCAGGTCGAGAGCGTCCGGCAGGGCTTTGAAGAGACGTTCCTTGCGCGCCAGGGTCATCAGCCAAACCCAGACGTTAGGGGTGAAATAGCCGAGTAGCGCCAGGAACAGGATCGCCAGCAGCATTTCAGCAGCAAAGTTGTAAAAAATTCTCGAAACCAGGTAAATGCCGATCAGGAGAAGAGGCATCAGGATCTTGGCTGCCAAAAAGTTGTACAGAGCCAGATCAGTGCGGTATCCGGCCCTGACCAACTTGAGACGCATTTTGCTGCGGGTGCTCTGCTCATCCAGGGCTTTCAGTTTCTCAAGCGGTCTGGAGAGCCTTGCTGCCAGTGTGTCCTGTTTGCCCGATAAAAACCGGGGCCTGTCGAGGGGTGCTTCTTCAGACCCTGTCGGATGAGCCATTTTGTCCAGCCGTTTTTCTTCCTGGCTTTTGCGATTGGACCAAACAGTACTCAGTGCAAAAATCAGTGCAAAGACGGCGACAAAAAGAAAAGCCAGGAAACCAAAGTACTCAAAATTGTCCAGCAGGGAATAAAATGTCTGTCTGAGTACCTGCATAATGTTCTCCTAGATCTCGATCGTCACAATGCGTTTGATGGCATAGGTTCCGATAACTTGTAAAACAACGGCGCCAATCAGCATATAGTGTCCCATCTCTTCGGTCCACAGCAGCGAGATATACTTGTAATTAGTAAAGTAAATGTAACAAAATGTGAGTATTGGCAATGCGATCAGCACCCCGGCGGAGTAGCGTCCTTCGGCGGTCAGCGCCTGGACATGCCGTTTAAATTTGATTCGTTCTCGGATGAGCTTGCTGATGTTGTCAAGAATTTCCGCGACGTTGCCGCCGGTTTCACGCTGGACCAGAACCGCGATGGAGAAGAACCGCAGGTCTGTGAGGGGGACCCGCTCACATAAATTGTCGAGCGCTTCCTTGAGCGTGAGACCGAGGTTAACTTCATCAACGGTGGCCGCAAACTCGGAACTGATAGGGTCGGTTAGCTCCGTCCCCACCATTTCCATTGCGGCTGTCAGCGAGTGTCCGGTTCGCATGGCGCGCGCCAGCAGGTCCAGGGCTTCTGGTAGTTGATCGCTGAAATCGGTGTAGTATTTCCGCTCGATCAGTTTCAAAAAGAGGTACGGCAGAATCATGAAAATGAGGCCTGCAACGATCGCTGCGGCAATCTGAGGCATGAAGCGGAAGCTGACCAGAAAACCAATCACACCAAGAGCAAGACTGATGATGAAAAACAGGGTGACATTGATCGGCAGCTGCGATTTGAGCAGCAGGGCGTCCAGGTTGCTCAGGCGCGGCATGCTGAACACGAAACGCTCGAATGCGCCGACATCGTTGAGGATCGCCTTGCGATAACGGTCCAGTTTCTCTTCACCATGCTTGCCGCCTGCAGAGATATACAGGAGACGCTTCTTGACGGTGCGCTTCTCTCTGAAGCGACTTTCCGTCCAAGCGAGATAGACGCCTTCAATTATTGCAACCACGAAGATGAAAATCGCCGTGAGCAGTAGTATTGTTAGCAGATCCTGCTCCATGGGGCCTCCCTCTATGCTTTAGCCAGCTCGTAAAGCGAGCGGCTGAGCTTGTGTTGTCCGAACGACCTTGCCTCCCTGATGCCCCTCAATAATTGGTGAACAGCGATTCGGGGACTTCAATGCCGGCCATTTCAAGGCGCTCTGAAAACTTGGGCCGGATGCCGGTTGAACGGTGTGCACCAATGACCTTGCCGTTTTTGTCAATCCCCTTGCGCTCGAAGACAAAGATGTCCTGCAGGGTGATGACATCGCCCTCCATACCGACGACCTCGGAAATGGAGGTCACCGTCCGGGACCCGTCGGTGAGTCGCGAGACCTGGATGATCAGGTCTAGTGCCGAGGAGACCATAAAGCGCATGGCCGATTCTGGCAGGTTTACGCCGGTCATCAGGATCATTGATTCCAGGCGGGTCAGGGAATCTCTCGGCGAGTTGGAATGTATCGTGGTCAGGGAACCTTCATGCCCGGTGTTCATCGCCTGCAGCATGTCGAATGCTTCCGAACCGCGGACCTCGCCGATAATGATGCGGTCGGGGCGCATACGCAGGCTGTTACGCACCAGATCTCGCTGGGTCACCTGGCCGGTCCCCTCAATGCTGGGCGGACGGGTTTCCAGGCGAATCACATGCTCCTGCTGTAGCTGCAGTTCTGCCGAATCTTCAATGGTAACAATCCGTTCGTTGCCAGGAATGTTCGCTGAAAGAATGTTGAGCAGGGTTGTTTTGCCGGCCCCCGTGCCGCCGGAGATCATAATGTTCAGCTTTGCCTTGACGCAGCCTGAAAGTAATTGGGCAATATCCGGCGTCAGGGTCTTGTAGTTGATCAAGTCTTCCATTTTTAACGGGCTGACCGAAAACCGGCGGATTGACAACATCGGCCCGTCAATTGCCAGCGGCGGGATAATGGCGTTGACACGTGATCCGTCCGGCAGGCGGGCATCAACCATGGGGGTCGATTCGTCGATTCTCCGACCGATGCGGGAGATGATACGATCAATAATGTTCATCAGGTGGTTATTGTCGATAAAGCGTGAATTGGTTTTTTCCAGCAGTCCGAAACGCTCAACGTAGATCTGGTTGTAGGCGTTGACCAGAACATCGCTGACGGTTGGGTCCTTGAAGAAAGGCTCGAGAGGCCCCAGCCCCATCAGCTCGTCAAGGATTTCGGCGACCAGTGATTTCTGCTCTTCTTCATTGAGCAGCGCCTTCTCGTCTTTGAGATAATATTCGACAACAGACTCGATCTCAGACCTGATTTCGTCAGGAGCGAGAGTGTCGAGCGCGGCAAGATTGGCCTCCTGGACGAGCCGACCATGAATCTTGTGCTTGATCTCATAGAAGAAGTTGCTTCGCTCCAGGTCCGGTTTGGTCTTGCCCGGGTTCTGCCCAGCTGCTTCTGCTCCTGTGTCAGGTGATGTCCGCTTCAACAGATCCTTGATCGCCACGGCCGCCTCCTAGAGTGATTTGCCAAAGGTTCCCCGAATTCCTCGGAATTCCGGGTCGCCGAGTTTGTTTTGAATTTTATTGATGAACTGGTTGATGTTTTTTGAAAAAGGGGATGAGGTGTTGGATTTTACCAGCGGCACCCCCCGGTTGATGGACGAAATAATGTCCATGAAATCGTTCGGCACCAGCCAGTAAACTTGTTTTTCGAAGTTCTTCTCGATTTCGCTCAAAGACAGCGCACCGCCTTTTATGTAGCGATTGACAATGATTTCGATCCGGTCCGGACTGATGCCCACTTTTTTGATCAGTTTGAACAGTCTCATGGTGTTGCGGATGGCCGGGACCGACATGTCGGTGATCACGAACACCTTGTCCGACTGGTTGAAGGCCTCGACGGAACAGTCATTGACCTGCATCGAAGCGCAGTCGAGGATGACGTGGTCGTAGAGTTTGCGGGAGAGTTGCAGAACCTGGTGGACATGATCGCTAACAATTTCTTCGCTGTCTTCCGGGTTCTTCGGTGCGGCCAGAAAGTTTACTCCGGTGGAGTGCATGCTCATTGCGCCACGCAGGAACGAAACATCCAGCCGATGGATATTCTGACTGATGTCAAGCATGGTCGTCGTCGGGTCGATGTCAAGCAGGACCGAGGCATCACCGGCCTGAAAACACATGTCGAGCAGGGCGACTGAACTCTTCTTGTCGAGAGCCAGGCTACTGGCAACATTTGCTGCGAGCACGGTCGCACCAACCCCGCCTTTACTGCTGATAAAGCTGTAGATGCTTCCCTGGGCCAACTTGCCTTCGTTGGCCAGTTTGGCCCGGACTTCTTCAATGGCATCGAACAGGGTCTTTTCCGTAACCGGTTCGACCAGGTATTCGGCGATCCCCGCTTTCATGACATCAATGATCTGTTTTGGGTCCTTGTTCTCGGAAACGAGGAACAGGGCGACGTCCGGGAAGTTGCTCCTTATGGTTCTGATCCGGGCCAGAATGTTGCCGGCATCAGGGCTGTCATCAATGATAATGATGTCCGGGGTGGTCTTGACGGCAAGTTCGCCTTTTTCCGCCATGCTGCTGGTCAAGAGAAATGTCTTGACTCCGGCTAGTTCCTTCCCCTTTGCGGAAAGAGTCTTGGCCGCTTCAGAGCGTGACAATTGAATAGCAATTTTCAATTCTTTGGTCATGGTCCCTCTTGTCATATATTCAGTTGATTATCAATAAACTGCGTCTATACGATTTTCGCAATTTAATTCTCAGTTCATACAACTTATCCTTACTCCACCAAGAAAATATCCACCAGGCCGCCCTCGTCACCATCGTCATCGGTTGTCGGCAGTGTAAACAAGCCTTCAAGCATTGACGGTGAATTGAATTTCACATTGAGCCCGAATTCTCCAAGAGCATCCAACTCAGGGCTTTCAAAAGTCCCAGATGGACACCCTCCGGCATACGTTCTTGACCCTTCCGCACAGGCAAACATTTCGTTTGTGAGCATTGAACGGGTCAACAGAAACTTTGCCATGCCGATATAATAACCCTTGGTCGAAGGGTTGGTTTTCCATTTTTCACAGCTACCGGCAAAGATGACCGGGACATTCAGTCTGATCGACTGGAGCGATTCCGTTGAATCCGGCAGCGGCTTGTTCTCATCACAGGGTAGGGGGTTCTGGATGTCTTTCTTGTCATCCGTGTTGAATATGCGCATCAGGAAAGCTTCCAGAATCGGCGTTGTCACGCCTTCTGTGACATGGACGAGCGGGTAGCCCGCAGACTGGGCGACGGCGAGGTAGTCCGGCTCAGTCTGGTTGATGTTCGATCCGCCAATCAGGTCTTCGAAGCGGTTGTTGACACCATCGTCGGTGCTGTAGGGGGACGTAACGTACGGCAGAGCGCCTTCGGCAGTTTTCAACTCCCACAGACGTGCCTTGTACTCATTCTCCGTTTCGTCCGGTCCCGGCAGCAGGATGCCGTCCATGGTCATGATTCGAATGAAATGGTCGTCTTCATCAAACCCGTCGCCGTCCGTGTCGTCTCCATCGGCATCCGGGTCATCAATGTCGTACCAGCGGGGCAGCGGATTATAGGCGAACAACGGGTCAAAGCCGGAGTCTCCCGTATAATAACTGTTGCCGGACGGGTGTACCGCCGTTTGCAGAGGCAGGAGGCCTGCTGGCGGGTTAAAGTCATCCGGAGGCGCGACTCCCCCCTCGTCCCCGACATCGCCCAGTCCGCAGGTGATGGTCAAACCGTCGTTCACGCAACCAAGGTAGTCGGGGTCATAGCCGGGGCCGATAGGCGATGAGGTGGGTTCGTTCTCGAGGCCACCGGTTGCCAGGGCCCCCTCAAGGCCTTGCCCGAAAACAATCTGGTTAAATGTTTCAAAGGTCCCGTTCAGACTGAGAATGTCCAGGATGCTCTGTTCACTGACGGGACTGAACGTCAGGGACGTCCAGGCGGACAGGTCGTAACTAGTGTTCTGGCCAAGGCCGACCACACCGCAGATCGACATGTCCGGAAAAGTTCCCGGAGGTGTCTCTGTTTCATCCGTAGGGATGCAGCTGACCATGGCCAGCGGCAGGATCGGGTAAGTCGGCCGCGACAGGGCAATCGCATCCGCGATGACCCTGGTGTCCTCGACGAAGAAAAAGAAGATGTGAGCGACATCGAGGGCCGCCTTCACGTAGACCGCATCCGCGTTGACTGTGGTTGCCGTAAAACGCTCGCTTGCACTGGAGCCCAAGGCGTTCTGGTCCCACCGGCCGAGAATGACGTCGTCCGAAGTGATGGCGACCGGGGCCTGTCCGGAGCTGTTGGCGTGCGCAGCTGCAATCGCTACAGTTTTAACCCGGCCTTCATCAGGGATCTGGTGGGCGCCCGCCAGCGCTGCGGCATCAACCGCACGCTGTAGTTCAACCTTGACGTTGTGGATGTGTCCAAGGTCGACGACCAGGGCAACACAGACCACAATGACGAGAAGCAGCACGGCGATGAGAGGAGCGACGGCTCCTTTCTGCGTGTTTGTCTCTTTTCTGGCAGCCTGTTTTTTCATGGCAGCCTCTTTCCTCGAGATAAAGATCTCATGCGTGTTGACTGTCGCTTATGCCGTTTGACTGATCATCAAAGTCCAGTACCGGTAATGTCGATGCTCTGACGCGACAAGTTGTCGCTGAAGGTTTCCTGATAACCACTCATGACCGGCTCGGCATGAATGCCATCCAGACCTTCCGGAGCCTTGCCGGCGTGCGGCATGTCCTTGTTGATGATCATCCTGTCAAATGCAGCGGTGCTGTCTTTTCCGAACTCCCGGTCCGCATAGTAAGCCTCTCGGGCGCAACCGGCCAACAGGAGTGCTGCGATTACGCTGAAGAACACGAATTTTTTCATGATTGTTTTCCTCCTCTACTGAGCGCTCTCATGGCCGAAATCCCCTTCCAGACCACCGGTTTCCGCAGGAGCCTGGAAACTGTGGACAGAGAATGCGGAGGGGTCTGCTGCTTGGCGGCGACCTTCCAGTTTGCCTTCAAGATAGAACTCGAACCGGTTCGGCGGCTTGATGAATTCCCCCGGGAAGATGATGTCGCCTTCATTGACCGGTTTGATCAGATGTGGGGTCACAGCGATCAGCAGGTCTGTTTTCTGCTCGAGATAATTGGTGCTGCGGAACAGGGTCCCGAGTATCGGAATGTCGCCCAGCAAGGGAATCTTGCTGACCACTTCACTGAGATTGTTCTGCAGCAGCCCTGCTAACGCCAGGGTCTGGCCGTCGTGCAGTTGAACGGTTGTGTCAAGTTTGCGGCTGCTGAATACGGCCTGCTGTCCACCTAGGCCGGCATCCACAAGTTCAGAGATGTCGGTGACACTCGGGGAGACCCGCAGGGTGATCAGGCCGTCGCTGTTGACGATCGGGGTAAAGCGCAGCCCGACGCCGTAGTCCTTGAAGTCGATGCCGACATTGCCGTCGTCGTCAACCTCCTGGAAGGGGTACTCACCGCCAGCCAGGAAACTGGCTTCCTGGCCGTTCATGGTAACCAGCTTCGGTTCCGCCAGGATTCGTCCCAAGCGCTCCTCTTCGAGGAAGCGCAGCATAGCGGTGAAGTTGTCGATGTTGACAAAGACATTGGCGCCGCCGCCGGTCAAATTGAGAAACAGGCTTCTTGGGGCATTGGCCATGCCGGAGATCGATACATCGTCAAGGGTGCCGATCGTTCCGCCCGGGATGACGCCGGACAGTCCTGTCGCGTCAAAAGGAGTCGTCACAGCGCCACTCGCGGAGAAGGCGCCGCTGAAGTCTTTGCCCAGCTTGCCGAGGCCGATGCCCGCTTCGAGTTCGCGGGTCGACTGACGGTTTACCTCGGCAAACTTGACCTCAAGCAGAACCTGCTGGGGGCCACCCACCTTCATCAGGTTGATAATGGACGGACCGGACTGACCGGTTGAGGCTCCCGACTCCTGATTGGCGACCGCTTCAACAGTGATCCCCTTGCCTTCCGAAATAACCTGGGCCAGCTCTTCCTTGGTAGCTGAAGATTTGACCTTTTTGTTGATCTGAACGGCAGCCTTGCCCTTGTCTTCAGTCGCCAGTAGCAGCTGGTTGGCTACGCGTAGGACCTGCTCGATCACTTCCGTACCGGTGACGGTGCCGGACAGGATCACGCCAGAGTTGTTCGAATAGATTTTGATGTCCTGCCCAGGGAAGAGCTCGTTGATCCGCCTCTTCAGTGTGGTGACATCCGGTGAGACCATGATGTCCAGCGTCGTGGCTTCGGTGCCTTCGCCTTTGAGCAGGATCTTTGTGTTACCAAGCTTCTTGCCGACCAGGACAATTTCGTTCTTGCCGGTGACGTCGACATGGATAATGTCGGGATTGCCCACGATGACCCGGCGTAGATCAAACTCCTCCGAGACGTAGTTGTAGACATCACCTGACATCAACTCCAAGGTCTTTTCCCCGGCAAACGCCAATCCGGACCAGCCCAGCAGCAGGGCACAGAAGATCAAGAGAAAGACTCTTGTCATGTAAGATCGTTTATCAATCATTTCCGCCTCCTGGAAGAAAGTTTCAATTCGCCTGTGCCGGTAAGCTGACTTTTTCCACGGACCGGGTCCCCTTGATCACGACAATGTCGTAGGTCTCGGGCTTCTTGGGACTCGGCTTCGGTTTGTAAGTCCGTTTCGTGGTTCCTCTCTTCGCAACGACGGGCTTCGGCTTCGGTTTCTTTGCGATTTTTTTCGGCTCGTCCAGTGGGTTGCGCAGAACCAGGTGAATGTTGCTCTTGTTGGTCTCGGAGGCCAGCATCTCTGCCTGACGAGGCTCCAGTTCCAGCGTGACCGTTCGGACGACCTTCGCCTTGCCTTCTTCGGTAAAGGTTTCTTGGGCAATCGCCAGAACCTCGATGTACTCGAGAATCGTCTTCGGCTTCTTCGCCTTGCCCTGAACCGCGATAATATCAACAAAGGTGTTCGGCAGGATAAAGCCGCCGACGCCAATCACCTCGTTGACCCGGATGGCCATGGCCCGCTTGCCCGGCTTGATGGCAGCTACCAGGCCGACTCCCGAACCCTTGGCGGCAAGCTCGGCAGCCACCAGCGGGGTCCCGGCCACCATCTTGACGACTGTCACCCGACCGGCGACGGCATCAGTTGTTTCGAAAGTCCCCTGGGGGGCATGGGCCTTGGGCCAGTCCACGATAGCCAGGTTCTCCTTGCTGAGCAAAGTTCCCATTTCAAGGTCTTTGCCGGCAACTACAACCTGGGTCATTGGGGTCTCCTGCCTAATGACCACTGACTCTTCGGGGGCCTGACTGCTGAGCCACTTGTTTGCCAGGATGACTGCTACGATGCCGAAAATGACCGCAACTGCCAACGCGATGAGAGTGCCATACTTTTTCATGCGGGCCTCCTTTGAAACGTTCTTTAAAGAAACGGTGTGTCTCTATAAGTCCTTTAGGGCGGCTCCTCGATATATTCGTCGGGGGCCTCATATTCCAAACGCGTTGTAAACGCGATTGTCTCCGGGTTATTGATGTTGCTGCCGCCGATGCCGGGCAGGATGTTCGCCAGGCTGGAGATGAGCGGCGGGAAAAAGTTGGGTGTCTGGACATTGACCTCCAGCACCGGGCGGACCTCGGTGGTTGCATCGATGTCCAGGGACTGCAGGTTAATGGTGATGTCATCAGGGGTATAAATGCTCGACAGATACGACTCAATGGCGTTGTTGACCTGAGTCGCACGGTCGAATGTGCAGGCATCATAGCCTGGGCCGACCACTGTCTTGTAGCAATCGTAATTGTTGGCCCGGACGCCAATGCGCAGTCCTTCGCGCGCGGCATTGGCGACAAAATGTTCCTGCAGGAAAATCAGGGCGAATTCCATGATTCCGAAGACCAGCAGCAGAACCAGCGCAGAGATGATCGAGAATTCGACCATGGTCGCCCCTTTTTCACTCTGTTTGTCCTGTCTGCGTCTGGTACGTTTCATAATCTAGTCAATTCTCGATTACAAATGATGCGTTTTGCGTGATCGATGTCATGTAGTCGTCAGGGTAATCGTTGCCCGGGAAAAAAGGCATCGCCTCCAGCAGGGGCCAGAGGATCGGCTCCCAGACTTGCGAGGTGTCGATGGTAATGGTCACCTGAGCCAGCGACATGTCGCTGATCGGGTCGCCAGTTGACGGGTCGACCAAGGCGCTGCCGTCGGTGTCTTTCAGGGTCGGTTCCTGATAGTCGAACTGGAGGAAGCCGGCGTCATCGATCTTGTCTTTGAATAGAAACAACCCCCCCAGATAATCTTCCACCGTATCCTGGGCGATGGTTGGCCTGGCCGTCGGGTCAGGGCTTTTGGCTGCAACCCTGGCCCCTTCGCGCGCTGCATTGGCAATGTAGTGCGATTCGAGCCAGAGGAAGCCGAATTCAACGGTGCCGGCCATAAAAACCAGCAGCAGACCGCTCAGAATGGCGAATTCGACGGCGGCTGCACCTTTTTGTCTCTTCCGGAAGAGGTGTCTTTTCATAAGATCCCTCCCCAGGTTAAGTAGCTGTAATAGCCGAACGCAATGGCGGCTGCATACGGAAAGCGCAACGCTTCCGTCTTTTCCGGCTTGAGCAGGCGGGGATCACGTGTCAAGGCCGAGGCTTTGACGCAGGTCAGCCACTCGCGGGTTTTCTGGGTGAAATTGGCGTTGAAAATGTAATGCAGTAAGGCCATCCCCCCTCCGAAAAACGCCATGTAAACAAAGACATGCAGAAGTGGCTTTGGGCCGAGCAGGGCGCCGAGCGCGCCGAGCGCCTTGACATCACCAGCGCCAAATCCGCCCATCAGGTAAGGCAACAGCAAAAGGCCAATGCCAAGCAGCAGTCCTGCCAAGCTGTCAAACAAACCACTCCCCCCCGCCGTAACCGTATGGATGGTTATCCCCGCGATGATGAGAGAAAGATTTAGCAGATTCGGAATCCTGGACTGTCGCGTATCAACTGCGCAGGCCAGCAGGAAATAAAGTGAGGCGACAACAACAGAAGGATCCGCTCTCTGATCTATCAGAAAGTAGAGGGCGCAGGCCATAGCCCCGCCACCAGTAAGGTAGCGGGGAATGTTATGAGAGCCTTTGTTTTCCATTGTTGCCGCCTCATGTCACAGTCTTCTCGTATTCCGCTGATTAAGATCCGCCGCCGCCGGTGGTAGCATCTTCCAGAGCCGTCGCAACTTGGTTAAAGCCATCTTCCACTTTTTCACCCAGCCAGATGATCGTAGTCAGGCAAACCACGATAATCAGGACCAGCATAACCGCGTACTCCGTTGCTGTTGCTCCCTCTTCGTCTTTCAGGAAACGGAAAATTTTCTCTTTCAATTCGATCATGTCATCCTCCTCAAAACGATTTGTAGGTTTTTGTCCCCTGTTGGGGCAGAAAAGTTGCGATGCCCCCGTGGCATGCAATTTCTTAACTCTATAGTTTTAAAGATGATACCGGCTAACAGTGTGAAGTCAAGTTGCCTGCGGTCTATTCCGGGGGGGGGGTGACCGATCCAAAATTGCCAATTTTGTTGCTGACGGTTGTGTAGGTTTTTGGCAACAATGAATTGTCTGGATCAGTCGGGTTGACCAGCAGGAGAACAGTGCCGATCACGGTCAGAATAATCAACACGATGATGACGGCATATTCGACAGAGGTCGCCCCTCTTTCAGAGAAAGCTCCTGTTCGCCAACTGTTGGTCCGGCTGTTTCTTATTTTCATGATATTTGGTAAGCTTCCCCCCCTGGGGAGAATATAATTTATTGTGACTTGCATGAACCTGTCAAACTTTCATTAAGTGTAGCAGGTTGCCAGATGACTGCAATCAAGGCCTTTTCTTTTGTAGAATGTTCTGATTGAGTCAGAGAGAGGGGTGGTTTTTTGGGGGGAGATTGCGTGGTGACTCGCAATGCAGAACAGTCCGCTTGCCGTTGCCTCAGGACGATTTTCGTGTCACTTAATTTAATATTTAAACAGTATCCGAACGGGTGGCCTTTTCTTATGTGCGGCGCGTGGGAAATGGATTGGACAAGGAGAGTTTCATGATCAGACTGAACGAACAGGCGGAAACAGTCGGCCTTGAAAAGATTGCCGAGATGTTGTGTGTGGCAGCGCGAACCGCACCAAAAGGGAAGGGTCAGGACCTGCTGGTGACGGCGATCGTGACCGATGACGACAAGGCAGCATTGCAGACACGGATGCGGTTGATCGGCGAGCGTGACGGCGTGAGTTTTTTCAATCGCGATGCGGAGAACCTTGAGCATGCGCCGATTGTCGTGTTGATCGGTACCCGTAAACAGCCCTTGGGAATCCCGGCCTGCGGGTTCTGTGGTTTTGCCAATTGCGCGGCAATGCAGAAGGCAGGGGGAACCTGCTCCTTCAATAGCGGTGACCTGGGAATCGCGGTCGGTTCCGCCGTAGCCCTGGCTGCTGATTGCCGGGTTGACAATCGTGTGATGTATTCGGCCGGCAAGGCGGCCCTGGAACTTGGCCTGCTTGGCGGCGATGTCAAGATCGCTTACGGAATCCCGTTGGCTGCACAAGGGAAGAACCCGTTTTTTGATCGGAAATGATTCCATATCCTCTCTCCCCGTGAGGCCTCACAGGGCCCAAAGGAGGGGGGGGCGTCGTGTGGTGGGGTTTTGCTTGTGGCAACTCAGTTCCCGGCCCCCAGGATTCTTTCTCCTGCCTAAATAAAGAGCGTTCGCGATCCGGTCTGATTAAAAAACATGCTGTTCTGTCTGATGTATTTTTTGAAAACTGGTCAGTTGCGGGTTTTGTAAAAAGAATAATCCTGTTAATTCGCCCAGTTGAAAGTTTTTCGCCGACTGCCATCCTTTTGGGCAAGGTCTTTGCTCAAAGAAGGGTGCTGCTGGCGCAGAGGGGAATATCTGTTAAGCTGGTTGGCACTGTGTTGAGTCGATGCGGGATGCGGCCGTTGAACCAAAGAGGCCCGGATCGCCTCGCTCTTCACCCTTGCTCCTAACTTAAGAATTTTGTATCTGGAGGAATTGTTCATGAAGAAAGTTGAAGCGATTATCAAGCCGTTCAAGCTTGATGAAGTGAAAGAGAGTTTGAACGAAATCGGGATCCAGGGGATCACGGTTTGCGAAGTCAAAGGTTTCGGCCGCCAAAAAGGGCACACTGAGTTGTATCGTGGTGCTGAGTATGTGGTCGATTTTATCCCCAAGATCAAGATGGAAATCATTGTCGGTGACGAACTGGCTTCCAAGGTGGTGGAGGTGATTGCCGAGGCGGCCAAGACGGGTCGAATTGGCGACGGCAAGATTTTTGTGACCCCTGTAGAGGAAATTGTTCGGATCAGAACCGGTGAAACCGGTGAGGATGCGGTTTAAAAAAAACATGAACACAGGAGGGGTTAGCGCGACACAGTACGGCTGAGTCGTGAGTCGCAAGAACTCCTCTGCACCCATTTATTAATAACAAAGGAGAAAACGTATGAGTCCGCAAGAAGTCGTCAAGTTTGCCCAGGATAATGGCTGCAAGATGGTGGATTACAAGTTCCTTGATTTTGTCGGCATCTGGCAGCATTTCTCTACGCCGATCGGCGAGTTCAGCGAGGACACCTTTGAGGAGGGGATCGGTTTCGACGGTTCCTCGATCCGCGGCTGGCAGCCGATCCACAACAGCGACATGCTGATCATGCCCGATCCGTCAACCGCCAAGGTTGACCCGTTTGTGCAGGTGCCGACCCTGAGCCTGATCTGCAACATCATCGACCCGATCACCAAGGAAGGCTACACACGTGACCCGCGCTTCATCGCCCAGAAGGCTGAAGCTTACCTGAAGTCGACCGGTATCGGCGATACCGCCTATTTCGGCCCCGAGCCGGAGTTCTTCATCTTTGACGACGTCCGCTACGCGTCGACTCCCAACGAGTCTTTCTACTCGGTCGATTCGGTGGAAGGCATCTGGAATACCGGCCGCGAGGAGTTCCCGAACCTCGGCTACAAGCCGCGTCACAAGGAAGGTTACTTCCCCTGCGCTCCGACTGATTCGATGGTTGACCTGCGCAACGAGATGGTCGAAGTGCTGCAGAGCGTCGGCATGACCATCGAGGCGGTTCATCACGAAGTTGCAACCGGCGGCCAGAACGAGATTGATATGCGCTTCGACTCTCTGCTGGCAATGGGCGACACCCTGCAATGGTTCAAGTACATTATCAAGAACGTCGCGTTCATGAATGACAAGACGGTGACCTTCATGCCGAAGCCGGTCTTCGGTGACAACGGCTCCGGTATGCACTGCCACCAGTCGATCTGGAAGGATGGCGTTAACCTGTTTGCCGGTGACGGCTACGGCGGCCTCTCCAAGATGGCAATGTACTATATCGGCGGCATCATCAAGCATGCCAAGGCTCTCTGCGCTTTCACTAACCCGAGCACCAATTCCTACAAGCGCTTGGTCCCCGGTTACGAAGCCCCGGTCAACCTGGCTTACTCCAATCGTAACCGCTCCGCGTCGCTACGGATCCCGGTGACCGACAATCCGAAGTCAAAGCGCGTCGAGTACCGGACGCCTGACCCGAGTTGCAACGGCTATTTGGCGTTTGCTGCCCAGCTGATGGCTGGCCTCGATGGTATCGAGAACAAGATCGATCCGGGCGACCCGCTCGATAAGGACATCTACGGTCTCTCCCCTGAGGAACTCAAGGACATCCCGAGTGTTGCCGGTACCCTGGCTGAAGCTCTTGACTGCCTTGAGGAAGATTTCGAATTTCTGCTTAAAGGTGACGTGTTCACCAAGGATGTCATCGATATGTGGATTTCCTACAAGCGGGAAAATGAAGTCGATCCAGTACGTATGCGTCCCTGCCCCGAAGAGTTCTCGCTCTACTTCGATTGCTAAGCAATTATACTGTTGAACAAAAAAGGCCGGGCTTAACGCCCGGCCTTTTTTGTTCTGCGTAAATAAGACCTCTGTCGGGTCTACGTTTAAACAGTCCTCTCTTGTGAAGCTTGATCGGCAGAAGGCTGGAACTGGTCTTCAGCCGCATGCAAATGTGATGATTCAAACTTCTGGATAAAATAGAGCGGTCTTCGCTTGGTTTCATTGAACATGCGGCCAAGGTACTCGCCGATGATACCGGTCGCCATGAGCTGTACGCCTCCCAGAAAGAGAATCACGACCATTAACGAGGGATATCCCTGAACGGGGTCCCCATAGGCAATAGTTTTGTAGATAACAAACAGGGCGTAACTGAAGGCCCCCAGTGCAGTGCATAGCCCAGCGTAGGTCGCCATTTTAAGCGGTATGGTAGAAAACGATGTAATCCCTTCCAGGGCAAAATTCCAGAGTAGCCAATAATTCCACTTGCTCTGTCCGGCGAAGCGCGGTTCCCTGTGATAATAGACGGCGGTCTGAGGATAGCCGATCCATGCAAAAAGCCCCTTCATAAAGCGGTGTTGTTCTCGGAGTCTGCTCAAGGCATTTACAGCACGTCGGCTCAGTAGACGGAAATCTCCGGTGTCGGCCGGTATTTTTACCCGGCTGACGCTCTGAATAACGCGATAGAAACTTTTTGCAGAAAGCTTTTTGAAAAAAGTCTCGCCGTCGCGGGCCTTTCGACGGGCATAGACAATGTCATAGCCTTCTTGCCATTTTTCGATCAGCTCTGGGATGACTTCAGGGGGGTCCTGTAAATCGGCATCGATGACGACGACCGCATCACCCTTGGTATGGTCCAAGCCGGCAGTCAGCGCAACCTCTTTGCCAAAATTGCGACTGAGGTCAATGATGGCAACGTGTTGTTCGCGCAACTGGTAAAGGACCTCCAGGGTGTCGTCCGTGCTGCCGTCGTTGACATACAGAACTTCCCAGGCGCATGGCATGGCATCCATGACGGCAGAGAGCCGCCGGTGAAATTCTGGCAGGACGGGCCCTTCATTGTAGGCGGGCACGACTACGGAAAGCGTGAAGGTTTTCTCTGGCAAGGCAAGACTCCCTGAGTGTCCAGCAGTAATTACAAAGAAAGGTCCAGTTGAGGACGAGACAGGTGGCAACCGTCTGGTCAGCCGTGAAGCAGGTTGTTCTCTCGCACAGGTCGAACCATCAATTCATTAAAGTCCTTGTTTAAGTGTTACGTGATGGAGATTGAACTGTCAAATGTAAATCCTTCCGGAGCGTCTGACTTGCTTTCCCCGGTCCTTGCTTCTGGCAAGTTTTCAGTGGGTGCACTGTGGCGGGAGACAACGCACTCAACGAACTTGACAATCGCAACCCAGGATGATAAAAGCGCTGGGTTTCAAAATGACACTCAACCTTTATGGAGGATAAACATGGAACGCACATTTGCAATCATCAAGCCGGACGCATTCGCCGCCGGCAACGCCGGCAAAATCCTGGCCCGTATTTATGCTGAAGGCTTCAAGGTCGTCGGCCTGAAAAAACTCTATCTTGGTAAAGTGGAAGCCGAAGGTTTCTACTATGTTCACAAGGAACGTCCTTTCTTCGGTGAGCTGACCGACTTCATGAGCAGCGCCCCCTGTGTGGTTATGGTTCTTGAAGCGGAAGGTGCCATCAAGAAGTGGCGTGACCTGATGGGCGCCACCAACCCGGCCGAGGCGGAAGAAGGCACCCTGCGTAAGGAATTCGGCTCGAACATCGGTGAGAACGCCACGCATGGTTCCGATGCTCCGGAAACGGCAGCCTTCGAGATCTCTTATTTCTTCTCCGGGCTGGAGCTGCTTTAAGCTGACGAGATAGACATCTCTTAAACAAAAAAACCTGGAGGTGACTCCGGGTTTTTTTGTGGGTGAAAAATGCGCATGGAACGCCGGGCGCGGCTATGCAGACGAAAGAAAAAAGAAAAGCAGTCAATCCTTGTCTCAACCATTCAGCTCAGCTACAATTCCAAATTCACAATAATATTCTTCATCTGCCCGCACAGACATCGTTTTTAAAATGACCATTTCAGAACCGATTGATCTTAAAAACCTCAACTGTAAACAGCTTGCCGACCTGCTTGTGCAGATGGGACATAAACCCTTCCATGCGGGTCAGTTGTTTCGCTGGATCTACCAGCGTGGTGTCGTCGATTTTGCTGAGATGACAGACCTTTCCAAGGACTTACGTAATACGTTGGCAGCGCAATCCATGATCTCGGAGTTTCAACCGGAAGTCGTTGAGGTCAGTCAGGACGGAACGCAAAAATTTCTGTTCCGCATGGCGGACGGGCAGGGCGTGGAAACGGTGCTGATTCCGATGGAGAGCGGTCGCAGCACTTTGTGCGTATCGACCCAGGCCGGCTGCGCCATGCAGTGTGCATTCTGCCTGACCGGAACCTTCGGCTTGGAGCGCAACCTGACGCCGGCCGAAATTGTCAACCAGGTCTGCGCCGTGCGGCGTGAGCACGAGGTGGACAACATCGTCCTGATGGGGATGGGTGAGCCTCTGCATAACCTCGAGAACGTGGTGACCGCCCTGGAGATTTTGTACGACGACAACGGCTGCCGTTACGGCGCCCGCAAGGTGACCCTGTCGACCTGTGGTCTGGTGCCGGAAATGCAGGAACTCGGACGGCGCATCCGGGTTGGCCTGGCGGTGTCGCTGAACGCCACCACCGACACCGTGCGTGACGAACTTATGCCGATCAACCGGCGCTATCCTCTGAAGGAGTTGATGGCGGCCTGTCGTGATTACCCCCTGCAGTCGCGTGAGCGCGTTACTTTTGAGTACATTCTGATCGCCGGAGTCAATGACAGTCTGGCCGACGCGAAGCGGCTGGTGAACCTGCTGCATGGCATTAAGGCGAAGGTTAACCTGATCGCCTATAACGAACACGCGGGCTCTTCGTTCAAGACACCCCCGGAGGAGTCCATCTCTGCGTTTCAGTCGTACCTGCTGAATCGTAAGATTGTCGCCATCCGCCGGGCGAGCAAAGGTCGGGATATTTCGGCGGCGTGTGGGCAGCTTAAAGGGAAACAGACTTGAAAGCGTAAATAGCCGCGATCAAAATCTGTGAAAATCTGTAAAGTCAAAAGCAAAATAGCCGCGGATGCACGCTGATTTACGCTGATGATGCAAAACCAAAAAACAAATGCTTTGGGTTTAAAGCCTTTAAACAAAACGAATAGGCTTTAAGGTTTTGATTAGGGTTTATCTGCGAAAATCAGCGTGCATCCGCGGCCAATAACGCTTTTGATTATTGGTTAAACCATAGATCTTGATAGATTTTGATCGCGGCAAAAACAGATTGATTGTTCGCGTTACGCGTAACCATGTGCTTAAGGAGAGTTTTTATGCAGCAGCCTGCAGTAGGTGTGATTGGCGGCAGTGGTCTTTACGAGATTGAGGGGTTGACCGACATTGAGGAAGTGAGTTTGGAGACGCCTTTCGGTGCCCCGAGTGATGTTTTTATCACAGGAATGCTCGACGGGGTGCGCATGGTGTTTCTGCCGCGGCATGGCCGTGGTCACCGGCTGCTGCCTTCCGAGGTGCCCTATCGGGCCAACATTTACGGGATGAAAAAGCTCGGGGTAGAACGGATCATTTCGGTATCTGCGGTCGGCAGCATGAAAGAGGAGATCGTGCCCGGGCATATTGTGATCCCCGATCAGTTCTTTGACCGGACCCAGGGGAAACGGGCGTCGACCTTTTTCGGTGAGGGTGTGGTCGGCCATGTTCAGTTTGCCGACCCGGTCTGTCATGACCTGACCCACCAGCTGGCAGACGCGGCCCGTACCGCCGGGGCGACCGTTCATCAGGGCGGCACCTATGTCTGCATCGAGGGCCCGAACTTCTCGACCCGGGCGGAATCCAATGTCTTCCGCAGCTGGGGCGTTGACGTGATCGGCATGACGAACCTGCCAGAAGCCCGTCTGGCGCGCGAAGCTGAGATCTGTTACGGCACCGTGGCGCTGGCGACCGATTATGACTGCTGGTATGAAGGACACGAGGATGTGTCGGTAGAGGCCGTGCTGACCGTGATCAAGCAGAACGTTGCCATGGCCCGCAACATCATCAAGCAAGTGGTGGGCCAGTTGGCAAAAGAGCGGGTTTGTGGCTGCGGCAGTGCACTGCAGTATGCGATCATGACTGACCCGGCCCATATTCCCGCAGAAACCAGGGAGAAACTGGACCTTCTGATTGGTCGTTATCTTGCATAATCCTGGTATCTCTGGTTAAATGCCAGAAAGTACGACACGTTATTAATGCTCTGCAAGTTGTTGACCTGCCAAGCTGTTCCGCGATGATGCCCCGATCCGGGTGCCCCTTGTGCGGTGCCGGATCGTTTTTTGACCGGAGTACGGCGTCAACCTTTGCGTTGTCTGACCCGCCAGTTTGACAAAAATCGTCATTCTGGTCGGCAGGTTGAGGCCTTCATGGATATTCTTGTTATCGGTTCTGTCGCCCTCGATTCCGTCGAAACCCCTTTTGGTCGGAAGGAGGGGGTGTTGGGCGGTTCGGCGACTTATTTTTCGACAGCAGCCAGCTATTTTGCAGCCGTCAAACTGGTGGCTGTCGTCGGTGAGGACTTTCCTACCGAGCATCGGCAGTTCCTTGGCGATCGTAATATCGACCTTTCCGGACTGCAGACCCGCCCCGGGGAGACCTTCCGCTGGAAGGGCCGCTACGGCTACGACCTCAATGAAGCACACACACTCGAAACCCATCTGAATGTCTTTGAGACCTTCCATCCGGAGGTTCCGGAGGGCTACCACGACAGCCCTTTCGTGTTCCTTGCGAACATCGACCCGGAACTGCAGCTCGAAGTGCTCAAGCAGGTAGATAAGCCGCGCCTGATTGCCTGTGATACAATGAATTTCTGGATCGACGGGAAACGGGAGGCCCTGATTAACACCCTGGGACACGTCGATATTCTGATCATCAATGAAGCGGAAGTTCGACAACTGGCAGATGAGGCGAACCTGGTCAAGGCGGCCCGGATGATCCTGGCTCATGGCCCGAAAACCCTGGTGGTGAAGCGGGGTGAGTACGGCGTGCTGGTCTTTGGCGAGCATTCGATCTTTTCGGCGCCGGCCTATCCCTTGGAAGAGGTGTTCGATCCGACCGGTGCAGGCGATACGTTCGCTGGCGGATTCATGGGGTATTTGGCGGCAACCAACAACCTGTCGGACGAGGCGGTTCGCAAGGCGACGGTGTTTGGCAGCGTCATGGCGTCATTTACCGTTGAGGATTTCAGCCTCGATCGGTTGCGTTCGCTGTGTTGGGAAGAGATTGAAGACAGATTCCGTAAATTTCAGGCATTGACTGATTTCGGCGGATTGGATTAAGCGGAGGCCGGCATGTTCATTTTGGATGATACCTTCGAAAAACTGGATGTTGACGCGTCGAAACTGCTGAAACTTTTCCGGTCAATGCGTGATGTGCAGATGGCTTTGCCCGGATTTCCATCCCAGGAGGCGAGTGCTTACCTTTGCCAGTATCAGGCGGGGAAGTCAGTCGCGACCTTCGCGGTTTTCCATCTCCAGCGGAGCGAAAAACTGGCTTTTTATCACAGTGAACCACTTGAAACCAGTCCGTCAAAGGCGGACGGTTTGCTGGATCAGGGATTGAATTTCGTTGAATCGATGGGCTTCCTGCTTTCTGATCTCGATGTTGAATTGATGGAGGATTCGGATCGGGCCATGTTGTGGGAATCTCTGCCTCTGTTCCTGGGCTGCGCGCAAGCTGACGCTGTTGTTGTGGAGCCCCCGCCTGCGTCCGCTAAATCGGCTCCAGCCAAGTCGGCTGCGGCAAAGAGGGCGGATAAGTCTGAAGATGTGTCTAAAAAAGCTGAAGCGCTGGCCGTAGCAGACACGGAGACGATTCCTCCGACGAAGCAGGCCCCGCTTGCAGACAGTACGGTTAGTGCTGCGCCTGACGAGACGGAGGGGGTCGATGAACTGTTGGCCGCGGTTGAAAACCTGCGCACCCGGCGTCCCGGTGTGGCGAGCAGGAAGAAACAACCATCGCCCGCCGAAATGAAAAAACGCCGCCTGCAGTTCAAGGAGAACGTCGGGCGGATACTGGCCTCTCTCTAGAGCCAGGAACAGTGAACTCTCTGCTAGCGATGAGTTGACGGTTTCAGGTAGAAGGCAAATCTATGAAATGGTTTCATCTGCTTCTCATCGGCCTGCTCGCTTTTGGTTTGTTCGCCTGCGCTCCGGTCGATAAGTTGTCTCCTTCCGGGAACGATGCCAATTACCATTTCCTGATGGGGTCCTCCTATCTTAGTGGGGGGAACCCGACCATGGCCCTGCAGGAGTTCCAGCAGGCTGAAAAGCTTGACAGCGGCAATGTTGACATTCATTCAAGTCTTGCCCAGACCTATATGATCAAAGGGGCTTTCGACCGGGCGGAAAACCATTACCTCAAGGCTCTGGAACTGAGTGGTGGCAAGCCGCAGTATCACAACAACCTGGGTGCTCTTTACCTGTCGATGGAGCGTTACCAGGAGGCCGCCGATGCGTTCCGTATCGCAGCGAATGACTTGTTGTTTAATAATGCTGCGGTTGCCTGGACCGGTCTCGGTGTCGCCACCCTCAAATTGGGCGATCCGGCTGCTGCAACAGACTATTACAAGCGGGCGATCCGGATGAACGCGAACTATTTTCAGCCTTACTATCAGCTGGGGCTGCTCTACTTTGCCGAGGACCGGTCTGCAGAAGCGGCAAAAATGTTTGCGAAGACAGTTAAGCTCAGGCCCGATTTTGTCGATGGGCATTTCCGCCTGGCGCTCGCTTATGCCAAGACCAAGCAACTGGATGAAGCCAGGGCCGCCTTTCGTGAAGTTCGCCGTCTGGACCCTGATAGCGAGCAGGGCCAACACGCGACAAACTATCTGAATATCCTGCAGTAGAGAATATGACTGACATTGATACTGGACAAATTGGCCCCCGGTTGCGCGAGCGCCGCCTGGAATTGAAGCTGTCGCCGGAAGAGGTGGCGGCACAGACCCGAATCCGTAAAACCTACCTGCTGGCGCTTGAAGATGAGCGTTTTGACGAGCTGCCTGGCAAGGTTTATGTGATCGGATTTCTGCAAAACTACGCGCGCGTGCTGGGGATTCCGTCGGAGCCTCTGGTTGAAGCGTTGACGCCGCCTCTGGATGAGGCCGCTCGCCCTGCCTTGAACCTTCGCCCGGTCCGGCAGACAATCACGCCTCTCGGGGTGAAAAAAAAGTCCCGTGTTCCGCTGCTGTTGATTCTGCTCGGGGTGTTGGTTGGCGCCGGAGTGCTTTGGCTACTGGTCACATGGGGCGGTTCGGGTTCGAAAACGGACGTGGCGCCGCAGGTGGCGGTTCCGGATAAAGAAGTTGCTGCTCCGGCTGTCGCCGAGACAGCTGAGCCTCAGGCGGGTGTCCCCGTGTCTGAGCCTGCCGACAACGTGCCTGCTACGGAAGAGGCTGCCGAGGCTGAGCCCGTTGATCAGAAGATCGTCGAGGCATCTCCGAGCCTGCCTCCGGGAGGTGGCACGGTCAAGGTTGTCGTTGCGGGCCACGGCCGCTTTCAGGTCGCTGTTGATGAGGGGCGCCGCCGGGACTATGTTGCCAAGCCAGGGCTTTCCCTGAGTTGGCGTGTCCAGCAGAAGATAGATCTCGCCCTGGATGTCGACGGCAAAGTGCGTCTGCTGATCGACGGCAAGGAATATGTTGTTGCGGGGAATCGCCACCTGAAGATGGCGGCTGCCGAGGCCCAGGGAGATTGACGCCCGTGATTATTGTCTGCCCCCAGTGCAATTCCCGATACAAGATTGATCCCAAGCGCTCTTCTAAGCAGGTGGCCCGGGTTAAATGCCCAGGGTGCGCGGTTTTGTTCGACGTGACGCTCGAAGCAAAACAGGCTACAGCACAAAGCGTTGTCGAGTCGTCAGAATCCTCCAGACCTCAGATTCTGATTGTGGATGATGCCCGTTTTTTCCGCGAAATGATCCGCGATATTCTGCAGGGGCTGCCGGTTGACCTCTTGTTCGCAGAAGATGGTAATGTCGCCTGGGAATTGCTGCAGGAAAAGAATCCCCGCCTGCTGCTGCTTGATCTGAATATTCCCGGCAAGAACGGCTATGACCTGCTCCGCGAGCTTCAGGGCCAAGCTGCTTTCGGAGCGATGAAGATCCTTGTGATGAGTGGTGTGGAACGGGGAGAGCAGGTTGCTTCGGACGTCAGCCGGCTGGGTGCTGACGGGTTTCTTAATAAATCGTTTACTCCCAAGGAGCTACAGGACCGTGTCCGTACCATCCTGGGCCTTTGAACCCGATACCCCGGCGGCGAATCTGCAAAAAGCAGTTGCCTCTGCTGCCGGCGGGACCCCTTTCGATCTGGCTGTTATCCTCGGGTCCGGCTGGAGTCATCTTGCCGCTTCAGGTCGTGTCCTGGCGGAATTCCCCTATTGCGACTGGGCCTGTTTCCCGGAGCAGATGGTGGCTGGTCATGCCGGCCGGCTGACCTTGGTTGAACTGGCCGGGCGGCGTCTGCTCTGCTTCGCCGGACGCAGTCATTGCTACCAGGGTTTTTCGGCCTTCGACGCGAGTCTGCCGGTTCGTTTGGCGTCTTCTCTCGGTTGTCGGAAGCTGCTGCTGACCTGCGCTGCCGGGGGTATTAACCCTGCCTATGCCCCAGGCGATTTTGTCTGGGTGTCAGACCATATTAACCTGCTGGGTGACAACCCTTTGCGGGGCTTGTCAGGTGACCTGTTTGTCGACCTCTCCTCGCTCTATAACCGCACCTGTTACGACACCGTGTGCGACGCGCTTGTCTCGCAGGACGTCAGCCTGCATACAGGTGTTTTGGCTGCTATGCCCGGGCCTTCCTACGAGACACCTGCCGAAGTTCGTATGCTCGGGACCCTGGGTGCAGATCTGGTCTCTATGTCAATGGTGCATGAGGCGATCATGGCCCGCTACCTCGGTTGCGAACTGGTCGGCCTCGGGTTGATCGCCAACCGGGCAGCCGGTTTGTCCGAAGAGACGTTGCGACACACTGACGTTCTCGAACGCGCCAGAAATTCCCAGACGAGTGCGCAAATCCTGTTTGAACAGCTTGTCGAGGCCTGGACCTCCCTTTAATCCCCTTCTTGCTTTCGTTCTTTTAACAACATCTTGTTATTATTGAAGAAAATGCGTAACTCTAAGGTGTTCCTGTGCTTGACAGGCGGAACGTCCATGGTAGACTTCTTGTAAATTTCCCAAGGGGTGCGAATTCGTGCTTGAACAGACTCAACATATCCTGATTGTCGATGACGAGGAAAATACGCGGATCGGCTTGAGTAAACTGCTGACGCAGGAAGGGTTTTCTGTCGACAGTGCAGCGAGCGGTAAAGACGCTCTCGTCTTTCTGCAGGACCACCGGGTCAACCTGGTCATCAGTGATATCAACATGCCGGATATGACGGGCCTGGTTTTTTTAAAGGAACTCAGTCGGCATTATCCGAGCATCAACGTGATCATGATGACGGCTTATGGTGGTGTGGAATCCTATCTGGAAGCGATGAACCTTGGGGCCTTCGAGTATTTGCACAAGCCGGTTCGCCTGAATGAACTGCGCTCCGTGATTCACAAGGTCTTCCATGGCGACAGCGCGACTTCGAATGTGTCCTGACGGGACATGGAGGTGACAGATGTCATTCAGTACTTTGCTTTTCGCAACCGATTTCTCTGAAAGTTCCGATCATGCTTTCGAGTATGCACTGACCCTGGCCAAGCAGTTCGACAGCCAGCTGGGTCTGATTCACGTGATCAACGAACCTGTCGATTTGCGCGGCTTTTATGTGCCGCACATCTCTTTCGACAAGCTTGAGGAAGAGATTGAGCAGGGCGCTCGCAAGGTGATGGAAAAGTTTTGCCGTACTCACTTGGCCGATTATGAAAAATATGACTGTTATGTTGTGCCGGGGATTCCGTATGAGGAGATCATCAAGAAGGCTGAAGAGATCGGTGCGACTCTGATTGTCATGGGCACGCACGGCCGGACTGGCTTCGATCATGTTCTGTTCGGCAGCACGGCGGAGAAGGTGGTCAGAAAGTCGCCTATCCCGGTCATGACGATCCGTATCAAGGAAGGGTAGCTCTTTAAGGGTGTATCATCACACGCTCTTTCCCTTCGCTTTAGTGCACGGGGGTCGCGGAGGGAGAACCACGTTAACCTGACTGTTTTGTTCGTTAAGCAACAATCAAAAATCCTGTTTTTTGGTTGTTGCTTTTCTTTGTGTCCTCTGTGTGCTCCAGCGAGCTAAGCAAGCGGGTGGTAGGGGGCCTCCCCACTCATTTCTCAGCCCTTTCCTCAGTCTTCCGGGATCTTGAAGAGAACATGGACCCCGTCGAGATTCTTGACCTCGTCCTGATTGACCTGGTTGGTGTCGCCGATCACGCCGATAATGGTGCGATTGGCTCCGGTTGATTGATGAAAGTCGAAGTCATGTTCCACCAGGTATTGTTTGACGCAGCGCAACTGCTCTTCGTTCGCCGCTTTTTTCATAACGATCAGCATGCTTACAGCCCTTTCGTTTTAAGGCGTTCCAACCGGCGAGATTCGTCAATCACACGTTCGAACAGCCGCACGATCGCGTCATTTTCCAGGGGGCCTGGGTTTGCCTGGGACATCGCCTCGAAAATCCGTTTTTCCCGCTCAGGATCGTAAACCGGAATACCCTGCGTTTTTTTGATCTCACCGATATTCAACGCGAGCTGGGCGCGTTCATTGAAGATGCGCAGCAGTTCGCTATCGAGTCGGTTGATCTCTTTTCGATAATCGTCAATGGTCAAGATGAACTCCCGAGGTGCGAGGTACGAGGCGCGAACAGACTTTTCTCGTCTCGCGCCTCGCACTTCTCGTTTCATATCTCTAAAACGTTTTGCGTTTCAGCGTGTCTTTTTTCCAGTGGATGTCGTCCCGCTCCGGGTAGTCGAGGGTATAATGCAGCCCACGGCTCTCCTTGCGGTCCAGAGCGCTGCGGATGATCAGTTCGGCCACCGTGGCGATGTTCCGCAGTTCGACCAGGTCGGAGGTGATGAGAAAGTCCCAGTAATAGTCGGCAATCTCTTCCTGAATCATCTGAACCCGGCGCAGGGCACGGACCAGACGCTTGTTGGTCCGGACAATCCCTACGTAGTTCCACATGCAGAGCCGAATCTCATCCCAGTTGTGGGCAACTACGACCTCTTCATTGCTGTCTTGGGCGTCGCGACAATCCCAAGGGGCGATTTGCGGGAAAGGGGCATGGCTCTCGTTGAGTCGCTGCAATGAGCATTCTGCCGCCCGGTTCGCATAGACGATGCCTTCCAGCAGGCTGTTGCTGGCCAGGCGGTTGGCACCGTGCAGGCCCGTGCAGGAAACCTCGCCGATGGCGAACAGATTCTCGATATCGGTTTCGCCGCTGGTATTGACGTTGACGCCGCCGCATAGGTAATGAGCCGCCGGGACCACCGGGATCGGTTGTTTGGTCATATCGATCCCGTAAGACAGGCAGGTCTCGTAAATGTAGGGGAAGTGGTCCTTGATGAACGCTTCGCTTTTGTGGGTGATGTCGAGAAAAACGCAGTCATCGCCGTGACTCTTCATCTCACTGTCAATGGCGCGAGCCACAATGTCACGCGGGGCCAGGTCCTTCAGCGAGTGGTGATGTTCCATAAACGCGGTTCCATCCTTACGACGCAGGATCGCACCTTCACCGCGCACGGCTTCCGAAATCAGGAATGACTTGGCGTGCGGGTGATACAGGGTGGTCGGATGGAACTGCATGAACTCCATGTTGGCGATGGTGGCCCCGGCGCGGTAAGCCATGGCAATGCCATCACCGGTCGCGACATCGGGGTTGCAGGTGTACACATAGACCTTGCCGGCGCCACCGGTTGCAAGAACGGTAAAGCGGGCTCCGAACGTTTCGACCTCACCGGTTTCGTTGTCGAGGACATAGATGCCGAGACAACGGTCAGGTTTGACCCGGCGACGGGTCGCTTTCGCTTCGGTGATCAGGTCGATCGCGATGTGATTCTCGTAGACGGTAATGTTCGGATGCTGGTGGACCGCTTCGACCAGGGCACGTTCAATCTCCTTGCCGGTTTCATCCTTGGAGTGGTAGATGCGGCGCTGACTGTGGCCGCCTTCACGGTGCAGGTCGTAATCTCCGGCGGCGTCTCGCGAGAATCTTACCCCCCAGTTGATCAGGTCGCGGATCGCTTCAGGACCATTTTCAATGACCAGTTTGACCACATCCTCGTGGGGCAGCCAGACGCCGGCTTCCATGGTGTCATTGACATGTTCTGAAAACGAATCCTGCTTCGATGCAACCGCGGCTATGCCGCCCTGGGCCATGCTGGTTGCCGTTGTGGAGATGTCGCGCTTGGTGATGATGGCGACTTTGCCGCGGTCGGCAACTTTCAGGGCGTAGCAGAGACCGGCGATGCCACTGCCGACAATCAGAAAATCAGTTGTTTTATTCATGAGTTCAAAGGGGTCTCTGGGCTGCAGCCCGATTGGAATAAGGTTTGCATTTACATTCAGATGACAGTTTCTTCGGGTGCGGCAGATTGACTTTCGCTCATTATCGAAGCCCTGTTTCTGCATGTCAAGGGTTTTACAGTTGTCAATTAGGTTGAAATGACGGAGTTTTTCAGTTATATCTGATACTTGTCTATTGAGTCGGTAGTTGAGATCATAACTTTTCGGCTCGACCAGCGAGGTTTTTGCTGATGATGCGTTGCGGTTTTGTCCTCTTGATAACCTTATGGCTTCTGGTGTGTGCCTGCGGCATTTCACCGGCCCATGCCGACATTTATCGGTACATGGACGCGAACGGGGTTGTCCATTTCACCAATACGCCAACCCATGGGCGCTATGATTTTTACCGCAAAGAGAAGGGTGGCCAGTCGTCATCTGTCACGAATTATCTGGAGATTATTCAACGGTACTCCAACCTTTTCCGCCTTGAAGAAGCGTTGGTCAAGGCAGTGATCAAGGTCGAAAGCGATTACAACCCACGGGTGGTCTCCAGCAAAGGGGCTCAGGGATTAATGCAGCTGATTCCGGAAACGGCACGAGACCTGCGGGTGGTCAATCCCTTCGACCCATCTGAAAACATTCGTGGCGGTAGTCAATACTTGCGTCAGATGCTCGACCAGTTCGATGACAACCTCGAACTTGCGCTGGCAGCTTACAATGCTGGACCGAATGCTGTGAGACGGCATGGTGGTGTGCCGCCGTTTGATGAGACCCAGACTTACATCCAGCGGGTCAAGCGTTATATGGATTATTACCGCAAGGCGGGAGTCACCCTTTTATGAATCTACGTACCGGTGTCTTGAATCTGCCGAATTTGCTGACACTCGCCCGTATTGTCGCCGTGCCGATCGTTCTGGTCCTGCTTCTGTTTGATAGCCGTGCTGCAGGGATGTGGGCGGCTTCCATTTTCGGGATCGCCGCGGTGACTGATTTTATCGACGGTTGGCTCGCTCGCAAGTGGCAGGTGGAGACCGTTCTCGGGAAATTCCTTGATCCGCTGGCCGACAAGTTGATCGTCATGGTAGCGCTGATTATGCTCATCCCGCTCGACCGCGTGCCGGCCTGGGCTGTGTTTCTGATCCTGGCTCGAGAGATGGTGATTACCGGCCTGCGCTCGATCGCCTCGTCAGAGGGGATCGTCATCGCCGCCAGTGATCTTGGCAAGTATAAAACCATTTACCAGATGGTGGCCATTCCAGGGTTGATGCTGCATTATGATTTTTACTGGTTCTTCGGTCTTGAGTGGAGCATCTTCCATGTCAATATGCATAACTTCGGCATCTTTTTCTTCTATATTGCATTCGCCTTGACCCTCTGGTCCGGCTTTGATTACCTGCAAAAATTTTTCCGGGTGTTTGCCAAACAATAAACTGACCATATAGTGAGTTTTTTGGTTGACTCTTTACTTCGGTTATTGCTATAAAACGGTTCGCTTCGCGATGCGGAGCCAAACATAAGCGGGACTAACTCAGTGGTAGAGTGCAACCTTGCCAAGGTTGAAGTCGCGAGTTCGAATCTCGTGTCCCGCTCCAAAAACGATCCAGGCATCCTCAATAGAGGGTGCCTGTTTTTGTTTGACCTTTTTCCTGACCAGATGTTCCTGAATTCGGGGGAGTACGAAGATGGCGCTGCGCCGGCTATTTTGCCCCGGACAGGGTGATGGAGGCCCACAAAACCCAAAATATACAGGTATTTATATTATTGGAATCCCCTTATTTTCCTGTTGACACTTAAACCATCGAAACGTTACAAAAAGAAGTCTTGTATTTTGTATACAGTTGTAGTGAAAGTTTCGTTCTGTTTGTTCGTATAGTCACATCACTCATAATGAGGGAGGAGAGAGTAATGAAGGGTTTCTTGGGACGTATCTTGTTTGTTGCGCTTGCTTGTGGAGTGCTGATCGGGGGGACGGCGTTGACTGCTGCTGCACAAGTCGCATTGACCGCCGATGATTGCGTGAAATGTCACGCTCAGCAGCCGGCTGAAATTGATTCAAATGGCGCTGCCCACAAGACGGACATCGACTGCCAGGCGTGTCATGAAGGGCATCGCCCGAGCGTCGCAAATAATATTCCGGCATGCAGCATGTGTCATGAAGGAACCAGCCATTACGAAGTTCCCGAATGCATGGCCTGCCATAACCCTCACCAGCCTCTTGATGTAGCACTCAGTGGCGAAATCAAGGCCGTTTGTGAAACCTGCCACACCGGTCCTGGCGAACAGATGGTTGCCAGTACCAGCATGCACGCCGAACTGGCTTGTAACTTCTGCCATGCCGATACCCACGGAAACATTCCGGATTGCGTTGCCTGCCATTCGCCGCACTCCGAGACCATGGTGCAGAATGACTGCGCTGCCTGTCATCAGGCACATAAGCCGCTTGAGCTGATGTACGGCGAGGATACCGGTTCCGCACTCTGTGCCTCTTGCCATGACACGGCTTACAGCCAGTTGGCGGCAAGCAAGACCAAGCATAACCAGGTGGCTTGTGTGACCTGTCACATCGACCAGCACAAGACGGTTCCGAAGTGCAGCGACTGTCATGGTGAGCCGCATGCTGCAGCGATGCATGCCAAGTTCCCGAACTGCGGCGACTGCCACAGCACGGCGCATAACCTGAACAACTGGCCTGGCCAATAACCTCAATTGAAAGGAAATTCCGTCATGAGACGTTTGCTCTCTTGTGTCGGTGTCCTTTCGTGCGCGCTGATCCTGTCTCTGCTGGCCGGGGTTTCCCCCCGGCTGGCAGATGCAGCTGACGCAACACGTGCGCTACCTGAGGTCACCGCTGAACTCTATTTAGAAGAACCTGTTGCAATGACACCTGCAGAATGTGGTAAGTGCCACATCCCGCACTATTCCAACCTGAAAGATAATGGTGGACAGCATCGTTTTGCATGCCAGGAATGTCATGCTCTGTTTCACCGTTATAGTCCGTTACTGGGCAATTATGCCGAGCTGATGCCGCAGTGTTTTTCCTGCCACGGCGAAGCGCACGGTGCGAAGCAGACAGCCTGTGCCGATTGCCACAAGAACCCGCATGCCCCGCAGCGTGCTCCGGCAATTGCACAGCTGACCACCATCTGTGCCGACTGTCATGCTCCTGAGGCGGAGAAGCTGACCCAAGCCCCCAGTGCACATACGGAGCAGGGCTGCGACTCCTGTCACCACGATACCCACGGCTATATCCCGAACTGTTTCGAGTGTCATGAAGGCCACACGGCGGAGCAGCCGATTGAGGCTTGTGTCAACTGCCATCAGGATGTGCACAAACCGCTGCAGATTGCTTTTGCAGCAGAGTCTGATGTGTTGACCTGCGCTGCTTGTCATGATGCGGTCTACGACAAGTGGCAGGGGACTCCGAGCAAGCATGGTGCTGTCAATTGTGCTGCTTGTCACACCAAGCATGCCTATATCCCGGATTGTCAGGAATGCCATGCTTCGCCGCACGATCCACAGCAGTTGAAGATCTTCCCGAATTGCCTCGATTGCCATATCGATGTACATGATCTGCCGGTTGAATAAGGCAGAAGAGATTGAGTCCATTGGGCTCATATGAAGATATGAAAACGGCCCCGATACGGGGCCGTTTTTTTGTTTTACTCCCTCTTCTCGGGCGGAACCACAGGGCTTAAAGGAGAGGACTAGGATGAGGGGGCACATCGCCTGCTTGTCAGCCATTGCCTCAGCGGCAACTGACACTCAGGATTTCTTGGCCGCTCTCACTGCATTCACCGAATACAATCCCAACGCACTCCAGATGAAGAGGAAACTCACCAGGTGACCATGTGAGAAGGGTTCTCTGTAGAGCCAGACAGCAAGCATGAAGTGCAGACTTGGGGTGATGTATTGCAGGAAACCGATGGTTGCCATACGGAGGCGGCGGGCTGCACCGACAAAGGCCAGCAGCGGGGCTGCGGTGACGACGCCGGAGAGAGGTAGCAGCAGGTCGAGGCGCAGTGACCCTTCCAGGAATACGCTACTGCCCTGAGTCTTGAGAACCAGAATGTAGAGGAGAGCCAATGGGGCGAGCAGCAGAGTTTCAACGGTCAGTCCGACCATGGCGTCGACCCGTGCCAGTTTGCGCAGCAGGCCATAAAGGCCGAACGTTGATGCCATAATCATGGAGAGCCAGGGGAAGCTGCCATGGTGAAAGCTGAGATTCAGGACGCCCATAAATGCGAGGGCCACACTGGCCGTCTGCAGTCGGTTGAGGCGTTCCCGCAGGAACAGAAAACCGAGCAGAACGCTAATAAGTGGCGTGATGAAGTAGGCGAGACTCGATTGCAGGACTTCGCCGCGCTGGATCGCGTAGAGGAAGGTCAGCCAGTTGGCGGCAATCAGCAAAGTTGAGCCGCACAGAGTCAACAGACAGGCGCGGTCCCGGAGCGTCTGCTTAACGGCGTGTAGCTGACGCCGCAGCAGAACCAGAACGGCCAGAAAAACCATGGACCAGAATATCCGGTGGGCGACGATTTCCAGTGGGGCGGCGCCGTGCAGTGCTTTAAAGAAAACCGGGAAGGAGCCCCAGACCGTATAGGCGACCAGGCCAAACAGGATGCCCTGTCGAGTCCGTGATTCTTCAACTGAGAGCAATGGACTGTTTGTTGTTTTTTGAGGGGTGAGACTCATCAAGGGACTGTGCTATTCTTTAGGGGAAATGGCAAGGAGATTCCACACGCGAAAGCACTCTTTTTAACGGGCGGATTGTGCAACTTTTGCCCAGGGACAGGAGAACAATGGACCAGCGCCAGTTACTCAGGGGCATTCCCCTGTTTGCAGGATTATCGGAAGATGAATTGGACGCTCTGCTGGAGATTTGCCGAGTTCGCAGCTGCAGCCGGGGCGAACTCCTGTTCTCCGATGGTGAACCGGCGGAGGGCTTTTTTGTCGTCCTGACCGGCAAAGTCAAAGTGTACAAGCTGTCCGCTGAAGGGAAGGAGCGAATTCTGCATATTGTCTCTTCAGGCGGCACCTTTGCCGAGGCGGCCATTTTCGGAAATGGTCTCTACCCGGCGTATGCTGAGCCGGTGCAGAAGTGTTCTCTTCTGTTCCTCCCCAAAGACGCATTCTTGTCGTTGCTCTTCGAAAATGGGCGTATGGCGGTCAACATGATCGCCGGGTTGTCGCATTTCTTACGCCAGTTCACCATGCAGATTGAGGAGCTGACCTTCAAGGATGTGCCATCGCGGCTGGCTCGCTACCTGATGGAGGTTTCGGAACGACAGTGTGAGACGTTTGAACTGCCGATCTCGAAAAGTCAGCTGGCCTCTCATTTGGGTACGGTCAGCGAGACCCTGTCGCGGACGTTCAGAAAGCTGACTGATGAAGATCTGATCCGGGTGGACGGTAAAATGATCACGGTCCTCGACTTTGAACGGCTTGAGAGCCTGGCGGAGAAGTGTAAGGATGTTTAAGGGGCGAATCCGTGAGACATGAGACGAGGAGTCATTTTTGATCCTGATCAAGGTTTGCTGCTGACGTTGGTGTTATAAACGGTGTTGATGAACCTTTCTTCCCGTCTCACGCTTCGGTTGTGCGAATGACCAAACAAGAAATCAAGGATCTTAAAGTCCTTGCGCAATTTACGGCGGTTTACTGCAAGACTCATCATCCAGGTATCAAGCAGCCTCTGGAGACAGACGAGACAACCCTGCAGAAGCTGCCGCTGGACAAGTATCCGGTCTGCGATGAATGTCGAGAGTTCCTGCTCTACGCGTTTGAACGGCGGATTCATTGTCCGCTTGAAGACCGGCCAAGCTGCAAGCATTGCCAAATCCACTGCTATCGTCCCGGTCACCGTGAAAAGGTGAGGGAGATTATGCGGTTTTCTGGACAGTATCTGATCAAACGCGGTCGTCTCGACCTGTTGTGGCATTACCTGTTTTAGTTACTGCTTTGTGTATTCTTCCCCGTAATCTCAATTGGTCGGTGTGAGAAGAAATGACATAGCCAACGGGGCCCTCAAGGGCCCGCCTTTGGGTGCTAGCAGCAGCACAGTTTCAAACGGTACGGATATTCGGAATTGCAACCTCAGCGCAAGGACATATGCCCTCCGCTAGGAGAAAGTCTTTTTGCTTACTTTTGTGACGACAAAAGTATGTCGGAATGCGGGGCCGAGACCCCGCGGTTCTTATTTATGAATTAAGAGGTTGTCTTTAAATCTCTCATCTAAAATCTGATCAAAGTCGGCGGGTTGCGTCCCGCCAGACGCCTTACTCTTTTGCGGGCCCAAAAGAGTAAGCAGAAAAGGGCCTGCTCCTAGCGGAGGGCATATGTCCTTGCGCTGAGGTGAGCGTTGCTGTCGTCAGTGGCGATTGGGTTGTCGATCATGCTCCCACCCTGCAGGGGGCCTTGAGACCCCCCTGTGTCGTGGAAGAGGTTGCTCAATTGGATGCTTTGTTGTTGGATGTGATGGAAAAATATTAAAGTAGCTGTGCGAAATGAGGGCGTCATGTTTACTGAAACAGTCAAACAACTCAAACCCATCTCTTCGGAAGAGCGACAATTCCTCGATAAAGTTTGTGGAGCCATGCAGGACTATTTCGGTGACGACCAGCGGCGCATCGATCATGCCCTGCAGGTTGCTGCGTATACGGAGCAGATGTTGGCCTTTATTGAAGCGGATGCCGTGCTGGCCTCATCGGCGGCCTATCTGCATGATATCGGAATTCATGAGGCAGAGCGGGTCCATGGCTCAAATGCCGGCAACTGGCAGGAGATTGAGGGGCCGCCGATTGCCCGTCAAATTCTTCAGAAGCTGGACGCCCCGCCTGAACTTGTTGAACGAGTGGCAACCCTGGTCGGTTGTCATCACACTCCGAATGGTGATGATTCTGCAGAATTCCGTATCCTCTGGGATGCGGATGCTCTGGTTAATTTCCAGGAGGTTGCTGCAAAGAAGGGTAGGGGTCAAATGGAAACTATCCTTAACAACCACATGATGACCGAACCGGGCTTTCGGATGGCACAGCATCTGTTTCTGTAAGTCTTCTCTCTTCTGGAGTGAGTGCTTTTTTCTATGACCTTCATCCACTCCTTGGCGGGTCGTTTTTAGTTGTAAAACTATGTAGATTAAGGTAATTCCCGGAATTTCAGATTGACAGTATGCAACGATACTGCTATAAATTCTGCTCCATCAAGGGCGTTTAGCTCAGCGGGAGAGCACTGCCTTCACACGGCAGGGGTCGCTGGTTCAATCCCAGCAACGCCCACCAGTAAATTAAGGAGTTAGCGAAGATTCGCTAGCTCCTTTTTTATTTGTTTGATCATCTTTTGCCATCGTTGAAGGAGAAAGGTTGACTATAGCATCAGAGGCCTATGGTTTTTCGTGAAAGAGGTGGTCTTTTCTTGACATAATAAAGAAAGTGGAATATATACATATCACAACCAAGCGATAAGCTTGTTTCTAGCCCCGTTGCCTACCTCCCTCCCTCCCCCCCCTGGCGACGGGGCATTTTTTTGCCTGCAATCTGTTGTTGATTTCCCTGGATATTTTTTTGATCGACAGTCAATGAGCGTTGACTTGTAAAACATGACTATGATAGTAAGGGTACAAAAATAGTCACATATTTGGAGAGGGATTATGGAGTGCGAAAAGCTGTTGGATTGTCCGTTCTTTGCAAAATACAAGGACGTGATGGAAGGGGATACATACCGTTTGTTCATCGACAGCTATTGTTGCGGGCCGCTGATGGATCGTTGTCAACGGAAGCTCTACGAGCAGACGCATGGAACATCGCCGTCCGAGAATCTTACTCCGAGCGGTTACACGCTTAAAAACTCCAAGCCCGCGGCTTAACCGACGTCGTTATAGACACGTTCACGGAAATCAACTCCAAGCTGCTCAGCCACTTCACGACACGCCTGAATATCGATACCCGGCAGGGTGACGGCAGTCGCCGTCACTGATGGAATCCACTGCTTTGCTTCAACCAGAAACTCCTTGAGGGCCGTATAGCCCGGCTCACCAAATGCCGATTGGCAGATTTCCTGGTATTGCTGTGCGTTGGGGGCATTCAGGGAAACGCTGATTGAGTCCACAAGCCCTGACAGCTCGGGAAGAATGTTGCGTTTGTGAACCAGGTTCGCCTGGCCGTCCGTATTGATCCTCACTGTGACGCCATTCTGCTTGAGCCAGCCGGCCACCTTCCTGATCAGGTCCAACCGGATCAGTGGCTCACCGTAGCCGCAAAATACCACTTCCTCATAACGGGACGGATCACCGATCGCCGCAATCACCTCATCACTGCTCGGTTCTTTCTCCAGGCAGAGTTGATGGCCCTTGACAGTGAAATCCTTGAATTTTGCACAGAAGGTGCACTGGTTGGTGCAGCGATTGGTGACATTCAGATAGAGGCTGTTGCGGATTACATAAGCGATGCGGGTACTCTGGTCCACCTGACCGATGCCGAACAAACGGAAGGCGTTCAGAGACGTGGTGCGCGCCACATCTGCGAGGCTCAGCCCCTTGATCGAAGCGAGCGTCTCCGCTGTCGCCCGGACGTAGGCCGGCTCATTGCGTTTGCCACGCCAGGTCTGCGGGGCCAGGTAAGGGCAGTCGGTCTCAACCAGCATGACGTCGATCGGCAGTTCTGCCGCGATGTTCCGCAAGGCGTCGTTCTTCGGATAGGTCAAAGGGCCGGCAAAGGAGATCATAAAACCCATCTCGACGCACGCCCGCGCCATCGCCAGGTCCCCCGAAAAGCAGTGCAGGACGCCGCCGACTTCGGCCCCATTCTCCTCACGCAAAATCTGCAGAACTTCTTCATGAGCATCACGGTCATGCACAATCACAGGTTTGCCGAGCTTGCGGGCCAGACGAACCTGTTTACGGAAAGCGTCCCTCTGGATGTCTCGTGGAGAGCGGTCCCGGTAGAAATCGAGACCGATTTCACCGATCGCGACGACCTTGTCGACTGCATCGACCATGCGCTCAAGTTCATCAAGCAGGTCTTGATCCAGGGTGGAGGCGTCGTGGGGGTGGATGCCGACGCTGGCGTAGACATTCGGATAGCGCAGCGCCAGGTCGACGCTGGCCCGTGAGCTTTTCAGGTCGCAGCCGATGGTCAGGATCGTGTCGACACCGGCCTGCTGTGCCCGCGCGAGGACATCCTCCAGATCGTGGGAAAATTGCTTGCCGTCAAGGTGGGCGTGGCTGTCAACCAGGCCTGGGAGAGTGCTGTTCATGTGGTTGTCAATCTGGGAAGCGTGTTGATACAGCTATGCCCCCTCCCTTGAAGGGAGAGGGTTGGGGTGAGGGTGATCAGCAGGTGATCCCCCGAACCTTCACATCCCTCCTTCCAGAGGAGAGGATATTGATCGCTGTTTATTGTTAATCCTTCTCGATCCGCGGGAAGAGCGGTGCCGCTTTTTCGATGGTCTGACCAGCTTGCAGACTGCCCCAGACATCCTGGCCGTCCAGCAGGGTGTTCGTGTTGTCCTGACCAAGAATCTCGGCGATCCTGGCGCCTGTCTCCGGCATGAACGGCGTGACCATCAGACCAATCAGGCGCACTGTTTCCAGCAGGTTGTACATGACCGTGCCGAGGCGCTCTTTCTGATCAGGGTCTTTTGCCAGACCCCAGGGGGCCGTTTCGTCGATGTATTTGTTGGCGGCGCTGATCAGGGTCCAGATCGTCTGCAGAGCGCGGTTGAAGGCCAGGTTGTCCATCTGCTGGTCCACTTCGGCCAAAACTGCGGCGTACTTCTCAATCAGGGCCGTGTCGATCTCTTCCGCCGGGCCTGCCGCAGGCAGGGTGCCGTCGAAATACTTGTTGAGCATTGCAGTTGAACGACTGACCAGGTTGCCGAGATCGTTGGCCAGGTCGGAGTTGATGCGATGCACCAGGGCGCTGTGAGAAAAGTCTCCGTCCAGGCCGAACGGGACTTCACGCAGCAAGAAATAGCGGATCGGGTCGACGCCGTACTTGTCGATCAGCATGTTCGGCTCGACCACATTGGCGAGGCTTTTGCTCATTTTCTGACCTTCGACGGTCCACCAGCCGTGGGCAAACACCTTGCGGGGCAGGGGCACGCCGGCGGCAAGCAGAAAGGTTGGCCAGTAGACGGCGTGGAAGCGCAGGATATCTTTACCCATGACGTGGGCGTCACAGGGCCAGTAAGTGGCATAGCGGCCGTCTTCATCGCCCGGGTAGCCGAGGGCGCTGATGTAGTTGGTCAAGGCGTCAAACCAGACGTAGAGCACATGCTTTTCATTGCCTGGAACCGGGATCCCCCAGGAAAAGCTGGTGCGGGAGATCGACAGGTCCCGCAAGCCTTCGCGGACAAAGCTGAGAACCTCGTTGCGACGGGATTTCGGCTGAATGAAATCAGGGTTGGCTTCGATATGGTCGAGCAGCTGCTGCTGGTACTTGCTCATCCGGAAGAAGTAGGATTCCTCTTTCAGCTTATCTGTCGGGCGGCCGCAGTCGGGGCAGTTGCCATCCATGAGCTGGGTTTCCGTCCAGAAGGTTTCGCAGGGTGTGCAGTACCAGTCTTCATATTCACCGAGGTAGATGTCGCCTCTTTCCTCGATCGTGCGGAACAGGTGCTGAACCGTCAGCTTGTGTCGCTCCTGAGAGGTGCGAATGAAGTCGGTGTTGGAGATGTCGAGCTTTTCCCAGAGGGCCTGAAAGCGCTTGACGACCCGGTCCGCAAGATCGAGCGGCGTCTCACCTTTGGCATGAGCGGCCTTCTCGACCTTCTGGCCATGTTCGTCCGTGCCGGTCAGAAAGAAGACATCGTAACCGCGGGAGCGCTTGTAGCGGGCCAGTACGTCACAAGCCAGGGTAGTGTAGGCGTGTCCGATATGGGGAACATCGTTGACATAGTAAATCGGAGTTGTCAGATAAAAACGTTTATCGTTCGTCATGCCTTATTCTCCCTGGTTCTTTTGTGCAGGTCGCTTGCTCCGCCGCCGTCTGCTGCGTCTCTTGCGTTTGATCGGCTGCTCCGTCGACGATTTTTCATCCTGACGCGGGGTCTCCCCACTTGAGGCTGTTTTCTCTTTGTTCTGCTCCTTGACGGGTTCTTTGCCCTCAGGCTTCCGCTTGCGTCGTGGACTGCGCTGCGATGCAGGGCGCTGGCTCGGGGAGGCCTTTGGTTTGTCTGCTGGGGCGCTTTCGTCGGGCTGGGTTCGGCCGGCCTCGAACGCTTCGAGATCGATATTCTCGGAAGTACCATCTGCCTTGCGGAGGGTCAGCTTTTGCCCGAGAACATCCTGGTTACGGACCTCCCACTCGTCATTCTGCCAGTGGACTTTTTTGCCGCATTTCGGCATCCCCTTGCGCAGACAGCGGTAGGTTTCATATTCGTAGCTCAGGCAGCAGAGCAGTCGGCCGCACTGCCCCGAAATCTTCCCGGGGTTAAGCGCCAGGCCCTGTTCCTTCGCCATCTTGACAGAGACTGGATTGAATTCGGTGAGGAAGCTGCGACAGCAGAGCTCCCGGCCGCAAACCCCGAGGCCTCCGACCAGCTTCGCTTCGTCACGTACGCCAATCTGTCGCATCTCGATGCGGGTATGAAAATAGTGGGCCAGATCCTTGACCAGTTCGCGAAAATCGACGCGACCGTCAGCCGTGAAGTAGAAGATGATCTTCGATCCGTCGAAGGCGTATTCCGCCCGGACCAGCTTCATCTCCATTTTGCGGTCATGGATGCGATCCAGGCAGTAGCGGTAGGCGTCCTTCTCGCGGGCGCCGTTTTTTTCCGACAGGGCCAGATCTTCTTCTGTTGCCAGGCGCAACAGGCTCTTCAGCCCGTCGGGCGCCTGCTCATCGGGGATTTCGGCTGGTGGGGTGACCACGGTCGCCATGGCGCGGCCGCGGTCTGTCTCCACGACGACTTTGGAACCGGTCTTGAGCTCCAGGTCCATGGCGTCGAAATGGTAGTGCCTGCCGGCCGGCTGAAATCTTACAAGGACAAGACGTATCATATGTGCCGTTCTGAGTCTGCCGTCAGCCGAAGAAGGAGAACCTCCATCGCCAGCTGCCGGTTGACGTTGCGTTCAAGGTGTGTGTTTGCTGCCGCAAGGGCCTCGAGTTTGTCAAGGACTGCGGTGGTGCTCTCCCGCCGGGTGACCTGTCGAATCCGGTCCATAAGGTCCTGGTTCACCAGACGGCTTTCGTCCTGATGGTGCAGCATCAACAGGACGTCGCGGAAAAAGGCCTGGAAGATTTCGAGAATGTCAGGCAGATCCGCTTTTTCCGAGGCAAGATATTCAGCAAATTCCAGAACTGGCAAGATACTTCCTGAGGATAAACCGGTCAAGGTTTTTAGCAGATCGCGGCGTTTCTCCAGATAGAGCTCTTTGTCTTTGCCAAAGGCTTTTTTGAAGCTGCCGTCCGAAAGGGCTGCGAGGATGTGGGCTTCGGTTTCAGCCAGTCCGAGTTTCTGCTCGAGGACGTCTTTAATCCTGGCGTGGGTATGCCGGGTGAATTGCAGAGGTTGACAGCGTGAACGGATCGTTTCCAGCAGGCGCTGAGGTTGTGGTGTCAGCAGGATCAGCAGGGCGTTGCCGGTCGGCTCCTCCAGAGTCTTGAGCAAAGCGTTGGCCGCTCCGACAGTCATCCGTTCAGCATGATCGATCAAGCCGACTTTGCAGGAGGCTTCAAGCGGTCTGAAGTTGAGTTCGCGCTGCAGGTTGCGAATCTGTTCAATCTTGATACTGTTGCCGTCCGGTTCAAGGAAATGGATGTCCGGATGATTGCGATGAGCAATTTTCTTGCAGGCCGTGCAGCGGCCGCAGCCTTGGCCATCAATGCAGAACGTGGCTTGAACCAAAGCCAGGGCAACGAGTCGTTTGCCAACGCCGTCCGGGCCATGAAACAGGTAAGCGTGGGCCAGACGGTCCGTGTTGAGAGCGCGGCGCAGGATTTCAATCTGCCGATCATGTCCGAGAATCTGGTCAAAATTCATGAATCTGCAAAACCTTTATTCAGCATCTATGAGAGCTGCGAAGATGTGGAGAAGCATCGTTTTAATGCGCAGAGGTCATTTTTTCTTCGCAAACTTTGCTGCTTTACGTTAAAAGCTCTTTTGAAAACTGTTGGACGAATTTTCCATTATAGAAAGCCTGTTTCAGCGAGGCAAGGGCAAAACCCAGAGAAACCAGTCAAAAGTCCTTGATCTTCCATCGGTTCAATTGATCTCTGGACCGAACTGGTGTACGATTTGTCCGGCCTGTTTAATCCATAAGGGAACAGGCCGAAATTATTTTGTCGAGAGTATGGCATGCACGACGTGATTGCACGATATCAATCCCTTTGGGATGCTTTAGAGGTGCGGATTGGTTACCGTTTTGAGCAGCGTGATTTGCTGCAGGAAGCGATGACCCATCGTTCGTTCGCCAATGAAGCCGCTGCACACGGATTCGCTGACTATGAACGGCTCGAATTCCTGGGGGATGCGGTCCTTGATCTTGTGGTCAGCCATTGTTTATTGCGCGATTTTCCGGACTTCAATGAAGGGGATCTGACCCGTTTGCGAGCTGAGGTTGTCGCTGAGCCGAGCCTTGCTCGACTGGCCAGGCAGATCGATTTGCAGGGTTGCCTCTTGCTGGGGCGTGGCGAAGAACGGAGCGGTGGCCGGACTCGTGACAGTTTGCAGTCAGACGCCCTGGAGGCCCTGTTCGGCGCTGTTTTTAGCGATGGTGGTTTTGAACAGGTGGTCATGGTGATCGAGCCGTTGTTGTTGCCGTTGCTGCAGGCGGCATCCAAGCGCTCCGGACATGATTACAAGACGCGCTTGCAAGAGTATCGGCAGGCACAGCAGGAGTCTTTGCCGGTTTACCAGCTGGCCGAAGCGAGCGGCCCCGATCATCAGCGCTGTTATCGGATCGTTGTCTACCTGGATGGACAGTCGGGCGGAGAAGGTAGCGGCACGACCAAGAAGAAGGCAGAGCAGGCTGCTGCCAGACAGGCCCTCGAAAGACTGGAATCTTGAGATGCAGGTTTTCCCGGTGTTTCTGCCACATGCCGGCTGCCGACAGCAGTGTCTGTTCTGCAACCAGCAGACCACAACGGGGCAGGTGGAGCTGCCTGCGCCTGATGCAGTTACTGCTTGGCTCGACACGACCCTGCCCGCAGAAGGACGTGGCGAGATCGCCTACTATGGCGGAACCTTCTCTTCGTTGCCTGATGTGCAGCAGGGGGCTTTCCTGCAGGCAGCCCGACGCTTTGTTGAACAGGGGCGTGTGGCAGGAATTCGGATTTCAACCTGCCCGGATGCGTTGCAGGGTGAGCGCAGTAGACATCTGGCGGAGCAGGGTGTCACGACGGTTGAAATCGGATGCCAGAGTTTTGACGACACGGTCCTGGTGACCAACCATCGTGGCCATACCGTCCGGGACATTCATGCTGCGGTTGCCTCCTGTCGAGCGGCCGGCTTGACCTTCGGCCTGCAATTGATGCCGGGGTTGGCAGGGGCCTCCCCGGATGAGTCAATGCAGTCATTGCGTGCAGCTTTGGCCCTGACCCCTGCGTTTCTGCGAATTTACCCAACGCTCGTATTCAAGGAAACCGGTCTGGCGGAGCTCTGGCGATGTGGTGATTATCAGCCGCTGGAGCTGGACGCTGCCGTGGACCTGGTTGCTCGTCAGCTGCTTGTCTGTCGCGCTGCCGGTGTCCCGGTTATCCGGATGGGTTTGCAGGCGAGTGAAGGGCTGGCTGGTGCCGTTCTTGCCGGCCCCTGGCATCCGGCGTTCGGTCAGTTGGTCCGATCGCGGCTCTGGCGCTGGGCCCTGGACCGGGCTGCCGGGACATCGCGTACGGTTGCAGTGCACTCCAGCGACCTCAGCGATGCCCTCGGGCATCGCCGTGAAAATCTGGTATGGTTGCAGCAACAGCATGGACTCGAGCGCATTCGTGTCGATGATACCCTGCCGCGGGACTCTTTCCTTGTCGGTACGGCATGCCACCACCTCCAGGAAACGCTTTTATCGGGAGAACAGATGTGAAACAACCTGAAGCCGGATTTCGTTCCGGATTTGTTGCAATTATCGGACGGCCCAATGTGGGCAAGTCCACTCTGCTCAACTGCCTGGTCGGCCAGAAGATCGCGATTACCTCGCCGAAACCACAGACTACGCGCAACCGGATTCTCGGTATCCTGAGCCGTGACGATGCCCAGATGCTGTTTCTGGATACGCCGGGCATTCACCGGGCAAAATCTTCGTTGAACAAGTATATGGTCGATCAGGCGCGGGCCGCCTGCCAGGATGTCGATCTGGTGCTCTGGCTGGTCGAAGCGGACCGCCCGGTCGATGAAGATTCGCCGGTGCACGAGGTGCTCTCGAAGATTTCGACGCCGGTTGTCCTGGGGATCAACAAGATGGACCTGGTCGAGCGGGATGCGCTGCTGCCTTTGATTGATGCCTACAGTCGTCAGCGTGAATTTGCCGGAATTGTGCCTTTCTCGGCCCTGCAGGGGACGGGCGTCGATGTGCTGCAACAGGTCATGCTGGAATACCTGCCCGAGGGTCCGCGCTATTTCCCCGAGGATCAGGTGACCGATCTCCCTGAACGGTTCATTGTCGCGGAGATCATCCGGGAGCAGGTTCTCAACAGGACGCAGCAAGAGGTTCCTTATGGTGTCGCGGTGGTCGTCGAGAGCTTTCAGGAAAACGAGAAGAGCAACATGATCTCGATTGGTGCTGTGGTGAATGTGGAGCGGGAAGCTCACAAACGGATCCTGGTCGGCAAACGGGGGAGCATGGTTCGCAATATCGGTACGGCGGCCCGGCTCGAAATCGAGCGTCTGCTCGGCGTTAAGGTCTATCTGGAGTTGTTTGTGCGGGTGCAGAAGAACTGGACGTCGTCCGACCGCATGATGAAAGAATTTGGATACGAATAAGCCCACGCGCAGTGAACAGTTCATGGTTTACAGCACAAACAGCTTATCGTTAAAGGTTTTGATATGAGTTCAATCGTTGCCATTGTCGGTCGACCGAATGTAGGGAAATCGACCCTGTTCAACCGGATTTTCGGGCGACGTACCGCGATTGTGGACGATTTCCCTGGGGTGACGCGTGATCGCAACTACGCCGTGGTTACCCGTTTCGAGAAAACCTTCACGCTGGTGGATACCGGCGGCTTCGAGCCGATCAGCAAAGAGCCCCTGCTGAGCCAGATGCGTGAGCAGTCGCAGCTCGCCATGGAAGAGGCTGACGTTATCCTCTTTCTGATGGATGGCCGTGAGGGATTGACTCCGGCTGACCAGGAAGTCGCAGAAATGCTGCGGCGTGTCGAGAAGCCGGTGTTTTTTGCGGTCAACAAGGTGGATGGGCCCAATCAGGAGGTCGGCGCAGCGGAATTTTACGCCCTGGGAGTCGATGATATCCAGCTGATATCAGCCGAGCATGGCCTGGGGATCAATACCCTGGTTGATGGCATCCTTGATGTGCTGCCGGATACGGCCGCAGACGATGGCGAAGAGACGGAGACCCGACTTGCTGTCGTGGGTCGACCGAATGTGGGCAAGTCCTCCCTGGTTAACCGTTTACTCGGCTTCGAGCGGGTTGTGGCCAACCCGACAGCCGGTACGACGCGAGACAGCATTGACAGCGTCCTGACTTTCAATCAGAAGAAATATGTGCTGATCGACACCGCCGGAATCCGGCGTAAAGGGCGGGTCTCTCAGAAGCTGGAAAAGTTTTCAGTGCTGCAGGCTCTCAAATCGCTTGACCGCTGTCACGTGGCCTTGGTTCTGATTGACGCCGTTGAAGGAATAACCGACCAGGACCTGACCATCGCTGGTTATGCCCATGAGCGTGGCCGTGCCGTTATTCTGATCGTGAATAAGTGGGATCAGGTCAAGAAGGATCACACGACCATGGGGGAATACATCAAGGAAGTCCGGCGAATGTTCAAGTTTCTGCCGGACTACCCGATTCAGTTTGTCTCTGCACTGACCGGCCAGCGAGTCAATAAAATCATGGCCGATGTTGAACGGGTCAGCGCCGAATTTACGCGGCGCATCGCGACGGCTGAGTTAAATCGCGTCCTCAAAGATGCCGAAATCAGTCATCCGCCGCCAATGTACAGAGGAAAGCGGCTGAAACTCTTTTATATGACCCAAGTGGTGGTACGGCCGCCGACTTTTGTAATTTTTGTCAGCCACTCGGACGGGATCCACTTTTCTTACGAGCGTTACCTAACCAATTGTATCCGACAAGCCTTCGGTTTTGAGGGGTGTCCGATCCGGTTGAAATTCAAGGATCGGGAGCGTCAGTAGCGCGTCGAAACCGCTTTACTTGGAGCTTTGCGCTACTATATACTGAAGTGGTTTTATTTATTATATGTTTGCAGTCTTCTAAGGCTGTCTTTTTTTCGTTGTACACAGGTGTCTGTCGATGAGTCTGGTTGGAAATCTCGAAGACCTCGGTCTCGGTGAAATTCTGCAAATCGTCAGTTTGAGCCGTAAATCCGGCATTCTCGAACTGAAGAGTCTCGACCGGGATGGCCGGGTGGTCTTTCGCGATGGCGAAGTAACCCGCGCGACAGCGTCGACTTTCCCTGAAAATCTCGGCGATCTGTTGCTGCGCCGTGATCTGGTTGATTTTGAAACGATGAAGCAGGCCCTGGTGATCCAGCAGGACGAGGGGCATACGCGGCGTTTCGGCGAAATTCTGGTCGATGAATTCGGCTTGGACAAGGAGACGGTAGAGACCACCGTTCGCGAACAGGTTGAAAAAGTTGTTTACAGCTTTTTCTCCTGGAACGAGGGAAGTTTTGCGTTTGAATTGGGTGACCCTGAAGAGCTTCCGGTCACCTCGCTTAACCCGCTGCATTTTGTGCTCGATAATGGACTCAACCCTCAATGGCTGGCCATGGAGGGGAGCCGTCTTCTCGATGAGAAGCGGCATGCCGGTGAAGACCTGGATGAGCGGGGCGAGTCGGTTGTCAACGTCGAACGCCTTATGGCTGAAGCTTTAGGTGGGACCTCGTCCAGGGAGGCTGAGCAGGATCCCTACGACTTGGGATCGACTACAGTCGGGGCGAGTGTCGCAGCGGAGACTGGCCCGGTCGTGTTTGTCGTCGACGATGATCTTGCGACACTTGAACAATTGGCGATTGTGCTGCAATCCCGTAAAATCAGAGTCCGGGCGTTCAGTGATGCGGTCTCTTTCTTCCAGTCCCTGGAAACGACGGATCCGGCCGAAACGCTTTTGCTGATCGATCTGATTATGCCGCGCAAGGATGGCAGCGGCATCCTGGGCGGACTCGAACTGCTCGAAGATGTGCGTCAGACCTATCCTGAGCTGTCTGTGATGGTGATGTCGGACCATCCGAATCAGGAAGCCGAGCGGAACGTTCAGAAGTTTGGTGTGCCGAATCTGCTGCTGAAGCCGAAGAAGACCGAGGTTCAGAGCGCGGAAAGCGGAGAGGTCCTGAAGGCCCTGGTGGATCAGATGTTAGCCGGAGGTGAGCGTTCCCAACCGGCTGCAGTCGAGCCGGACAAACTGTTCAATATAGGTGCGGAGCTGATGCAGGAGATGGGTGAAGTTGGTGACAGTGAGCTGCCTGTCGTGCCACAACAGTCTCCCGGTCTGCATCTGCTGCGCGGCATGCTGCAGGAATTGAACAACCCGTCTTTGGGTGGTGGCATCATTCTGTTGATCCTGCGCTTTGCCAGCGAACTGATGAACCGGGCGGTGATTTTTCTGGTTAAGGAATCGGAGATCGTCGGTCTGGGGCAGTTCGGAATCGATCTGGCGGGAGAATCTCCCGATCTCAAGGTGCGCAATATGTGCATCCCCGTTGACGAAGAAAATGTGTTCTCCGGGGTTCTGAATGCCCGTGCTCCGCAGACCTTTGAGCCGCCCGATGGTCCCTGGATTAATTATCTGTTCGAGCAATTGGGTGGGCAACGGCCCGAAGAGGTGTTTATCGGTCCGCTCCTGAGCGAAGGTCGTGTGGTCGCCGTTCTGTATGGCGACAATCTGCCGGAGCAAAAGCGGATTGGCGATACGGAAGCGCTGGAGATCTTTCTCTCTCAGGCTGGGCTTGCTATGGAAAAAGCTCTGCTGGAGAGACGTTTGATGAATGGCCAGGCGAGTTAGCCGGGAGTTGATGTGCCATGAAAAAGATACTGATTGCTGAAGATTCGCCAACAATGCGGTCTCTGATTGTTTCGACAATCGACGCCTTGGGCGAGTATGAGACGGTGGAGGCGGCCAATGGCTTCGAGGCTTTACGAATCCTGCCGCGTGAAAAGGTCGATTTGATTATTACCGACATCAATATGCCGGATATCAACGGTCTTGAACTGGTGAGCTTTATCCGCAACAACGAGAATTACAAGGAAACGCCCCTGTTTATTATCAGCACTGAAGGGAGCGAGCGGGATCGTGAAAAAGGGCTTGCGCTCGGAGCGAACGCTTACCTGGTTAAACCATTCACCCCGGATGAATTGCAATCCCTGATTCAGGACTATCTTTCCTGAGTGGAGGTCGGCTTGACAGACAACAACTCATCGCAGGCGCTCAAAGAGTTTATCAGCGAAACGGAAGAGATCATCGAGGCGCTGAACCTCGATCTGATGACCTTGTCGGATGCTGTCGAGGCGGGCGATGCGGACCCTGATCTGGTCAATGGGATATTCCGTGGAGCGCACTCTGTCAAAGGTTTGGCCGGGATGTTTGGCTTCGATGACATCTCACAGTTGGCTCACCGGATGGAAAACCTGCTCGACAGTTTGCGCCTCGGTAAGGTTGCCTTCAGTCAGGGCTTGCTGGACACCCTGTTCTACGCTCTTGAACAGTTGACCCGCCTGATCAATGGCAAAAGTACCGATGAACTGTTCACCTTTGATCTTACGCAGGTATTTGACCGGATCGAACAGGTTCTTGTTGGCGACAGCGGGACGCAGGAGGATCCTCTGCAGTCTCTTGAGATCGGCAACGAGATCCTCAATGTCCTGACCGAGTATGAAGAGCACCGCCTGCTTGAAAATGTCAAAAAGAGCCGGAATATCCACTTGCTGAAGATCGATTTCGATCTTTCGAGTTTTGATCAGGATCTGGCGGAATTGACCCAGGTTCTCAAGCAGCAGGGTGAAGTGATTAGTACGTTGCCGTCCGCTGGTGATATCGGTGAACGGATTGCTTTCCAGATTTTGTACGGTAGTGATCTGGAGAGACAGGGCATTTACGACTTGCTGGAACGTGACGACCTGAATGTAACGACTTACGGTGATGCGGCTTCTGACGACGCCGACGACCAAGGCTTTGTTTTGGAAACACCTGAGCCTGAGACCCAGGAGCCTGTCAGCCCGTTGATGCCGCAAACTCCAGCCGAGAGTGAAGGCAGCAGCCTGCGTTCTATCAGTCGGACGGTCAGAGTGGACATCGACAAACTTGACCTGCTGATGAATATTGTCGGCGAACTGGTGCTCTCCAAGGGGGCCATAGCCACGATCTCTGACCGGCTCAAAACGGAAGTTAACAACGAAGCATCTGCGGACCTGATCAAGGCAACCCGTTCGCTTGAGCGTCGCCTTGAAGAATTGCAAAAAGGTGTCATGGATGTTCGCATGGTGCCGATCGGCCAACTGTTCGAGAAGATGACCCGGATCGTTCGGCGGGTCTCTAACGAACAGGGCAAGAAAGTCGATCTCGAGATTCGGGGCGCCGAAACGGAGCTTGATAAACTGATTATTGAAGATGTGTCCGACCCGTTGATGCACATCATCCGTAATGCGATAGATCACGGCCTTGAGGCTCCAGTGGAGCGGCGGGCTGAGGGCAAGCCGGAGAAGGGAACGATCCTGTTGAGTGCCGCACAGAAGGGCAACCACGTAGTCATCGAGGTGCGTGATGACGGCCGCGGCATAGACCCTGAGTATGTGAGGCGCAAGGCGATTCAGAAAGGCCTGGTCGCGGAAGACCAGGAGCTGTCGCCTGAAGAGATCCGCGAACTGCTGTTCATGCCCGGGTTCTCGACGCGGGATGAAGTCAGTGATCTGTCCGGACGCGGCGTCGGCATGGATGTCGTCAAGAACAATATCGCTGAACTCGCGGGGATGATTGGCCTGGCGAGCGATATCGGTCAGGGCACGGTGGTAACCCTGACGCTGCCGATTACCCTGGCGATCATCAAGGCGCTGATTGTCCGGGTTGGCAGCAAGACCTACGCAATTCCCATCAACTCGGTGCTCGAGACGCTGATGCTGGAAGCGGATGATATCAGCTCTATCGAGAAATGCGAAGTGATCGAGTTGCGGCGGACCACAGTGCCGCTGCTGCGTCTTGACCAGATATTCGGGATGCAGGAGCAGCAAGAGAGCGAGTCATCGGAGCAGCGGCTGTTTGTTGCCATCGTCGGTCTGGCGGAAAAGAAAATGGGATTCGTCGTTGATGAGCTGCTGGGTCAGCAGGATGTGGTGATCAAATCACTTGGCAAGGCACTCTCATTTGTTAAAGGAATAGCCGGGGCCGCTGAACTTGGTAACCAGAAAACAATCCTGGTGCTGGATGTCGCCGGCTTAATGAATGAGGCGATCCGTAGCGAGTCGGCCTTGCATGTATAAAGAGTTCTATGGCCTGACGGAGAGGCCGTTTAGTAAAACCCCGGACCCGGCCTACCTGTTTTTCAGCCGGGGACATCGCGAGGCCATGGCGCGTTTGCAGTATGCTGTAGAAGAGCGCGATATGGTGTTGCTGACCGGCGGGATCGGCTGCGGCAAGACAACTCTGTCCCGGGCCTTGATGGACGCTCTGGGTGACGAGTTCCGGGTGATTCTGCTGGTGAACCCCAGGCTGACTCCGCTGGAGTTTTTGCGCAGCCTGGCACATCGCCTCGGTATCCGCGAACCGGCTCGTTCCAAGACCGACTTGTTGGAACAGATAGGTGCCGAGCTGTTTGCCTGTTTTGAACAGAATGTCTGCCCCGTGATCGTGGTGGATGAAGCCCAGCTGGTGCCTCACAAGGAGACCTTTGACGAGATCAGGCTGCTGACGAATTTTCAGCTGGATGACCGCAACCTGCTCAGTGTGGTGCTGATGGGGCAGCCTGAGCTGCGGCGGAGATTACAGCACAGGGTTTATGAGCCCTTGCGACAGCGGATCGGACTGCAGTTTGATCTGCAGCCGCTCGGTTCGGAAGAGACGGCTGACTATCTTGATTTCAGAGTCTGTAAGGCGGGCGGTTCAGCCGGACTGTTTACCGAAGATGCCGTCCAGCGGATTCACGCCTACTCGGCAGGGATCCCGCGCCGGATTAATCATGCGGCCTCACTGGCCCTGCTGGAAGGCTTTGGCCGTGGGGCGAAGGTGATCGACGGGATGGTGATGGATGCCGTCATGCACGAACTGACGGGAATCATGCAAGACTGAAGAGGAACCGTTTATGGATATTGCCGAATTACGCAGGAAGGCGAACGAAGAGAAAGCCAAGGACGGTCAGACCGATCAGGGCAAGTCTCCGAGTTCAGAGACGGTTGCCGCCGGAGTTGTCCAGACCGGCCAGGCAGAAGAGTCGCTGGAGTTGCAGTCTTATGAACTAGACGCCCCTGACGTATATGTTCCGGATGATGAGGACGGTCTCGATCGACTGTTCAGTGGTCGGCATGCCCAGGAGTTGGCCGTCGCCGAGAGTGGTCTTACTGTGATCGGTGAAGACGCCGGCAGGGCAGAATTGGCTGAAACACAGTACCTGGCGTTCCACATCGGGCGGGAAGAGTATGCATTAGAAATTGCCGCGATCAGCGAGATCATCAAGGTGAAGGAGTTCACGGAAGTGCCACGCGCTCCCGAATTTGTGCTCGGAATCCTCTCGTTGCGCGGAGTTGTGGTGCCGGTTTTTGATCTGACGGCTCGCCTGAATCTCGGTGAGTCGGTGTTGACTGCAAACTCGCGGATTATTGTTTGTCAGTCGGGCGAGATAATGGTGGGCCTCCTGGTGGACAGTATCCATCAGGTGATTAAGCTGGCTGATGACGGAATCGAACCGCCGCCTGCTGTTTTGTCCGGTCTGGACAGAGATTTTATGACAGGTGTCGGCCGACACGATGGACGAATGATTATTCTTCTGGACGTTGAGAACGTACTCAATATCGAGATGATTTGACGAAAGGGTGATTCTGTGAACAAGAAAAAAATATTAATTGTTGAGGATGAGGAGAGCTTGCTCAAGCTTGAGAGCATTCTGCTGACTTCGAAAGGCTACCTGGTCGAGGGCGTCGCTGACGGTAAAGCCGCACTGGAAGTACTCAAGGAGATGAAGCCGGACCTGGTCCTGCTGGATATTATGCTTCCTGAGATTGATGGCTTTGAGGTCTGTCGCCGGATCAAGGAAGACGCCGAGACCCGGCATATTCCTGTGATCATGCTGACTGCCAAAAAGAGCCGTGAAGACATGGCTCGCGGCGAGCAGGTCGGTGCCGATTGGTACATCACCAAGCCGTTTAAGTCGGCCATGGTGATCGAAACCATCCAACGTTTCATCTCCTGAAAAGGAGGGACCTATGGATATTGCGACCGAACCGGCGACAGCTGAAGAGATCGCCCGGCAGGAGATCCAGATCGCCTGCTTCCGCCTGGGGCAGGAGCTGTATGGTCTCGACATCATGCAGATTAAGGAAATCATTCGTCCGCAAAAACTGACGCCGGTACCAAAGGCGCCCCAGTTTATTGAAGGAGTGATTAACCTGCGTGGTGCGGTGATTCCGGTTGCGGATATGCGTAAGCGGTTCGATCAGGACACCCTCGAGGACTCGCGTAAAAACCGCATCCTTGTTTGCGCCCTGGATGATCGGCTGGTCGGCCTGTTGGTGGACGAGGTGATGGAAGTGCGACGCTTTACCCGCCAGGATGTTGTGCCGGCCCCTCAGTTTATCAAAGGGCCAGAGGCCGATTTTTTCCTGGGCGTTGCTCGTCAGGAAGATCGTCTGGTGATGTTGATTGATTTGGGCAGGATTCTGTCCAGCGAAGCGAGAATTTCCCTGCAGGCTATTGAACAGGCTGCGGCCGTAGCGGAAGAATCCCCTGGAGTAAGTTGAACCTGTTGGTTGACGTATCTGGGAGGGGAGTGCAGCTGTTGATGTGTCCAGTTGAGGTTGGACCATTTTTCCAGGGGTTATTGAATGATTGTTAAATGTCCGTCATGTCAAGCGCGATTTCGGCTGGACCGACAAAAACTGGCCGGCAAGCGTCTGATGTTGCGCTGTTCCAAATGTCGCAGCCCGTTTCGGGTAGAAATGCCGCGTGAAGACACGCGTCCCGAGAATGGTGGGACCTTGGTCATGTTGGCGCACTCCGATGAGGGGTTGTGTATTATGATGCGCGAAATTCTGGACAATGCGGGCATCCAGAGCGTCATGGCTCATAATGGTGAAAGCGTCCTGGCGCAGATGGAAGCAACCCCACCCCAGATTGCCGTGGTCGATGTCGCCCTGCAGGGTCTTTATGCGTTTGAAGTTGTAGACAAAATCAGACAGCGGCCCGGCCTGGAGCAGGTCAAGATCATCCTGCTCTCTTCGGTGTACAGCAAGACCGCTTACAAACGTGCGCCGTCTTCGCTGTACAACGCGGATGACTACATCGAAAAGCACCACATCCCTGATGATCTGATTCCCAAGATCAACCGTCTGGTTATCGACATCGCGCCGGCGACCGGTCGTCGCAAGGCGGGAGAAATGGAGCAGCCTGGACAGGCCATGCCGGAACAGCAGTACGCCGCGCAGAGCAATTTCATTGACGCGGTCAATGCCCGAATTCTGCAGGCAGAGGAACAGCAGGTGGATGGTCACCTGGAGGGGAGCGATCTGGATCGCGCCGGACGCCTGGCACGGATCATCGTGTCCGATATCGCTCTCTACTGCCAGGACCAAATGGACGAAGGCATTCGTGGCGGAAACTGGAACGAATTACTGGCGTCTGAAGTCAGAGAAGCCCGGCGGATTTTCCGTGAGAAGTTCCCCGGTGAAGAGATCCAGAAAGCAAAAATCCTTGAAAAAGCGTTCCTGGATTTGCTGCAGCATCGCCAGCAGGAACTGGGAATCTAGACATATGCAGAATGAACCTGACTACCATAGACAGGGGGCGGCGTGACGAGTATCGAAGAAGCTTTCGAGGCATTGAGTTCAGAGGATGAAGAGGTCCGTCTGCAGTCGCTGCGGGTCTTGTCTGACGGAAAGCCTGAGCAGATTCTCCCCTCGATCTTCAAAGCGTTCGGGGATGTCAGCTGGCGGGTGCGCAAGGAAGCGATCAGCATGTTCCTGGCTCTGCCGATGCGCAAGGAGCTGGTCGGCGATATCGTTGAGTTGCTGCATGCCGAAGAAAACGCCGGGCTGCGGAATGCCGCTGTCGAGATTCTGATCAAGATGGGGCGTGATGCCCTCCCGATGCTTTTGGACCGGGTGAATTGTCCGGATCATGATGTCAGGAAGTTTATCGTCGATATCCTGGGGGAGATTGGCGAACGCCAGGCTGTGCCTGCCCTGATGAATGCCCTGAGTGATACGGATAACAACGTTCTGGCTGCAGCGGCAGAAAATCTCGGTAAACTGCAGGCTGCTGAAGCTGTTCCCGCTCTGCTGGATACCATGCAGAATCCTGATGTGTTGCTGCGGTTCACGATTCTTGAAGCTCTTGGAAAGATTGATCAACCTGTCCCTCTGGCCCGGCTGGCGCCCTTCCGTGATGAAAAACTGCTGCGCAAGGCGTTGATGGACTGTCTCGGCAAGGTCGGGGATCCCACCGCCATTTCTGAAGTGATTGCCGGTTTGTCCGACCCGATGCGTAATGTGCGCAAGTCAGCGCTCCTGGCTTTGATGAATCTGTCGCAGCGTTATCCTGATCCGGTTCGTTCCGCCTTGAGTGAGCATGATCTGCCATCAACGGTTGAAGCCGTCACCAAATTTCTTGATGACGGTCAGTCTGATAAGGTGCGTGTGGCCGCCTTGCGTGTGCTTGGCTGGCTCGGAGCTGGTGCGATCGTGGATCAGATGCTGGGGTTCCTTGACCTGGAAACCTTGCAGCAGGACGCTTTGGTTGCACTCGCTGATATCGGAGCGGCCAAGCCAGACGCACTGATCTCGGCCTGGTCGAATGTTGCGCCTGCCCGGAAGCCTTACCTGGCTTACGTTCTGGGTGAAGCCGGTTGCCGCGAGGCTCTTTCCCTGCTGCTTGATGCTCTTGATGCGGACGATTCTCAGTTGCGAAAAATGGCCGTGTATGCTCTGGGACAGCTGGGGTGCGTTGAGGCCGTTGCCGGTTTGGTCGACTGTCTGGCTGACAGCGACACGTCCGTACAGGCAACCGCCAGCCAATCGCTGGTTGGTCTGGGAGCCAGTTTTCCTGCCGAGACCTTTGTCGCCCTGCAACACCCCTTGGAACAGGGGGACCCTTTGCAACGCAAGTTTGCGATCGAAGCGCTGGGGAATATTGATCATCCGGATGTGGCCGGGCAACTCGGCAAGGCGATGAAGGATGCCGATCCGGACGTGCGTCGGGCGGCCATCAAGTCCTTCGAAGGTCGGGTTTCCGAGGAGCATCTTAGTAGTATTATGCTGGCGCTCACCGATGAGGACGGCGAAGTCAGGCGAACGGCCGTCGATATTCTCGCGGCGTCGGGACAGCCGGAGGCCGTCGATGGGCTGAAACTGGCTTTGAACGACGAAGATATCTGGGTCCGGTCTGCTGCGGTCAGAGCCTACGGTCATCTAGGCGGACAAGCTGTGGCGGGGCAGGTTTCCAAGGTTACCGAGGATCCGGTCGGACTGGTCAGTATTGCCGCTCTTGAAACGCTTTTCGACATCCTCGGCGAGGAGGCCTGTCCGGTTTTTGTGGACGTTCTGGAACATCCTGATGAGGAGGTTGTTTCGGCCGCCCTGAACCTGTTGTCACGGTGCAGCCGGACCGATTGGTTTACAGGCCACGCCGAGGCGCTGATCAACCATCCCTTCTGGGCTGTCAGGACGCACTTTGCCCGTTTTGCCGCGACCTTGCTCGGAGCGGAGGCCCGACCGTTGCTGGAACGACGCCTGGAGGTTGAAACTGAGGACCTGGTCCGGCAGCAGATTGCCGAAGCTTTGCAGATTCTGACAACCTCAGAAGATTGATTTTATGCTGCTGCTTTCGCCTGAAATACCAATGAGTATGGACGAGTTTCGCCTGTTGCGGGACTTTGTCTATCAACATTGTGGCCTGAACTTCACAGAGGATTCCAAGTACCTTCTGGAAAAGCGTCTTGGCCGGCGCCTGCAGGTCCATAACCTGAAGAGCTTCAAGGATTACTATTACTTTCTGCGTTATAAGCCTGAGAAGGACCAGGAGCTGTCTGAAGTTGTCGATCTGCTGACCACGAACGAGACGTATTTCTTTCGGGAAGAATATCAGCTGAGGACTTTTGTTGAAGACGTTCTTCCGGAGATTCGCAAGCGCAAGGAAGCCTCGGGTGATAAGCAGCTCAGAATCTGGAGTGCCGGTTGCTCCTCCGGGGAAGAGCCTTATACGTTAGCCATGATGTTGCTTGACCAACCCTGGCTCAACTCCTGGCGTGTAGAAATTATCGGTACAGATATCAGCCAGAAGGTGCTCCAGAAGGCGCGTCAGGGTGAATACAGCGAAGCCTCTTTCCGCAATACCGATCCTGCCTGCCGGCGGCGCTTTTTCGTTGAGAACGATGGCAAAGCGCAGATCGGCGATGACGTCAAGGGCCTAGTGACCATCAGCCACCTCAACCTGTTCGATCAAGCCCGTATCGCCTTGCTTGGCAAGATGGATATCGTCTTTTGCCGCAACGTGATTATTTATTTTGACCTCGACGGCAAGAAGAAGGTGATTGACAGCTTCTTCCAGAGGCTGCACCCGGAAGGTTTCCTGCTGCTTGGCCACTCGGAATCCCTGATCAACCTGAGCACGTCATTTAAGCTGCGGCATTTTCAGCACGACATGGTTTATCAGAAGCCGGCTACGACAGCTTCATCGGGAGGCTTGCCATGACGGTCGGTCGCGTGCGGGTTCTGGTGATCGATGACTCGGCATTTAATCGCCGGGCCATTGTTAAGATGTTGGAATCTCTTCCGAATGTCGAAGTGATTGGCTACGCTTGTGATGGCGAAGAAGGGCTTCGCAAGGTTATTGATCTGAAGCCTGACCTGGTGACCCTCGATTTGCAGATGCCGAGGATGGATGGTTTTACCCTGCTGCGCATTGTCATGCAGAACCAGCCGACACCAATTATCGTGGTCTCCTCGGTGTCCGGCGATGAGAACGTTTTTAAAGCCCTTGAGCTGGGCGCCGTGGAATTCGTCTCCAAGCCGACCTCACGTGTATCGCCATCCCTGATGGATATCCGGGAGGAGCTGATTGAGAAGGTGAGGGAGGTGACGGGCGCGAACATGAACAACGTGCTGGCGCGGAGCAGTTCCCAAGAGACAATCCGCCCCCAGCGGTCAGTGCCTGCTTCTGTTCCGTCTGTCCGCCAGGAAGTTCCTGGAGATTTCCCTGTGGTGGCGATCGGCTCTTCGACGGGTGGTCCGCCGGCATTACAGACCCTGTTTTCATCGATCCAGAGCGAAATTCCGGTTGCCTTTGCCGTGGCCCAGCACATGCCGGCGAGCTTCACTAAAGCATTTGGCGAACGCTTGAATCGTTTCTCCGCCCTTGAAATCCGGGAGGCTGCTCATGGCGACGTTTTGACGCCTGGGACGGTCCTGATTGCGCCGGGCGGCAAGAACCTTGGTTTTATTGAACGCCGCGGGAGTCTGGTGGCGGAATTGACCGACCCCAAGCCGCATCATCGTTATATCCCTTCAGTCGATGTGTTGTTGGCCAGCCTGGCGCCGATCTGTCGGGAGCGACTGCTGGGAGTTGTGCTGACTGGAATGGGTAATGACGGAGCGCGTGGCGCCGTTTCGATCAAGGAGCATAATGGCTCCGTTTTTGCCGAAGCGGAAGAGAGCAGTGTCGTGTTCGGCATGCCCAAGGAAACCATCGCTGCCGTGGATGTGGACGGCATCGTGCCGTTGCCGCAGATGTGCCGGGAAATTCTCAAGTTCTGCAAGCTGACGGGATGAACCAATTCACTGGAAATTTTCAGGCAAGGTTGTTATTATTCCGGGGTTCATGATGCTAGGGTCCTCTTTACAAGAGGCCTCCCCGTTTTGGAGAAGGAGTTGATGCATGGGTCGCAATGACGACACAAAGAATCCCACCAACCGTGGCGAGGAATTTCTTCAGGTGTTCAAGAAGGGTGCGGAGTTCACCCAGGAACTGCTGAAGGAGAATGAGAAGCTGCGCTACCGTTTAGTCGGACTGGAGGAGGCCCTGGGTAAAGGACCGTCTGACGGGAGCGAGGACGATGCTGAGACCTTGCAGCTACGCCAGCGGGTTCTTGAGCTGGAACGGGAGAAAGAGGAGATTCTCGGGCGCGTCAAGGAGATTGAGGAGGAGAATGAAGATTTTGCACACCGGTATGTTGAGATCGAAGAAGAGAACAACATGTTGGCCAATCTTTATATCGCCTCTTTCCAGTTGCACTCGACTCTGGATTTCAAAGAAGTTCTGCAGATCATTCTGGAAATTGTTATCAACCTGATCGGCGCTGAAGAGTTCGGCGTTCTTCTCCTTGATGAGAAAACCAATCGTCTTGAACCGGTCGCGTCCGAAGGCCTGTCAACCTCTGATATCCCTGCGGTGGCTATCGGCAGAGGCATCATCGGTGAGGCAGCCCAATCGGGAGAGAACTACTTCATCGACTCTATGGCCGGGTATGAGCGTAATTTCGAACAGCCTCTGGTTTGCATCCCCTTGATGATCAAGGATCAAAACATTGGCGTGATCGCAATTTACAAGCTTCTGGTTCAGAAGGATGAATTTAACAGCGTCGATTACGAACTGTTCACCCTGCTGGCTGGTCATGCGGCAACTGCTGTCTTCTCGTCGCGGCTCTATTCGGATTCAGAACGCAAACTTTCGACCATCCAGGGCTTTATTGACCTGTTGACCAAGTAATCGGAGGGTGTTTGATGGACGTCCGTAAAGTTTTAGTTGTCGAAGATTCACCCACCATGCGCCAGCTGATTGTATTCGCACTAAAGCGGATTCGCGGCCTGAAAATTTCTGAAGCGAATGACGGTGTGGATGGTTTGAAGAAGTTGAGTGCCGACACCTTCGATTTGATCCTGACCGACATTAACATGCCGATTATGGATGGCCTCAAGCTGGTGAGTATGGTGCGCAACGATCCCCGGTACAAAGAGGTTCCGATTGTCGTCATTACGACAGAGGGCGCTGTGGAAGACCGTGAGAGAGCCTTGGCACTTGGGGCCAATGAATATATTACCAAGCCGATTCAGACTACAACAATACTCGATACCGTCAAGCGTTTGTTAGCCTAGTGGCTGCAGCGCATTTATAACAGGAGGTTAGTTTGTCTAAAGAAGAAGCCATTGAAGTTGAAGGAACCGTTATCGAACCGTTACCCAATGCCATGTTCCGGGTTGAACTGGACAACAAGCATGTGGTTCTGGCACATATTTCTGGCAAGATGCGTAAATATTATATTCGTATCCTGCCCGGTGACCGCGTCACCGTTGAATTGTCGCCTTATGACCTGAGCCGGGGACGGATTACGTATCGGGCCAAATAATTGGTTAGGACAGCTTGTCGGGTGGGGTAGTGCCACCCGCTGGCTGTTAACTAAGCACGTTGAGCCGGCGTACGCCGGTTTTCATGTTTCATGCAACCAATGGTTGCGGAGGTGTTATGCAGGAGCGTTACAAGCCGGCAGAAATTGAACCCCGCTGGCAACAGGTCTGGGAAGAACAGAACGCGTTTCGGGCGGAAAGCGATACCACCCGCCCTAAATATTATCTGCTCGAGATGTTCCCTTATCCTTCCGGGCGGATTCATATGGGACATGTTCGGAATTATTCCATCGGTGATGTTGTTGCCCGCTTCAAGCGTTTGCAGGGGTTTAATGTGCTGCACCCGATGGGGTGGGACGCCTTCGGCATGCCGGCGGAAAACGCAGCGATTCAGCATGGCACCCATCCGGCGGTCTGGACGGAAGAGAATATCGAGAATATGCGTGTGCAGCTCCGCAGAATGGGGTTGTCGTACGATTGGGAGCGTGAACTGGCGACCTGTTCTCCCGACTATTATCGCTGGGAACAGCTAATCTTCCTGAAGATGCTGGAGCGTGGGCTGGCTTACAAAAAGAGTGCTGCAGTCAACTGGTGCCCTGATTGCGAAACCGTGCTTGCCAATGAGCAGGTTGAAGATGGGTGCTGCTGGCGCTGCGATAACAGTGTCGAGCAGAAAGAGCTGGATCAGTGGTTCTTCCGCATTACCGATTACGCTGACGAGTTGCTTGACTGGACCGACAAGCTGCCCGGTTGGCCGGACTCGGTCTTGACAATGCAGCGCAACTGGGTCGGTCGCAGCTATGGCTGCGAGATCGACTTCCAGATTGCCGGGATGGATCAAGGCATTCGGGTGTTTACTACCCGGCAGGATACGTTGGCCGGGGCGACTTTCATGAGCCTGGCTCCCGAGCATCCTCTGGCGGTACAGTTGACCACCGATGCGCAACGAACTGAGGTCGAGGCTTTTATCGCCAAGGTTGGTGCGGTTGAAAAAGTCGCCCGTACCAGCGACGATTTGGAAAAAGAAGGCGTTTTTACCGGCAGTTATTGCCTGAATCCGTTGACCGGTGAAGAGATCCCGATTTTTCTGGCCAATTTTGTCTTGATGGACTATGGCACCGGCGCCGTCATGGCCGTTCCTGCCCATGACCAACGCGATTTCGATTTCGCCCGCAAGTACGATTTGCCGATCCGGGTCGTTATCCAACCGGAGGGAGAAGCCCTTGACCCGGAGATGATGACCGAAGCCTGGGTCGAAGCGGGCCTGATGGTTAACTCCGGGCAGTTCGACGGCTTGGCGAATGAAGAGGGCAAACAGCAAGTCTCTGATCACCTGAAAGCCGAGGGCCTGGGTGAGCCGACCGTCAATTACCGCTTGCGCGACTGGTTGGTTTCCCGGCAGCGTTACTGGGGAACGCCGATTCCGGTGGTGTATTGTGAGGAATGCGGTGTGGTTCCCGTTCCGGAACAAGACCTGCCGGTCACTCTGCCGACAGATGTGGTTTTCTCCGGAGAAGGCGGCAGTCCGCTCAAGAGCCTTGCCAGCTTCTTCGAAACCGTTTGTCCATCATGCGGTCGTCCGGCGCGGCGCGAGACAGACACCTTCGATACCTTTGTCGAAAGCTCCTGGTACTACATACGTTACGCCTGCTCTCAGTATGAGCAAGGTCCGGTTGAGCGCGAGGCGGTCGACTACTGGCTGCCGGTTGACCAGTATATTGGCGGTGTCGAGCATGCCGTGCTGCACCTGCTGTACTCCCGCTTCTGGACCAAGGTGATGCGCGATCTCGGCATGGTCGGTTTTGACGAACCTTTCACCAATTTGCTCACCCAGGGAATGGTCTGTATGGAGAGCCGCGCCTGCCCAGAGCATGGTTGGCTTTATCCGGAAGAAGTTGATTCCAATGATTGCTGCTGCAAATGTGGAGCAGCTGTTGTTGCTGGCCGCAACGAAAAGATGAGCAAGTCGAAAAAGAACGTCATTGACCCGGCCGGGTTGATCCAGCGTTACGGTGCCGACACAGCCCGCTTGTTCACTTTGTTTGCGTCTCCTCCGGAAAAGGATCTGGAGTGGAATGATCAGGGCGTAGAGGGCTGCTTCCGTTTCCTGAACCGGGTGTGGCGCCTGGTTTACGAAAACCTGGAAGCCGTTACGTCTGCAGGTGAGATTGACGTTGCGGCCTTGAGTGGCCCGGCACGCGATCTGCGTTATCAGATTCACAAAACGATCAAGAAGGTGACTGCGGATGTCGATGGCAAATTCCATTTCAATACGGCCATTGCGGCGGTGATGGAGTTGGTGAATGGCATCTCAGCGTTTGAAGATAAGGCGGCGTGTCCCGCTGTTATGAAGGAAGCGTTCGAAACTGTGGTGCGGCTGCTGAACCCGTTTGTGCCTCACTTTGCAGAAGAACTCTGGTCGCAACTCGGCTCGGAGCAGGGTCTTGCCGAGCTGGGATGGCCTGCATGGGATGATGCCGCTCTAGTCGCTGAGACGGTGCTGATCGTGGTACAGGTCAATGGAAAAGTTCGCGGCAAGGTGACCGTGGCGGCGGATGCCGACAATCAGGCGGTAGAAGATGCCGCCCTGCAGGATCCGAACGTTTCGAGATTTGTCGAAGATAAAACAGTTCGCAAGGTCATCGTCGTTCCCGGGCGGCTGGTGAATGTGGTGGTTTCATGAGGCTCCTGTCCCTGTTTCTGCTGAGTTGTCTGGTTTTGCTGGGAGGTTGCGGCTACCATACCCCGGGTGCTGGTGATGCCTGGGTCGGCGGAGAGGGGAAGACTCTCTATGTGGAACTGTTTGCCAATCGGACGTCGGAGCCTTACCTTGACAACCATGTCACTGAGCTGGTTGTGCGGCAACTGGCGCGCTCGCGTCAGTTCGAGTTGACAGAAGACCGTCAGACCGCAGACCTCGTGCTGGAAGGGACTGTCTCCCGTTTCGAGAGCAAGGCGACCGCTTTCGGTCAGAGCGATCGTATCGAGGACTATAAGGTCACTCTTACTGTCCAGGCTCGGCTGCTTGAAAACCTGTCTCAGGAGGTTCTGTGGCAGGATGCGCTGAACCGGTCTGAACGTTATGCGGCAACTGCGGATAAGAATCTGCAGCTTGAAGGACAGGCCCAGGCCGCCCGTCTGGCTGCCGCCCGCCTGGCAGAAGATCTGCGTGCCCGGCTTAGCAATGCCTTCTGACGATTTTTGCCAATGACTTATGCCGAACTCAAACAGGCCGCCAAGGCAGGAAAGCTTCCTGCCTTGCTGCTGTTGTACGGTGAAGAGGCATATTTTGTCGAAGAGGCCGTTCGTCTGATCTGCGATAGTGCAGTTCCACCGGAAAGCCGCGATTTTAACTTCGCTGTGTATCAGGGCCGAGACTTCAAAGCGCCCGAACTTATCGACCAGGCGAGAACCTTTCCGGTTTTTGCCGAGCGTCGACTGATCCTCCTCAAAGACATTCAAGATGCCTCGGCTGATCAGCTGGACAGTCTTTCCGATTACCTGGATGACCCGGTACCGGAAACGCTCCTTTTGATTGCCGGAGGCAAGATCGACGCCCGCCGCAAGTTTTTTAAAAAACTCAAGCAGGTAGGCGAGACTATTGAATTCAAGAGAGTTTATGACAACCAGTTGCCGTCTCTTGTGCGAGACATGGCTCGTGAACGAGGCGTGACCTTCACGGCGGGTTCACTGCAGCTGTTCTGTAAGCGCGTCGGAACGAATCTTGTCGAAGCCAACGGCGAACTGGAAAAGTTGATCAGCTATCTCGGTGAGCGTAACCTGGTTGAGGAAGAGGACGTTACCGCAGTCGTGTCCGATACCCGGGTTGAAAGCGTCTTTGATCTGACCGACGCCCTTGGTGAAGGGGAGGCTGCTCAGGCCCTGCGTCTGCTCTCACGCCTGCTTGATGACGGACAGGCGCCGTTGATGGTCCTGGCTATGCTGACTCGCCATTTTCGGCAGCTCTGGAAGACGCGAGAGCTGGTTGACAGGGGGACGCCACAGAAGGACCTTGCCCGACTGGTCGGGATCAGCCCCTATTTTCTGAAAGGGTTGGTTCGGCAGTCAGGCTATTACCGTTCGGCTGATTACCGGAGTCTGTTTGAACGTTTTCTGGAAACAGATCTGGCCTTAAAATCGAGCGGTAGTGAGCCACGGGCTCATCTGGAAAAGCTCGTTCTCGAGATCTGTCAGTCAGGTGGGGCGCGGAAGTGATGTTTCGGAGGATAAAAACGAAAGGGGCGTAAGACGCCCCTTTGCGAAGTTCTTATATGTCAGCAGCAATCAGTTCTCGCTAAGAGCGTTGACGAGCTTGTTCAGGCGGCTGATTTTGCGACTGGCAGTTGCTTTGTGGATGACGCCCTTGGTTGCAGCCTTGTCGATATAAGGGATGGCCACAGCCAGGAATGTGGCCGCATTCTCCTGGTCGCCTTCGGCGGCTGCCGTGCGAACTCTCTTGACGTAGGTGCGCATGGTGGCACGGATATGTGTATTCCGGGCGTTCCGGACTTTATTCTGACGGTTACGTTTCAATGCTGATTTGTGATTTGCCACGAGGTTCCTCCAGTTGACGGTCTAATATTGTCTTTGGTGTCGTTTCTATTTTCAGATTACGCAGGGTTTATAGCACCCTAAACGGTGACAGTCAAGATAAAAAAAATCCAATACAAGTAGAAATATGTCGTAATTTAAGTCAATTAGGTTGTTTTTGTAGTGGATTAAATAAAAATAATCCTTGAAACGGTGGTCTGGTGGCAAGTGAACAGCGAAAAATAGCCAAAGCGACAGGGGTGTTGGCCGCAGCAACCGCTCTCAGCCGGTTGGCCGGTCTGGCCCGCGACATGGTGATTGCTGTTGTTTTTGGCGCCGGTTTTGTGACCGATGCGTTTTTCGTCGCTTTCACCATTCCGAATCTCCTACGGCGGTTTTTCGCTGAAGGTTCCTTGACGGCGGCCTTTGTGCCGACCTTTTCTGAGGTCTATCACAAAGAGGGACGCGATGCTGCCCGGCAGATGCTGCGTGCCTGCTGGACCTTGTTACTGCTGGTTCTCATCAGCATCGTCCTGCTGGGAGTGTTGGCTTCACCCTGGGTTGTCAAGGCGATCGGTTATGGTTTTGTTGGCGTCGAAGGGAAACTGGAACTGACCAATCTGCTCAATCGGGTCATGTTCCCTTACATCCTGTGTGTCAGCCTGCTGGCCCTGTTGACCGGAGTCTTGAACGTTTTAGGGCATTTTCTGTTGCCGGCACTCTCTCCGGTTCTACTGAATCTGGCGATGATCGGCAGCGCCCTGGTGCTGGCGCCGCGCTTTGAACAGCCAATCCTGGCTTTGGCTGTCGGCGTGCTGATTGGCGGCATTATGCAGTTGGTGGTTCAGTTCCCGGTGGTCTACACAAAGGGCTTCGACCTGAAGTTCAGTGTTCTCTTCCGGCAACCGCGTGTGTTGCAGGTGGCACGTTTGATGTTGCCTGGCATCGCCGGGGTTGCGATTTACCAGATAAACGTGATTGTGACCCGCTTGCTGGCCTCGTTTCTCCAAGAGGGGAGTGTCTCCTGGCTCTACTATGGTCAGCGTCTGTTTGAATTTCCACAAGGGATTTTTATCGTGTCGCTGGCGCAGGCGGTGCTGCCCAGTATGAGCCGTCAGGCGACAGATGGCGACCGCGCAGGCTTTCATGAGTCGTTGCGTTTTGCCCTCCTGCTGATTCTGCTGGTTGCGTTACCGGCTTCCGTCGGGTTGGTGTTATGTGCGGAGCCGGTCTACAGCTTGTTCTTTATGGGCGGAGCATTTACCGCCTTTGATGTTACGCAGGCGGCGCGTGCTCTGGTCTGGTATGCCCCGGGCCTGCTGTTTGTGGGTGTGAGTCGTGTCGTCGCACCGACATTTTACGCCCTGAAAGATACCAGGACACCTGTGATCGTCTCTTTCTGGACCCTGTTAGTCAATGCTGGTCTCGGCTACATGCTGATGGGGCCCTTTGGACATGTCGGCCTTGCCCTGGCTCTGACTCTGGCGTCCGTTTTCAACGGTCTCGTTCTGTTGACCCTGCTGGCTCGGCGTGAAGGCGGCCTCGGCGGTGAGCGTCTGTTGGCTAACTTGGCGCGCCTGCTGCCTGGCCTGGGGCTGATGGCCGTTGTGGCACACACGGTCCTCGCGCGGGTCGACTGGCTGACTCCTGGTCCCTTCTGGCCGCGGCTCATGATCTTGATGGCCGCTGTTTGTGGTGGTGCTGTGGCGTACGCGCTCGGTTGCTGGGTGTTCGGTGTGGATGAAATCAGGCGTTGCGGTAGTTTTCTGGTTGCCAAGGTGACACGTCGCGGTCGTGCCGTTTGATGAAAGGGACAGAGGCCCTTTCTAACGGCTCATATCGTTGAAAAGTGCTTGACATCCCTCGGATCATTCTGTTAATACTGACCAGCATTTTGGGTGTAGGCACGTAGCTCAGTGGGAGAGCACTACCTTGACACGGTAGGGGTCGGCGGTTCAATCCCGCCCGTGCCTACCATTTAACCTGCCCCAATATGACACGCAGAGGCATCCCCGGATGCCTCTTTTCGTTCACGCCGTTGCAACGGTCAGAGGAAGCCTTATGGCGAATGTCAGAATCACGCTGCCCGACGGAGCTGTTCAAGAGGTTGAGCAGGGGATAACTCCCTTGGATGTGGCACGCTCAATCAGTCCAGGTCTGGCACGTCAAACGGTTGCTGCACGTCTCAATGAGCAACTGGTCGATGCGACGACGCCCATTCTGGAAGATGTCAGCCTGCAGCTGATCACGTTGAAGACTCCCGAAGGGCTTGAAATCTACCGACATTCGTCTGCCCACCTGATGGCCCATGCCGTTAAGGAACTGTTCGGTAAAGAGGTGCAGGTCACGATCGGCCCGGCGATCGAGGGTGGTTTTTATTACGATTTCTATAGTGAAAGCCATACCTTCAGTCCCGATGAGTTCGAGCAGATAGAAAAGAAGATGGCTGAATTGGCCAAGGCTGATCTGCCGCTTGAGCGTGAAGTGATGAAGCGGGATGAGGCGATTGCTTTGTTCCGCGCAATGGGTGAAGACTACAAGGTCGAGTTGATCGAAGACCTGGACGCAGAAGAAGTCTCCCTGTATCGCCAGGGCGATTTTGTAGACCTGTGTCGTGGACCGCATGTGCCGACCACCGGCATTCTCAAGGCATTCAAACTGACCAGCGTGGCGGGGGCCTATTGGCGTGGCAGTGAAGAGAATGCCATGCTGCAGCGGCTCTACGCGACGGCCTTCCCCGATAAAAAAGAATTAAAACAGTATCTGGTCCGGCTCGAAGAAGCCCGCAAGCGCGATCATCGTAAGCTGGGTCGCGAGCTTGACCTCTTCTCGTTCAGTGAAGAGGCTGGTGCTGGCCTGGTGATCTGGCATCCGAAAGGCGCGATGTTGAGGACCTTGCTCGAAAACTTTGAGCGGGAAGAACACCTCAAGCGCGGTTACGAGATTGTCGTCGGTCCGCAGATATTACGAACCGAACTCTGGCAGACTTCCGGTCACTTCGACAACTACCGTGAGAACATGTATTTCACGGAAGTGGATGGCCAGAGCTATGGTGTCAAGCCAATGAACTGCCTGGCACACATGCTGATCTACAAGTCAAAGCGACGCTCCTATCGGGACCTGCCGCAACGTTATTTCGAGCTGGGGATGGTGCACCGGCATGAGAAGAGCGGTGTGCTGCACGGGCTTTTGCGGGTGCGTGGTTTTACCCAGGACGACGCGCATATCCTGTGTATGCCGGAGCAGCTCGATGCTGAAATTAAGGGTGTCTTGGCCTTTGTTCAAGATGTGATGGCGATTTTCGGTTTTGAATATGAACTGGAACTCTCCACCCGCCCCGAAAAATCGATCGGTTCCGATGAGGATTGGGAGCGGGCGACCAACGCTCTGCGTAGCGCTCTGGATGATACCGGTCTTGAGTACGATATCAATGAAGGTGACGGCGCTTTCTACGGGCCGAAGATCGATATCAAGCTTAAGGACGCCCTTGACAGGAAGTGGCAGTGTGCTACAATCCAGTGCGATTTTACGCTGCCCGAACGTTTTGATTTGACGTATATCGGCAGCGATGGCGAAAAGCATCGACCAGTCATGGTTCACCGGGTTATTCTCGGAGCCATTGAGCGCTTTGTCGGTGTGCTGATTGAACATTTTGCCGGGAATTTCCCTCTCTGGATTTCACCAGTCCAGGCTAAGATTCTCAACGTGACGGACAACCAGGCTGACTATGCCCAGCAGGTCTGCGACCAGTTGCGGCAGCAGGGGGTCAGGGTTCAGGTCGATTTGCGTAATGAGAAGCTTGGCTTTAAGATTCGTGAGGCCCAGGTTGAAAAAATTCCGTATATGCTGGTCATTGGTGACAAGGAAGTAGCCGATGGGACCTTGTCGCCCCGACATCGTTCCGGTGAAACGCTCACTGCAATGACCCCGGCGGAGTTCGTCGAATTCATTCAGGAAGAGTGCCGGAAGCATCACTGAGGAGGTGTGTCATAAGCAAGGACAAGACCAATATTAACCGTGCCATTCGGGCGCGCGAAGTCAGAGTGGTTGATGACGAGAGTGAACAGCTCGGTGTCATGGATTTGGAGAGTGCTCTGACGGCTGCTGCAGAACGTGGCTTGGATCTGGTTGAGGTGTCGCCAAATGCAGAGCCGCCTGTTTGCCGTATTATGGATTATGGCAAATACAAGTATCAGCAGAGCAAGCGTGCCGCAGAAGCCAAGAAGAAACAGGTCAGGGTCGACATCAAGGAAGTCAAGATGCGTCCCAAGACCGAAGAGCACGATTTCCAGTTCAAGTTGAAGAACGCTCGACGTTTCCTTGAAGCTGGCAACAAGGTCAAGTTCACCATCATGTTCCGGGGGCGTGAAGTGACGCATCCCGAATTTGGCCGCAAACTGCTGGAGCGTCTCGTCGCAGAGGTCGCAGACCTGGCTCAGGCTGAAAGCCGCCCGAGCATGTCCGGCCGGTTTATGTCGATGGTGGTGGCACCACTTAAAAAATAGGTTGTTTCATTCACAACGGTGTGAGTTGCCAGGCCCCCAGGGGTCGGCGTGTGCTCACGCCGGGAATTTTTAAAAAGGAGTTGGCAGATGCCTAAAATCAAAACAAACCGTGGCGCGGCCAAGCGTTTCACTAAGACGGGAACCGGCAAGATTCGCCGTAACAAGGCTTTCCGTAGCCACATTCTGACCAAGAAAAGTACGAAGCGTAAGCGTGGTTTGCGCCAGGGAACTCTGGTTGACGCGCGGGATGCCCGCAACATCAGCCGTTTGATTCCTTACGTTTAACCTGCTTTACGTGTTTTTTGTGCCGCGAACTGAGGGGTCCTGTCTCCCCCTTCAGATCCGGACGCGGGTTGTCCCGCAAACCAAAACCATTGAAGGAGTAGAAAATGCCAAGAGTTAAAAGAGGTTTTAAAGCGAGACGCAGACGGAACAAGGTTCTTAAGCTGGCCAAAGGGTACCGTGGTGCCCGTGGCAAGTTGTTCCGGAGCGCCACCGAAGCAGTTGATCGAGCCCTCAGCTATGCCTACCGTGACCGGCGTGTGCGTAAGCGTGATTTTCGCGCATTGTGGATTGCGCGTATCAACGCGGCTTCCCGGGACAACGGTTTGTCTTACAGCCGTCTGATCCATGGCCTCAAGCAGGCCGACATCGCCATCGACAGGAAAATCCTGGCTCAGTTGGCGGTGACCGATCCGAGCGGTTTTGGCAGCATCGTCGAAAAAGCCAAAACAAAGCTCCAGTAATCGTAATAACGAGAAAAAAGATGGGGCTTGTCCCCATCTTTTTTTTTATGCTTTTCCGTAAGGGGGTGGTTATTGCCACCTCCTGCGAGCTTTTGACCGCCTGTTCCCACAGGGGACGGCTGAATCTCGAACTGCAGTGAGCAGAGTGATGAAACAGAAACTAGCCGATATCGAACTGGCCGCAGCCGAAGTCTCACAGAAAATTTCTTCCGAGGCTGAACTCCAGCATGAGAAAGCCCGTTTCCTGGGCCGTAAAGGTGAACTGACGGCGATTATGAAGGGGATGGGGCAGCTGTCTGCTGAAGAACGTCCCCTGGTCGGTGCTCTAGCCAACGAGGTCAAGCAGCGACTTGAAGAGCTTTTTAGCCGGCGCCAGGATGAATTGCGCCAGCAGGATCTGGATCGCCGCCTGGCAACGGAGCAGATCGATGTGACCCTGCCGGGGCGTCGTTTGCGTACTGGCAATAAGCACCCGATCGTCAAAATTACTGAAGAGATCACGGAAATTTTTACCGCGCTCGGCTTCGGTGTTGCTGAAGGCCCGGAGGTTGAGAAGGATTTCTACAACTTCGAGGCACTCAATATCCCGAAGGATCATCCGGCCCGTGACATGCAGGATACCTTCTACGTTACCGACGACGTTGTCTTGCGTACTCATACTTCGCCGGTACAGATACGCACCATGCTCAAGCAGGCGCCGCCTGTGCGGGTCATTGCCCCGGGGACCGTCTACCGTCGTGATTCCGACCTGACTCATAGCCCGATGTTTCATCAGGTTGAGGGTTTCCTGGTCGATCATCATGTGACCTTCGGTGACCTCAAGGGGATCTTGACAACCTTTATCGATGAGTGCTTTGGCAAGGGTACGGGGGTTCGTTTCCGGCCGTCGTTCTTCCCCTTTACCGAACCGAGCGCCGAAGTCGATATCGCCTGTGTGATTTGTGGCGGCTCCGGTTGCCGTGTCTGCGGACATTCCGGTTGGCTGGAAATTCTCGGCAGCGGTATGATCGATCCGGAGGTGTTCAAGTCGGTCGGCTATGACCCCGAGGTCTATTCCGGGTTTGCGTTCGGGATGGGACTTGAGCGAATCGCCATGCTGAAGTACGGCGTCAACGATCTGCGGTTGTTCTTTGAAAATGATCTCAGATTTCTGCGCCAATTCTGATTGTTAGTTAGTAAGTTAAGATACATTTGATTATAAAGGACATGAAGTCATGAAGGTGACGTACAACTGGCTGAAGGAATATGTCGACTTCGATTTCTCCGTGGATGATCTTTCCCATCGCTTGACCATGACTGGTCTTGAGGTGGATGCCATCGAGCGGCTGGGTGAAGGTCTGGATAGCGTGATTGTGGCGCATCTGGCCGATGTCAGCCCGCACCCCGATGCGGATCGTCTGACCGTTTGCCAGGTGGAGACCGGCAACGAAACCTGCCAGGTGGTTTGTGGTGCCACCAATCACAAAACCGGAGATCTCATTGCCTTCGCTCAAGTCGGCAGTGTGCTGCCAGGCGACTTCAAGATTAAGAAATCGAAGATTCGCGGCCAGCTTTCTCAAGGGATGCTCTGCTCGGAAAAAGAGCTTGGTTTGTCGGAGGAAGCGGACGGTATTCTGATCCTGCCGGAGGGGTCGCCGCTCGGTCAGCCTTTCTTCGAAGCGGCTGGCTTGAAAGACGTTCAGTTTGAGCTCGGATTGACACCGAATCGACCCGATTGCCTCAGTGTCGTCGGTGTTGCGCGTGAAATTGCGGCCATGACCGGCAATACATTGCGCTTGCCTGAAGTGGAGATCAACGAGTCGGCAACGGATATCAACCAAAAGAGCTCTGTACTGCTTGAAGATGCCGATCTCTGCCCCCGTTACACAGCGCGTCTGATCGAAGGTGTCAAAATTGGTCCTTCTCCCGACTGGTTAGTGCGCCGGGTGGAAGCCGTCGGTATGCGCTCGATCAACAATGTTGTCGACGTTACCAACTTTGTCATGATGGAGTTGGGTCAGCCTCTGCATGCTTTTGATTACAACCGTCTGCGCGAAGGGCGCATTGTGGTGAGGCGGGCCGCAGAGGGTGAAAAGTTTACGACTCTGGATGGTCAGGAACGCTGCATGCAGGCGGACGATCTTATGATCTGTGACGGTGAGGGTTCTGTGGCACTGGCCGGAGTCATGGGTGGTCTGAACTCGGAGGTCGAAGAAGACACCACTGACATTCTCCTGGAGAGCGCCTATTTCAACCCGATCGCGATCAGGCGGACCAGTAAGCGACTTGGTCTGCATACAGAATCGTCGCACCGTTTTGAACGGGGTTCCGATGTCGACATGGCACCGATTGCTCTGGACCGTGCTGCGGCGCTGATTGCTGATCTGGCCGGTGGCCAGGTTGCCAAGGGGATCCTGGACGCGTATCCTGAAACAATTGAGCCGATGGCCCTCGAGCTTTCAGTGTCGCGCAGCAATCGTCTGCTGGGTGTCGATATCTCGCGGGATGAGACCGGGAAGGTGCTGAGCAGTATCGGGTTACAGGCGGTTCCGGGAACGGATGAAGATCTCCTGCAGGTGGCAGTTCCCAATTTTCGTCCGGATATTGAACGTGAAGTCGATCTTATTGAGGAAGTTGCCAGACTGGTCGGTTACGAGCGAATCCCGGCGACGATGCCGAACAGCCAGCTTGACTGCCAGCATCTGCCACGCCACCTTTCGCTTGAAAAAACAGTGCGAAACCTGATGGTTGCTGAAGGTTTTGCCGAAGTGATCAACTATTCGTTTGTCGCCGCAGACTCTCTTGATAAAATCGGTTTGCCGACTGCTGATAAAAGACGCAGCAGTGTCGCAGTTCTGAACCCGTTGAGTGAAGATCAGGCGGTGATGCGCACAACGCTGGTTCCTGGTCTGCTTGAAACCGCCGCCGGGAACCTGGCGTATCGTAATGAAGATCTAGCCCTGTTTGAGCTGCGGCCGGTTTTCAGCGCTGAAGATGGTGAAGAATTGCCGGTTGAGGCCTTGCGTTTGACCGCACTGATGTGCGGCCGACGTGATCCGGAGGGCTGGGCCCAGGACGCCGCGGAATGTGACTTCTTTGACCTCAAGGGGGTGGTCGAACACCTGCTTGAGTCACTACGGGTTGCCGATCTGCGCTGGGATTCTGCTGAAAGTGACTGCTTCTATCACCCTGGAAAATCTGCTTCGGTGTATTCCGGTAAGCATCTGCTCGGGACGATTGGTGAGGTGCACCCCGGTCTGTCTCCGGTTTTTGACCTGAACCGGCGCGTCGTCCTGTGCGACCTTGACCTGGAAGCCGTGTTTGCGCAGGCCGGCGAATTCCCCGGGTTTGCTCCCCTGTCGCGCTATCCGGATATTGCCCGCGACAGCGCTTTGCTGATTGATGAAGACCTTCCGGTTCGCCAGGTGTTTGAGGCACTGAATCGGGTCAAACTGAAGGATCTCGAAAGTATCGTGTTATTTGATGTTTATCGTGGCAAGGGCCTGCCAGAGGGTAAGAAAAGTATTGCGATTCGTGCCCGCTACCGCGCTCTCGACCGGACTTTGACCGACGATCTTATCCAGAAACAGCACGGAAAATTGATTAAATGCCTCGAAAAAGAGCTTGGTGCTGAGCTTCGTTGAAAAAAAGCTATTGCGATGGTTCTGGGGCTATGATATAAAAACGAGAAAATTCAGGTAGATATAACAGGAGGTGGCGACGTTATGACCAAAGCGGACCTTGTCGAAAATGTATATTTGAAAACGGGTTTTTCCAAGAAGGAGTCCGCTGATATCGTCGAGATGGTTTTCGATATCATGAAGAACACTCTGGAAGGCGGCGAAAAGATCAAAATAGCCGGATTCGGCAACTTTGTCGTTAAGGACAAATCGACGCGTCGCGGGCGTAATCCTCAGACCGGTGAAGAGATTGAAATCTGTTCTCGCCGGATCTTGACGTTTAAGCCGAGTCAGGTGCTCAAAGCCTCCATCAATAACTCGTAGCTGTTTGTCCTCTTCGCTCCACCCGTGGTGCGCGCATGGATCCTGAGATTCCGGACAAGCTGTACTTCAAAATCGGCGAAGTTGCTGACATTGCTGGCGTCAAGCCGCATGTCCTGCGGTACTGGGAGTCGGAGTTTGCTTCGATTCGTCCAACCAAAAGCCGCAGTAAGCAGCGACTGTACCGTCGGCAGGATATTGAACTGATCCTTCGGCTGAAGGATCTTCTCTACAACCAGGGCTTTACCATCTCCGGCGCGCGCAAACAGTTGCGGCGCAAACCGGACCCCCCCCCCGAGAAACCTGTCACATCCCGTCCCGATCCAGCATCGGACGACCAGATGAACCTCTTCCTGGCCGGTGGAATCGACCGGTCTCTGCTGGATGAAATCAAACAGGATGTCCGCAGGCTCAAGGACTCTCTGAACTAATGGGCGCTGGCTGCGCCTCCTCTCGACTGAAGGTCCTTTCGTGCTGATTCTTTTGACGAACGATGATGGAATCCACTCAGCCGGATTGCGGATACTTGCTGAACAGGTCAGTACTCTGGGCCGAGTCGTGGTGGTCGCTCCCGATCGTGAGAGGAGTGCTGTCGGTCATGCCTTGACGTTGCATGCGCCCCTGCGCGCGCACGAACATCAGCCGGACTGGTGGGCTGTCGATGGCACTCCAACCGATTGCGTCAGCCTTGGTATTCACGGTTTGTTGAAAGCCACGCCCGATATGGTGATTTCTGGCATCAACCGTGGCGCAAATATGGGCGACGATCTCACTTATTCAGGGACAGTTGCCGCAGCCATGGAAGCGACCCTGATGGGGGTTCCGGCATTTGCCATGTCCCTCGATTCCTCTGATTTTACTGCTGAGGCATTCCAGTGGGCGGCGCGGGTTGCGCGAACTATGGCTGTTACGGTGTGCGAGCACGGCCTGCCTGCCGATACGTTTCTCAATGTCAATGTCCCGGCGGGGCGTCCGAACGGGATTCGTTTGACCCGGCAAGGCAAGCGTATCTATGAGGGTGCTGTTGTTCAGAAATCAGATCCGCGCGGCAATGATTATTACTGGATCGGCGCCGGAGAGCTCAGCTTTCAGGATCTTGATGGGACCGATTTCAACGCTGTTGAAGCGGGCGATGTGTCGGTGACGCCTTTGCATCTTGATTTGACCAATTATGCCGCGTTGGAGCGACTCAGGCAGTGGCAGATGTCAGCCGATTTTTTAGCGGACGGAGATGTCGAAGCGGATGAGTGATTTTTCGATAGCGCGCCGCCGCATGGTTGATCGTCAGCTCCGTGGTCGTGGCATAACCGATCCAAGGGTTATTGAGGCGATGCTCAAGGTCCCCCGCCACAAGTTTGTGGAGGAGGCCTTTGCCAGCCAGGCATACAGCGACTATCCGCTGCCGATTGGAGAGCGTCAGACCATTTCCCAACCGTTTATTGTGGCTGCCATGAGTGAAGCTCTGCAGTTGCAGGGGAATGAAAAAGTCCTCGAAGTCGGCACCGGGTCGGGATATCAGGCTGCCGTTCTGGCTCTGTTGGCCGACCAGGTTTTTTCCCTGGAACGGATTTCCTCCCTGGCTCGTCGTGCCCGCCTGGTCTTAAACCAGAATGGTTTCTCCAAGGTCAACATCAGAGTTACAGACGGAACCTACGGCTGGGACGACGAGGCGCCCTTTGACGGTATCGTTGTGACCGCCGGAGCACCGGAGATCCCTGAGACCTACCTGCAGCAATTGGCAATTGGTGGCCGGTTGGTGATTCCTGTCGGTGATCGTAACAGCCAGATTCTCAAACGTGTCACCCGTCTCCCTGCGGGCGATTACCGGACTGAAAGTCTGCTCGATTGCCGTTTTGTTCCCCTGGTCGGGGACAAGGGCTGGGAAGGGTAGTCGACGTGAAGGTATTGCGCGGGCTCTATGATTGGGTGTTGCATTGGGCGAGTACGCCCTATGGAGCGCCGGTTCTGTTTCTGTTGGCATTTGTGGAAGCCTCAGTCTTCCCGGTGCCGCCGGACATTTTACTCATTGCTCTCTGCATCGCTCTGCCGCTTAAATCGTGGCGCTTCGCCTTTCTGGCGTCACTCGGCTCGGTTCTGGGTGGTCTCCTCGGTTACGGTATCGGCTGGGGAGGGTGGTCGCTGGTCTCTGATATTTTTTATACGTATATTCCCGGCTTCAGCCCGGAAATCTTTGCACATGTCCAGAGCCTGTTTGCTGAATACAACTTCTGGGTCGTGTTTACGGCCGGGTTTACGCCGATTCCCTATAAGGTGATTACCATTGGGGCGGGGGTCTTCCAGGTCGATCTGGTCATGTTCATGTTGGCTTCTATTGCTAGCAGGAGTTTGCGTTTTTTCCTGGTAGCTGGTCTGGTTTTCCGTTTCGGACCGGGCATCAAGGCATTTATTGAAAAATATTTCAATTTGCTTTGCCTGTTGTTCATGGTCCTGCTACTGGGAGGTTTCCTGGTGTTGAAGCTGGTTAAATAACGAACTGTCGTGTCAGTTGATCTCCAAATTGGCTAAAAAATTGACGCAACCCATGGAATTGACTAAATTAAGTGCATGACTCAGTTCACGGTTCGCAAAATCCGTCGTTGGGTGAGTTTGCCGCTGTGGCTGCTGCTGGCGGTTGTGTGTGCTTGCGCGCCAACCGGGATCTATCACACCGTTGAATCGGGGCAGACTTTGTACCGGATCGCGAAGACCTACGAGATTCCGGAAGCGGAACTTGCCCGGATCAACCGGATCAGTGATCCGACCCGGTTACGGGTCGGTCAGAAAGTTTATGTCCCCGGGGTAACACAGCCCCGGCGGGTCGCATCAGTGACAACATCAGAGTCGGTCGCCAAGGCCGCTCCCACAAAAACTTCGACCACCAGGCCGGTACAGGCAAAAGTTAAAAAAACAGCGCCGACCGCCGCAAAGACGAAACCTTCTTCTACCAAAGCGGCTGCCGTGGGCAAAGGAACCTTTTCCTGGCCGATCAAAGGAAAAGTTGTCAGCAAATTTGGTGCGAAAAACGGTACGGCAAATAAGGGAATAGAGATCGCCTGTCGGGAAGGTGCCGCAGTCGCAGCAGCAGCGCCTGGTAAAGTGATTTACAGTGGTCGTGGGATCCGTGGCTATGGTCACCTGGTGATTATTGAGCACGCGCGTGATTTTTTTACAGTCTACGGCTACAATAAAAAAATTGTTGTAAAAACAAACGATTTTGTCGGGCAGGGTGATAAGATCGCCCTGTGCGGAGAACCAACTGCTGCACAAAGTTCGCGACTTCACTTTGAAATCAGGAAGGGTAAGTCGGCTGTCGATCCAATTTTTTACTTGCCTTAGGCTGTTTGCTTGCCTAGTATTTGTCCGGCTTTTGTCTTTCTGATGGGAGGGTATTTTGGGTGACAATGAAAAGGTAGAACTGACCAATCAGGATGGGAAGAGGTCCGCATCCGCCAAGAAGAAACAGAGCGAGGCTGATGAGACCGAAACTCATACTGTTGATGCGATCAAGCTGTACCTCAAGGATATTCAGAAAACCAAGCTCTTGACTGCCGAGCAGGAGCGTGAGTTGGCCCAAAAGATCTCCGAGGGAGATATGGCCGCCCGCGATCGGATGATTGAATCTAACCTGCGCCTGGTCGTCAAGATTGCCAAACGCTACATGAATCGCGGGTTGCCGTTTCTGGATCTGATTGAGGAGGGCAACCTGGGCCTGATCAAGGCGGTTGAACGCTTTAAGCTCAGCAAGGAGTGTCGTTTCTCTACTTATGCGACCTGGTGGATCCGCCAGTCGATCGAACGGGCTTTGGTGAACCAGAGCCGCACGATTCGTCTGCCGGTTCATATCTCCGATGAAATCAACAAGCTGATCAAAGTTTCTAGAGAATTGGGGCATGGGTTGAACCGTGAGCCGCAGGTCAGTGAGGTTGCTGACGCAATGGGGGTTGACCCGGCACTGGTGCGGCGCCTGCTGGTCTTGCTGAAGAAAACCTATTCCATAGAACATCCGATGGGCGAGAACAGCGATTACAGCCTGATTGATACAATCGAAGACACCAGCGTCGTCAATCCGCTTGAGTTGGCCGAGCAGCTTAACAAGTACCGGGTTGTGACGACGTTGATCGACAATCTGAACGATAATGAAAAAGAAATTTTGGCCCTGCGCTTTGGCCTGGATGATCGGGATCCACAGACACTCGACACCATTGGCCGGCAGTTCGGGGTCACCCGGGAGCGAATTCGGCAGATCGAAGCAAAGACACTCGAAAAACTGCGTGCAGTTCTCCTTGAGACAGAAATGGACGCTGATCGTAGCTCCTCCGTTAACTAGAGGCTTTTTGGGAGCAGAATATGGAAGAGCTGAAAAAGATTATTCGTGATATCCCCGATTTCCCTAAAAAGGGAATTATTTTCAAAGACATCACCACGCTTTTGTCCGATGCAAAGAGCTTTCACCGCATGATCGACCTGATCGCGCATCGTTATGTTGGGCGGCAGATCGATAAAATCGTGGGGATCGAGGCGCGTGGTTTTATTCTTGGCTCTGCACTCGCTTACAAGCTGGGGACCGGGATCACTCTGGTTCGCAAACCGGGCAAGTTGCCTCACAAGACCCGCCAGGTGACTTACGATCTGGAATATGGCACGGACTCTCTTGAGATCCATGAGGATGCTTTTCAGGCCGGTGAAAAGATCCTGATTGCAGATGATCTGTTGGCAACAGGTGGAACTGTTGCGGCGGTTGTGGAATTAGTCGAAGAGCTGGGCGTTGAGATTGTCGAATGCGCCTTTATGGCGGAACTTGAGTTTCTTGGAGGACGCAAGAAATTGCCCGATGGCAAGGTCTTCAGCTTGCTGAAGTTTTAGCCTGAAAGAGTACGGCAATACTTATGGTTTCGTTTTCAACACCGTTTTGGGCCCCGTAGCTCAGCTGGATAGAGCACTCGCCTCCTAAGCGAGGGGCCACAGGTTCGAATCCTGTCGGGGCCGCCAGTCTGAACAGCCATCTGCAATCGTTTGCAGGTGGCTGTTCTTTTTTGGGGCTGTAGGGGAGGGCTGCTTCGATGGTATTCTGCACAGAGAAGTCAAAGCCTTTGCAGGTTTTGGTCAATTGACGACTTATCTGGTTATTTGCCTATATCTGTACTCAATTATGAAGAGTTGAATTTTTACTTAAAATTTCCTCGTAAAAAAATCAAGCACTTCAGTAAAGATTTTTATTAGAAGGAATTCTTATCGACAACCCCTGAATGGAGGATACGGATGCAAGACCATTTTCTGGAAGATGAAGCTGTGTTGCCCCGGTTGATGGCCAGCAACGCCCTGCGCGCCAACTTGTCCAAACATATGGCGCTGAACCAGATGGCGGATCAGAAAGCATCGATGATCATGACCGCCTCATCCCTGATTGTGACGATCGCTGTGACACAGTTCGATCGGCTCGGAATGCCGGTATTCCTGGTATTGCTGCTGACTGGAGGGCTGGCAATTCTCTTTTCGATCTTTGCGATTATTCCTGCTCTGCACGTCAAAGGCTTTCTGAACCTGTTTTATTTCAGGTCCTTTTCACAGGTCGGCGAGGAAGAATTCCTTGCTGCTTTTAAAGAAACAATTGCCGACCGTGACAAGCTTTATGACGCCTATATCAAGGAAATCTATTATCTCGGACGCCATCGTTTGACCCATAAGTATGCCTTAATTCGCAACGGCCTCTGGACCTTGCTTTGCGGTCTTTGTGTCGCCTCGATTTTGACTGTCCTGCGGTATTTGGCCAATTCTTAGTAAAAGGGTATGAGTTTTGCTGTATGTAGGGAATAACCACCGATTAGAAAGGTGTGGTATAAATAAATAAAGCCCGTTACTTTAGTGACCGTTTCCGAAAGAGTGATATATGTCCAGAGAATGTTCGTGGCTTGTTAGCTGCCCATTTTTTCAAAAATATAAGCATCTCGATGCTGATGAGGCGAATCGTCTTAAACGTCTCTACTGCAAGGGTCCCTATATGGATCAGTGCGTGCGTAAACTTTACAAGGAACTGCACGGTTCGGATTCTCCTGCCCAAATGAATCCTGAAGGGAAAATTCTGGAGGATGAAGATTATGAGGCCGCTTGTGCATGTGAGTGTATGTCACGCAAGGCCCAGTGTGGCTGAACGTTCAGTAGGTCCCTCCGAAGAATTCCAGATGTTCTCCAATGGCACGGTGCTTGCTCATTATTTCTATCACAGACTCAAGCAGGCCTGATTGAGAGCAAAGTGATTCGAGAGAGTTATCGAGCTTGTCACGGAGGGTCATATGAACCTGGAAGCGTTTAATGAAGCCAGATGCGTGAGAGCTGAGAAAGAGGTTGTCGAGGGAATTTGCCTTTCTTTCGACCTGTTACGCCAGATTTGCCTTGAGACCGGCCAAAGATGTGTCGCGCTGGAATCTCAACCTGTGCCGGGGGCTTCTTCTGAATTGTTCCAATGAGGATTCAGCCTCTCGGCGCCCAGAGTGCTTCCAACTATTTATTTTGTGGTCCTGAGTGCCGCACTTTGTCCGAAAGATAATGCATTATTTGCGTGCTTTGGCAGAAACTTGCTGATCATGTGTCCCTTGTCTGATCCTGAAATGTCCTGTATAAACAACCTCATGACGTTTTCTTCTCCCGACACTTCCTGGGGCTCCCTGCGATGAATCTTGATGATTATGCGGTCATTTATAAGGCTGCCATTGAAAAGTGGGGCCGGGAGGCTCAGTTCGATCAGCTGGTTGAGGAATGTGCTGAGCTCATTGCTGCTGTGCATCATTTGCGGCGCGAGAAAGTCACAGAGCAGGCCGTAGCTGAAGAACTGGCTGATGTTTTGCTCATGGCCGGTCAGATGATCTATATGCTGGGTGAGGACACGGTTCAAAAAGCGGTTGATACAAAGATCGCCAAGTTGAAGATACTTTTAGGACAGGCAAATACGTGACGATATCTGTTAAATGTTCAGCCTTCAGGGGGAACTTTGATCTGAAGGAGGACTTTCCGTGGTCGAAGAAAACCTGAAGGTTCTTGTTGTCGATGACGTCGATTTTTTCCGCGATGTCATGTGCGACTATCTGCAGCGGACTCCCGCCAAAATTCTGCAGGCACGGTCTGGGGAAGAGGCTGTCGAAATTGCTGTGCGCGAGAAACCGGATCTGGTCTTCATGGATGTCGCCATGCCCGGAATGAACGGTATCGAAGCATGCCGAAAACTTAAGGCTGATGCGCAGCTGCGTAATATCCCGATCCTGCTGATTTTTACGCCATTACGAGATGCGAGCATCGAAGAAATCCTTGATTCGGGATGTGACGGTTACCTGGTCAAACCTTTCGGTCGTAAGGAATTCCTGAATCTCGGGCATCAGCACCTGTTTCACCTGGAGCGCCGTGAACGCCGCGTATCCTGTCAGATGACCGTCGATTTTACCATCGCTGGCAAGTCGTTCAGCGGCATCGGGGCGGATCTCAGCGAAAACGGACTCTATGTCGAGTTCCGCGATGAACTGCCACCCGACGAGAAAATCAGCTTCAGTTTCATTTTGCCGACGATCAGCTCCCAGCAAGTCGAGGGGGAGGGGCGGATCGCCTGGGTCAATCAGGGGTTCCCACGTCAGAACCTGTCTCAGGCACAGGGATTCGGTATTGAAATACAGTCGATGAGCCGTGAGTCAGCCACGGTGATAAATAAGTTCCTTCAACAAGCCTGAAGACCTTCCCGGCTGATCACAGAGCAGTTCGCCCCATCAAAAGGAGAGCAGAGAATGCTGGATATCCTCCGCCAACGGCGCAGTGTCAGATTTTTCAAGCCTTCCCCGGTGACCTCCGAACAGGTTGAACAACTTGTTGAGGCCCTGTTGCGGGCACCGACGTCTCGTGGTTTCCGTCCCTGGGAATTTATCGTGATTGATGACCCGGAGATGCTCGAAAAGCTGTCAATGGCTAAAGGGCAAGGCTCGGCGTTTCTTGCCAGAGCTCCGCTGGCCATTGTGATTGCTGCGGACACCATCAAAAGTGATGTCTGGATTGAAGATTGTGCAATTGCCGCGATTGTTCTGCAACTCATGGCAGAGTCTTTGAACCTCGGCAGTTGCTGGGCGCAGGTTCGCAACCGGCCGCATGATGCAGAGCGGACGGCGAACGCCTATCTCAAAGAATTGCTGCAGCTGCCCGATCGATTTGCCGTCGAGTGCGTGATCGGTATCGGCCACCCCGTCGAAGCAAAAATCCCGCATCCGGCAGACAGGCTGCCGCAGAACCATGTTCATTTCGGGGCCTATAAGCCCTCCTGAGACGCGTTGCTGCTCTGCTTTTTTGCATTTTACATGGCCGCTGATAAACTGAAACTGTACGTGACATTCAGTCTTTCAGAAAGCTGAGGTGGGCCATGATGTATTCACATGACAGGGTTTATAAGAAGATCGAAGTGATCGGGATTTCTACAGAGAGTGTTGAATCGGCCATTCAGAAGGCTGTCGATCGTGCCCGCGAATCGCTTGATAGTCTTTCCTGGTTCGAGGTCCAGGAAGTTCGCGGGCATATCAATGATGAAGGCAAGGTGTCGGAATATCAAGTTGTGCTGAAGATCGCTTTTGAGCTCGGCTGATAACAACGATACCGCCTGGATGTTGTTCCTTTTTGCGGGTAGCTGTGCCACATGTGTGGAGCCGGTCTCCAAAAGTGTCACATGTGCCCGTGATTTCACACATGTTCAGGGAAAAACTATATTGTCTGTAACTCCCGCCTGGTTTTGTCTCGCCCTCTGATATTTTTTTCTCTTCCTTGTATCAACCTAACTTGCCGGAATGTTTTTGTAATTTCTGAATCTCTCAAGCGTGCTAAATCTTTTCTGAAAGTTTTTTTGGAAAAAGGAACATCATTTGCTTGATCAATAGAGCGTATTCTGATAAAAACCTCAACGAAACAAGTATTTAGGATTATGACAAAGAAATCTTTCAAACAAAATTCCGTGTCACAATTATCCCGTCGACAATTTATTCAGGCTGGCATCCTCGCTTCTGTTGCGTCTGCCATGCCTTGGCCGGCCTGGGCGTCGTATCGTCTCCTGGCCGAGCGTCCCGAGCGGTCACTCAGCTTGTTGAATACCCATACGGGTGAAAAGCTTTGCAAGGTGGTTTATTGGCAGGGTGGTCACTATCTGGAGGATTCACTGCGTGACATTAACTACCTGTTGCGCGACCATCGTAACGATCAGGTTACCAGGATTGATGCCAATGCACTCGATATGATGTTTGCCCTGCGGGAGAAATTTTCGGTTAAGCAGCCTCTTGAGATCATTTCCGGTTATCGCTCACCGGAAACCAATCTGATGCTGCAGCGCTCCTCTTCCGGTGTCGCCAAAAAGAGTTATCACATGCTGGGGCAGGCGATTGATTTACGTTTGCCGGGGGTGCCTCTTAAAACATTACGTCAGGCGGCGTTGCAAATGCGGCGTGGCGGTGTCGGATACTACCCCGCTTCCGATTTTATCCATCTCGATACCGGTCCGGTTCGCAGCTGGTAAAGTTTGTGTCTCCAGATCTCAGAGCCCTTCTTCTTGGAGGGCTTTTTTGTGTCCTCCCCTTGGAACCTCCTGTGCCAGGAGTTGCCGCTGGCAACAGTCTGATTTACTGATAAAATTAAGGTGAAGGCAAGTTGTTCGAAGTCGTATGGCTCCTGACCAGGTACGCGTCTGGACCCTTGATCCGACTGGAGGTGATCCTATGAACAGCCAAAACTATATCTGTTTCACTTTGGGAGCGGCTCTGGAAAAAGCGATTGAGTTGGAAAATTCGATTTTTGCCGACTTTTGGAGTTCTCTCCAAGCCGTGGAGAATGTCCACGCTCAGAATGTTCTTCGGGAGACAGCTCTTGCCAAGCTGGAACAAAAGCACACGCTTGAGCAAGCTCTTCTGTTGGGAACACTCGATGGTCTTGACCTGCACGCTGCCGTTCCGACCATGAAACTTGACCAGCATTACGGCAGTCACAAGCTGGCGGCAGGCGCTGATACCCGTGATGCCATGTCCTATGCCATTCATCTGGTTACGGAATCGGTCACATTTTACCAGGGAATGAGCAAGGCCTGTGCTGGTGCCCCGATGAGTGAAATGTTCAAACGTCTGGGTGATGAGCAGACCGGTCTTTTGCAGAAACTCGAAGACAGTTACGAGGCGCACTTTTTGACGGAAAACTAGGTCTGCATGGAAGATCGGCTCTGTTTGAGTGTCCTTTTGAGGGTGTTGATCTGTTTTGAGAAATGCCGTCCCCGTGTTATGACTGCCTGGCGGAGTCAGAACGCGAGGTCGGTGTGAGTTGTCAGCAGATCGTCTGGATCGAAGGTTGATGGTACGCTTCATCGTCTTGCCCTGTTCATCACGCCTTACCATCATTTTGAAAACATGTTTCTTTAAGTTGTCACTCTTCCCAGTGTGGCGCTCTTGGTCGGCATGGAATTTGCTGATTTGATGGTCTGTCCTTGCTTGTAGATAATGGAATGATTCCATGGAGATGTGTTGGTGTCTGTAATAATCCGCTGCCCTCAATGTCAGTTTACGAAGACCATGCCCAGTGAACGGGTCCCCGCAGCCGGCACGCGTGCCAAGTGTCCGCAATGCAGTCATGTCTTCTTGTTGTCTACTGACACGGCTCACCAGACGGCTGCTCCGCCGAACGCACCTCCGCTGCAGCCAGAGTCTGGCAAGACGCCTGCTGATCGTCTGGTTCCGTTTCAGTTTCATGGGACGGCTCGTGAATATTTCGGCATCTGGATTGTTAACACCTTGCTGAAAATAGTGACCCTGGGGATCTATTCCCCTTGGGCGAAAGTGCGCAAGAGGCGGTTTTTTTACGCCAACTCAAGGGTAGACAACACTTCGTTCGACTATCTTGCCGATCCGTTGGTGCTGCTGAAAGGTTGGGTGCTTGGTGCGGGGCTGTTTATCGCCTATACGCTCGGGTCCAATTTTAGCCCCCTGTTTGGCAACGTTGCCGGACTGCTGTTCCTGTTGGTCCTGCCCTGGCTGGTCGTACGTTCACGTTTGTTCAATACGCGCAATACCGCATACCGGAGTCTGCGCTTCAACTTCAAACCCGCGTACCGGGAGGCGTACGCGGCCTATGCCTGGCTGCCGTTGCTGGCACCTTTGACATTGGGCATGATCGTGCCCTACATGTATTGGCGACAGAAAAGGTTCCTGGTTGAGAATGCCCGCTTCGGTCAGACACCATTCAGCTTTGGTGCTGGCGTCAGCGATTTTTACATCATAGCCATGAAATCTTCCGGTCTGGCTCTCCTGGTGTTTGCTGCGACGTTTAGTCTGTTCGGCGTTTTCGGCGGATTGGGTGCCATGGCCGCTGGACCGTTCCAAGTCGGCACGTTTTTGCCATTTCTTCTGCTTCTGGTGGCGATGCCCGGTTATCTGCTGGTCTACATCTATTTTCAGACGCGGATTTTCAATCTCACATTCAATGCGACGCGGCTTGGCTCGCATCGTTTTGTCAGCCGGTTGCGGGTTCGGGACCTGTTCTGGCTCTTTTTGAGCAACGCGCTGGCAATTACTGCCAGCTGCGGTCTGTTGATCCCTTGGGCAGCGGTCCGGCTGGCCCGCTACCGGGTGAGTCACCTCGCTCTGAATCTGCAAGGTAGTCTGGGTGATTTCCTGGCCGCCTCGACGCCGGAGGTCGATGCAGCCGGCGAAGAGATTGGCGACATTTTTGATATTGATATCGAGATTGCATTCTGATGGAAGCTAGAGCCAACTACTACAACGGTAAATCCTCCGTACGGCATTCAGTCCTGTTGACGATTCGGGACGATTCCCTTTACTTGAGTGGTCCCCAGGGGCAGTGCTCCTGGCCGCTTGATACGATCCGGGTGTCAGCGCCGCTGGCTTCGCTTGATCGCACCGTGTATTTGCCGGACGGTGGAAATTGTGAATTGCCGGATGGCGCCTTTGTCCGACACCTCGAAGGGAATGAGGATTCTTCGCAACGGGTTCTGCATCGTTGGGAGAACAGTCTGAAGCTGGCGTTTGTCGCTCTGCTGCTGACGGTTGGCGTGGTCTGGGGCTTTATCCAGTACGGGGTCCCTTTGATGGCCGAAACGGCCGCTCACGCCCTTCCGCCGGCAACGGAGGAGGTTCTGGGACGGGAATCCCTGGCGCTGCTCGATGGCTCCCTGTTCGTTCCAAGCACTTTGCCGGAGACGCGCCAAGCAGAGATCCAGACAATTTTCGACCGAGTGTGTGCGTCTCTGGAAGAGCAGGGGTGCGCATTAGCTTTCAGATCCTCACCGCAAATGGGCGCCAACGCCCTGGCCCTGCCGGGCGGCCTTGTGGTGGTGACCGATCAGTTTGTTGCATTGGTCGACAATGAACAGGAGCTGACCGCGGTCCTGGCTCATGAAATTGGTCATGTCAAGGGCCGTCACATTATGCGACGCATCTTCCAGAACATGGGCGCCGGTCTGGTTGTTGCGACACTTACCGGTGATCTGACGTCAGTCTCTGCCCTGGCGGCAACGTTGCCCGCAGTGCTGGTTGAAACCAAGTTCTCTCGCGATATGGAACGGGAGGCGGATGACATTGCTGCCGCCTATTTACGTAGTCAGGGGCTGTCCACCGCACCGTTCATCGCGATTTTGGAGAAGCTGCACCGATCGCATCAGAATCCTGGGCCAGACAGCAGCGAGAGTGGTTGGTCTGATTACTTATCAACACACCCAGGAACACAGGAGCGCATCGTGAGAATGCAGGAACCTGCAGAGTGAAGCTGGGGCGTGTTACTGTTTTGTTGCGGAAACAAGAGAGGTAAAAAAAGAGAAAAGGGGATGTCTTTCGACATCCCCTTTTACGTAATCACTTATCGAGAAGAGGGTTTAGCCCCCATGTCCCTCTTCGCCATCCTTGTTGAGAACGCAACCACCATTCTTGAAACAGTCATAAGTGGTTTTGGGTTTCTTTTCCAGGGCGAAGAGCTCAGCACCGCAGCGACATTTGGTCTTGTCTTCCGAGTGCTCAGAACAATCACAGCCGGATTTTGTGCTGCGGGAGATGTAGTAATATTTTTCATCTTCCTTGATGATTTTCTTTTTAAACAGGGGCTTGCCGCAAGGGCATTTCCCCGGATGATCGTATGAAAGTTGGCAGCCTGTTGCCATGGCACAGCCACAGATGTATCTGTAGCCAGGGTCGTGCTGATGATCTTCTCCACTATGAACAGGTAGTCCTACCAGCAGACAGCAGGAAAATAGGAAAAAACAGAAAATCAACTTATTGATCGTGTGGCGCTTCATTTGTTTATGACCTCCCAAGTCTATAATTAAATATCAAAACCTAGATTGCGTATTTTTCCACAATAAGATTTTCTTGACAATATATATAGGATAAGTGCTCGTTAATTTGATGTTTTTAGCCTTGAGGAGGCTTGTTTGTTATCGTTTCAGAATGTTGTCGCTTCCCCGTTGCGTCGCAGTTTCATTTCAGGTCAAATCCTGTTAATCTCAAGGAAATGAATTGAGAGGAGCAAGACGCTGATATGACAGTGCAAACAGATAAATTACTGTTCGTTGATGTCGAAACCACTGGCACCAGCCCCGAACGAAACGGGTTGATTCAGCTCTCCGGTTGTGTGCAGGTCGGCGACGAGGTTAAAGAGTATTTTGATTATTTCATTCGCCCCTTCAGGGACGATGTGATCGAAGACGAAGCCTTGAAGGTGACCGGTTTCGATCGTCGCCAGTTTCTACCTGCTGATGATCCGAACTGTCTCAAGGTTGAAGGACAGGTTTTTGATGACCCCTTTGAGACCTTTGCTGCCTTCAAGGAGTTGTTGGCTCGTTACGTCGACCCGTACAACAAGAGTGACAAGCTGCAGTTCGTCGGCTACAACTCTCACAGTTTCGACATGCCTTTTTTGCGCCGCTTCTGGGAAAAGAATAACGATCGCTTTTTGGGCAGCTGGTTCTGGTACCCCTCCCTGGATGTGATGCTGATCTGGGCGCAGATTCTGAAGGATGAGAGGGGACAGCTGACGAACTTCAAGCTGGCGACTGTTGCCCGGTACTGCGGCATTGAGGTTGATGACGGACGTCTGCACGATTCGCGCTATGATATCGACCTGACCCGGCAGCTCTGGCTGGTTGCCTGCGATCGGATGACCGGCACTAAACCCGCTGCGGAGCCTGCTGTACAGGGTTCTCTGTTCGACTTTTAGTTGCAAGCTGTCAGACGTCAGACTTTGGTGAGGATGTTCAGACAGCGGTCGGATGAGAGCAGAATGCCCTCGTCTGTCTTATGCTGGCCCAGAAAGGCCATGACCTCCTGCTGTTCTGGTGCGGCAAGGTTCTGGTAATCTGGTAGCTTGCTGCGGCAGAAGTCCTGTTCATCGTCGAACAGGAAGTGCGTCTGGAAGAGAATGGTGTCGCCGAGATGCCAACCGGGCAGGGCCTGCATGGCACGGGTGGCTGCGGCCTTGAGAGGCCCTTCGTCGCCGCTGCCGGCACCGAAGCGCTGCTTCGCTTCGTTGAAGCTGCCACCATCCCCCGGCTCCACCACAATGATGACCCCGCCGGGACGGAGCAGCTGCCCCGCTTTCTGCAGGCTTGCCACCATTGCCGCTTCCGGGACGTGATGCAGGGAGAGAGTGTAGAGCACTGCGTCAAAGCTGGCGGGTGGGGCAGAGGGGAGGCCATCCTCGGTCACGATGAAGGTGACATTGTCCGCTGGTACGGAGCCGCGGGCTGCCGCAATCGCAGTGGCGTCAGGGTCGGTCGCGATGACTTCCCGGGCGAAAGCAGCCAGATCACGGGTAACCCGACCTTTGCCGCAACCGATCTCCAGGACACTTTTCCCGGCCAGGGGAAAGTGAGTGTTGATGGTGGCGATAAACCGGTTGAGCGGATCCTGGACCATCGGTTTCTCCTTGCGTGCCTGCGGCGGACAAAGCACCGCCCTGTTTCATCGTTCCTGACGTTTGGTGTACCTCCGGGCCGGGGGGATGTCAATCATAAATTCTGAGAGACTTTTAAGCTGCGCTGAAAGTGTCCATGCAGACTGTTTCCTCTTCAAACACATCGCCCTTCGCCATCCGCAATGTGCGTCTGTTTATGGCATTCCGGGTGTTTTTCAATGCGCGTTTCTATTACCCGGTCTTTACGGTCCTGTTCCTCGATTTCGGTCTCAGCCTGTCGCAATTTGCTATCCTGAACGCAATCTGGGCGGCGACCATTGTTGCATGCGAGGTACCTTCCGGAGCATTGGCTGACACCTTCGGGCGACGCAGTCTGCTGCGTTTTGCGGCGATTCTGATGGTAGCCGAGATCAGTCTGCTGCTGTTTGTGCCGCGGGGCAACACCAACCTGCTATTCGCCGTGTTCGTATTGAACCGTGTGCTCAGCGGTCTGGCCGAGGCATCAGCCAGCGGTGCCGATGAGGCCTTGGGGTACGATGCCCTGAAGCGGGAAGGGAATCCTGAAGACTGGGGTCTGGTTCTCGAGAGGCAGATCCAGATGCAGTCGGTTGGTTTTGTGCTGGCCATGGCGATCGGTGGCGCTGTGTATGACCTGCACCTGATGCAGACGCTGGCCGATTTCTTCCAGATGGACCTGCTGGTCACCCGTGAGATGACCCTGCGGATCCCGATCGCCCTGACCATGGGAATGGCACTGCTGACGTTAGCGACAACCCTGCTGATGCGTGAAGAGAGTGTCCCTGGCACAGAGTCGGGTACTCCGGAGACGACATCGATCAAGACCGCTTCCCGGCTGATGTACGACGCTGGCCGCTGGATTTTTCGAACCCCTTTCGTGTTGATTGTCATCCTGTTCGGATTGCTGTTCGATAGCGTGATCCGCATGCTCCTGACCATGAACAGCCAGTACTACCGCCTGATCGATTTGCCGGAGGCGTTATTCGGATTGATCGGCTCCGGCTTGGCGATGCTGGGATTTATCGTGCCGCGTTATGCTCGCTCCCTGGCGGAGCGGCGCACGCCGGTCTATATTCTGGGTCTGGTTAGTGTCCTGGTTATTGCCGGAATGATTGGTATGACTTTTTTCTGGCCGATTGTTGGACTGGTTCCGGCTCTGATCCTGTTTGCCAACATGTACTTTGTCGGGTTTTTCCTGAGCTACTACCTGAACCGCGCCACCAGCTCCGAACAGCGCGCCACGGTACTGAGTTTCAAGGGCCTGTTTTTCAACCTTGGCTACGGTTCCGTGGGCATTCTTTATTCCTTGCTGCTGGCGTTTTTGAACTCGCGGATTGATTTGACGACTAAGGGTATGTCAGCAGAGGTTGTCAAGAACCAGGTTTTTATTGAATCGATGCTCTGGTTCCCCGGGTTCTTCCTGGTCTGCCTGTTGGTGTTATTGCTATATGCAGGTCGTGCGTTGCGAGGACAGGGTTCGCACAGGAAAATTAGCGTTGAGAGTGCTTCTTTGACGGGAAAATCAAAATGAGTGAAAAGAGACTATTACAGCGCCGTTATGATGTGGTCGTTGTCGGCGGCGGACCTGCCGGACTGTTTGCAGCGGGGATGGCTGCGCGTGAAGGCGCCGAGGTTCTGCTGCTGGAGAAGAACCACCGTTGTGGAGCAAAGCTGCTGATTACCGGCAAGGGACGCTGCAACGTGACCAACAGTGAAACTGATCCACGGAAATTCGTGGAACACTTTGGCCGGAATGGCAAGGCGTTTCTAACTGCACTCTATGCGTTTGGTGTGACCGAAACGATCGATTTCTTCGAACAGTATGGTTTGCCCCTGAATATCGAGCGAGGTGGGCGGGTGTTCCCGGCAAAAGGGGGCGCACGAGATGTTCTCAAGGCGCTTGAACGGTTTGTTGCCGAGGCGGGGGTGACTCTGGCCACCGCCACTGATGTGACCGGACTTCGGCTGTCGGAGAACCACGTCGATGCCGTCCAGACTGCACAAGGTGAAGTCGTTGCCGACCGCGTCATTGTCGCAACGGGCGGGCTGTCCTATCGCGAGACCGGCTGCACCGGTGACGGGTATCGCTGGGCCCGTCAGACAGGCCACAGTGTGGCCAAGCCGGTGCCCTCCCTGGTCGCTGTCAAACTGGTCGAGGAGTGGACCTCCGAGGTCTGTAATTTCAACCTCCGTAACGTGCGCATCACCCTTCTGCAGAACGGCAGGGAACTTGATGAACGCTTCGGCGAGGCTTTTTTTACCCGCAGCGGTATCGGCGGTCCGATTGTACTCGACATGAGTGCTGCGATCCGCAAGGCGCTACAACAGGGCCCGGTAAGGCTGTCTCTCGACCTCAAGCCGGCAGTTGACCCAGAGACCTTCGATCGGCGCATTCAACGGGAACTGGAGCAACAGAGCAACCGGGATTTCCGCAACGTCCTCGGCGGCCTGCTGCCGCGGGACATGATTCCTCTGTTCATCCGGTTATCCGAAATCCCGCCGGAGAAGAAGTGTCACTCTGTGACCCGGGAAGAGCGCCGTCGGCTACTCTCTCTGTTCAAAGAACTGCCGCTCACTGTCAAAAGCTGCGGCGATTTTAAACGCGCCATCGTCACTGCCGGTGGGGTCGAACTGTCGGGGATCGACATGCGCAGCATGCGCTCCAAACAGGTGGATAACCTCTATTTCGCCGGTGAAATAATTGACCTGGATGGCCCGACCGGAGGATTCAACCTGCAGGTCTGCTGGTCGACAGGTTATCTGGCTGGCAAAAATGCAGCCAAAGTTTCCTGAAACAAAAAAACGCCCTCTCCCTTGACGGACCCGCAGGGTCTAAAGGAGAGGGTCGTGTTAGGGATGGATGATTTAAAGAAAGACTTCGCTCCGCGGCCTCTGTGGCCTCCGTGGTGCGTGTTTTTTCCTACCGCAGGTAAGCGTCCGTCACATAACGTCGCATCATGACGTGGGTGTTGAAGTAGTAGGCATTCTTGCCAATCGCCGATTTCATCACCTGGATCCAGCCTTTTTTGTCTTGGTAATAGAGCGGGACGATGACCTCCTCCAGTTTTTTGTAAAGATCCTCGACGTCTTCGTCCGATGTGGTCACGTCGGTGGAAGTCTCTGTCGGCGGCGGGCCGATCGCCCAGCCGGTGACATTCTCGATATGTCCCTCGATCCACCAGCCGTCCAGCACACTGAAGTTCGGTACGCCATTCAAGGCTGCCTTCATCCCGCTGGTTCCTGAGGCTTCCAGGGGCCGTAACGGGTTGTTGAGCCAGACGTCCACACCTGGGATCAGTCGGCTGGCGACATCCATGTTGTAATTCGGCAGGTAGACGATTTTGAGCCGGTCGCCAAAATAGTCGGCTTGTTTCCTGATCTCCTGAATCATGCGCTTGCCATTATCATCGTTCGGATGGGCTTTGCCGGCATATACCAGCTGGATCTTGCCATCGCCGAGCTCCAGGAGCTTTTCCGGGTCGGTGAAAATCATGTTGGCACGTTTGTAGGCCGTGGCCCGTCTGGCAAAGCCGATGGTCAGGACATCGGGGTCAAGCTGGACACCGTTGGTGATTTCGCTGATGTATTGAAACAGGTATGCCTTGGCCCCGCAGTGGGCTTCCCAGAGTTCCTCATCCGGGATCAGGTCGATCCGTACCAGCAGCTCCGGTTCGTTGGCCCAACCGGGCAGGTAGGTGTCGAACAGGGACATCAGGTAAGGGGACGTCCAGGTAAAAGGGTGCACCCCGTTGGTGATCGAATGAATCTCAAAGCCGGGGAAGAGCGCCTGGGAGACCTCGCCATGCTTTTTGGCGACGCCGTTGACGTAATGGGAAAGATTCAAGGCCAGCATCGTCATGTTCAGCTGATCCTGTCCACCCAGTTCTTTCAGCAGCGGGTAGGGAATAACCGGCCCCATGATTTTTTCCACCAGGTCATAGTCGAAGCGGTCATGCCCTGCTTCAACCGGAGTGTGGGTCGTAAATACACATTTTTCCTGGACCTTGTAGGTGTCCCATGACGCGCGTTCGTCCCAGGTGTCTTCGACCGGGCGACGGTGGCGATTGAGCAGTTCCAAAGTCAGCAGGCTGGCATGACCCTCGTTGAGATGATATTTGCGGATCTGGAAGCCGAGAATCCGCAACAGGCGCGCGCCGCCGATGCCGAGTACAATCTCCTGCTTGAGGCGGTAGGCACGATCACCGCCGTAGAGGTGGTCGGTAATCTTACGATCCTCCGGCAGGTTGCCGGGAATGTCGGTGTCGAGGAAAAGAACGGGCAGTTCGCCGCCGGTGGGGCTTTTGACCCGGTAAAGCCAGGCCTGCACCTTGACATCCCGTTGTTCGATGGTAACCAGAGTTTTGCCGGGCAACAGCTCCAGCATCTCTTCCGGTTCCCACTTGACCGGCTCTTCGACCTGCCAGCCTTCTTTGGTAAAAGACTGTTTGAAGTAGCCCTTGCGGCTCAGCAGGGTGACAGCAACCAGCGGCAGCTTCAGGTCGGCCGCGCTTTTGATGGTATCGCCGGCCAGAACTCCGAGACCGCCGCTGTATGTCGGGATCTCCGTGGTTAAGCCGATTTCCATTGAGAAATAAGCGATCCGCTCGCCTTCGGTAAAGCGTCTCCAGTTTTTCATTGTTCTCTTGGTCCTTGATGGGGCAGCCTGGCGGCTGATGTGATAATTGTCGATTCTTCAGCTAGAAAGAATATCATATCTTACAGGGTTTCCTTCTGCAAACTTGATGATATATTTCAGGCTCAAGTCGAAGCTTGCAAATTGGTCGAAGTCAATGGAAAATGCCCCGAGATGGTTTGTCTGAACCTGTCAGGTGAGTGAGCGATGTACACACAGTTTTTCGGATTACAGGTCAAGCCGTTTAACCTGACCCCGAATCCACAATTTCTCTATCTCAGCAAGATCCACCGGGAGGTGTACGCCCATCTGCTCTACGGGGTGCAGAACCGGGTTGGCTTTATTGAAGTAACGGGTGAGGTCGGAACAGGTAAAACTACGATACTGAGAACTTTTCTTGGTGAACTTGATTCCGTTAAATTCCAGGTTGCATTGATCTTCAATCCGCGCCTGACCGCGCTCGAACTGTTGCGCAACATCAATGGTGAGTTCGGTGTTCCGGTGCAGGGCGAGACCCTTGCCGAGCTGGTGGACGCCCTCAACCAGTTTCTGCTGGAAGAAAGCCGGGCCGATCGTGTTCCGGTGCTTGTGATCGACGAGGCCCAGAATCTCTCAGGTGATGTCCTGGAGCAAATTCGTTTGCTCTCCAACCTGGAAACGGAAACGGAGAAGCTGATCCAGATTGTTCTCGCTGGGCAGCCCGAACTGGCGCAGGTTATGGACCGTCCAGAATTGCGCCAACTCAATCAGAGGGTTGCCGTGCGTTACCATCTGGCACCGCTTGATCTGCAGGACAGTCGCGATTATATTCGTCACCGACTCAAGATTGCGGGTCGCCCGGACGGAGAGCTGTTTACACCGGCGGCGATACGCGCAATCCATCGGTTGAGTGGTGGCGTTCCCAGGCTGATTAATCTCCTGTGTGATCGGACCCTTTTGATCGGTTATGCTGACAGTGTCGGTCGCCTGACGCGGCGTGAGGTGCGGCGGGCCGGACGCGAACTGGCACGACAGCCGGCAGGTTATAAGCAGCAACGCCTGTGGTGGTTAACGGCTATGGCTCTTGGCTGTGCCGGTGTTTTGGTTTGGCTCCTGAATGAAAATCTCGCTGGAATCTTTCGGTAAACTATCGATTTTGGTCCAACTTGCTCTACAGCACAGGTCTTTTGAATGAGTACGATCCTCAAAGCATTAAAGAAGCTCGAAGATGAGCGCAGCGGTACAACGGGACAACTCTCGGGCCAGGTTGCCTGTCACGAAAGTGACCGTTCGGAAACCGGTCGGCCGCATGCTGCCCTGTTTCTGGCAGGAGGTTTGCTTCTCGGTGTCTTAATGGCTTTCGGTTGGTTCTCCTGGATGAAAGCGGGGCCTGATGAAGTTCCGGTCGCTGCCGTTTCATTGGTTAGTGGGCCTGTGCAAAAGTCGCCACCCCCTGCTCAGGAGCTTGTGGAGAAGAGCTCAGCCGACTCACCGGAGGTGCTGGCGGAAGCGGTGTCGGAGCCAGTCGTCACTGTCTTTCAGCCGGTTTATGAAGCAACTTTACCAGTGGTTTCAAAGGACAGTTCATCAGCGGGTAGGGCAGAAACGGTTATTGAGGCGACAATCTCTGAGCCTGAGCCGGTCAAGGTCGTGGAGAAGGTTGTGCCGCCGGCCGCTGTAATTGAGGTCGAAGAGGTCCAGATGTTGAAAGAGGAGGTTGCGGCGGTTGAACCGCCACAATTTTCGCCGCTGGCTGTTCCCACGAATCTGCAGGTCTCGGCAATCTTTTTTAATCAGGACGGCGACAGCATGGCCGTTGTTGATGACCTTCCGGTGATGGAGGGCATGATGATCGATGATGTGCGGGTTGAGAAGATTTTCGCCGACAAGATTCATTTTAACGTTGACGGTGCCCTACTTGTCATCCCGCTGCTTACCCCCTGAACGGTGCATTATAAACGGTTATGACGGAGAACTTGCAATGCCGTGTCACGCGGCATAAAATCCGGACATGGATGCTGTCTGGCTGAACATTTTTTCCTTCCTGGTGGTTTTCTCCCTGGCGATTATCAGTCCCGGCCCGAATTTTATTCTGGTGGCCGGGGCCTCCCTTGCTGGCTCCCGTCAGAACGCACTGCATACGGCCCTTGGTGTGGCAGTCGGCAGCGGTATCTTTGCCATCTCCGGTCTGGTCGGTCTCCTGGTGCTGGTGAAGACACTCCCTCATTTCGACACCTTGATGCCGATTGTCGGTGGCGGCTACCTCCTCTACCTGGGATTCCGCATGATCCGCGAACGGTCGGCCGAGTTCTCTGCAGTTGATGTCAACACTGCTCGCCCGATGTCGCGACGGGTGGCGTTTCGTACCGGTTTGCTGACCAACCTGACCAACCCGAAGGCCTGGGCCTTCTACCTGAGCATGTTCACCCTGATGCTTGCTCCCGGGTGCCCGCTCTGGGGGAAGGTCTTGCTGGCGGTTCTGATGTTTCTGATTTCTTTCAGTTGGTATGCAACGGTTGTGCTGCTGATGACTGGCCGGCGAACGCGCCCGTTGCTTGATCGAGCGTTGCCCGTGATTCAGAGCGTGCTCGGCGTGTCGTTGCTGGTTATGGGCGGGCGGTTGCTCCTGACGCTTTGGGCAGGCGTCTAGCCGTTCGGATTTTTGATCAGACGGCGCTTGATTCGGCGGATAACCCACCAGATCGTAAAGACGACAAGAGGAATGGCAACGGCCAGAACAACCGGCTTACTCAGATGCCATTGCTTGAGAGGCAGACCGTTCAGCAAGTAGCCGAGCAGGCCGATGATGTAATAGCTGATGGCGACCACCGACAGGCCTTCGACTGTTTCCTGTAGACGAAATTGCAACTGGCTACGTTTGTTCATTGAGGCCAGCAGGTGGCGGTTCTGCTCCTGCATGGTGAGATTGACCCGGGTGCGCAGCAGGTCGCTCGCACGCTCTATCCGGCGCGACAGGTCTTCCATCCAGCTCTGGACGCTCTCCAGGGTTGTCAGGGCAGGGAACATGCGGCGGTTCATAAACTCTGAGAGCATTGGGTAGCCTTCAACCTTGCTTTCGCTAATTCCTTCAATTCGCTGCAGAACAATTTTGTGGTAGGCGCGCGAGCCGGAAAATCGCCGGTTGGTTCCAGCGCGCCACATTTCCAGTTTGGCTTCTTTGCGGGTCAGCGTCTGCAGCATCTTACGTTCTTCCTCGGCACCATCCAGTTGCGGTACCAGGGCAAGAACTTCCGCCAGACTGCGATCCATCTCGGAAAGCTGCGGCGCAATCTGTTTGGCCAGTGGCAGTGAGAGTTGCGCCAGCAGACGATAGGTTTCCATCTCGATGATGCGTCGGGTCAGACGACCGATCTGGATATCCGACATGCCAAGATTCTGAATGATGAAGCGGCCATAGCCGTCACCATGCAGTCGAAAGGCGGTCGCGATCAATGCTTTTTCGTCACGCGCCTTGCTCATGGAAAGGCGCTGCCCCTCGAAATACCGGCTCAGCGATTCAGGATCGTTGGCGAGGGAGTGATCATCAAGAATGAGATGAAAGGCGGCAACCGTTTCACCTGGCAACCCGGCCAGCCAATCGGTCGGCAGCAGGTTGATCACCGTATGTTCAAACGGTTCGCCGCTGAAGTTACCAGCGTGTAGCAAGGTGATGGAGTAGAATTCGACGTGCCGTTCCCAGTGAACCGTGAATTCACCAAAGTCCTGCTGAAAGGTCACTGCTGCAGGTACCGGCTGGTTAACGCTGTAGCGCCTGCAGAGTTCACACAGGTGCTGGTGGGCGAGCTCCTGTTCCTCTTTACTGGCGCGTGCGGCCAGATGAGAGAGCTGATGTGGCGTGCTGACAATATGGAACGGACGGATATGCAGTTCGTCGTAGATAGCTTCGCGTAGAGGGTGTGTCTTGAAAGGCAATAGGCTGTTCGTCATGGGATCTCCACTGAAGTGCTGATAATGCGCCCCTATTGATAGCACTTTGCCGCAGAAGTTCAACCCGAAAATAGGCACCTAACCATTTTCTTACAAAACATGCTCATTGAGATCCTGTGCTCTTGTTTCCCGTTTTATATCAGTTGAGTTGCCTCATGTCGCGGAAGGATGTTGACCGGTGAAGTGCGTTGAAAAATAGGTATTGACAATTATAGATATATGAATATTATTGTAAACAATTAAACGAGTTTAAAAGGAGGGCATATGTTGACAATTAGTGAAGCAGCGCGTGACCAGTTCAAGGAAGTCATGAAAGAATACCCGGGCAAAATTCTCCGGGTCGTGTTCGAAGGCTTTGGCTGAGGCGGTCCCCGCTTGGGGCTGGCTCTGGAAGAGCTGAAAGAAGATCAAAAAAGTTATACGGTTAATGAAGTTGATCTGCTGATTGCCGACGAGGTTATGCCTTTCACGGATGGCAACCAAATCGATTATGTCGATACGCAGCACAGTCAGGGGTTCGTGATTGCCCCGATGCTGAGCAGCGGTTGTTGCTGATCCATTCGCTTATAAGAGTTGCGAGCGCCGTCACAGTTTCTGTGACGGCGCTTTTTTTGTTGCTGCGACAGCTTTGCGTCTCGAGGGGAATTCGTGTATTCTCCGGAGCGTGATAGAACCCGCACGAAAGGGCAGCTCAGATAATGAAAATAGGTTGGTTCCCCGGACATATGGCCAAGGCGAAGCGACAGATCGCCGAGGCACTGACAACGATTGATGTGGTCATCGAAGTTCTGGATGCCCGTTTGCCGGTGTCGAGCGCCAACCCCCTTCTGCAGGAACTGAGGGGCGCCAAGCCCTGTATCAAGGTTCTCAATAAACAGGATCTGGCAGATTCGGATGTTACCAAGGCCTGGGTGCGCAGTTTTGAGCGGGAGCAGGGCGTGCGAGCCTTGCCGATGGAAGCCAAGAATCGTTCACAAGCGATGGGCCTGCTCAAGCTGTGTCGGCGTTTGGCCCCGAATCGCGGCAAACCCGGCAAAACCTTGCGGGCGCTGGTGGTCGGCATCCCCAATGTCGGCAAATCGACCCTGATCAACACTCTGGCGGGGAAGAAAATGGCCAAAGTCGGCGACCGCCCGGCGGTGACCACCTGTACCCAGCAGATCGACCTGCGTAACGGCATCCATCTACATGATACACCGGGCCTGCTCTGGCCGGACCTCGACGATCAGGATGGTGCCTTCCGGCTGGCAGCGAGTGGGGCGATCGGCGACAACGCCATAGACCATGTCACGGTGGCGACCTTTGTCGGCAATTTTCTGCTTGAACAGTATCCGACTCTTTTCATGACGCGATTCAAGTTCAAGCAGAAACCGGTTGATGCGGATGCAGCGCTGGAAGAGGTCGGCCGGCGGCGCGGTTGTCTGGTGGCAGGGGGCGAGGTCGACCTGCAGCGGGCGGCCGAGATTCTGTTGCAGGAATTTCAGGCGGGACGGATCGGGCTGATAAGCCTGGAAGCGCCACCTGCTGCGTCCTGATGTTTGTAAGCTGTCGGTGCCCTGAAGCTATTCGCCACGGAGATACGGAACATGTCAGGAAGAGGCTTTATGCTTATCCAAAAGGCCTTTTGAGATTTTCTTCGTGAGCTTCGTGTCCTCCAGCGAGCGAAGTGAGCGCGTGGTGTGAGAGAAAAACATGATTGATTTACGCAGTGATACAGTGACCCGTCCATCCGCCAGAATGCGGCAGGTGATGGCCGACGCCGTGGTCGGTGATGATGTCTATGGCGAAGACCCGACGGTCAACCGTCTGGAAGCGCTGGCGGCGGAACGGCTCGGCTGCGAAGCTGCCCTGTTCGCTGCCACCGGTACCCAGACCAACCTGTTGGCGCTGTTAAGTCACTGTGAGCGAGGCGACGAGTATATTGTCGGTCAGCAGGCGCATACCTATCGGTACGAGGCTGGCGGAGCCGCCGTGCTCGGCAGTATCCAGCCGCAGCCGCTCGATCTCGAGCCGGATGGGTCTCTCGACCTCTCTGCGGTCGCCGCCGTGATCAAGCCCGATGATTGCCATTTTGCACGGACCCGTCTGCTTTGCCTGGAAAATACCCAGGCAGGCAAAGTGCTGCCTTTGGCCTATCTGGAACAGGCTGCTGCTCTGACACACACGATGTCGCTGGGGCTGCATCTGGATGGTGCCCGGATTTTTAATGCTGCTGTTAAGCTGGATGTGCCAGTGTCCGACATTGCGGGTCATTTCGACTCGGTGTCTGTCTGCCTCTCCAAAGGATTGGGGGCGCCGGTCGGTTCCGTGTTGTGTGGTTCCGTTGACCTGATTGCCAAGGCGAGACGTTGGCGCAAAATGCTCGGCGGCGGCATGCGGCAAGCGGGCATCATCGCCGCTGCCGGCATTCTTGCTCTGGAAGAGCATGTGGACCGCCTGGCTGAGGATCACGCCAATGCAATGCGCCTGGCCGTGGGGTTGGCTGAGGTCGAAGAGCTGGTGATCGATCCTGCTTCAGTCCAAACCAACATGGTCTTTGCCTGGCCGGATACGGCTACGGCTGAAGGGTTGATAGACTACTTGAGGGAAGAGGGCGTACTTGTCGGCGGTTACGGCAATTTACGTTTCGTGACTCATCTCGATCTGACGGCCGCGGATGTCGACAGAGTTGTCGAATTGATCAAAAGATATTTCGTAACGCGTTGATGATAGAAAAACCTCCTCTCCCTTGATAGGAGAGGGATTGTATATTCCCCTCTACAGGGCGAGAGCAGAATTCTGTTCGCTCCTCACTTTCAAATACTCCCCGATTCTTTCAATTGCCCGGTCAAGATTCTCCAGCGAGTTGGCATAAGAAAAACGCAGAAAGCCCTCCGCGCCCTCACCGAAGTCAATTCCGGGGGTCACAGCGACACCGGTGGCTTCCAGGATCTCCCGAGCCAGCGCCAGCGAGTCGTTGGAGATGTGGCGGGCGTCGGCCAGTACGTAGAAAGCTCCGGCCGGGTGAGTCCTGACCTTGAGCCCGATCTCTTCCAGGCGGCGGATCGTCAGTTGCCGGCGGCGATCGTACTCTTTACGCATGCTGTCAACGTAAGGGCCACCTTCGCGCAGCGCGGTTACCCCGGCAAGTTGGACAAAGCTGTTGGCGCTGATGACGACATTCTGGTGAAACGTCTGCAGGGTGCGAACTGCCGATTTTGGGGCAATCAGGTAGCCAAGTCGCCAGCCGGTCATGGCATAGGCTTTCGAGAAACCACCGAGGACAAAAGCATTGTCGGTAAATTCAAGGATACTGTGCTCTTCTCCTGCGTAGGTCAACCCGTGGTAGATTTCGTCCGACACGATCGGGATCGGCAGGGTGGCAATCTCTTCGAGTTGTTGCCTGCTGAGGACGGAACCGGCAGGGTTTGCCGGTGAGTTGATCAGTAGAGCGCGTGTGCGTTCGTTGATTGCTGCCTTTATATCTGCCAGGCGGGGTTGGAAACCATCCTCCGGACGGGTTCTGATGAAGTGCGGGACTCCACCGGCAAAGCGGACGAAGTTCGGGTAGCAGGCGTAGCAGGGGTCGGTCAGAATGACCTCATCGCCGTTGTTGCACAGGGCGGCAAACAGCAGTAGCATCAGCGGGCTGGTACCGGAAGAAACGATGATCTGATCGGGATCGACCTCCACAGCGTAGCGGTCGCGATAATGGTCCGCCAGGGCCTCACGCAGTTCAATGCGCCCCAATGAATGCGTATAGCGGGTTTCTCCAGCCAACATTGCCTGGTGGGCGGTTTGTACAATCGGTTCCGGTGTGGGGAAGTCCGGTTCGCCGAGGCAGAGGTAAATCACATCCCGGCCACTGAGTTCGAGCTGTTTGGCGCGTTCCATGATCTCCATGGCAAGAAACGGCGTGACGTTTGCGGCGCGCTGTGAGAGAGGGATTGTTTCTGTTGCAGACATTGTGGAAATCCTTTTCGGGTGAGTGTTGTTGCATGAGCCGTTGCCAAGGCTAACTGTTGTTGTCGGAATCCGCAAGGAGTTTTGAGTCGCTTCAGGGGAGGCGCGGAGGAACCAAGAGAAAGGGTCTCTGTAGTTGCTGCAGAAGGTGGACTGTCGTTTATTTTCGGGTGATGCGGTGATTGTTTAGCATGCGAGCGAAGGCGATGAACAGGATGACTCCTCCAACATACCAGAGGGGTGAAATCTCACTGAGAAATTGAACCAGCAAGGCAAAACTTTCACTCACCTGATCTGTGAGGGATTTGTTGAGCAGCGCGCCATATTCGAACATCGCTCCTCCCAGCTTAAACTCTGTACGCTAACTCTCAATGTACCGTTTCCACGGTCGATTGCAACTGGTTCGCTCTCGTTTTATGTTTCTTTTCTGAGGAGACTGGCGAATCTCCGGTGTAATGGATTAAACTGATGGTGAACCAGACAGAAGCCGTTGAAGATAAAGTCTGGTCATAGTCAGGTGGTTGTTGAGACCGACTTGATGTTCCGCCTGACCAAAAAGGAGTGGATCGGATGATGTCAGAGAACCACCTGGCCGGAGCAGCTAGCCCCTACCTGTTGCAACATGCCCGGAACCCCGTCGATTGGTATCCGTGGGAACCGGCCGTCTTCGAAAAAGCGCGCCGCGAAAACAAACCGATTTTTCTGTCGATCGGTTATTCCACTTGCCACTGGTGTCACGTCATGGCGCACGAGTGTTTTGAGGATGACGAGGTCGCTGCCCTGTTGAACCGGGATTTTGTCGCCATCAAGGTGGATCGCGAGGAACGTCCAGACGTTGACCAGGTCTACATGGATGTTTGTCAACGGATGACAGGCAGTGGCGGTTGGCCGTTGACCATCTTCATGACGCCGGACGCGCTGCCTTTTTACGCGGCGACGTATATTCCGAAGCGGGGGCGTCAAGGGCGACCCGGAATTGTCGATCTGTTGCCGTTGATTGCCGCAAAATGGCGTGCCGAGCCGGAGCTTTTGACGACAACCGGGCAGCAGGTTGTCGAGGCGCTGGCTGATATCGTCAGTCCCACAGCATCGCAGGAACTGGACGCGACAATTTTTGAGCGGGCGACCAGACAGTTAAGTGAAAACTTTGATGCACGTCATGCCGGATTCGGCGGCGCCCCTAAGTTTCCCCGGCCGCACGATCTTTCTTTTCTGCTGTACCGCTACCGGCAAACTGGCCAAAAGAGCCTGCTCGCGATGGTTGAGCAGTCCCTGGTCGCCATGCGCTGTGGAGGCATTTACGACCATCTCGGCTACGGTTTCCATCGGTACACTGTGGATGCCGCGTGGCTGATTCCTCACTTCGAAAAAATGCTGTATGACCAGGCCGGTCTGCTGGCGGTTTACACTGAGGCTTTTCAAGCTACGGGCCAGCCGTTGTACGCCAGGACAGCCCGGGAAATTGTCACTTATCTGAGGCGCGATCTGCAAGCACCGCAGGGCGCTTTCTATTCGGCCGAGGATGCGGACTCGGAAGGCGTGGAAGGGCAGTTCTATATCTGGATGGACGCGGAACTGCGCGAGATTCTGGATGAAGAGACTGCACAGCGCTTCAAGACGGTTTATGGTGTTGAAGCCGCCGGCAATTTTCATGATGAAGCCAGCGGTGAACGGACCGGCGCGAATATTCTCTATCTGATGCCGCAGGCCGACCTAGGTGCTGCTGACGATCTGGCTGAAGCATGCCAGCAATTATTGGCGGTGCGACAGCAGCGTCTCCGACCGCACCGGGATGATAAGGTTGTCACCGCCTGGAACGGCATGCTGGTGTCCGCATTGGCCAAAGCATCGACCGTTCTCGATGATGCTTCCTTGTACGCGGAAGCGGAACGGATTGTCGCGTTTCTTCAAGGGGAGTTGACCACCTCGGCAGGCAGACTGTTACGTTGCTGGCGCGAGGGTGTCGCGTCGATCGAGGGCTTTGCGGAAGATTACGCTTTCACGG
>JAQYVZ010000082.1 GCA_030145205.1 Desulfuromonadales bacterium | reverse complement strand
ATGTCCCGACCTTATGTTGTTACGATCTCGAGCGAAAAAGGGGGAGTGGGCAAAACCACCCTGGCCACCAACCTGGCCATCTACCTCAAAGCCCTCAACGAAGACCTGCCGGTCACCCTGTTCAGCTTTGACAACCATTATTCCGTCGACCGCATGTTCCGCATCGGGCGCAGCCCGCGGCAGGGCAACGTGCTGCAGATGCTTAGCGAAGAGACCGTCGGAGAGGCCATGGAGCTGGGAGAATACGGCGTCCAGTTCATCCCTTCGAGCGGCGAGCTGTGGAGCATCCGCGACCAGGTTTCCAGCCCAGGGCAACTGGCCAAGATCCTGGCAGCCTCGGACCTCTCCGGCATCGTCATCATCGATACCCGCCCCGATCTCGACGTTTTCACCCAGAATGCCCTGTTCGCCGCCGACCGAGTGGTGGTGCCGGTCAAGGATGCCCCGTCGCTGGAAAACTGCAAGCACCTTTATGATTTTTTCGACCGTCAGCAACTGTCGCGCCGGACGATCCGGATCCTTCCCTGCCTGATCGACCAGCGCATCCATTACGACGGCCCGTTCCGCGACCCCTACCAGCTGCTCAAGGCATACGCCATCAACCGCGGCTATCGCTGCCTGGAAGGGTTTATCGCCAAAAGCCCCAAGGTCGAATCGCTCAACACCAACCCTGAAGGGCGGATTTACCCGGTGATTACCCACGGCCGAGGAACCGAGGTGCATGTGCAGTTCGCCCACCTGGCTCGGCAGATCTACCTGGGGACCATCGAAAATCAGCAGCGCCGCCTAGACCAGGTGGCTGAAGAAATTGGCCGGGAACGCTCGGAACGGGATGAATCTTTTACCACCCGACGCGCCAACCTGCATAGCGATTGCCTGCTCTGCGACAAGCCCCTAGTCGATTCTGAATCGATTGCCCCGGTGGGCTACTACTGCGAAACCTCCGACGGATCGACTTCGGGGTTTCTCGAAGAAGACTGTTTCGCCAGCCTGGTTTTCCCCTATTTTTATCGTTCCCGCCGCCAGATCGACACCAGCGACCCGCTACGCGACCTGTTCCGTGAATCGGCGCAGCGCTCCTATTTCGTACTGCGCCGCGCGCCGAATACCCGTGGCCACTACCAGCAGCAGCTCTCTTTTTACCGGTTCGACGAAGAAGGGCTGGAAATCTCCCACAAAATCATTGAGCTGACGGAACTGAACCAGTCCGTTGGGCAGGATGCCCTGCCGCTGCTCGGGCCGCTGCTGCAAAGAACCACCCTGCTCGACGGGGAAAACCGACTAAGTGACGCTTTCCTGCTGATCCGCCGGGTCAGTTCGGATTTTGCCGAGGAGATTCTCTACGATGAGCAGTACCGGCAGTTCCGGCAAACTGCCGACAAAATCGCAGCCCAACTCCCCGCCTGCTGAGTACGCTCGCTCTAGCGAACCAGCAGCTGCGAAACGGGCACAACCTCGACCCCCTGTGAGCGGATATATTCAACCTCCCGCCGCAAAGCCGCCAGGGTCTGCGGATAGGGATGGCAGATTCCCACGGCCTGCCCTTTCTTGATCCCCAACCGCACCAGCTTGCGGATTTCCCGCGCAATCAGCTCTTCATTCTGGACGTTGTCCAAAAACACGTCGCGACTGGCCGCCGGCACCCCGGCGCCCCGGGCCACCTCAAAAGCGACTGATTTCCCGCTGGTCCGACTGTCGACGAAAAACATTCCCGCCTTGCGAATCTCTTCGATCACAACAGCCATTTTTTCCCGACGCTGAGTAAACTGCGAGCCCATATGGTTATTGCCGCCCACCGCATGGGGCACCCGCTGCAGGTAGCCCAGAAAACGCCGCCGTATCTCTTCGGCCGAGAGTTTCACGAACAAGGCATCGGCACCGGGGTTCATAGCCGGGTACCCTTTAGGCTCCATGGGGATATGCACGATCACTTCGCGACCGTGCTGGTGAGCCAACGCCGCCACCCGTGGCGCCTGCTCGTTCTGCGGGATGATGGCGAAGGTCACCGCCAGGTCGATATCCAGCAAGGTTCTGGCGGTACGCATGTCCCGGCCGAGATCATCCATGATGATCGCCACCCGTCCCCGACTGGGTGTCAGCAGCGGCGGCGGAAAAGGCGGCGGCTCGACCGGTAGCGACGCAAACCGCAACAGGTAGACGATACGGTCCCCCAGATAGACCACTATCGAATCGGAACCGATCTCGGTATCGATGCTCGCGTCGGGCGTAACTCGCTGCACTCGAGCGGATAACGCACCGAGCACCTCGCCGGGGGGAAAGGAACTGCTCACATCGAAGGTGGCAATGCCGTTCTGCTCTCCGGCCTTGATCTGGGCCAGGGAAATGCCGCTGCGCAACAAGGCACTCTCAAGCTCGACCCGCAGGTCTTCGAGAAGCAACTGTCCCGTTTCAACCGGCGGAAGCGGTTTCGGTTCGAAGGACTGCCGCAGGTACGCCAAGAGCACGAGGCTGACCAGAAGAAAACCGACCAGACAAAGCGAAGCCAGCAGCACTTTAAGCTGACGACCTTTGTTTTTTGGGGGGGGATTGCGCTTGGCGCGCTTACGTTTTGTGGGGGGCATATATGATGCTTTCGCAAAAAGTCTTGAGATGGCTGAGTAAAAATTTCGATCTGAAATGCCTGGTGGTTTTTCGGGGGCGAAGGCCTACATCAGGGAGGTCGAGGGCCTGAAAAAGCGCCGTAACGCCGTCAGGCGGACTTTTTGCGACGCCATCACATTCCGTTTCACGAAAAAAGGGGGGGATGGATCATCCCCCCGGGTTTGTCGCTGCAGCATTCACTGATCAAGTGGCGGGAGATTTCAGCCCTTTGAAAATATACAATCCCTTGAGCAGGTCAAGGGCTCGCATCAACTGGTAGTCACTGCGATCGGACGACTCAAGGTCGAACTTGTGGAGAGCGGGATCGCCCTGCACTTCGCCCTCGGCATCCGGGGTTAAGATGTGATTTTTCAGGTCTTTTTCGCGGAAAAGATCGCCTTCCTCGACTTTTTTGACTTCGTCCGGAGAAACCACTATGTCGGGAGTGATCCCACGGGCCTGGATCGAGGTGCCGCGCGGGGTATAATAGCGGGCCGTAGTCAAGCGCAGGCCGGAATCATCACTGAGCGGGATAATGGTCTGCACCGACCCCTTGCCAAAGCTCTGGGTCCCCATGACAATAGCCCGCTCACGATCCTGCAGCGCGCCGGATACAATTTCCGAAGCGCTGGCGCTGCCGCCGTTGATAAGAACCACCATCGGGTAGTCGGCTTCGGTACCCTTGGGATGGGCGCTGAATTCCATCCGGCTCCCCTCCTCGCGACCATCGGTGTAGACAATGAGGCCATCGGCAAGAAAGATATCCGAAACCTTGACTGCCTGGTCGAGCAGGCCGCCCGGATTGTTGCGCAAGTCGAGAACCAGCCCCTTCAGACTGCCGTCGTTTTGCTTGCGTAGTTCCTTGAGCGCCGCTTCCAGATCGTCGGAACTACGCTCCTGAAACTGCACCAGTCGCACATAGCCATAGCCATCCTCAAGGGTCCTCGACTTAACGCTGCGGATCTTGATGATCTCCCTGACCAGCAGAAAGTCCTGTGGCTTACCGAAGGAATCCCGCATGATGGTAATAGTGAGCTTCGACCCTTTGGGGCCGCGCATCAGCTTGACCGCGTCCATGATGCTGATATCTTTAGTAAAGCGATCTTCAATCTTGACGATCTGGTCGCCAGCCTGCAGACCGGCTCGGTAGGCTGGAGTGTCCTCGATCGGGGAAACGATGGTCAGAATTCCATTTTTGACGGTAATTTCGATGCCCAAACCGCCGAATTCGCCCCGGGTATCGACTTTCATTTCCTTATAGACATCAGGGGGCATGAAAGATGAATGGGGATCGAGGGAAGCAAGCATGCCGTTGATCGCCCCATAGATCAGGTCTTTCATGTCGACATCTTCGACATAACTCTTGCGTACGATCGAAAGAACATCGGTAAACAGCCGGATATCCTCGTAATGGGACTGGGCTTCAGCAGAATGGGGGCGGGTCATCTGGCCGATCGAAAACCAGCCGAGCGGAACAAATACCAGAAGCACCAAGACCCTGAACCACCGTTTATTGAACATCCGTATTTCCTCCGGTAAGGATGGACTCAGCGGGACCCGAGCCAGGCCGCCGGGTCAAGCGGGGCACC
>JAQYVZ010000081.1 GCA_030145205.1 Desulfuromonadales bacterium | reverse complement strand
TCCACATAGGCCCAGCCCGTTTCCTCCAGCATCAGATCATGGCCGGAAAGATCCCGCCCTGCACCGGCCAACAGGCGCATCCCTTCAATAAACGAAAGCCCGTCCGCCCCGGCCTCGGCCTCCGTCTTCCGCCACTGTTCGAGGGCCTGTTGAAGTTTTTCGCCGTCTACCTCGACCCACTGGCCGCGAATCATCGCCAGTCCTTCCCCGGCTGCGGTCAGGGTCGCGATTTCTTCCGCTGTCAGCGGGGCGCCGTCCAGGGTCAGTTGCACCTGAAAATCGAGTAGGGCCTGGGCCGAAAGAGTATTTTTACCCCTGGAATCGACGGCAATCTGCACGCGGGGACGGGGACGTTTTTTCCACCAATCGGGCAGCCGGACGATCAGGCCGCTTTCTTCAAGGGGCGGAACATCCTGCAAGAGCTGGTAGGCTTCGTCAGGAGTCCATGCCAGCGGATGATAGATATCGTTGCTGTCGAGCAGCTCCTGCACCCAGGGGCAACGGGTACTTGCGTCGTAGACCGGTTCCAGCAGGCGCAGCAGCGCTTCCCGATTGTCGGCTCCGGCGTACTCGCGTAACGCCTGATTCAAGGGGAGGTGCTGGGCGCGGGCGTTCTTGCCGAGGCGCGGGATATAGGTCGCCATGAAGGCAAAGGGGAATTCAGGATCCTGTCGGTTTTCGGCCAGATGGAAACAGACCCTGCCGACCTGCCGCCAGAGTGGCGCATGCTGGTGCAGAAAGCCGGACAGGCCCTCTGCCTCGCGGGCAATCGCCGCCAGGGCCCAGGCATCCAGAGCCCTCCAGATCTCATCCAGCAGCTCGGGGGTACAGTACTCCGCCCCCGGCATCGGGGGGATGCTCAGATGAAGAAAGGCGAGGGTTGCGGCGTCGAGGGGTGGTGAGGGCTCAAGCCGTTTGGCGGTTGATGGATTTTGACAGAGTTGCAGCAGATAGCGGGCGCCGAAATCTCGCCAGTAGATCCAGGCAAGGGGCCAGTCAGGCGCCGGTTTTTCACCGGCCAGCGCCATGATCCCCGCCGATGAGGAATCAACAAACGCCCGGGATATGCGGGAAGAACGCGGCTCGGCGCCTTCAGCAGCAGAGAGATCGACCATCACCAGATGGCCGGAAGGATTGAGTGTCAGTTCCACGGGCGCAGCAACTTCCTGAGATTTTCTTGAATGGGTGAGTTGTACAAAATACACTCTAAATCGAATCCGTTCAAACTTCTTTTTCACCGACCCTGAATCCGTAAAGCAAATATCCGATTTCTGATTCGGCGCCATGGCCGGCTAGTCGCCCGCCAAGTGCAATTGAGGAACTTTCGGGGGCGGACCAAGTCAACCTGCTGAAATAACAGGAAAACATGGTGGGTTTAGGCCCGAATATGGCCTTAAAAGCCCCTTTTCGGGGGCAAAAGTGTGCCGATAAGGAAAAGCCATTCCCATTTCTCCACCAATGCTTGAAGCAGAAAGCCCCGGTTCCATCTGGAACCGGGGCTTTTTTATGCTGTTTGGCAGGTTTTTCCTGAGGAAATGCGAGGGAAAGCTTGGGGAACGTCCCTGTGTCTAAGATATTGAGGACGATATCCTGGAAAGGAAAATGAGCCAGAAGACCTGCAAAAATGCGCTTTTCACAATCCACTGGCGGGTTTCTTGAAAAGCAGTATAACCTTAACGTTATTAATTATGTTGTTATCCATAATTTATGTGTTATAAGTAATGGCAAGACAAATAATATAAGGGTTATAAATATGCAATCGAAACATCGCCGCATCATGCGGGAACAGCTGGATAAAACGTTTGAAACGCTAAGCAAGGTCAGAGGGGTGCGGCCACCGGTCAAGGGTTGGCTGCGTTCAATCCGTGAGGCCTTGGGGATGTCTGGCAAGCAGCTTGGTGAGCGCATCGGGGTCAGCCAGCCGCGAGTCGTCCAGATGGAGAAGGATGAACTCACCGGCGCCCTGACGTTGAAGACCATGCGCCAGGTCGCTGAAGCGATGGATTGTATGTTTGTTTATGCCTTGGTTCCTCGCACCAGCCTCGAAGAGACAATGCGCGATCAGGCCAAAAAAGTCGCCGAACAGCGTCTTTCCCGTACCTCTCACACCATGCTGCTCGAAGATCAACTGGTGTCAAATGATGAACGCAAAAAGATGCTCGATGCTAAGGTGGAAGATCTGATACGCGAGCTGCCTAAGGACTTCTGGGTGGACAAACCATGAGATTCGAGTACCCCGAAGGGGCAACACCGCTCGATCTCGATGAGGCGCAAGGGCTCTTGTTGCCGCACATCAGCACCAGAGGCGAGCTTGATCGCTGGGAGCAGGAGAATATCTCTGAGGCCGAAGACGCCGTTTTCAGGCGGCGGCAAAAGGATGTCCTGACTGAGAAGTATGCTCGCACACTGCACAAGAGGATGTTTGGAAATGTCTGGCGCTGGGCGGGGACTTTTCGTCGCAGCCAGAAGAATATCGGTATCGAATGGATGCAGATACCGGTGGCGCTCCACCAGCTTTTCGCTGAAGTCACTGCTTGGCTCGAATGCGAGTCATTTCCGCCTGATGAAATAGCCGCCAGGTTTCATCATCGCCTGGTCGCCATTCACGCCTTTTCCAACGGCAATGGGCGCCATGCTCGCCTGATGGCCGATATCCTTCTGGTGCATCTGCTTGGCCAGAAGCGCTTCAGTTGGGGACAGGAAAACCTCACCAATGCCGGTGATTGTCGTCGCCACTACATTGAAGCTTTGCGGGCAGCCGATCGGCACGACTATGAGCCATTGCTGGCCTTTGTCCGTTCATAAATCCAAAGCACATGGGGGGGGAGGGTGCCTAGTTTTTATTTTGATATTCATGCTCACTGTACAAAGATTGTTATCACCTGACCCTCCCGCTTCAAACTCCTCGTCTGCCCTGACCACACCAACAACGGCCTCCAATAACCACTGTGTTCAATTGTTTCCCTCGCCACGCCAGCGCAACCTCTCCAAAAAATCCCGCCAGACCCCGTTAATCCATTAAATAATTGACACTTTTTAAAGAAATGTGTAGGTTAAGTGCCTATATTGATTGGGTTTTAATGTCTTTTTCTGCGGATTTAATACTTTCGGCAATGGGCTTCACTGGCTAGTGCAGGGGAGCTGCATCTTCATGCCACAGCCTGGCGTTTCGGAGAATCGTTTCTGCGCATGGTCGAGGTCGGCACGACATCTTTGTATTCCGTTGATATTGGCGACATGATCCGGCCGGATGATGTTGAACTTGAGGAGGCTCGTTTTTAAATGGATCTGGTTTGCCCAGGTTGTGGTTTCTCGCGTGCATTCAACCCGCCGGCTGGCGACAGCAGGAAACTGACCACGCGCTGTCCCCGCTGTGAAATCCGTTTTTCCATCGAGTCATCCAGTGGAAACCTTCTTGCTGTCGAGTGCCCCAAGTGTCACAAAATGCAGGCCACGCAGGAGTCCTGCGCCGTTTGCGGGGTTATTTATCGGAAATACTCGGCGCAAAAGATTGAGTGGCCCGATGTTGCAGATGGATGATTGATGATTGCTTTCGGGGTCGGACCAAGTCAACCTGCTGAAATAACGGGAAAATGTGGTGAATTTAGGGCCGAATATGGCCTTAAAAGCCCCTTTTCGGGGGCAAAAAGTGGCCCATAAGGAAAAGTCTCTGCCATTACGATATAAAATATAAATGGGGTCGGACCAAGTTAACTTTCTGGAATTACTTTAATTCAGTGCCGAAATATGCCTGTAAATGATGCTATGGCCTTATTTTTAGGGCCGAAAACAGGCCCATAGGCTTTTAATCCATTTCTTTGTAATCTTTATTGTCAGGAGGGGGCAATGCCGAGGGCGAATCGGTCTTTGTGCTAAACCATCTGGCACATCACGCACAGATGCCACAAACAGGATTTTCTGCTGAGATTCGCGCGCGACAAGCAGCGCTGGGTGCACTGGTTGTATGAAGCGCGAAAGCGGTACCAAGTTTCGATCCTGAACTACACGGTCACATCCAACCACATCCATCTTCTGGTCATTGGGGTCGGCCAGGTCAACTTGCTGAAAGAACAGGGGAGCCCAAAGGGAACGCTGGTGACTTGTTGACTTGCATTCTCATATATCACCACTCCTATAAAAACGCCCCAACTTCGAATGCACGCTGGACACATAGACAGCTAAGGGGGCAGGCCTGGACATTGGACAAATATTGTCGAGGTTGATGGGCTCATG
>JAQYVZ010000080.1 GCA_030145205.1 Desulfuromonadales bacterium | reverse complement strand
ACCAAAGGTCGCTCGCTTTCGCAAGTGTTTACTAAACACGTTCCGAAACCTGTTTACAATATATCACATGACGCGCCGGTTGTCAAGCATTTTTAAGGTGCGGATCCAATATCTATCGCTAGAAGGAATCCACCAGGCTGCGCACCCGCAGCGCCTCGCGCATCCGTTCGGCGGTCCACCCCTCCAGCGCGGGCAACGTCACCGTCGCCGTGCGGCCAGCGGGCAGATCAAAGTAGTTATCGCCAAAAACGACTTCGGTGCCTGCCAGTGCCAGCCAGACGAAGCGGGCAGGGAGGGCTACTTCTTCAAATCGTGCCATCGTGGGAAGCACCGCTAGTACCACAGTCCCTCTAGGGGCTTGAGCCGATAGGGACGGTTGAGATTAACGGGACTCTTGCCTGTTGCCTTGATCTCGCCGGTAAGCAGACGCACCACCGCTTTTTGAGTGTTGAGATCGGGTGAATAGGCATTAATCACGAGAGGCAGATGCGGCATTTCGTATAGATGGTACGGCGAACCATAGGATACGAACACCAAACGTGGATGGTGTGATGTAGTAAGTGACCAGACGTCGCGCATATAGTTACCGGCCGGCCGGATGCGATTCGTTCCCCAAGATGGTTCGAAGACGGCATTCATTAGCACTACGTCAAAGTCGGCAAGATCGCTGGCCCGAGGCAGCTTACCCCGGTCCATCTCGTCGAAACGGGTCACCACCACTCCTCGCTCGCGCAAAAGATCGTCAAAAGCGTCCACGTTGCACGCGGGGTCACCCCGGAAGTGATAGCTGAGTACCCGCACATTCTGTTCTAACCTGAGTGGCAGCACCCCGTTGCGATCCTTCACCAGGGTAACGGCCTTCTCGGCAATTGCCTGGCTGACGTGCCGGAAGTACTCCCCATCCGCTGGCGATAGCGGCCAAGGAGTGCGATCTCGGTGCAAGCCCAGTATTTTCTTCAGTGCTAGAATGCGACGCACAGACTCGTCTATGCGAGCCTCTGTCAGCCGCCCACTCTCGACCGCCCGCTTCAGAATGTCGAAATCGCGCTTTGCAGAGGCGAAGAGGATCATGTCGCAACCGGCTTCAATGGCACCGGGAATAACCTCCTCAAACGGTCCCCACGACGTCACGCCGCCCATATCCATGGCGTCGGTAATGATCACACCCTGGAAGCCCATCCTTTCGCGCAGCAGGCCGGTTACTATTCTCCGAGACAGGGTGGCTGGCGGCGCGTTTTGGATATGTATGCCGTCGCCAGGATCCCAGGCTGGCAGCGAGGAGTGGCCGATCATAATACTCCACACGCCCAGATCGATGGCTTCCTGGAACATGCGACCGCTCAAGGCAAACCACTGGTCCATAGGCAGAGGATTGATGGTGGTACAAATGTGAGGGTCGCGATCGTCAAAGCCACCGCCAGGAAAGTGCTTGGCTGTACTGCATAGACCATTCCTTTGCATCCCCTGAATCATCGCCTTGGAAAGACGGGCGATCCGGTCAGGGTCGTCGCCGAGCGCATTCGTGTTGGGATCAGGACTGTGTGGATTAGCGTTGATATCCACCACGGGACCAAAAGACCAGTGTACTCCGCAGGCACGCCCTTCCACTGCCGTGGCGCGTCCCATCTCCAAAGCGAATTTCTCGCTATCGGTGGCGGCGAGCGACATCAAGTTGGGAAACCTGGTCGCATCCTCAATCATCCAACCAGCGCCATTCTCTAGGTCGGAGGACACGATCAGCGGCACCGGGGAACGTTCTTGCAACCAGCATGTTGTGTCTTTGAACTTTTCTGCCTTGCCGGGGTGCAGAAACATCCCTCCTGGCTCTACAGCGCCGAGCATGTTGGCCAGCTCGTTTGGAGAGTTGGTGGGCCAGATATTGGGATGCAAGAGCTGGCCAATCTTCTGATCGAGGGTCAGGCTCGCCAGTGTTTGCTCGATCCACCTAGATGTCACAGAAAGCGTGGGGAATTCACTCACACTTGTACTCTCGATAAGGACTGCAATGGTAGTGGCAGCAAGAGAACGTCGGATCGCAAAAGGCTCGCGCGACTTTGTTATTTCGCATCATTTCACGGCAAGACATAAAGCGAGATGGACTGCGCTGGCAGGGTGATCTCTGCGCCATCGGCAATGGCCTGGGCGCTGATTCGTTCGGCCTGGTGATCTGCGTCAAAGAGCCAAACCTCAGCCGGGCCGGTGGGCGTGACGTTTTCCAGGCGGAGCGGCTTGCGCTTTTCCTCTGGCCCAAGATTGATGAGCATCAGTGTCAGCGTGCCATCTTGGCGCCGGGCGGCATAGATGGACACGTCTGGGTCATCTGAAGAGGCATACAGCAACTCGTCGCCGAAATGTTTGTACATCTGGTAGACGTAGTAGGTCGGCCGCACCTCAAAGCGGGCCAGCAACCCATAACCACCCTGGCTGGTTTGGCATTGCAGCAAAAAGTAGGCGACGATCTCTACCTTTTGTCGTATCAGACGCCCCAGCACGTCGCCCCACCAGATGGCGTTGTAGAACGAGTCGGGGGTTGCCTCGCCGCCGGTGGCGTGGGTCCAATCAGAATTGATCTCGCTGACGGCCACCGGCAGGTCCCGGCCGGTCGTTTCGCGGATCAGGGCCCGCAGCCTGGGAATGATGGCGTCCCACTCGCGAGTGTTGAAACGCAAGTCGTCAATTGTCCTTGACGGACCGGTTTTCGTGAGGGGGAAAGGGTAACGGTGGATAGAGACAACGTCTACCATATCGCCGTTAGCCAGCAGGAACTCGCGCATCCAGTCGCGGCCAGCCTCATCTTTGGGATCAAAGTCTGGCTCGCCCTTGTACTGATGGATCTCTGGGCCGATCAATATGATGTCTGGGTCCACGGCCCGCATAGCCTCGGCAAACTCGCGCCATACCTGGTTGTAGCGCACGGTGTCATAATCCTCGTACATAGAGTATGCCGTGTACAGGCTAGGCTCGTTGCCGATGCTCCAGTAGGTCACGTTATAGTCGTTCTCGATGTTGCAGTAGCGTACCAATTCAGCCGCTTGTTCAGGCGTTCCCCCCGGCATACGGACGTTGATCTTGGGCTCCGCGTCCATCTGGCGGGCCAGGGTGATAAAGCGGTCAATCTGATAGTCTTTCAGATCGCGCTGGTCGCCCCACTCTCCGCCAGGGAAACGCAAGTAGGTGATACCAGAGGCCTCGGCCTGCGGCATCAGGTCAACCGGGACGATTACCCAGGGGCCATAGCTCGCGCCGTAGACAAAAGGGTTGATGGGGCCCAGGTCCTGCGCGCCATCCACGAATAGGGTGCCCGGAACCGGCGTCGGAACCGGCGTCCAGGTCGGCAAGGGTGTTGGGGTTTGGTTGGCAGGCTCACAGGCAACACAGGAAAACAACAACAGCCCACACGCCACCCATACCGCCAGACGCTTTGGGCTACCAGGCAGGATCACTTTTCGACCCCGGTAAAGACAATGCCCCTCATAAAGACACGCTGGGCCAGGAAAAAGAGGACCAGCGGCACGACAAGGCCCAACAGCGCCGACGACTGCACCAAATGCGGCCGGGCGGAAAAGCGCGCGTTGAAACCCTGGATAGCGATGGAGATGGGCTGCAGTTCTTGCTCAGTAGAGAGATAGAGCAACGGGCCAAAAAAGTCATTCCAGGCAAACATAAAGTGGAATATTCCCACCGCTATCAATGCCGGTATGGATTGGGGCAGAATGACCGAGGTAAGTGTGCGGATCGGGCCAGCACCGTCAATCATTGCTGCTTCATCCATCTCTCGTGGAATGGTCAGAAAATACTGGCGCAGCACAAAGACGTTGTAGGCATTGGCGAAAAAGTGGGGCACGATCAACGGCAACATCGTGCCCATCCAGCCGATGCGTTCGAACAGGATATACGTGGGCACAATGGTGATAAAGGCGGGCAGGATCATCGTCGAGACTAGAACCATAAAGAGGATGCTTTTACCTGGGATACGAAAGCGGGTAAAACCATAGGCCACTAGCGTACAAGAGACTGTAGTTCCAAACACACCTAGAATCGCGATCAGCAACGTATTGCGCAATAGGCGCAGCATATTGAGTTGGGTCCAGGCGTAGCTAAAGTTCTCCCACACAGGACTGAACTGCCAAGTGGTCTCCAGAGTGCGCCACTTGCCCGTCCACTGGATGGGCCCCGCCTCTGGATTCCTGGGATCGATAAAGGTACTTTCTTCCCGCCCCTTTTGGATGATGGCCCACTCGTGCATCCTGCCGTTCTCGCCTGGAACAAGCAGCACCG
>JAQYVZ010000079.1 GCA_030145205.1 Desulfuromonadales bacterium | reverse complement strand
CAAACTTGTAAATTTGAATTAGGAGGCGAAAATACAATGGCAGATGAATTCCCATTTGAAATTTCCCCAATGTTTGAGGGTGAAAGAGTAAGAAAAGACGGCATGTTCGTTGAACTCGGTGGTCCCAAGTCCTTAGGTCTGGAAGTTGTCCGGGCAGCAGAGATGGCCGATGTCGTGGATGACCAGGTCAAGATCGTCGGTCCCGACCTCAAGGAACTGGAAGAAGGCAAGACCTACCCCTGGGCAATGATCTTCAACATCGCCGGAGAACTTGTCGAACCTGACCTCGAGTCTGTCGTCGAAAGGCGTGTCCACGACTTCATCAACTACTGCCAGGGCATTATGCACCTGAACCAGAGGTATGATGTCTGGATGAGAATGTCCAAGGACACCGCTGCAAAGATGGACTCCTTCGAGCCCTTCGGAAGAGCCGTCATGATGCTCTTCAAGACAGAACTGCCCTTCATCGAGAAGATGCAGGTCACCTTCTACACCGACGAAGCAGAAGTCCAGAAGCAGATCGATGAAGCAATGGGCATCTTCAAGGCAAGAGACGCAAGGACCAAGGACCTCCACGATGAAGATGTCGACATCTTCTACGGATGCACCCTCTGCCAGTCCTTCGCACCGACCAATGTCTGTGTTGTCTCCCCTGACAGGGTTTCCCTCTGTGGTGCAATCAACTGGTTCGACGGCCGCGCAGCAGCCAAAGTCGACCCCGAAGGCCCCCAGTTCGAAATCGCAAAGGGCGACCTCATCGACGCCGCCAGCGGTGAATACGCCGGTATAAACGAAGTTGCCAAGAAGCTCTCCGCCGGTGAATACGACAGGATCAAAATCCACTCCTTCTTCGAGTACCCCCACACTTCCTGTGGCTGCTTCGAAGTTGTAGGGTTCTACATCCCTGAAGTCGACGGTATCGGCTGGGTTAGCAGAGAATACCAGGGTATGTCCCCTAACGGCATTGGATTCTCCACCATGGCCGGTCAGACCGGTGGCGGAAAGCAGGTCGTAGGTTTCCTCGGTATCGGTGTGAACTACTTCTACTCCCCCAAGTTCATCCAGGCCGACGGCGGCTGGAACAGGGTTGTATGGCTCCCCGCCATGCTCAAAGAGAAGATCGACGAAACTATCCCTGACGACATCAAGGACAAGATCGCAACCGAGAACGACGCATCCGACATCGAGTCCCTGAAAGCCTTCCTCGTTGCAAAGGAACACCCCGTAGTTGCCAACTGGGCAGCTGATGAGGAAGAAGAGGAAGAAGAAGAGGAAGAAGAAGCCGTTGCAGCAACTCCAATGATGATGCCCTCTGCAGGCTTCCAGATGCCCGCAATGCCGATGGTTTCCGGTGGGTCCGGCGGTGGAATCAAGCTGACTTTCAAGAACGCCAAGATTTCCATCGAGAAGATGATCATCAGCGAGAAGAAAGAAAAGAAGTGAGTGATCAGGTAGTACTCTAAAACCGAAAAACAACTAAAAAAAGGGGTATTCTGTGACGAAAGTTATTGCAATAACAGGAAAAGGTGGGACAGGTAAAACGGCGGTAGCGGCTCTTTTGATCCGCTACCTTTCCAAAAGTGGGAAATTTTTACTGGCAGTTGACGCAGATGCGGATACGAACCTGCCCGAAACTCTGGGCTGTGAGGACGTAAAAACCATCGGGGACGCGAAGGAGGCACTCCAGGAGGAGATTACAAAGCCAAGACCTGACAACCCCGACATGAACAAGGAGTCAGTGCTCAAGAGCAAGGTCTACGAGATCATCGAGGAAATGCCAGGCTACGACCTCCTGGTCATGGGCCGACCCGAAGGTACAGGCTGTTACTGTTATGTTAACAACCTGCTCCGGGGCATCATGGACAAACTTATTGTCAACTATGATGTGGTGGTCATTGACGCGGAAGCCGGGCTCGAACATTTCAGCCGGAAGATCATCCGGGATATCGATGACCTGATCGTGGTGACTGACGCCTCACGCAGGGGTTTTCGGACTGCCGAAAGGATTCATGAACTTGTGGATGAACTGGATTCAAATGTTGGAAAAATCCATGTAATTGCAAATAAGGTCACGGATATCAACCGCGAAAAACTCGCAACACTTGCCGGGGACCTGAACCTCAACCTGATAGGTATGGTTCCCCTGGACCCGGAAATCGAGGAAATGGATATTGGGGGCATCCCCCTCTTAGAACTTCCCGATGACTCGGTTGCAGTGGTGGAAATCGAGCAAATTGCAAAGAAACTGGGATTTTGATCCCGGTTTCAATCAATTTTAAGAACCTATGAACACTGCAGGATGAAATGGGGTTCCGGGGATACTGGATACTCTGGCATGTCACCGAGATTTAAGCGGACCTTTACAAATATCATACAAAAAATATCACATTAACACAGTCACTCATAAAAAAACGGACCACAAAATAAACGGTGAGGTTTACATGGCAAAGAAGATGAAATTGTCAGATTTAACAAACATGTTCGCGGGCATGAACGTGGAAGCCCTCGAAGGTGTAACTATCGAAGGGGACATTGAACTTGACCTGGGAGGTCTTGGCGGTGGCTCTGACCCGATGCTTGCTGCAGCCCTCGGCCAGGAGAGTGCAGTACTTGCACAGCACTTCGCAAGAATTGCTGGCATGTTCGGCTACCCCGTAGGCATTGGAGGCCCTGCAGCCGCTGCACCCGCAGCAGCCCTTGCTGCCCCTAAGCTTAAGGATCTTATCCCCGCAAAGTTCGATGTCGCAAACATCGCAGATTGGGCAACCCCGATCCAGGAAATCCAGATTGGTAACACTTCCGCAGACGGCGGGAGCCGTGGCAAGTCAGTGACTATTGGTGGCGAGAAGGCACTTCCGTTCTTCTTCGACGCCGAGATGCCCAACAGGAACCAGGTTACCATTGACGTATTCGACATGCGCATCGGCCTTGCAAAGGCTGTCAAGCAGAACTACGATGAAGTCATGGACAGCCCCGGAGAATGGGCAAAGAAGGTCGTTAACGAGTTTAACGCCGACATGGTCACAATCCACCTGATTTCAACTGACCCGCTCATCAAGGACACCCCTGCCAAGGAAGCAGCCAAGGTTGTCGAAGAAGTGCTGCAGGCCGTTGACGTTCCAATCGCGATCGGTGGATCCGGGAACCCCCAGAAGGACCCCGTAGTCCTCGCAAAAGCAGCAGAAGTTGCAGAAGGCGAGCGCTGCCTCCTTGCATCTGCCAGTCTGAACCTGGACTATGCCGCAATCGCAGAGGCTGCATTAAAGTACGACCACGATGTGCTTTCCTGGACCCAGCTGGACATGACTGCCCAGAAGGAACTGAACAGGAAGCTCATGAAGCAGTGCAACGTGCCCAGGGAAAGGATCATCATGGACCCAACCACTGCCGCCCTCGGATACGGCCTGGACTACGCTTACACCAACATGGAGCGCATCAGACTTGCAGCCCTTATGGGTGACGACGAACTGACCTTCCCAATGTCCTCTGGTACCACCAACGCATGGGGTGCCCGTGAATCCTGGATGGTTGGCTCTCCATTAGGACAGGACACTGACTGGGGTCCCCGGGAATACAGAGGCCCAATCTGGGAAATTGTCACCGGTCTGTCCCTTGCCCTTGCAGGAAACGACCTCTTCATGATGATGCACCCGACCTCGGTTGCTTACCTGAAGAAGGCCACACAGACCCTCTTCGGTTTAATCGATGCAGAGCCTGTTGACATTTCCAACTGGATCGGAGCGGAGGTGTGATCAATGAAGATTAACAGCCCATTAGAAGCCTACAAGTACCTGCCCCAGACCAACTGTGGAGAATGTGGAGAAGCCACCTGTATGGCCTTTGCCGCCACGCTGATCGACAGGTCCGGCAAGACCACAGATTGTCCTCCCTATAGCAAGGAAAAGAAGTATGCAAAGAAGCAGGCAGAACTCGACAGGCTCCTTGCTCCTGAAATCCGCCAGGTGACCATCGGAGTCGGCGAAAAGGCAGCCAATATCGGTGGGGACGATGTCCTTTACCGCCACAAGCTCACCTTCTTCAACAAGACAAAGATGTTCTTCGATGTTGCAGACAACCTGGAAGAAGCTGCTCTTGTTGCCAGGGTCAACCAGATCGCTGACTTCAAGAAGTTCTACGTCGGGCGCAACCTGCTCCTCGACGGTGTTGCAATCAGAGCAGTTTCCAACGATCCTGCCAAGTTCGCAGCAGCCGTCAAGAAGGTAGCAGAAGTAGGCCTGCCCATGATCTTCTGTTCCTTCAACCCTGCAGTCCTGAAAGCAGGTCTTGAAG
>JAQYVZ010000005.1 GCA_030145205.1 Desulfuromonadales bacterium | reverse complement strand
CAGCTCAGCATCTGGGCCCATGCGACCCGCCCTGTTGAGGATGGCAATCACGCTATCTAGATTTTTGAAAAGTTCGACGCTGGAATCAAAACGGCCGGGAGAATTCCCGGCCGTTTTCTTTTACTCACAAAAAGTTTGATTGTGCTGCCGGCCGATGAGAAGAACCGTAAAACGGGCGACCGTCCCAATCTTCAAGGGCTCAGGTAATAGCTCATGCGGTCGCCGGCTCAGGCTGCGGTGATTTAACCTTTGGTGCCGGCCGCTTAACCAGCGCCAGGGAGTTGCCGCAGAGAATCAGACCGACTCCGACCAGGGCCGACCAAGTCCAGTGGTAGTCCTCCCACAGGGTTGACAACAGCAGGGCAACGATCGGAAACAGCAGGGTCACATAGGCGGCCCGGCCCGGCCCGATCCGCCCCACCAGGCTGAGATAGCACCCAAAGGCAACCACCGACCCGAACAAAGCCAGATAGCCCAGCGACACCAGGTAGCTGAACGTGGCTTCGATGATCAGCGGCTTACCGAGCAACAAAGCGACCGTCAGCATCAGGAGTGCGCCATAAGCCATCCCGTAGGCATTGGTTTGCAGAATAGGCAAACCCAGTCTCTGATTGCGGGCTGAGATAATGTTGCCGAGGGAAGCGAAATAAGTTGCAATAAAGCAGTAGACCAGAGCCAGCAGGGTCGACCCAGCCGCCTCGAAGCGGGCAACCTCGGGCCAGAAGAGCAGCACCAGTCCAATGAGGCCCAGTCCGCCGCCCAGCAGGACGCGCCATTCGACCGCTGTGCCGAGAAAGATCCTACCGTTCAGCAGGTTCATGATGACGATGGTGGAGAAGACCACCGCGGCCAGACCGCTGGTCAGTTCGAGTTCCGCCAGATAGAACAGCAGATAGTTAAACCCGAACAGCATGGCGCCCTGCAGAGCCATGAACAGGTGGGCTTGCCGATCAAACCGGAGGATTCGGCCGCTCGCCAGACACCAACCGAACAGCAGTAGCGCGGCCAGCGCAAACCGATAGGCGATCGACACCGCCGGGTCAACCACCCCCAGTTGATACTTGATCCCCAGCCAGGTCGAACCCCAGATGAGAACCGTCATGCTATAAAAAAGGAAATTCGCCATCAAACGTTTCGTTCGTGCGGCTGTTCACACTGTTCACATGCCAGTCGCCCCAGGGTTTCAATCGCCGCCTCAATACAGGAATCCCAGTGCCCGGCATTCAGTCGGATACAGTTCCGGAATCGCCTTGCCAGAGAGAAAAGCATTCCTGGTGCAATCGAAATACCGAAGGCGCGGGCCCTTTCGTAGAGCCGTAGGGCATCAACTTCCGGCGGCATTTCAACCCAAAGAACGTAGCCGCCCTGGGGCCGCGACACCCTGGTCCCGGCCGGGAAAAACCGGCCAATGGCGTCGGCCATCAGGACCGTCTGGCGTGCATAGACCCGCCGGATCGAGCGTAGATGATGGTCATAGCCGCCGTTGGCCAGGAATTCGGCGATCGCAAGCTGCGTCGGACTTGACGTGGCAACACTGGTGATCATCTTGACCCGTTCAATCTGCTCCTGGTAGCGCCCCGCGGCAATCCAGCCAACCCGGTAGCCGGGCGCCAGCGTCTTGCTGAATGAAGAACAGAGCAGAACATTGCCGGTGCGGTCATACGCCTTGGCCACCGACGGCCGTTCATCATAGTAAGACAGATCGCCGTAGATATCGTCCTCAATCAAGGGAACCTGGAAGTCCTCCAGCAAGGTGACTAGGCGCTGTTTATCCGCATCCGACATCAACCCGCCGAGCGGGTTGTTAAAGTTCGAGATCACGATACACGCCTTGACCTGGCCGCGATGACTTCCCAGCGCATATTCCAGCGCTTCCAGGCTAATGCCGCCAAGTGGTGACGCCGGAATTTCAAGGGCCTTGAGCCCAAGCTCCGCGATCAGTTCAAGAAAATTGAAATAGACTGGTGTTTCAATGGCTACCGCGTCACCGGGTCGACACAAGACGCGCAGCGCCAGCATCACAGCCTCAACACAACCCGAGGTGATGGCAATCTGCTCCGGACTGACCGTACAGCCAGACAGCAGCATCCGCCTGGCAATCTGTTGACGCAGACGCAGGTTGCCCGGCGGCAGAGCGTACGACACCGACTGAGTGGCATAACGACGCGTTTCCCGCGCCAGCATCCGATTCAGCTTTTCGACCGGCAGCTGCTCCGGGCTGGGGATGGCGATCCCCAGTTGCAGCAGCCCGGGATCGAGCAGGTCACGCATGACCAGCTGGTAGATATTGTCCAGGCTGACCTCGCAGGGGTTCAGCCCGGGCCGATTGACAACCGGCTCGGCCGGCAGTTCCGGCAGACGCGCCCGCACGTAGTAGCCCGATTGCGGCCGCGCCTCGATCAGACGCTGATCTTCCAGCTGCCGGTACGCCTCCTTGACCGTATTGATGCTGACCTGCATCTGCTTGCTCAAACTGCGAATCGACGGGACCCGATCGCCCGGGCGCAGCGTTCCCTGCTCAACCAGGTAACTGACCCGAGCGGCAACCTGTTCATACAGCAGTTCTGTGCGATCTGTTTGTGACATTGGACGTTGCATTCTCCAGAGACTAGACCAAACGCTGGTCGGCTAACAGCCACAATCGACCCCTTAGTCGACAGACACAGTTGTGACTATGCCCATGTGTAACGGTCACAATAGTATAGCCCTGGGTCTTGTGCAAGGATCAGGTCCGCGGTTTAATCAGACCACTTCTTTTTTAGACTGGGAGAGACATCATGGAACTGGCGCTTGAAGCGCAAGAACTGCTTGATTTTGGGACCATCCCGGCCGGCACAGAGCTGACATGTCGGGCCGGCCGCGTCTGGCTGACCATGTCCGGTGACCAGCGCGACCACATCTTGCGCCCCGGCCAGCGCTTTGTCAGCCAAGATTGCGGTCATCTGCTGGTAAACGCGATCGCGCCCTGCCGCCTTGAAATCACCCACATGGCACCTGTTTACCAGAACAAGGCCCGGTGGCAGCAGCTGATTTTTTGGACACCGCGGCGCCAGCGGTGGGCATCGGAAGGGCCGGCCTGAGCATAACAGCCGGATCTTTGGGAATGCTCCGCAGTCAAAAAAAGCCGCTGCGACGTAAATCGCAACGGCTTCAAACCATCTCAGTACAGATTAACTTTTGTTCGCGTTATTCTCCGAGGAGCGATTCGATATCCTGATTTAAGCCCAGCTCTTCAGGCATGGTGGCGATCAGGGCCTCTGCTCCGATGGTGGCGGTGTGGCGCACCAAGCTATCTGCACTGTGACCATCATGCCGTTTAAAGGCATCGATCAGCTGCTGGTGCTCCTTGACCGACACGTCCATCCGCCCTGGCCGGGACAAGGACGCCAGACGCAGCCGCTTGAACTTCATGACCAGCTGGTTGATCAACGTCAACAGCTTCTCGTTGCCAGCCGCCTTGATAAACACCTCGTGAAACTCATCATGAACCTTGAAGAAGTTCTTGACATCACCTTCGTCAGCCAGCCTCTGCAGTTTTGCGTTGATTGTTTCCAGCCGGTCAATATCCTTGTCCGACAGCTTTTCAGCCGCCATCCGGGCCGCAAAGCCTTCCAGGATGATCTTGATGGCGTAGAACTCCTCAACGTCTCGTTCTGTCAAAGAAGCGACGACAGCCCCTTTGCGCGGGATCACCTGCAGGTACCCTTCCGATTCCAGCTGTCGAAAGGCCTCACGGATCGGTGTCCGGCTGATGCCAAAGCGCTCGGCCAGTTCCGGTTCAGAGACCCGCTCGCCCGGCTTGAGGCTGCCCTTTAAAATGGCATCACGAATGGTTTCCAAGATTTTTTCGCGTAGTGTCTGGTGTCGTTCTATAGGCTTTTTTCGCACAGTAAAACTCCGTTTAGTTTCAAGCAAATTGTATACAGTATACACTAATTGTCAAGTAAAAAGATATCCTTGATTGATCTAACTCATGTAACTGCTTGCCTTTTAAGGTTCTGCTGACTATCATCATGGGAGATTATAACAAGGACGGTTTATGGATCCGGTCAGACACTTTAAATTTTCTTTGATTATCCTTATGACAGTGATCGCCATCGGCGCCTGCGGTTATATGGCGATTGAAGAGTGGCCCCTGTTTGACGCCCTCTACATGACCGTCATCACGCTGTCTACGGTCGGCTACAAAGAAGTCCACACCCTCACACCGCTGGGCCAGGTGTTTACCCTGTTTCTCATCGTTTCCGGCTGCGGCATCATTGCTTACTCCGTAGGCAGCATGATCCAGCTTATGATGGAGGGCCAGCTACGCCGTCTCCTCGGGAGGAAAAAATTGGAAAGCCGTATCAGCAAGCTCGAGAAGCATTACATCATTTGCGGTTTTGGAAGAATCGGGACCTTGATTTGCCGGGAATTTCTGGCAAGACCCCTGCCATTTGTTGTTGTAGAAAAGGACCCGCAAAATTGTGAGCGCCTCAGCCGAGAAGGTTTTCTGTTTGTCGAGGGCGATGCAACCGATGATGACACCTTGCAGGCCGCAGGCATCGCCAAAGCCCACGGCTTGATTACAGCGGTGACCTCCGATACAGACAATGTTTACATCACCCTCACAGCCCGCGGTCTCAACCCCAACCTTTTTATTCTGGCTCGGGCCGGCGAAGAGGGTTCAGAAAAGAAATTGATGCGCGCCGGTGCGTCCAAGGTGATTTCTCCTTACACCATAGGGGCGAGCCGCATGGCCCAGGCGATCCTGAGACCATCGGTTGTCGATTTTATCGAATTAGCAACAGCCAGCGAAAACCTCGAACTGCAACTGGAAGAGATCGAAGTTTCTGAGCACTCCAGTCTGGTCGATAAAACTCTGATCGCTTCTGGCATTCGCCAGAGCACCGGTATTATCATTGTCGGCATCAAGCGCCCCGACGGTCATATGATTTTCAATCCGGCCCCAGCGACCCGCATCGGCGCCGGCGTGATCTTGATCACCCTTGGAGAGCCCCCGGCCATTCTTCAATTGGAAGCCGTGGCCCGTGGTCAGGTCCATGAAATGTGACCCACTCGGCGCACATCTGCCCTGGTCTCATCGCGAGCAGTATCTTGATCTGATTCTGAATCTCGGCCTAGTTCCTGAAATCGCCTTCAAGGCGCATGATTTTGACGACCTGAATCCGGCTGACTTGGACTGCCTCGCTAAACAGCTCCGCAACTCCGGCCATCAACCGACTGTCCATGCGCCTTTCTTCGACCTCAACCCCGGGGCCCTGGACCCATTAGTACGCCAAGCATCCCTGCAGCGCCTGACGCAGGCCCTTGCGGCCGCAGATCACCTTGGAGCTCACCTGATGGTGATCCATCCCGGCTTCGATCCCTGGCGCTATCCGGACATGGAGCATCTCTGGGTTGAGAACGCCCTGTCATTTTTCCATGAGCTGTTGGCCGTCAAATCACCCGGCCAGTGCCGCTTGGCCATCGAGAATATTTATGAGCCCGTTCCTGACACCCTGGTCTCTCTGGTGGAAACCCTCGATTCTCCCCGCCTTGGCCACTGTTTTGACATAGGCCACTGGAACATGTTCGGCCAGGCATCGCTGACAAGCTGGCTGGACCGCATTTCCACCCGCCTGTTTCATCTACATCTGCATGACAATCATGGCGACAGCGATGCCCACCTGCCAGTCGGCAATGGCAATATCGATTTCACCGCTCTGTTCGCTCAGCTCTCCGTCCATTCCACGCAGCCCAGCATCACTCTTGAGGCGCATTCCCCTGCGGACCTGGTTCAATCGTGCCGCCAGTTCAACGCCTGGTTCTGATGCAGGGCCCGGCGCGCGTAAAAACACCTCATAATCACTTGATTTTCCAGTATGAACTTCTATTCTTAAAGGGGTCTGCACTTCACTTTTCTCTTGTAATGAAAACCGATATGGTTATAATTGAGCCTGTTTATTAGGGAGCTCCTATGTTTCACCTCATCAAAAATACGGCTCTGTTTTATCGCGACGGCTTCCGTTCCATGGTGCTGGGACGCACCTTGTGGACGATTATTCTGATCAAGCTGGCTGTGCTCTATTTGTTGAGCCAACTGTTTTTTCAGGACTACCTGCAAAACCACTTTTCCACGGATGCGCAACGCGCCGACCACGTCATCAGCAACCTGACGACGACGCACCCGCCATCCACCAACTGATTCAGGAGGACGTTGTGATTGAATCCTTTGACTTAACCCAGGTCAACTGGGCCAGAGCTCAGTTTGCCTTGACGGCCATGTACCACTGGATTTTCGTCCCACTTACCCTTGGGCTCGCCTTCCTCCTCGCTTTTTTCGAAACAATTTATGTGCGGACTGGCCTGGAGCACTGGAAGACCATCACCAAGTTCTGGATGCGCCTGTTCGCCGTCAATTTTGCGATCGGTGTGGCCACCGGCATCATTCTTGAGTTTGAGTTCGGCACAAACTGGTCGAACTATTCATGGATGGTCGGTGACATTTTCGGTGCACCACTGGCGGCGGAAGGTATTTTTGCCTTCTTCCTCGAGGCGACCTTCTTTGCTGTGATGTTTTTTGGCTGGGACCGGGTATCGAAACGTTTCCATCTGATTTCGACCTGGATGGTTGCTATCGGCTCGAACCTCTCCGCCTTGTGGATCCTGGTTGCCAATGGCTGGATGCAAAATCCGGTCGGCATGGCTTTCAACCCGGATACGGCCCGCTTCGAGATGGAGAACTTCTGGGAGATCCTCTTCTCGCCGGTCGCTATCAGCAAGTTCACTCATACGACCAGCTCGAGCTTCCAGGTTGCCGCCCTATTCGTGATCGGCATTTCTTGCTGGTTCCTGCTTAAAAAGCGCCACCTTGCCGTTGCGAAACGCAGCATCGTGGTTGCCTCTGTTTTCGGTCTGCTCGCCTCTGGTGTCGTCGCATTCACCGGCGACGAAGGCGCATACACCGTCGCCCAGAAGCAGCCGATGAAACTGGCTGCAATTGAAGGGATTTACGCGGGTGAGGAAGGCTGTGCCCTATGTGCCATGGGCGTTCTGAACCCGAATATGCAACCAGGGGATGACGACGACCCCTATATCTTTGCTGTCAAGCTGCCCTATGTGCTGTCGATTCTTGCAAACCGCGACCCCAACAGCTTTGTCCCCGGCATTAACGACCTGGTTTACGGCAACCCTGGCCAGGGGATCGTCGGTGTCACAGATCGCATGGATTCCGGCAAGATTGCGCTTGATGAGCTGGCCCGCTACAAAATCGCTCGCAAGGTGGGTGACGACCAGACCGCCGAGGCGGCTCTCGCCCTGTTCCGTCAGCACGAGGACGATCTCGGATACGGCTTCCTGCAAAAGCCGGAAGAGGCGGTTCCGCCGGTTGCCCTCTCCTTCTACAGCTTCCGCGTGATGGTTGCGCTGGGCACCTTCTTCCCGATCCTGTTTATCGCGCTCCTGTTCTTTACCATGCGTAACAAAATTGAATCTCAGGTCTGGCTGCAGCGCCTCGGCGTCCTTTCGCTTTTCCTCGGCTATATTGCAACACAGGCGGGTTGGGTCGTTGCCGAAGTTGGCCGCCAACCCTGGGCGATCCAGGGGCTGTTGCCGGTCTCCGTGGCCCGGTCAAATTTGACCACGGCCACCGTGCAGACCACCTTTTTCATTTTTCTGGTGCTGTTCACCGTGCTGCTGATCGCTGAACTCCGCATTATGCTTAAGCAGATTTCCATCGGTCCGGAGGAGAATTAACATGATTGGACAACTCGACCACTCCGTCTTACAGGTTCTCTGGTGGCTGATCTGCTCACTGGTCGGCGCGCTGTTCATTTTTATGACCTTTGTGCAGGGCGGACAAACCCTGCTGCTCACCACGACCAAGGATGAAAAGGCTAAATCGCTGATGGTCAACTCCCTGGGCCGAAAATGGGAGCTCGGGTTCACCACTCTGGTGCTGTTCGGTGGTGCCCTGTTTGCCGCTTTCCCTCTTTTTTATGCCAGCAGTTTCGGCGGTGCTTACTGGGTCTGGATCCTGATCCTTCTGACCTTTGTGCTGCAAGCGGTCAGTTACGAATTCCGCAAGAAGCCGAATAACCCTCTCGGCCCACGCACCCATGAAGTCTTTCTGTTCATCAACGGCAGCGTCGGTCTGCTGCTGATCGGCGCGGCGATCGGAACCTTCTTCACCGGCTCCAATTTTCAGCTTAACGACTATAACCTGGTCAGCTGGCAACATCCGCTACGGGGTCTCGAGGCGGCCTTCAGCCTGTTCAACCTGTCGCTCGGTCTCTTCCTTGTTTTTCACGCCCGCACCCTCGGATCCATGTACCTGGTCAACAACCTGATTCATGAGGATCTGGAAGGCTCTCTGCGGAGGGCTGCGGTCGTTAACCTGATTTGTTCCCTACCTTTCCTGCTGTACGTGCTCGGCTCGCTGCTGACCATGGATGGTTTCGCCGTTGATCCGGCAACCGGCCAGGTCGCCATGGAGAGCTACAAGTACCTGCATAACCTGCTCGCCATGCCGCTACAAGGTCTCGGCTTCCTGTTGGTGGGACTGGTGCTGGTCGTGCTCGGCGTTATTCTGACCACCTTTACCACGAAACGCAGTGGCATCTGGGTCGCCGGCCCCGGCACGGTGCTGGTTGTATTGGCGCTGCTCTTTACCGCTGGCTACAATAACACCGCATTTTATCCGTCAAAGTTCGACCTGCAGAGCAGCCTGACGATTCACAATGCTTCAAGCAGCCACTTTACTTTGACTGCCATGTCTTACATCGCTTTAGCAGTTCCCTTTGTTCTGGCGTATGTCGCCTACGTTTGGCGCGCCATGGATATGGGCAAGTTGTCTTCCTCCGACATCAGTGCCGACAAGGGACACGATTTTTACTAGAAAGGATTGTGCAATGATGACATTTCTCCTGTTAGGCAGCTGGGTTGCTGTGCTGCTGGTTTCCTGCCGGGCGGCCGAGTTCGCATTACGTAAGTCAGGACTATTGTAAGGCGTAGTTTTCCCATTTCCCTGAAACACAAAAAGGGCGGTCCGAGTAAACGGACCGCCCTTTTATTTAGCTTGTTATGCAGCAGTTGATCAGTGTTTACGCCCTGCCACCTGCACACGGATCAGGGCGCGCTCCAGAGCGCACTCCATCACCTTGAACTGCTTGTCCTCAGAGTCAAGCTGCTTAAGAGCTTCTTCAGCACGCCCGAGGGCGGCCTTGGCGCGCTCGAGATCAATCTCATCAGCCGGTTCTGCAGTTTCAACCAGAACCGTCATGGTGTCATCTTCCACCTCAACATAGCCCCAGTTCACGGCAACGTGAAACGTCTGATTGCCCTGCTTATAAACCAGTTCACCGATTTTCAGTGTGGTCAGCAGTGAGGTATGTCCGGGGAGAACCCCGAACTCACCGATCGTACCAGGAGCCGTCACCTCATCAACCTCTTCGGACAGCACCTGCTTGTACGGCGTAACCAGTTCCAGTTTGATCTTTTCTGCCATGCCTTAATCCTCTATACCGTCTGACACGCCGATCAGGCTGCCAGCTGCTTGGCTTTCTCCATCGCTTCTTCAATGGTACCGACCAAATAGAATGCCTGCTCGGGGATATCATCGTGCAGACCGTCAACGATCTCACGGAAGCCCTTGATGGTGTCCTTGAGCTCGACATACTTGCCCGGGGCCCCGGTGAAGGTTTCCGCCACGTGGAACGGCTGAGACAGGAAACGCTGGATCTTACGGGCGCGGGCCACAACCTGTTTGTCATCCTCGGATAATTCGTCCATACCCAGAATTGCGATGATGTCCTGCAGGTCCTTGTAGCGCTGCAGCACGTACTGCACTTCACGGGCCAAGCCGTAGTGCTCGTCACCAACAACCTGGGGATCAAGGATCCGGCTGGTGGAGTCGAGCGGGTCAACCGCCGGATAGATGCCGAGCTCGGCGATCTGACGCGACAGAACCGTGGTGGCGTCGAGGTGAGCAAAAGCCGTCGCCGGTGCGGGGTCGGTCAAGTCGTCGGCAGGGACGTAGATCGCCTGGACCGAAGTGATCGAACCTTTGTTGGTGGTCGTAATCCGCTCCTGCAGCTCCCCCATCTCGGTAGCGAGCGTCGGCTGGTAACCGACCGCCGAAGGAATACGACCGAGCAGCGCCGAAACCTCGGAACCGGCCTGGGTGAAACGGAAGATGTTGTCGACGAACAGGAGTACGTCCTGGCCTTCCTCATCACGGAAGTATTCAGCAACAGTCAGAGCCGACAGTCCGACACGGGCACGGGCGCCCGGGGGCTCGTTCATCTGGCCGTAGACCAGGGCTGCCTTTTCGAGGACGCCGGACTCACGCATCTCTTCCCAAAGGTCGTTGCCTTCACGGGTCCGCTCGCCAACGCCGGCGAACACGGAAAAACCACCGTGCTGCTTGGCGATGTTGTGGATCAGTTCCATGATCAGAACCGTTTTACCAACGCCAGCGCCACCGAACAGGCCGATCTTGCCGCCTCGTGCGTAGGGTGCCAGCAAATCGACAACTTTGATGCCGGTTTCAAACGCCTCGACCGTGGTGGACTGGTCAACGAATTCCGGTGCCGGGCGATGAATCTCCCATTCCGTTTCCGCCTCAACCGGGCCCGCCTCATCAACCGGCTCACCGATCACGTTCATGATCCGTCCCAGGGTCTTGCGTCCGACCGGCATGACGATTTGCTTGCCGGTGTCGAGCACATCCTGACCGCGAACCAGGCCGTCAGTCGCGTCCATTGCGATGGTGCGAACCGTATTCTCACCCAGGTGCTGGGCAACTTCCAGAACCAGGTTCCACTCCCGGTCGTCAATAGCCGGGTTGGTCACCTTCAGAGAATGATAAATCTCGGGAAGCTTGCCGGCGTCAAATTCAACGTCAACAACCGGTCCGATGACCTGTGTAATGCGTCCTTTATTCATGATCCAACGTTCCTCCGTCTGCCCTGCTGCTTCGCAGGGGAATTCCTATTTGAACGTACTTACTTGATTGATTCAGCTCCGGAAATGATTTCCATGAGTTCTGTAGTAATCGCAGCCTGACGGGCACGGTTGTACTTCAGCGTCAGTTTGTCGATCATCTCGGATGCGTTCTTGCTGGCACTGTCCATGGCGGTCATGCGCGCACCATGTTCCGAAGCGACCGATTCAAGCAGAGCGCGGAAGATCTGCACTTCCACATTCTTCGGCAAAATCTGCTCCAGCACCTCGCCGGCATTCGGCTCATAGATATAATCGACAACCTGCTCATCTTCGTTGACTTCACCAGGCTGGATCGGCAACAGCTGCCGCACGGTCAGGTCCTGAGCCATGACACTGATAAAGGCGTTGTAAATCAGGAACACGGCATCATATTCGCCGCCCCGGTAGAGTTCGATGACTTCCTGGCCGAGTAGAGCCGCGGTCGGGTAGGTCACCTGAGTCGATCCGACCAGGTGCTCATGAACCTTAACAATGTTCATGCCGGCGCGACGCTTGAGATACTCGTTGCCCTTCCGGCCTACCAGCAGCAGGTCGAAGTTCTCGAAACCTTCCGGATTCTCACGAATGAATTTCTCGGCAGTTTTCGAAATGTTGGTATTGAAGCCGCCGCAAAGACCGCGGTCAGCAGTAACCAACACAACTAGCGCCTTGCCCTTGCCACGCTCCGCCAGCAGCGCGTGTTCATCACTACTGTCACGCTGAGCCAGATTGGACAAGACTTCCTGCAATTTATCGGCGTACGGCCGGGCGGCCACCACTGCCTCCTGGGCTCTGCGCAGTTTGGCGGCAGAAACCATCTTCATGGCGGCAGTGATCTGGCGTGTGTTCTTAACCGTGCCGATCCGCTTCTTTATGTCTTTCAGACTGGCCATCTGTCCCTACCTGATCGTGATCCGTTATTAAGCGGCAAACTGGCCCTTGAACTCGTCCAGGGCACTCTTGATCTTGCCTTCCAGTTCGTCGTTGATCGCCTTCTTGTCTCGCAACTCCGCAAGCATATCCGCGTAGTTGCTTTCCATGAAGGTCAGCATCTCGCTTTCGTAACGCTGCACGACTGCGGTGTCGTAATCATCGACGAAGCCATTGTTGACTGCGAAGATGGAGAGAACCTGCGTCTCCACCGCCATCGGCTGGTACTGACCCTGCTTAAGGATCTCGACCAGACGGGCGCCACGGTTGAGCTGGCGCTGTGTGGCAGCATCCAGGTCCGAACCGAACTGGGCAAAAGCAGCCATCTCGCGGTACTGGGCCAGCGCAAGACGCAGGGTACCGGCAACCTGCTTCATCGCCTTGACCTGAGCCGAACCACCGACACGGGAAACCGACAGGCCGACGTTGATCGCCGGGCGAACCCCGGAGAAGAACAAGTCTGTCTCAAGGAAGATCTGTCCGTCAGTAATCGAGATGACGTTGGTCGGAATATAGGCCGAAACGTCACCCGCCTGGGTTTCGATAATCGGCAGAGCCGTCAGGCTACCTGCACCTTCCGCATCACTGAGTTTCGCGGCGCGCTCGAGCAGGCGGCTATGGAGATAAAAGACGTCGCCAGGGTAAGCTTCGCGGCCCGGCGGACGGCGCAGCAGCAGTGAAAGCTGACGATAAGCAACCGCCTGCTTGGACAGGTCATCGTAAATAATCAGGGCGTGCTTGCCGTTATCACGGAAGTATTCGCCCATGGTCACACCGGTGTACGGTGAGATGAACTGCAACGGGGCAGGGTCGGAAGCGGAAGCGGAGACCACGGTCGTGTATTCCATCGCACCGTGGCTTTTCAGCTTTTCGACAACCTGGGCCACCGTGGAACGCTTCTGGCCAATTGCGACGTAAATACAGATGACGTCCTGGCCCTTCTGATTGATGATCGTGTCAATCGCTACAGCCGTCTTGCCGGTTTGGCGGTCACCGATAATCAGTTCACGCTGACCACGGCCAATGGGCACCATCGCGTCGATCGCCTTGAGGCCGGTCTGCATCGGCTCATGCACCGATTTACGGGCGACAATCCCGGGAGCCTTGATTTCGACTTTCCGGTAATCATCAGAAGCGATTTCGCCCTGGCCATCAATCGGAATACCGATACCATTGACAACCCGTCCAACCAGAGCATCACCAACCGGGACCTGAACAATGCGCTCGGTGCGCTTGACCGTGTCACCTTCTTTGATGTGCTCGGATTCGCCCAGAATTGCGGCACCAACATTGTCCTCTTCAAGGTTGAGAACCATGCCCATGGTGTTGCCTGGAAACTCCAGCAGCTCGCCAGCCATCGCCTTGTCCAGGCCATGAATACGGGCGATACCGTCACCGACCGAAATGATCGTACCGGTTTCGCTGACTTCGACTTCGCGGCCGAAACCCTCGATCTGCTTCTTGATAATTGCGCTAATTTCTTCTGCTCTTATTTCCATTGTGAAGACCTCATCACCCCTTCGTTAAGGATTCTTCGATCCGATTCAACTGTGTTTTGACGCTGCCATCGAACAGGCGCCCACCAATTTCCGTTTGAACGCCGCCGATCAGCGCCGGATCTACACTTACTGTTAACGCAACCCGCTTCCCTGTCTGTTTTTCAAGACTGCTGCCAATTTCCTGTTGCTGTGCGTCGCTTAAAGCTTCGGCAGCAACGATACGGGCACGCAGTGTTCCAGACAGTTCGTCAGCCAAGCCGCGATACATCTCTTCAATTTGAGTCAGGTACCGCAAACGGTCCTTATTCAATAACAAACCGAGAAACTTACTCATGTTCTCGGAAAGTTTCATGGCGGAGGCCACATCGGCCAGCATCGCCGCTTTCTTGTCAAGCTCCAGAGTCGGGCTCTCGAGAAACTGGGTCAACAGCTTTTCTTCGGCGAACACCGCCTGCACACGGGCCAGTTCTTCCCCGTAGCTGTCAACAGCCTTGTTCTCGACGCCAAGTTCGACCAGAGCTTTCGCATACCGTCGTGTAAGTGCAGTGACACTCAATGGAGTTCTCCCACTTTCTGCATATATTCACTGACCAGACGCTGCTGGTCATCTGCTGCGAATTCTTTTTTGACCAGTTCTTCCGCCAGCTCAACAGCCAGATGCGCTGCTTCCTGGCGCAGGTCCGCTTTGGCCTTGGCAACGGCATTGGCTGCCTTAGCGTCTGCCTCTTCAACAACCTTTGCCGCCATCTCCTTGGCATGCGCCAGGATCTTGTTACGTTCCAATTCACCTTCACGACGAATGGAGGCACTGATTTCCGCAATTTCTTCCGTCGCTTTTTCCAGTTTTTCGCTGTATTCGCGATACTTGGCTTCCGCGGCCTCTTTGGCCTCCTGAGCGTCGGCGAGCGTCTTTTCGATCTCCTCACGGCGACTACGCAGACCATTGCGAAGTGGCTTTCTGACAAAATACACCAGTAAACCAATCATCAGGGCAAAGTTGAAACAGCGATAAGCAAAGTCCTTGATCAGGACTCCGCTGTCGACGTGAGATTCGCCGCCGCCACCGGAAGCTATCGCCACGACCGGAACCAGAAGCAGGGCGAGCAGCGCTGCGATCCGGGTCAGGGTCTTAATACGTGAAGTCGTGTCAAACATGCTTGTCAGATCTCCCTACCCAGAACCTTGCCTGCAATCTGCCGAGCAATGGCTTCTGTTTCACCGCGCAGAGCCTGGCGTGCTGCGTCAGCCTCCTGGGCAATCTTGTCCTTGATACCTTGCAGTCGCTCGGTCGCTTCGCCACGTGCCTCACCCAGCATGCGGGACTCTTCCTGCTGTGCGGCCTGGCGCAGCGTTGCACGCTCTTGACCACTCTCCTGCTTGGCTTCCTGCAGTTGCGCTTCGTAGCGCGCCACCTGGGCTTGAACCTGCTCTTCCAGGTCCTCAACCTTGGCTTGCGACGCGTCGATGGTTTCCTGACGTTGCTTCAACGCCGCGCGCAGCGGCTTGAACAGCAGCGCATTCAGAACTGCCATCAAAATCATGAAGTTGGCGAACTGCAGAAACAGTGTCCAGTTTATCTCGATCACCGTCTCACCTCGTGAGCTGACACCGTTTTAGCAACGGTATACAGTATTCAAAATATTAGTGGGTTCCTACAAACGACACACCAAGGGGTGCAAAGCAGGGGAGTGTTAACATACCCCCAGACCCGTGTCAAGAATTTTTCAGGTTTTTCTACCGGGACTTTCCTTGTTCCAACTATGCAGAAAGTCGACGTCAGGCAGGCTTGCCGGGCTCAACATCAGCAGACTGTCCGGACCGTTTCATGGTGATGGTTCCATTCAAGGTCACACCTTCTTCCACGGACAAGGCCGGGGTCTCAATACAACCATCCACATCAGCCGGCGCACGCAGCTCAACCCTGCCGCTCGCCTTGATGTTGCCCCGGAATTTCCCGCTTAAAATTAGAGTGCCCACCTCGATATCAGCCTGAATGTCCGCCGATTCTCCGACAATCAGAGTATCGCGCGAGGTTACCTCGCCGCGAAAAGCACCGTCAAGCCGCACGATTTCGTTGAAAACCAGCTTCCCCTCGAATTGGCTGCCGGGGCCGAGAAACGCCTTGATCTCACTTTTTTCTATCGGTGTTTCCTTACGCATCGTCTCTTTTTCCTTTTTTCCAAACATGGTTCCGGTCTCTCCGTGGTCAACCGACGGGTTAACGCCCTTCAAACCACTCCAGCAGCCGCTCCAGTTCTTCGGCCGTATGGAAGACTATCTCGATTTTACCGCCGCGGTCGCCGCGACCCTTCACCTGCAGATTCACCTTGGTGCCCAGTTTGCGCTGTAGCCTTGCAGTCAGGTCAGCCAGACCGGGGTCGATCTCCGGCTTGGTCTTTTTCTGACCTGGGCCCTCTTTAAGTTTCTTGACCAGCGCTTCCGTCTGGCGCACTGACAGCTGCTTTTTGATCACCTGTCCGCGAGCATCCTGCAGACCAGCCCCCTCCAGGGAGAGCAGCGCACGGGCATGCCCCATGCTCAACCGACCCTCAATGACGTCTTGCTGAATGGTGTCGGGCAACCGCAGCAGACGCAAAGCGTTTGTCACCGTGGAGCGGTCTTTGCCGACCCGTTGTGCCACTTCGTCCTGTGACAAGTCAAAACGCTTCATCAGGTTGCGGTAGGCGTCCGCCTCTTCGATCGGGTTGAGGTCCTCACGCTGGATGTTTTCGATCAGCGCCATCTCAAGAGCCCAGTCTTCCGAAACATCCTGGATGACAACCGGAACGTCCTTCAGACCCGCCTTCTGTGCGGCCCGCCAGCGGCGTTCACCGGCAATGATCTGATAGTGGTCGGCGACCTGCCGTACAACCAGCGGCTGGATCACCCCTTTCTCCCGAACCGATGCAACCAGTTCGGCCATTTTATCATCGTTGAAGGTCTTCCGCGGCTGCTCTTTATGCGGGCGTAACTCCTCAATTGGACAGAGGAAATACTTGTGGCGCCCCTCCTGGGTCGCTGAAGAGAGCAGGGCGCCGATGCCTTTGCCGAGCGCGGGACGTTTTGCCATATCAGTGTTCCGTACGAATGAGTTCGCGCGCCAGGGCCAGGTAGGCGGCTGCACCGCTCGACGAAATATCGTAGAGCAGGGCCGGCAGACCATGACTCGGCGCCTCGGAGAGGCGCACGTTGCGCGGAATAATTGTTTGAAAAACCTGCGCTGCAAAATGCTGGCGGATCTCCTCGCTGACCTGATGCGACAGGTTGTTGCGAGAATCGAACATTGTCAGCAAAATACCGCGAATTGCCAGGTCGGGGTTCAGCTCCTGCTGTATCAGACGAATCGTATTGACCAACTGACTCAGGCCCTCCATGGCGTAGTATTCGCACTGCAGAGGAATCAACACCGCATCAGAGGCGGTCAGGGCGTTAATGGTCAACAGCCCCAACGACGGGGGACAGTCAATCAGAATATAATCGTAATCCTCTACCACCTCTTTCAAGGCGCTTTTCAGCTTACTCTCGCGGGCCAGCGCTGAAATCAGCTCCACCTCGGCACCGATCAGGTCCGGGTTGGCGGGCAACAGGTGCAACTGGTCCAACGCCGTCTCCTGTCGAACGCTTTCCGCAGATTCAGTACCAAGCAGCGCGTGGTAGACCGTATGCTGCAAACCGTGAGCATCCACCCCAACCCCACTGGTCGCATTCGCCTGAGGGTCCAGGTCAACCAGCAGGGTGCGTTTTTCAGCAGCAGCCAGAGAAGCTGCAAGATTCACAGCTGTCGTCGTTTTTCCGACGCCGCCTTTCTGATTGGCGATGGCGATAATCTGGGCCATGCCCCCTGCCTCCTCGGTTATTAATCGGTCCCATCCAGAAGTCGCTCAGCCTATCATAAGCACCCGGCTCTGAAAAGAAATTTTACCTACCCTCGGCAACCCTCAACATCTTGAGGTGCTTGCTCATCAACCCACAAGATGTTGCGTCTTTACGGCGAGTTTCGCGATAAAATCAGGAGGCTGCGTATCGCTCCCGATAAAGGCAGCGTCAGGCCCTCCAGCTGCAGCGACCAGCCTGCTGATTGTAGCTGTTCCTGACACGCGAGCCACTCCTCTTCCCCTTCCGGACCTTTCATGGCAATCAGGGCACCACCCGGCAGCACATAATCGGCCGCCAGGGCGGCAAGCTGAGACAGGTGCGCGACAGCACGGGCGGTCACTAGGTCAAAGCCCTCGCGGAAGGCATCATGCTGCTGACACTCTTCAACACGGCCATGCACGGCGGTAAAGCCGGTCAAACCGAGCTTGCGGGCGATATGGCGTTGGAACTGGATCTTCTTGGCAACAGCATCCACCGAGACAACGGTGAGTTCAGGACGGACGATTTTCAGCGGCAGCGCCGGAAAGCCGGCGCCAGAGCCGATATCCAGCAAGCGCCCGCGCTCCGGCAGGTACGGCAACAGACTCAGGGAATCGATCAGGTGCTTTTCAACAACCTCTACGGGCCTGGTAATCGCTGTCAAATTGCGGCTGCGGTTCCAACGCAACAACTCATCAATCAACCAGAGAAGCTGCTCCACCTGCTGACAGGAAAGGCCAATGCCTTGTTTTTTAAGAAGTTTTTTTAGACTTTCGGCGACTTCAGCCATAATCACCGCTTCAGCATAATCGCCAGGATGGCAATCGCGGCAGGGGTCACTCCAGGGATCCGGCCAGCCTGTCCTAACGTTTGCGGGCGGCTGCGTTTGAGCTTTTCGCGTACTTCGGCAGACAGACCCGTCACTGCGTCATAATCGAATGTATCCGGAATTTTCTGATCTTCGAGCTTGCGAAAACGTGCGACCTGCTCCTTTTGCCGTTTGATGTAGCCCGCGTATTTAACGGCCGTTTCCAACTCTTCCTGGACATCTAAAGACAAACCGGCCAAAGCGTTATCGAGAAACAGTAAATCTGCCAATTGCACTTCGGGTCGACGCAACAAATCTTCCAGCGAGGCACCGTTCTTCAATGGCCCCACCTGCAAGCGCTCTAGAATTTGCCGATCAGAGGGTCCGACCCGCAATTCTTTCAATCGCTCCCAACCCGCCTCAATCGCGGCCTGTTTGGCGCGGACCCGCTGCCAGCGTGCTTCCGGCAACAGGCCGATCTCGTAACCGAGCGCACTCAGGCGCAGATCGGCATTCCCTTCTCGAAGTAATAAACGATATTCTGCCCGCGACGTAAACATCCGGTATGGCTCAGGAGCCCCGAGCGTCACCAGGTCATCGATGAGCACTCCGACATATCCCTGGTCTCGACCAATCGTGATCGCTTCTTCGCCCCTGACCTGGCGGGCAGCGTTGACCCCCGCGACCAACCCCTGCGCTCCTGCTTCCTCATAACCAGAGGTTCCGTTGATTTGGCCAGCATGGTAAAGGCCGGCAATCCGCAGGGTTTCCAGAGACGGCTGCAACTGGATCGGGTCGACATAATCATACTCGATTGCATAGCCAGGCCGCATCACCCGGGCGTTCTCAAGCCCCGGTATTGTTCGCAAAAAATCGATCTGGACGTCTAGCGGCAGCGATGTTGGTAACCCGTTCGGGTAGATTTCATTACTGGTCAGGCCCTCAGGTTCCAGAAAGATCTGATGTTGGTCTTTCTCAGGAAAGCGGACGATCTTATCTTCGATTGAAGGACAATAACGGGGGCCAACCCCCTCAATCACCCCGGAATAGAGCGGCGAGCGATCAAGCCCCCCCCGAATCATGTCATGGGTGCGTTGATTGGTATAGGTGATATAGCAGGGCAACTGGCGCTGGGTGATCGCCGCCGTGTCAGCCGAGAAAGGCCGCGGGGAGGGGTCTCCCGGCTGCGCTTCCAGCTGACTGAAGTCGATGGAGGACGCATCCAGTCGTGGTGGCGTGCCCGTTTTCAGGCGGCCGACCGAAAAACCAAGCTCGCGCAGACAATCGGACAAAGACTCAGATGGCGGCTCACCAGCGCGACCGCCCGGGTAATTGACCAGACCGACATGGATCAATCCACGCATGAAGGTCCCCGTTGTCAGCACCACCGTCTGCGCACCGAAACGCGCTTCGCGTGTCTCAACCCCCCTCACCTGCTCGTTCTCAGTCAGGAGGGACATTACCTGGCCCTGCTTCAAGTCTAGATTTTCCTGCGCCTCTATCACCTGCTTCATGCGCTGGCTGTACAGGTGCCGGTCTGCTTGTGCCCTCGAGGCACGGACCGCTGGGCCTTTTTTGGTATTCAGAATCCGGAACTGGATTCCGGTGGCGTCGATATTGCGCGCCATCTCGCCACCCAGCGCGTCAATCTCCTTCACGAGATGCCCCTTGGCAAGCCCACCAATGGCCGGATTACACGACATCTGCGCAACGGCATCCAAATGAATGGTCAGCAACAGGGTGCGACACCCCATGCGTGCTGCTGCCAGAGCAGCCTCACAGCCCGCATGCCCGGCGCCAACAACAATCACATCATACGTACTGTCTTTATCTATCAACTCACTCACGACAGCCTCCAACCAAACCGATTGCAGTATGTTTCACGTGAAACATCTACTTGCCAATACAGAACCGGCCAAATATCTGATCCAGAATTTCATCCGGCGTTGTTTCTCCGGTGATTTGCCCTAAATCATCAAGGATTTCACGTAGTTCGAACGCTAAGCACTCCAGTGGGGCCTGCGATTCCACAGCCTGCTGTGCCGTCTTGGTGGCGCGCAACGCCTGCAGCAAAGCATCCCGGTGGCGCCGTTCCAGGAGGACCACATGTTCGGCGGCATCACCACCAGTGTCGCCGCCGAGACGGTCAACCATGGCCTGTTGCAACACCTCCAGGCCCGTTCCCTGCCGTGCCGAAACGGCAATTCCCCCGCCCAAACCCTTCAACAGCGTGCGATCGCACCGCCGCCCCAGATCGGCCTTGTTCATCACGGCCAAGGTTCGAGACGGCTCACAAAGATCCATGGCCATGCGATCCTCGTCGGTCACGCCCACAGAGCTATCAACAACCAGCAGCACTAGATCGGCAGAACACGCCTTGTCGCTCGCTCGGCGCACCCCTTCCCGCTCGATCGGATCATCCGTGGAGCGCACCCCGGCCGTATCAATCAACCGGATCGGGAAGCCGCCAACAATCATCTGCTCCTCGACGGTGTCGCGTGTCGTTCCTGGAACATCAGTCACGATGGCGCGCGCCTGGCCCAACAGGGCATTCATCAGGGAGCTCTTGCCCACATTCGGACGACCGATAATCAGAACACTGACGCCCTCTCGAAGCGCCCGACCGGTATCAAAACTACCTGCAAGTTCGCGCATTTCAGCAGAAACCGCCTGCAACTGTCGGGTCACCTCTTCGACCGCCAAACTACCGACTTCGTCGTCAGGAAAATCCACATGTGCCTCAACCAAGGCCAGCAGAGACTTCATCTGGTCGGCAAAGCGATTGACCTCCCTGGACAGACGCCCATCCAGTTGCTCCAGGGCAACCCGGCAGGCCTGTGAAGAGCGCGCTTCGATCAGTCCGGCAACCGCTTCGGCCTGGGCCAGGTCGAGCCGCCCATTGAGGAAAGCCCGCTCGGTAAACTCGCCCGGCCGCGCCATACGGGCCTGCAGGCCCAGGAAGAGATCCAGAATGTTGCGCAGGATTTGCTGGCCGCCGTGACAATGGACCTCGACGACATCTTCTCCGGTGTAGGAATGCGGAGCACGCATGATGACGGCCAGAACGTCATCAACCAACTGACCGTCAGGGCGACAAATTCTACCGTGATAGAGGTGGTGGGAATCCATTGCGGCCGGCAGCGTTCCGCCAGCAAAGGTAGCCGCAAGCAGGGTTTCGGCGTCAGGACCTGACAATCGGACGATGGCCACACCACCCTCGCCGGGCGGCGTCGCCGGGGCAACAATCGTATCCTTAGGTCGCATCTGTATCACCCGGTCGGACCCTGCAGAGCGCAGGGTCGGTCCGCACAAGCCAATCAGTTTTTGCGATGAATGTAGTACTGCTGAACAATCGTCAGCAAGTTATTGACCAGCCAGTAAATAACCAGTCCCGAAGGGAAATTCAGGAACATGAAGGTAAAGATGACCGGCAGGAAGGTCATGATCTTGGCCTGCATCGGATCACCCGCCGTGGGCGTCAACTTCTGCTGAACAAACATGCTCAGACCCATCAGAACCGGCGTGATGTAATAGGGGTCCTTGGCCGACAAGTCGGTCAACCAGAAGGCAAAAGGGGCGTGCCGCAATGCGATAGAATCGAGCAGAACCTTGTAAAGAGCGAAGAACACCGGGATCTGAACCAGCATCGGCAGACAGCCGCCCATCGGGTTGACGCGATGTGTCTTGTAAAGACCCATCAGTTCTTTATTAAGACGCTCCTTGTCAGACTTGAAACGCTCCCGGAGCTTCTGCATTTCCGGCTGAAGCTTCTGCATCGACTTCATCGAAGCGTAGCTCTTGTGGGTCAAGGGCCAGAACAGGATCTTGATAATGATCGTCAGAGAAATGATCGCCAGACCGTAATTCTTCAGATACCCGTAGAAGAAAGTCAAGAAGTACAGCAACGGCTTGGCGAGCACCTCAAAAAAGCCGAAATCGATGGTTTTGTCGAGCTGGTGGCCTTCCGCCTTCAACAGTTCCAGGTCCTTGGGGCCGAAGAACAGAAAGTAATCAAACTGCTTGGCCGAACCGGGCTGCAATGTAAAAAAGGCCGTCTTGAGGGTGTTGAACAAACGGTCACTATCGCGTGACACCCGAGTCTGTTCGGCGGCGTTCTCTTGCGGGACAACGACATCGATGAAATATTTCGACTGAATCGACGTCCAGGCCGCATCGCTACCGTAGGTCGGTGATTCTTTCTTGAGCTTTTTAACCTTGACCTTCTCCAGATCATCACCAACCAGGGTGGCCGGGCCGGCGAAAGAATAGGCGTCGCGTTCTTCATCATCATCCCAATACTTGATCAGAGCCAGTTCGAGCGCACCCGTCAAAGGGCCGGCGGCAAGATTACGCACCGTCGTTTGCAGGTCAATGGAATAGTGACCATCCTTGAACGCATACGTTTTGACCACTTCAAGGCCAGAGGACGTGACGCTTCTGAACTGCAGTGTGTGACCCTCACCGGGCTGTAACTTGATAAGATCATTAGAAGAATCAACTTCGTAGGGCGCATCTATCGCCAGCGTGAAACCTTCCGTACCCGTCGTCTGCAGGGTCGCATAACGCAGCGAATCCGTGTTGATTAACTGCACCGGCGGCGCATCATCCGCAGCGGTCTTGCGATAGTCGTTCAACGTGAACGAAATCAGCCGGGCTCCGGAAGAGGAGAACACCGCCGTGTAGCGCGCGGTTTCAACGGTAATATTGCGAATCGACGCAACTGTTGCCGCCGGCAGGTTGCCTGTAGCGGGAGTCTCCGCTTCAGCCGTACCGGCCGAAAGCGCTGGAGTCTGAACCTGTTCCGGAACCTGGACCGGCTCGGCCGAAGAGACCTCCTTGGCCATGTTGGCGTCCTGGGTTGCCTCTGGTGACGGCTTTGGGGGAAACAGAAACGTAAAACCGACCCACACGGCCAACATAAGGACCAGGGCGACGATGACATTCTTATTTTCATTCATTGATTGAGCTCACTCCTGTCACCTCTGGTGGGTACCGACGCCACCGGGTCATAACCACCCGGATGCCATGGATGACAACGAAAGATACGTTTCAAGCCGAGCCAAAACCCCCGAGCCGGTCCGAAGCGGACAACGGCTTCATGCGTGTAGCAGGAACACGTTGGATAAAAACGACAGGTTGGGGGCTTGAGCGGAGAAAGGAACTTCTGGTAGAATCTGATGGCAAACAGCAACAACCGTTCAAGCGCGGCTGTCGCCCACCAGACGGGATAAGGCGCTGCTGAGTTCCTGATCAAGTTCATTGTGTGATATCTGGCCGGCTTGCCGCTTGGCAACAACGTTGATATCAACCGGCGGCAGCGAATCGAAGGTTGTTCTACGGAAAAATTCCCTGGTCCAACGTTTGATTCGATTTCTGCAAACAGCGTTGCCGACCTTGCGACTGACCGTCATGCCCAGTCGCGTCACTGCTGCAGCCCCGGGAGCGACGATCACAATCAGGTGTGCCGTGTGATACTTGCGGCCGTCACGCCAGATTGCGGCGTACTCGCGTGACGTGTGCAAACGTTTATCCGGGGGAAAGAAAGACACCCTTTAACGGCACGTGTGTCCGGAGGTCAACCCGGACACGAGCTCACTTACTTGGAAGGAATAGTGGCCGATAACTGCTTACGACCTTTGGCACGCCGCCGCTTGATAACATTGGCACCAGCAGCGCTACGCATTCTCTTACGAAAACCATGGGTGCGCTTGCGACGGATACGACTCGGTTGGTATGTCCTTTTCATGATTCTGTTAAACTCCTTCTTTTATCCGATTCTTTAGATGTTTCGTCTCTGCAAAGAAGCAGTATTAAACACATTTTCTGGACAATGTCAAGAATCAAAAACTCCTGTCATTCTGAACGTTTCGCGCTTATCAGTTTTCGCTTGCAAAAAAAGACGGCCTTTGTTACCTTGATACGGCAGTAATATTCTCCTATATATTTTTCATAAACCCTTGAAATTTAAAATCTTTTTTAGTTATCCACACCTGTTAAAAACTATGTGGATAATTTTTATGATGATGATGTTTCACTAGGTTGCTGGATAGATTGGATTCAAACGTGAACAAACTCTGGAATGATACCCTCTCCCAGCTTGAATCGAATCTCAATCCTCAGCATTTCAACACCTGGATCAAACCGCTCAAGCTGATCAAGCTCGAAAAAGATCTGATTGTCCTTGAGGTTCCAAATCGATTCATCCTTGACTGGATCAAGGATAACTACTCAAATCTGATCAAGAAGATTCTGACAGACCTATCAGCCGTTTCCTACAAACTGCAGCTCAATGTTTCCGGAACGCCAGAACAGCTGGAGACGACGGATCTGCCGCTGCTAGAACAAGAGAAACCTGTTCTTCAGGACACCACGTTCAACCACTCCGAAAGTGTTCATTCAAACGGCATCAACCTGAATCGGAAATATATTTTCGATGAATTTGTATCCGGTTCGTCGAACCAGTTTGCCTGTGCAGCGGCCTTGGCTGTGGCCAGTAATCCGGCGACAACCTACAACCCACTCTTTATTTACGGCGGCGTCGGTCTCGGAAAAACTCACCTGATTAATGCCATAGGAAATTTCGTTCTCAAGAAATCCCCTGGTACCCGAGTCTGCTACTATACGTCAGAAAAATTCATGAACGAGCTGATTAATTCGCTCAGATACAATCGCATGGATGAATTTCGTAACAAGTTTAGATCCATGGATCTTCTGCTGATTGATGATATTCAGTTTATCGCTGGCAAGGAACGGACCCAGGAAGAGTTTTTCCATACATTTAACGCCCTGTACGAATCACACAAACAGATTGTGGTGACATCCGACAAGTTTCCAAAAGAAATCCCCGGACTGGAAGATCGTCTGCGGTCACGGTTTGAGTGGGGTTTGATCGCCGATATTCAACCGCCTGATATTGAAACAAAACAGGCTATTTTGAAAATGAAGGCCGAGCAAAACCAGATTAATCTTCCCGAGGATGTCGCGCTTTTCCTCGCGAATTCTGTCTGTAGTAATGTCAGAGAACTGGAAGGTTACCTAATCCGTATAGGAGCTTACGCCAGTTTGACATCCACACCTATCAACCTGAATATGGCGAAAGAAGTTCTTAAAGATATTCTGATTGAAAAAAACCGGGAAATGTCTGTTGAAGAAATTCTCAAGAAAGTCAGTGCCCACTTTAATGTCAAGGTCTCTGATATAAAATCTTCCAGACGGCATAAAGCAATCGTTCTGCCAAGACAGGTCGCTATGTACCTGGCACGACAGCTGACCTCTGCCTCTTATCCGGAGATTGGCGATAAATTTGGCGGCAAGGATCACTCGACCATTATTCATGCCATCAATAAAATAGAGAAACTTGCTGAAGAAGATTATAATCTTCGTAATAATCTGGAAGTATTAAGGAAAATGCTTGAATCCTCTTAGAATCTGTAATTATTGATAACCCGTGGACAGCTCTGGGGAAAAACAACACTATTTTTTAGAGGCACTGTTTTTCCCAAAGTATCCACAGCAACACCAAATGAAAAGTAAACAACCCAAGTTATTGAAATCAATATAAATAGCCTGCTTTTCAACAAATTCACAGGCAACTACTATTACTACTAATTTTTAGATTTAATAAAAGAATCAATAATAGACACTGTGGATAGGAGTCGACCATGAATTTCACCATCGAAAAAGAAGTGTTCCTCAAAGCACTCGGCCGGGTTCAGGGAATCGTTGAAAAAAGAAATACCATTCCCGTTCTGTCCAATGTTCTTCTGGAAGGCGGAGATGGCGAACTCCATTTGACAGCGACCGATCTGGAAGTCGGTATGCGGTCTAGCTACCAGGCGAACATCCGCAAACCGGGACAAATTACAGTTTCTGCAAAGAAGCTGTATGAGATCATCAAGGAATTACCTGATCGGGAAATCAACTTCGCATCTAAGGAAAACTGCTGGATCGAAGTCACGTGTGGCAAGGCTCAGTTCAATGTTGTTGGTCTGGCAGCAGAAGAGTTTCCGCACTTTCCCCAACCGGAAGAGGCCAATTTCATTCAGTTGTCGAGCCAGGTCTGTAAAGAGATGATTGAAAAGACCTTCTTTGCCGTCTCCCACGATGAAGGGAAATACAACCTGAACGGTATTTTCATGCAAGTTCTCGCTGAAGATAATCGTTTGAAGATGGTCGCAACCGATGGCCATCGGTTGTCGATGATCGAAAAACCGATCGAATCGTCCGTTGGTGAGGAATTACGTAAAGGGGTTATTCTGCCGCGAAAGGGTTTGCTGGAACTCAAAAAACTGGCAGAAGAAGGGGAAGCTGATATTTCTCTCGGTTTTATGGACAATACGGCAGTGATCAAGAAAGACCAGAGTGTGATCATCATGCGTCTGGTTGATGGTGAGTTTCCCGATTATAATCGGGTCATTCCCAAAAATAATGAACAGGAAGCACGCATCGCTGTTGATCCGTTGCTACATGCGCTGCGACGAATGATTATTTTATCGAGTGAGAAATCACGAGGCGTAAAAATGATGCTGAAGCCAGGATTGCTGGAAGTTTCTTCCTCCAATCCGGAGCTCGGTGATGCTCGTGAAGAATTGGATATGGATTACCAAGGACCAGAATTCTCGATCGGTTTCAATGCCCGTTACCTGCTGGATATTTTACAGGTTCAGGATCATGAGCAGATTCGACTGGTCCTCAAGGATAATCTTTCTCCTGGACTGTTTCTCTCTGAAGAAGAAGATGGTTTCCTGGCCGTTGTCATGCCGATGCGTCTTTAGAGAAAAACAGGAAAGTGTGTTCTCTTCCAGATGGTTGTGATTCATGGTGTTGAATGCCTTACATGTACGACATTTCCGTAATCTGGCAGAGTCGGAGCTTTCTTGGAGTCCCGGTTTTAACGTGATATGGGGCAACAACGCCCAGGGAAAAACAAATTTACTGGAAGCGATCTACCTGCTGGGCCACCTGAAGAGCTTTCGCAACGCCAGGGGCGGTGATTTTATTGAGCACCAGAGTGAGCAGGCGTACGTTGGTGGTCAGGTTGAATTGGGCAAGGTCACACATCGTATCGAACTGGCACTTGGCAAGCAGGGCAGGACACCCAGCCTGAACGGCAAAAAAGTCAGTAAACTCAGTGAATTTCTGGGGTATTTGCGGCCTATTCTGTTTACCCCGGAAGAGATGGGTCTGGTGAAGGGTTATCCTTCCGGGCGCAGGGCATTGCTGGATCGTGCGATTGTCCAGCAGGATCCAGGTTACCTGGACCGGTTCCAAAGCTTTAGTAGAGTTTTAAAGCAGCGTAACAATCTCCTGAAACAGGACGTGTCTGCGCAAGAACTTGAACCCTGGACGCGGAGCCTGGCTGAAGCCGGCAGTCGCATACAACGGGACAGGGTACTGTTCCTGCAGGCGTTCATGCCGTACCTGCATCAGGCTTACCAGCAATTTGCTGAAGATGATGAGCGACCGGATATCCGTTATCCTGTTACGTTGCAGGAATCGGGACAGATGGTGGAACAGCTTTACGAACAGTTGAAGAAACTCTCTGTTCGCGAAAAACAGTTGCGGCAGACGCTGGCGGGACCACAGCGCGACGATCCGCAGTTTCTGATTGCTGACAGGGACTTGAAAACCTTCGGCTCACAGGGCCAACAACGCAGTTTTCTCCTGGCTTTCAAAGCAGCCCAGGTGATTGGTCTGGAAAAGCAACTTGGTGAACCACCCGTGCTTCTGCTGGATGACCTGACCAGTGAACTGGATCAGCGCCGGGAGCAGGGTTTTTTCAATTTTCTACTAAACCGGCGTGGCCAGGTTTTTTTAACAACGACGCGGCCTCAAATTTTAGGGAACCGGGAACCTTCGGAAGTCAAGTATTTCGAAGTGAACCGCGGAGCAATAACAACCGATTGAGGCAAATGAGGAACGTATGACCCAAAAACTGAACAAGAGCTACGATGCCGATAGCATCAAGGTACTCGAAGGTCTTTCTGCTGTACGCAAAAGACCGGCGATGTATATCGGTTCAACGTCTGCACAGGGCTTGCATCATCTGGTTTACGAGGTGGTGGATAATTCCATCGACGAAGCCCTGGCGGGATTCTGTGATGACATCAAGGTCATTATCCATGTCGATAACTCGGTGACCGTCACTGATAATGGCCGTGGCATCCCGGTTGATATGCACTCGACACAAAAGAAGCCGGCAGCTGAAGTCGTCATGACTGTTCTGCACGCCGGCGGCAAATTCGACAGTGATTCCTACAAAGTGTCGGGTGGTTTGCACGGCGTGGGAGTTTCTGTTGTAAATGCCCTGTCGAGACGGCTCGAGCTGGAAATCCGGCGCGATGGTAAAATCTACCGCCAGAATTACGAAAAGGGCGTTCCCACCAGCGCCCTCGTGGAAGATGGCACCACCAAGCGGCGCGGCACACGCATCCTGTTCTGGCCAGACACCGATATCTTCGAAACGGATGATTTTTCCTTTGAAACCCTGTCACAGCGGTTGCGCGAACTCGCCTTTCTGAATGCTGGCGTCAAGATCGAAATCGTCGATGAGCGTAGTGACAAGAGCCACGTTTTTCACTACGAGGGCGGTATCGTTTCCTTTGTCGAGTATCTGAACCGGGCAAAGACGCCCCTCCACCCGAAGCCGCTCTTCTTTTCCGGGACCAAGGAAGGGGTCGGTATCGAGATCGCCATTCAATACAACGACGCTTACGATGAAAAACTCTTCTCGTTTGCCAACAATATCAACACCCATGAAGGTGGCACCCATCTGGTCGGATTCAAGGCGGCGCTGACGCGCACTATGAACACCTACGCCACGGCTAACAATCTGCTGAAGAATATCAAGCACTCGATTTCTGGCGACGACTTGCGCGAAGGCATGGCGGCGATCGTCTCGGTCAAGGTGCCCGACCCACAATTTGAAGGTCAGACCAAGACCAAGCTTGGCAACTCCGAGATCAAGGGGTTTGTCGAGAGCATGATGAACGAGAAGTTGGCCGAGTATCTGGAAGAGAACCCGTCGGTCGCCCGCAAGATTCTGGAAAAAGGGATCGAGGCGGCCCGTGCCCGGGAGGCGGCCCGCAAGGCGCGCGACCTGACCCGGCGCAAGGGAGCGCTTGAAGGACTCGCCCTGCCGGGCAAGCTGGCGGATTGCCAGGAAAAGGATCCGGCGCTCTGCGAACTCTACCTGGTCGAGGGCGACTCGGCCGGCGGTAGCGCCAAGCAGGGCCGTGAACGGCGCTATCAGGCGATCCTGCCGCTCAAGGGCAAGATTCTCAATGTCGAAAAAGCCCGCTTTGACAAGATGCTGACCTCCAATGAGATTCGCACCCTGATCACGGCAATGGGCACCAGCATCGGCAAAGATGATTTCGACATCGCCAAGCTGCGCTATCATCGCATCATCATCATGACTGACGCCGACGTCGATGGCTCCCATATCCGCACCCTGCTGTTGACCTTCTTCTTCCGGCAGATGCCGGAGCTGGTGGAGCGGGGTCATCTCTACATCGCCCAGCCGCCGCTCTACAAGGTGAAGCGCGGCAAGCGGGAGCTCTACCTCAAGGATGAAGAATCCCTGCAGGACTACCTGCTTGACGAGGGTGTTGAGGGTATGACCGTCCATCTCGAAAAGAGCGGCAAGGTTTTGCGCGGCAAGCAGATCATCCCGACCCTGCGCCACATTATCGATTACAACGAACACTTCGACAAAATGGTGATCAAAGGGGTCAATCCGGAAGTCCTCGAGGTGTTCGTCCGCGGCAAACTGCAGAACGGTTTTGCCGACCTGCTCGACCTCGAACCGCTGGCGGCCAAACTGCGCCAGATTGAGCCGGAAGCCGATATTCAGGTTCAGAATGACCCGCCGCGGATTTTCTATCAGCGCGGCAACCTGCGTTCCTATATCGACCAGAAGGTCCTCGAAAGCTTGTCGATGTACGAATACAAGCTGCTGCTGCAGGCCTACAGGCTGGTTGAAGATATCTGTCACAATGGCAGTGCCTTTGTCAGCAAGGAAGACGGCGAGGCCACAGAGGTTAAATCGCGCAAGGCGCTGCTCGACTTTTTTATCAACCGCGCGAAAAAGGGCCAGTACATCCAGCGCTATAAAGGTCTTGGCGAGATGAACCCGGGGCAGCTCTGGGAGACCACCATGGATCCCGACAAGCGGGTGCTGTTGCAGGTCAAGGTCGAGGACACCATCGAGGCCGAGCAGATCTTCACCGTGCTGATGGGCGATCAGGTCGAACCGCGCCGTGAGTTCATTGAAAGAAACGCCCTCAACGTGTCGAATTTGGATATTTAACACCCTGATTTTCCGGAGGAAAATCCTCTATGCTTTCTGAACAGAATAGAATTACGGTCAACATCGAAGATGAGATGCGCAAGTCCTATATGGACTATGCGATGAGCGTCATTATCGGCCGGGCCTTGCCCGATGTCCGTGACGGCCTCAAGCCGGTGCACCGGCGCGTCCTGTTCGCCATGAACGAACTGGGCAACGACTACAACAAGGCATACAAGAAGTCAGCGCGCGTGGTCGGTGATGTCATTGGTAAGTATCACCCGCACGGTGATTCCGCGGTTTACGACACCATCGTGCGCATGGCGCAGGATTTCTCCATGCGTTACCCGCTGGTGGACGGTCAGGGCAACTTCGGTTCGGTTGATGGCGATTCCGCAGCGGCCATGCGTTACACAGAAGTCCGCATGGATCGGTTGGCCCACGAACTGCTCAACGACCTCGACAAGGAAACGGTCGAATTCGGGCCTAACTACGACGATTCCCTCGAGGAACCGTTGGTTCTGCCCTGCAAGTATCCGAACCTGCTGGTCAACGGTTCTGAGGGGATCGCGGTCGGCATGGCCACCAAGATCCCACCGCACAACCTTGGCGAGGTCATTAATGCCCTGGTGGCGATGATCGAAAACCCGCAAATCGATGACGAAGCGTTGCTCGAGCATGTCCCCGGACCCGACTTTCCCACCGGCGGGTTTATTCTCGGTCATGAAGGGGTCAAGGAGGCTTACCGCACCGGCCGCGGCATCATCCAGATGCGGGCCCGGGCCCTGGTGGAGCAGAACAGCCGCACCGGCCGCGAGAGTATTGTGGTCAACGAGATACCCTTCCAGGTTAACAAGGCGCGCCTGATCGAAAAGATCGCCGACCTGGTCAAGGAGAAGAAGATTGAGGGAATCTCCGACCTGCGCGACGAGTCGGACCGCGACGGCATGCGCATCGTGATTGAGCTGAAGAGGGACACCATCCCCCAGGTGATCATCAACCAGCTCTACAAGCGGACCCCGATGCAATCGTCCTTCGGCATCATCATGTTGGCGATCGTCAATGGCCAGCCGCGGGTCCTCGCTTTACGCGAAGTGCTCAGCGAATTTATTGAGCACCGCAAGGAGATCGTCACCCGGCGGACCCTGTTCGAGCTGAAAAAAGCTGAAGCGCGCGCTCACATTCTCGAAGGCCTCAAGATCGCCCTCGACAACCTCGACGAAGTGATCCAGGTTATCAAGGCCAGCGCCAACCCGGCCGAAGCGAAGCAGCGGTTGATCGACCGCTTCGCGCTGAGCGCCATTCAGGCCCAGGCGATTCTCGAAATGCGTCTGCACCGCCTGACCGGGCTCGAACGTGACAAGATCGTCGATGAATACAACCAGGTCGTTGCGCTGATCAAGCGGCTCAAGGAAATTCTCGGCAGCGAAGCGGAAATTCTCGGGATCATCAAGGGCGAACTGTTCGATGTTAAGGAGCGCTACGCCGATGTGCGGCGCACCGAGATTGTCGAAATGACCGCCGACCTGTCGATCGAAGACTTGATTGTGGAAGAGGATATGGTCGTCACCGTGTCTCACTCCGGCTACATCAAGCGCAATGCGGTCTCGCTCTACCGTGCCCAGCGGCGCGGTGGCAAGGGCAAGACCGGCATGCGGCCGAAGGACGAGGATTTCGTCGAAAACCTGTTCATCGCCTCGACTCACAGCTACATCCTGGTGTTCACCGATCGCGGCAAGCTCTACTGGCTCAAGGTGCATGAAATCCCGCAGGGTGGTCGCGCTGCGCGTGGTAAGGCGATTGTCAACCTGCTGAATCTGGAATCAGACGAACAGGTCATGACGATCCTGCCGGTCAAGGAATTCGTGGAAGGCAAGTACATCATCACCGCCACGCGCAACGGCACGGTCAAGAAGACCGAGCTGATGGCCTACTCTCATCCGCGCCAAGGCGGCATCATCGCCCTGACGATCGATGATGATGACAGCCTGATTGCGGCTCGCCTGACCGATGGCAACATGGACATCCTGCTGGCGAGCAAGTGCGGTAAATCGATCCGCTTCCCGGAAGCGGGAGCGCGGCCGATGGGCCGCACAGCGCGCGGCGTGCGAGGCATGATGCTCGACAAGGGGGATTGCCTGATCGGCATGGAGGTAGTCTCGGATGCAACCGCTGCGACTCTGGTGACGGTGACCGAAAATGGTTACGGCAAGCGCACAGCTCTGGACCAGTACCGGGTGCAGAGCCGTGGCGGCAAGGGGATCATCACCATTAAAACCTCCGATCGAAACGGCTTGGTGGTCGACATCAAGCTGGGGGATGATGATTCCGACCTGATGTTTATCACTGACCGCGGCAAGGTGCTGCGCACCCGGGTCGGCGCTCTCTCGGTCATTGGCCGTAACACGCAAGGGGTGCGCCTGATGGTCCTGGAAGCGGGCGAGCGGATTGTTGCCGTGGCGAAACTTGCAGAAAAAGATGAAGATGAAGGACATACAGAAACTGAAGAAGCAACTCCTGCAGGAGGAACTCCGGCGCCAGGGGAAGACGCGTAAACAAACGACCCTGATCCTCGGTGCTGTCCTGCTGGTGCTTTGTCTGATTGCAGGATTTGTCTGGTATCGCGCCAATCAGGAAGAACTCCTTGAGGCCCGCTTTGTCAAGGCACAACAGTTGCTACAGGCAGAGCACTTTGCCGATGCGGCGGAACAGTTTCATCGTCTCTATACGCAATATCCAGAGTTTACGCGGTCTCCCGATGCGCTGTTTCAGAGAGCGGATATCCTGAATCGTTACCTGGGAGATTACCAGGAAGCGCTGATGTGTTATCTTCTTCTGGAGCGCGACTACCCGGAGGACTCCCGCCTGACCGAAGCCTACCGGCAGGTGGCTGGCATTTACAAATATCGTCTGGAGGATTTCAGCCGGGCGATTGAGGCGTATCAGAAGGTGCAGGAGCGGGAGGCAGACAGTGCCGACTGGGTCCAGTACGAAATTGCCGACAGCTATTTTCGGTTGAATAATTTCGAGCAGGCCCGGATCGAATTCGCCAGCCACTTGAAGAACTTCCCTGACAGTGCGCTGGCACCGGAAGTTCAGTTTCGGGTTGCGGTGACCTATGCCCTGGAGGGGCAACTGCCGGAGGCTGCCGGTGCTTACCGGCTGATTGCCGAGCGTTGGCCTGACAGCGCCTACGTGCCAGAGGCACAGTTCGGGCTCGCGGCTGTTTTGGAGGAACAGGAGGAACTGCAGAAGGCGTTGCAGGTTCTCGAACAGCTTGAAGGCTATGAAAACCCGGACGTCTTGCAGCAGAAAATTGAGAAAGTGCGCGCCAGAATCGCCAAGAAGAAAAAAGCGATCTGAGATCATCGTCAGTTGAGCGAGAGGACAGAAGATGCGTATCGGTGTCATCGGTGCCGGGAGCTGGGGAACCGCCCTGGCCAACCTGCTTGCCAAGAAGGGGCTGGATGTCATCCTCTGGGTTTACGAGGAAGACTTGGCCGCCCGGATGTCAGAAACCTGCGTCAATGATCTGTACCTGCCTGATTTTGAGCTCGATCCGCGGTTGCGGTACACGAACCAGCTCCGTGACGCGGTTGCTGACCGGCAGGTGCTGCTGCTGGTGCCGCCGTCACAGGTGATGAGAACGGTTGTCAGTCAGATGGTGACGGATATTCCGGACGACTGCCTGCTGATTTCCGCTGCCAAAGGGATCGAAAACGACACCTTGTTGACGATGTCAGAGGTGTTGACCGTGGTCCTCGGCGGCGACATTGCCGACCGGTGTGCCTACTTGTCGGGCCCGTCGTTTGCCAAGGAGGTCGCCGCCGAACAGCCGACCGCGGTTGCCGTGGCGGCCACTGACAGTACCGTGGCGGATCAGGTGCAGGACCTGTTCAGCACCGACTATTTCCGGGTCTACACCAATGCGGATGTCGTCGGGGTCGAATTGTGCGGTGCCCTGAAGAACGTTATCGCCCTGGCTGCCGGGGTGAGTGACGGCCTCGGCTTCGGTTACAACACCAGGGCGGCCCTGATTACCCGGGGTCTGGCGGAAATGGCGCGGCTCGGCAAGGCGAAAGGTGCGCAGGCGGAAACCTTTGCTGGCTTGGCGGGGATGGGTGACCTGGTGTTGACCTGCACCGGCGATCTGTCACGCAACCGCTCTGTCGGCATAGAGCTTGGGAAGGGTCGCAGCCTGGACGAAATCCTCGGCACCATGCGGATGGTCGCTGAAGGCGTCAAAACCACCCTGTCAACCTACCAGCTGGCGCAGAAGCTCGGCGTCGACTTGCCGTTAACGACCCAGATGTACCTGATTCTCTATGCTGGCAAGGATCCGCGGCAGGCCGTGACGGATTTGATGATGCGCGATCTCAAGCCGGAGCACCAGACCGGTCGACCCGATAATGACACCGGCTCTGACGCTTGATGGCATCGACCGCGAAAGGATAAGCGATATGCAGCGACTGCTTTGGATGACTATGTTGATGTTTCTGCTTTGTGCCGGGCCGGCCCTGGCGGTGGAAACCGTGCTGATGGAAACCAGTTCCGGCGATATCACCCTGGAGCTGGATGACCAGAAGGCGCCACTTTCGGTCGCCAACTTCCTGGCGTATGTGGATGCCGGATTTTACAACGGCACCATTTTTCACCGGGTGATTGATGATTTCATGATTCAGGGTGGTGGTTTCAGTGCCGACCTGCACAAAAAACCGACGCGCCCGGCGATTCTCAACGAGGCTGCCAACGGTTTGCGCAACAGCCGCGGCACCATTGCTCTGGCGCGCACCCAGGTGGTCGACAGTGCCACTAGCCAGTTCTTCATCAACCTGAAGGACAATGCCTTCCTCAACCAGCGCAATAAAACCCGACAGGGGTATGGCTACGCTGTGTTCGGCAAAGTCGTTGCCGGGATGGATGTGGTCGATCGCATTGCCAACAGCAAAACCTCCCGGAAGAGCCCAATGTTTGCTGATCTGCCGGTTGAAACGGTGGTCATTCAGAGCGTGCGGCGGGTTACAAACGAGCAGTAAGGGGGTTCCGCGAACATTTCGCTGATGAGGCTGGAATGATCACAACCCGCATCATGACCTATAATGTTCAGCGTTGCCGTGGTACGGACGGCCAGCCGAACCTCGACCGAATCCTGCATACCATTGCGGACGCCGCAGCAGATATTGTCGCCATTCAGGGTCTCAGCCAGGCGAATCATGCGGATGTGCTGCCCTACTTGGCGGAGCGTCTCGGGTCAAAGGTCTACCGGGACGTGACCTGCGGAGACCTGGTCTTCTTGTCACATCTGCCGATGCGCGGGGTACAGAGGTTTGACCTGGGTTATGGTGGTGGGGTTCTGCGGGCGGATGTCGACCTTGGCGGCCGGCGGCTGCACCTGCTGAACGTCTGCCTGGATACCTTTCCCCGGTTTCGCCGGCAGCAGATCGAAACCTTGCTCGGTCCAGAGCTGCTCGGCAACCCTTCCCTGGTTTGCCCGGTCCTGCTGCTTGGCGATTTTGCCGATTTTATCTGGGGGCCCGGCAACCTGGAGCTGGGGTCGATCCTGCGCCGCGTCCACAAGCCGTTCTGGCGAGCGACCTACCCCTCTTTGTATCCCCTGTTCGATCGGGACCGCGCCTACCTACGGGGCGGAGTCCGGGTGCTCGATGCATCGATCAACCGCAGCATCCTGGCTCGCCAGGCCTCCAAGCATCTGCCGTTGACCCTGACGGTGCAGGTCTGTGACACGCAGCGATCCATCCCCCTGCCCTGTCTGACCGGCCGTCGCATGGAGGCGGCTCCCGGCTAGCTCTGTGGAAAACTTTGTGGATATCGTTGATAAGCCACCTAGATCACACCATTATGACTCCAGATAACAGCCAACAGAAACAGGCGCTGCAAACACTACGTCAACTGGAACAAACCTACCCGGACGCCCATTGTGCTCTCGTGCACACATCGCCCTGGCAGCTGTTGGTTGCCACCATCCTCTCAGCGCAATGCACGGATGTGAGAGTGAATCAGGTCACACCAGGTCTGTTCGCCCGTTATCCCGGCCCGGCGGAGCTGGCTGTGGCCGAGCCGGTTGAGCTGGAAGAGCTGATTCGCTCGACCGGATTTTTCCGCAACAAGGCGCGCAACCTGATTCTCTGCGCCCAACAGGTAACTGGTCAGCATGGCGGTATTGTGCCTGCGACGATGGAAGCCCTGGTTCTGCTGCCGGGTGTCGGCCGAAAAACAGCCAATGTCCTGCTCGGGAATGCCTTTGACGTGCCGGGAATGGTGGTCGATACCCATGTCGGGCGGGTGGCGAGACGGCTCGGCTGGGCGCAGAGCCGTCAGCCGGAACAGGTGGAGCGGGAGTTGTGCGCTCTGCTGCCGGCGCAGCATTGGACCCAGACGGCCCATGTCCTGATTTTTCATGGGCGGCAGTGTTGCCGGGCGCAAACCGCCTGGTGCTCCCGCTGTCCGGTGCTGGGGTGTTGTCCGCAAATCGGGGTTGATCGCAGCAAGTAGGGAGGTTAGTTCTCTTCCAGGTCGAGGCGGAAGAAGTCGCGCGCTTGGGGCGTCTTCTCCTCCAAGGCGTAGCGGACTGGGGCGGTGCCCGGCGCAAAGGCCTCAATGACCACTTCGGGAGAGTCTTCGGGGGCCAGCAGGCCGGTGCCCGGATCGATGGGGCGGAACTCGATGGCGTCTGGCACCGGGAACTCCTCCACCGGCAGGTCTGCAACGGCTTCTTTCATAAACTCCACCCAAGCCGGCGCCGCTGCTCGCGAGCCGGTTTCTTTTTTGCCAAGCGGCCTCTCCTGGTCGTAGCCGACCCAGGCGACAGTCAACATCTGCGGGATGTAGCCGACAAACCAGGCATCTTTGAGATCATTGGTCGTGCCGGTCTTGCCGGCTGTCGGCCGCTTCAGCACCTTGGCGCGCCAACCGGTGCCTTTCTGAACAACGCTCTCCAGCAGATTGGTGGTCAGGTAAGCTGTTTCCGGGCTGATCACACGGACACGCGGTTGCTGAACCAGGCTTTGGCCGGGCTGCGGACCGCCGGGGAAATCCGCCGGGTCAATCGATTCAAGGATCTTGCCGTCGCGGTCGAGAACCTGGGTGATATAGGTTGGTGCGACCCGTACGCCGCCATTCGCCAAAACGGTATAGGCGCCAGCTAGTTCCATGGGGGTGACGGCAGACGACCCCAAGGCGAGGGTCAGATCTTCAGCTAGAGGCGAGGTGATGCCGAGCTTGCGGGCATAGTTGGCCGCATAGTGCACGCCGATGTCTTCGAGGATCTTGATGGTAATCACGTTATGTGATTTGGCCAGGGCGGTGCGGACCGGCACTGGCCCGTAAAACTTTTTGGAATAATTTTTCGGTTTCCACTCCTTGATATCACCATCTTCCAGGCGTTCCTTGTAAATCAGCGGCGTATCGAGGATGACTGTGGCAGGGGTGTAGCCTTTATCGAGAGCGGCGGCATAGATGAGCGGCTTTATGGCGGAGCCGGGCAAGCGGCGTGCCTGGATCACACGGTTGAACTGGCTGGTGCGGAAATCGTAGCCGCCGACCATCGCCCTGATCAGACCGTTGCGTGGGTCCATGGCCAGCAGGGCGCCCTGAGCGACCGGGTCCTGCTCGAGAGCGAGTGGCAACAGCCCTTGCTCCGGAAGCTCCAGAAGCCTCACCCGGATTTTTGAACCTGCCGGCAGCAGGGTCCGGCCCGTGTCGGCGTTGCCCGCAGGGGCGACAGTTCGGGCGACGACCTGCAGAGGGGCCGCCCAGGCTGTGTCCGCAAGGGCAATCTGGCCGGTGCGATCAGCCAACCGAACAAGGATCTGGCCTTTTTTACTCCCGGTGACGACTGCATCATAGAGAGCCCCGGTTGCAAGAGGGGTCTCCTCCAGCTGTGCGGTTTGTTCCTCGAGGAGGGTGGTTTCTTCTTCTGGAGTCAAAACCGCAATCGGCCCACGGTATTTCTGGCGTTTGTCATGGTCACGCAGGTTGGCGCGAACTGCTCGTTGAGCGGCCAGCTGCATGTCAAGGTTGATGCTGGTGTGAACCTGCAGTCCCCCGGTATGGAGCCGCTCGTGGCCGTAGCGCTTCTGGAGATCGCGGCGCACCTGCTCAGTAAAGTACGCGGCATCTGCGATGTGCTGGTTGACGCGCGGGCGGATTTCCATCTCGACCGCCAGGGCCTCTTCCGCTTCCACGGCAGTGATGAAGCCTTCCTTGATCATGCGCCTGAGGACATACTTCTGCCGTTCCCGGGCGCGTTCATAATGACGGTAGGGTGAGTAGCGGCTCGGTGCCTGCGGCAGGCCGGCCATCAGGCTGCATTCCGCCAGGCTGAGTTCCTCGACGTTCTTGTCAAAAAAGTTTTCAGCTGCGGCCTGAACACCGTAAGCGCCATGCCCCAGGAAAATCTGGTTCAGGTAGAGATAAAGAATCTCCTCCTTGGACAGCCGCTTTTCCATGCGGTAAGCGAGAATCGCTTCCTTGAATTTACGCTCGAATTTTTTCTCGGGCGTCAGCAAAAGACTCTTGGCAACCTGCTGGGTAATAGTGCTGCCGCCCTGGACGATGCCGCCCGCCTTGATGTTTTTGAGCGCTGCCCGGGTGATTGAAACCAGGTCGATTCCCTGATGTTTGAAGAAGTTGGAGTCTTCCGCAGCGACAAAAGCCTGGATCAGCTGCTTCGGCATGCGTGATACGGGGACGACAATCCGGCGCTCTTCGTAGAGTTCGGCAATGACGGTGCCGTTATCGCTGTAGATCCGTGTGATGACCGGCGGTTGATAGTCAGAGAGCGTATCCACCCGCGGCAAGGATTTGGCCACGTAGAGGTAGGCAGCAACCGGGCTGAGCATCGCCAGCACCAGGCAGGCCAACCCGAGGTAAATCAGCACGCGAACATATTTCGGCAGTTTCGCAAACACGATGGGCACCTTTGAAGCAAGAGAATTGCCACTAATAACACAGTCAATTGGCCCCGAGCAACCGTTTTGCCGGTTTTCCCGGGTGTCCGGCTATGCTAGAATGATCGATCGACAACTTTCATGACAGGACGACGTGCGTGTATGGCAAAAAAAGCGGTAGTTCTTTACAGTGGCGGGCTCGATTCCACCACCTGCATGGCAATCGCCCGAGCCGACGGGTTTGATCCCTACGCCATGAGCTTTGCGTATGGCCAGCGGCATTCGATTGAGCTGGACAAGGCGCGCGAGTACGCTCCGCAGGTCGGAGCGGTGGAGCATCAGCTGGTGCAGATCGATCTGCGTCAGATCGGCGGCAGTTCCCTGACCTCCGAGTTGGCTGTACCGAAGGACCGGCCGATGGACGAGGAAATTCCCACGACTTACGTGCCGGCTCGCAACACCATTTTCCTTAGCTTCGCGCTCAGCTGGGCCGAAGTGCTCGGCGCCTTCGATATCTACATCGGTGTGAACGCCCTCGATTATTCCGGCTACCCTGATTGTCGGCCTGAATATATTGCGGCCTTTGAAACCCTGGCTAATTTGGCGACGCGCGCCGGGGTTGAGCAGACCGGCCGGTTCCGGGTGCACGCGCCGCTGCTGCATCTCAGCAAGGCGGACATTATCCGGACCGGACAAGAACTCGGTGTCAACTACGCCCTGACCCATTCCTGCTACGACCCCTCGCCGGCGGGGCTCGCCTGTGGCCACTGCGATTCCTGCGTGCTGCGGCTGAAAGGTTTCGCCGAGGCGGGCTGCGCGGACCCGGTGGCCTATGAGCAGCGGGACGCATAACCGGAGTCTCGTACAAGGCAAAAGCAACGCAAGACAGTCTGGACACGACACAATGACCAAACAGCCTGAAGACAAAGAATTAACGCAACGCAGACAGGGTGGCGAAGCGGCCATGCCGGACCTGCAGAATGCTCCCGATTCCCGCAACATTGCCATTGATAAGGTGGGCGTCAAGGATATCCATTACCCGATCGTGGTCATGGACCGGAGCAAGGAGCGCCAGCAGACAGTGGCGCGCATCAACATGTATGTGGACCTGCCCCATCATTTCAAGGGCACCCACATGAGCCGCTTCGTGGAGATTCTCAACCAGTATCACGGCGAAGTCGGCATCGATCGCATGGGCGCGGTGCTGCGCGAGATGAAACAGCGGCTTGATGCCAGTCGGGCGCACCTGGAACTGGAGTTCCCTTACTTCATCGAGAAGCGGGCGCCGGTATCGGGCGCAGCCAGTCTGATGGAGTATCAGTGCCGCATGGCCGGCAGTCTAGGAGAGATATACGATTTTGTCCTCGGCGTGACGGTGCCGATGACCTCGCTTTGCCCCTGCTCCAAGGAGATCAGCGCGCGCGGTGCCCACAACCAGCGTAGCGCCGTGAATGTCGAGATCAGGTATCGCGACCATGTCTGGATCGAGGAGTTGATCGAATGGGTCGAGGGCTGCGGTAGCGCGCCCGTGTTTGCTCTGCTGAAGCGTGAGGATGAGAAGGCGCTGACAGAGCAGGCCTATGACAATCCGATGTTTGTTGAAGATGTGGTGCGCGCCGTGACCGAGCGGCTGTTGCGTGAGCCGAATGTGACCTGGTTCCGGGTGCAGTGTGAAAATTTCGAATCGATACACAACCATTCGGCGTATGCTTCCGTCGAACGCAACCAAAGTGGATAAGTCTGTGGACAACGTGGATAAACCAGTTTCTTTACAACCGTTTAAAAGCCCAGGGCCTATCTTGGCCCTGTTTGCCAAACAGCCGGTACCCGGCGCAGTCAAGACCCGTCTCTGTCCCCCTCTCACTGACGTGGAGGCGGCCCGCCTCTGCCAGGTGGCCCTGGCGGAGACCGTGCAGGGGTTGTGGGAGTGTCCGGTTCGCATGGTGCTGTTTTATGCCGGTGATGCCGACTGGTTCAAGCGAGCTTTTCCGGAGATGCTGCGGGTGCCGCAGAGTGGTGGTGACCTGGGTCTGCGCTTGCAGACTGCGGTGGCGCAGTTGTTTGCGGCGGGAGGCGGCCCGGTGTTGTTGATCGGCTCCGATAGCCCCGATTTGCCGGAAGCCCTGATTGACGAAGCGCTGGCGGCCCTCGAAGAGGTCGACGTGGTAACCGTTCCTTGCCTGGACGGCGGCTACGCCCTGCTCGGTTTGAAACAGCCCGTGCCGGAACTGTTTGTCGACATCCCCTGGAGCAGCAACCAGGTGCTTGTTGCGACCCGCGAACGAGCCAGCCGGGCTGGGCGGGTTTACCGTGAACTGACGCCCTGGGACGACCTGGATGACATCGCCGCTTTGCGGCGTCTGGTTGAACGTTCCCCGGAGAGCGGCACGGCACGTTATGTTCAGGGGCAGTTGGCGCACTATTTGAAAACATAAAGCGGCGGGACCTTCTTCGGAAGAGAGCTGTTCCCCGGAAACCCCCTTCCCGGTTGACTTCCCTGCCGGGAGGCGGCTAATTTAAGCGTGTTGCGGGCTTCCCGCTTCGACCAAATAGCGATGCAAGGAGACAAATTTTGGAACTAGTGCTGAATGCCGGGCTGGTGGTCAAACTGGTCCTGCTGATTCTGGTGTATTTCTCGGTGGTCTCCTGGGCCATCATCCTTCACAAGTTTCTGGTGGTGCAGCGGGCGATGCGCCAGTCGGAGGCGTTTCTCGAGTTTTTCTGGTCAAAGAAACGGTTTGATGCCATCAGCCAGGGGTTGAAAGAGTTCCGTTATTCTCCTCTGGCCGTTCTGTTTCGCGATGTCTACCAGGAGCTGATGCAGAGCCGCCGCGCTGGGGATGGCCCGGAAGAAGAGCACCTGAGTGCCGATCTCGGCGAACAGGAACGGGTCGCCCGGGTGTTACGCCGCGCCATGACTTCGGAAACGCATCGCCTGGAGAAGTACCTGACCTTTCTGGCAACCACCGGCTCAGCGGCGCCCTTTATCGGCCTGTTCGGCACCGTCTGGGGCATCATGGATGCTTTCCACGGCATTGGCCAGACCGGCAGCGCTTCACTGGCAGTAGTCGCCCCGGGAATTTCCGAAGCTCTGGTTGCGACGGCAATCGGCCTGGTGGCTGCGATCCCGGCGGTTATCGGCTATAACCATTTTCTGAATAAAATCAACGTCCTGATCGGCGACATGGATAACTTCAGCCAGGAAATGCTCAATATCGTACAGCGCATGACCCGGAGTCATTAACATGGAAGTCGGCCAAAGAGAGAGCCGGCGCCGCAGCGCCCTGGCTCAAATCAACGTCACACCCTTTGTCGATGTCATGCTGGTGCTGCTGATCATCTTCATGGTTACCGCGCCGATGATGGAAAAAGGGGTTGATGTCGCCTTGCCGGAGATAGAGAATGCGCCCAACTTGGCGGCGGCCAAAGAACCTCTGATCGTGACGGTGACGCGCAAGGGGACCCTGCTGGTCGGCAAGAATCAGGTGGCGGATACCGATAAGCTGATCCCTGTGCTACAGCAGGTGCTGAGTAGCAAAGAGGACAAAACGGTTTACCTCGAGGCAGACAAGAAGGTTCCTTATGGGCGGGTGGTGCAGGTCATGGCCGCCATGAAGAAGGCCGGTGTCGCCAAGCTTGGCATGGTCGCCCAGGAGCCGGTGCGCTGACAGGTCCGGACAGAGACGCATGCACGCTGACCGATTGCAGAATATGACAGAGCATTATCACGCCGACACCAGGTTTGGTCGTTGGCTACTGGCTTCGCTGGTCTTGCACCTAGTGATGGTTTTGATTCTCGCCGGAGGCTGGTTCGGGTCGACCCGCCGTGAATCGAAACCGGTCTACTATGTCGACCTGGTGCACAAGCCGGTGCTCAACCCGCAGGCCGGTCGTCCCGATCCGCGGCCGAAGGTGAAGTCGAAGCCGGCGCCGGTCAAGCGACAGGCGGTTTCCGTGCCGCCGAAACCGGTTGCGCCCGCCAAGCCGAAAGTGAAAATTCCCGCCAAATCGACCGCGCCGGCGGTCAAGCCGAAGCCGGACAAGAAGAAGGAACTGGATTTGCAGCAAAGGCTGTCGGCCATGCGTGAAAAAGAACAACGCCAGTCGGAGATCGACGCCCTCAAAGATAGGCTGGCCAGCCTGCAGGACGCTTCGCCGGCAACGATTCCCGCCGCCGTCCCGGTCGGCATGCCGACCGGGACCGGCAGCGAAGTTGGCGTGAGCATCATCGACTACATTCAGGCGACCATTCAGCAGAATTGGGCCCTGTCGCCCTACCTGCTTGATCAGTCACGCCTGGCTGCGATTGAGGCCCGCGTTGAACTGGAGTATTCCGCCGCAGGCACCTTGGTGCGTTACCGCATTCTCGAGGGGTCCGGCAGCAGCCAGTTTGATGATTCGATCAAGACAGCAATCCTCAAATCGAAACAATTGGCGCAGAAACTGCCTCGTAACGAAGATTTCACGGTGATTTTCAACCTGAAAGAGATGGCCGCGGCGAAACGCTAAAGGAAAACAAATGCGCATGATCAAATACTTCCTGCTCCTTGCCTTGCTGCTGCCCTTGACGGCCACGGCGGCAACGGAGATCGAGATTTCCGCTCCCGGCGAGCAGCGAATGCCACTGGCGCTCACCACATTCCTGCCCACGGATGGTGCTGCCGTTGATGAGATCGCTGCCGAAATCAATGAGGTCCTCAACGCCGATCTTGATCTGACCGGCCTGTTCCGGTTTGCCGATCCTGCGTCCTTCCTGAGTGACGCCGAACGTATCGGGCTGTACAGCACCCAAGTCGATTTTGCCCAGTGGCGCCTGCTCGGCGCTGATCTGCTGGTCAAGGGGACCTACTCCCTGCAGGGGGATCAGCTGGTGATCGAAGCGCGCCTGTTCGATGTGGTCAACCGGCGTCTGAAGAGCGGACGGCGTTACTTGGGACGCAGCACGGATGTGCGGCGGATGGCCCATTCGTTTGCCGACCAGATTCTGAAAGATTTGACCGGCGAAATCGGGCCCTTCAGTCAACGCATCGCCTATGTCTCCAAGCAGACTGGCAATAAGGAGCTCTGGCTGATGGACGTTGACGGGCATGCGCCGGTCCGCTTGACCGATCACCGCTCGATTGTCCTCAACCCTGATTTTTCACCGCTTGGCAAGGAGCTGACGTTCACCTCTTATGTGGCCAATAATCCGGATCTCTACCGCAAGGAGATCTATACTGGCCAGGAGGCCAAGGTCTCCTCGCGACAGGGGTTGAACGTGGCTGGCCGGTTTGCGCCGATCGGGCGGGAAATCGCCGTGACCCTGACCAAGGATGGCAACCCCGAAATCTATCTGATCAGCTACAGCGGAGCGATTCATAAACGGCTGACCAACAACTGGGCTATCGACATTGACCCGAGTTGGAGCCCGGACAGTGGCCACTTGGTGTTTGTCTCCAACCGGCTGGGCAACCCGCACCTGTTTACGGTGAACGTCTATACCGGTGAGACCCGCCGGCTGACAACCCACGGCAAATACAACGTCACGCCCGCCTGGAGTCCGAAGGGCGACCGTATTGCCTTTGCGCGGCAGTCCGGTGGCCGTTTTGATCTCTACAGTATCAAGACGGACGGCAGTGACGAACGCCGCCTGACCTTCGGGCCGGGCAATCAGGAGCATCCACGCTGGAGTCCGGATGGGCGCTTCCTGGTCTATTCCTCTGACGCCGATGGCAAAAAAGCGATTTACGTCATGCGGGCCGATGGCACAGGTGCGCGGCGCTTGACCGAGGCAGGTGATGACAGCAGCCACCCGGCCTGGTCGGGACGTTGGTAGGCAGCCTCCAGCAGAGGCGAATCGGGCAATATCTCGAAAAGCACGGGGCAACGTTGTTTTTTGTATGAGAAACCGCTACAATACGTGCTTCTGCGGACGGGAGAAGGTCCCGGCCGCAGGTAAGACGAACTCAAATGTGATTTCATTAAGGAGTAAATGACATGAAGATCTGGCGTACCTTGCAGTATTCCCTGATGGTTCTGGCCTTGACCAGCCTGCTCGCGGCCTGTGCGACCACGCCTCCTCCTTCAGCATCAACCGCTGACGGCCAGGGTCAGGTTGCCGCTACTGACGTCAGCCAGCAGCCGGATGTCAAGGGTGTGGATGGTAGCTCGATGAGTAGCAGTGGCGTCTCGGACCATGTCGCAGTGAAAGGTCTCCAGCGGATCAATTTTGATTTTGACCAGTTTACCCTGACCAACGCAGCCCGGGTTGTCCTGAAGCAGAACGCGGCTTACCTGCAGGAAAACAGCGGTGTCAAAGTTGTGATCGAAGGCCATTGTGATGATCGTGGCTCTGATGAATACAACCTGGCACTCGGTGAGCGTCGTGCCGCCGCCGCGCAGCAATACCTGGTTTCGCTGGGCGTGAGCGCCAGCCGCCTGTCATTGATCTCCTACGGTGAAGAAAAGCCGCTGGTCGCTCAGTCGGACGAACAAGGCTGGGCCCAGAATCGTCGGGCGGAATTCAAGGCGATCCGTTAATCATTCGTTGAGACTCAGGGACCGCTCCCGTGTGGGTGCGGTCCCTTTTTTTGAAGTAAGGAGATGGCTGTGCGACCTATCCTGGCCGTTTTGCTCGCCCTGCTGGTGAGTGGCTGTGTGGTGACCGAGCAGGACCTGGCGATCCAGCGCAAAGTGATGGAGCTGCAGCGGCGCGTCGATACCTCTGACCGGGCCTTGCAGGAACTGACGAGTGACCAGGCCGGCAGCGCACGCGAACGGCTGGAAACCCTAGCCCGCAATCAGGCTGATTTCCAGGCTGGGCTTGACGGTCTGCGGGTGGATGTTCAGAGTTTGCAGGGTAACAGTGATGACCTGGTGCGCGGACGGGACGAAGTCCGCCAGGAAATGCTCCTGCTGCGCGATGACCTGATGCTGCAGCTTGCCGACCTTGACCAGCGGTTGGCACGTCTGGAGCGGGGAGAAGCACCGATAGCGGTCTCTCCGGGAGGCGGCGTGCCCGCTCCGGCGGTGACCGCGGTTCCGGTCACGTCGGCAAACTCTGCCCCGGCAGTGACGCCCACACCGGTTGCGGAAACACCGGCTGGTTTGTATGAGCGCGCGCTCAAGGTGCTGCGGGAAGATCAGCGATTTGCCGAAGGGCGTGAGCTGATGATTTCTTTTCTGAAGCGCTACCCGGAAGATCCGCTGGCAATCAACGCGGCCTACTGGGTCGGCGAAGCTTACTACGCCGAGAAAAACTACGAAAAAGCGATCCTGCAGTTTGAAGACGTGATCCAGAAATACGGTGACCATCCCAAGGTGGCCGCGGCCCTGCTCAAACAGGGCCTCGCCTTTGACACCCTTGGCGATCGGGCCAGTGCCCGCTTGCTGCTGCAACGCACCGTGGAACGGTTTCCCGCTTCTCAAGAGGCGAAAAAAGCGGCTGGAATTCTCAAGGAGTGGGGCAATTGAACTTGCCGACGAGTTGAACGGAAAAGGGCGACCACAGGGTCGCCCTTTTTGATTCTGCGACAGGGGGCGCCGCTCCGTTAGTCGACCTGCTCTGACAGATTCCGGAAGGCGGCAAACACGTCATTCTGGCTGAGGATACCACGCAGAATGGTTGAGTCCTCTTCATCCACGACCGGAAAGTAGCTGATGTTGCGATGTAACTGCAAGGTTTTCAGGGCAGCCCGCAGCGGTTGATCGGGGGTCAAGGCTTTTTGGACACTGGTTACCAGGTCGCCGGCAACCACCAGTGGAGCCAGCGTCGGCTCGAACAGCAGATTCCGGATCTCGGTGTAATCAATCATGCCGAGGAAGTGACCCTGGTCATCGACGACGGGAAAACGATCATAGCGGCTGTGGGCGATGAACTTGAGCAGTTCGTTGAAGGGCATGCTGGCCTGAACGGTTTCCACGTTCTGGCGCATGATGTGCTGCACCAGGATGTCGCCCGGATCACGCATGTTGTGGCCTGCCGGCAGACCGAGAGACTGTCGAAAATGATGCACGACACTGTGCAGACCCTCGATGGTGCCAACCGGGGCGCGTTTTTGCAGCAGCGACAGAATCGGCACTTCCCCGGCACGTACCAACCCCTGGCGGACGGCCAGCGGACCGATCAGCTCGAAGATGACCACCGAACCGAGCACCACCGTTTCCAACATCTTGCCGCCAACCGGCCACGCCTGGGCCAGCGAGGCCGCAAGGCCGATGGCCACGCCCGCTTGGGCCAGCAGGGTCAGACCGACAAACGCCCTTTCTCGCTCACCAAATCCTCCCCAGCATGCGCCGAGGGTCGCGCCGAGCCATTTACCGAGGGTCCGTGCCAGCACGTAAGCGACACCGAGCAGGCCGATATGGGCCAGGGTTTCAAGGTGCAGATTGGCTCCGGCAATCACGAAAAAAGCGATGTAGAGTAGGTAATCGACCTGGCGCAGGCTCGTGCTCAGACGGTGCCAGGTTGGGGTGCTGTTGGCGAAGACCAGTCCAAAAATAAGGCTGGCCAGCAAAAAATCGATCGACAGGGCGCGACAAACAGCGATCAGGGCAGCGACTCCGCCAATCAACAGGACCTTGTGTTCGCTGGTCAGCTCAAGGCGTTGCGCCCAGAGGGACAGGGCAAAACCGAGGAGCCCGCCCAGCAGGACCGGGCCGCACATACGCAGCAGCAGGATGCTGGCGCTCGGATCGGGCAAGATGGTGAAGTGCGCCAGCAGCGTGAAGCCGAGAACCGAAACCAGGTTGTTGAAGCCGACCAGGGTGAGCACGAGCTCGGTCACCGGGCCATCTGCCTCACATTCACGGATGACCATCAGGGTGGCGGCGGGGGCTGTTGCTACAGCGATCATGCCGAGGAACAGTCCGAAGCGCAGGGAGGTGGAGGCCACGTTGAATTCACCGATGACCTGGTGCAGGATCAGAAAGTTGACCAGGGAAGTCGCCAGTAGGACCAGCAGAAAGGTCAAACCGATTTCGCTGGCGGAGAAAATCAGAATCCGGTTGCGCCAGCGGCGCAGGTGGTTGAGTTGGATCAGGCCGCCGATGTTCATCAGGATCAGGCCGAGGGCAAGATCGCTGAGGTAGCGCAGATCATGCAGGGCCGGCAGCGGCAGCAAGGGGGCGATGCCGATCAGTTTGGCAAAAGAGGGCCCGGTCAGCAGGCCGACCAGTAGATAGCCAGTCACGCGCGGAATATGAAAACGCGCGGCCAGACGTCCACCGAACAGTGCGCCGAAACCGATGACTGCAATTGCCTGAAGCAGATAACCGAAACTCATCGTCCTCCCCGGAGCTTGAAAGAGCTGCAACCACAGAATAACATAGGGGCAATCGGGTTTGAACCGCAAACGCGACCGTATGCTGTCAGGTCAGAGCAAAGAGGGCCTTTGCAATGGACCGGTCGCAAGGCGTTTCCAGGGCAATAAAAACGGGCCGGCGGAGTCTGCTCCACCGGCCCAAAAAATGTTCAAGAAGAGGACTTATTTCCCCAGCACCTCAGCGACCTTTTTGCCGATGTCGTCGGGAGACTGCACCACGTACACGCCGCATTCTTCCAGTGCCTTCATTTTGGCTGCCGCGGTATCGTCGCCACCGGAGACGATGGCGCCGGCATGCCCCATCCGCTTCCCCTTGGGGGCGGTCTGGCCGGCAATGAAGCTGACCACCGGCTTGTTGAAGTTCTGCTTGATCCACTCACCCGCCTTGACTTCCGCCTGGCCGCCGATTTCGCCGATCAGCACGACGCACTCCGTCTGGGCATCGAACTGGAACATTTCCAGCAGGTCGATATATTTCAGGCCGATGATCGGGTCGCCGCCGATGCCGATGCAGGTAGACTGGCCAAAACCGAAAGCGCCGACCTGCTTGACCGCCTCGTAGGTGAGCGTTCCCGACTTGGAGATGATGCCGACGGTGCCGGGGGAGTGGATCTCGCCCGGCATGATGCCCATCTTGCATTCGCCCGGGGTGATCACACCTGGACAGTTCGGCCCGATCAGCATGGTGCGCGATGAGCTGGTTTTCATCAGCCGCTTCACCTGGATCATATCCTTGACCGGAATGCCTTCGGTGATGCAGACACACAGGTCAAGGTTGGCGTCAACCGACTCCATAATGGCGTCTGCAGCATAGGCCGGTGGCACATACACGATGGAAGCGTTGGCGCCGGTGTTACGGATCGCTTCTTCAACGGTGTCAAATACCGGGGTGCCGTCGACCTCGGTGTTGCCGCGGCCCGGCACGACACCGGCGACGATGTTGGTGCCGTAATCTTTCATTTTCTGGGCGTGAAATTTTCCCTGGGAACCGGTCAGGCCCTGGACGACGACTTTCGTCCTATTATTGACAAGTATGCTCATTTTGCACCCCCCTTGTCTGCTGCCTTGGTGGAGGGCTTCTCCTCCTTCTGTTCAATATTACCGGCCGCCAGTTGGACCGCTTTTTTGGCCGCATCCGCCATGGTCTCTCCGGTCACGATGTTCAGGCCCGATTTGGCGGCGCCCTCTTCCAGGATGCGCCGGCCCTCTTCCACGTTGGTGCCGTCGAGGCGCACCACGATATGACGGTCGCTCGGCACCTCCTCCGACGCGGTCAGGACCCCTTGGGCGATTAGGTCGCAACGAACGATGCCGCCGAAGATATTGACGAAGATGACCTTAACTTTTGGATCGGTCAGGATGATCTTGAAGGCTTCGCGCACCTTGTTGACATCCGCACCGCCACCGACATCAAGGAAGTTAGCCGGTTCGCCGCCGAACGATTTAATGATGTCCATGGTCGCCATAGCCAGGCCGGCACCGTTGACCATACAGCCGATGTTGCCCTCCATGCTCACATAAGACAGGTCGAAGATCGAGGCGCGTACTTCTTGCGGTTCGAGCTCGCCGTAGTCTTTCATCTCCGCGATTTTCGGGTGACGGTAGAGAGCGTTCTCGTCGACGGTCATCTTGGCGTCGAGGCAGAGGATCTCGCCGTCGCCGGTCACGACCAGTGGGTTGATTTCCAGCATCATGCCGTCATGGTCGACAAAGCACTGGTAGAGTTTGTTGGCCACCTCGGCGAATTTGTTCAGCAGGCTGGAGTCGAGTCCGATCCGTTTGGCGATCTTCCGGCCGAGGAAAAGGCCCATGCCGGTCACCGGGTTGATGTTCTCCTTGACCACCGCAGCCGGGTTCTCCTTGGCAACCTCCTCGATCTCGACGCCGCCCTCTGCGCTGGCTATGATCATGCACTGTTCGGAGTCGCGATCGACCAGGAAACTGAGATAGATCTCTTTCTGGATATCGGTCGCCTTCTCCACCAAGATCCGGCGGGCGATCTTGCCCTCCGGGCCGGTCTGCTTGGTGACAATCTTCATGCCGATCATTCGGGTGGCTTCGTCATACACCTCGCTGAAAGCGTTGACCACCTTGACGCCGCCCGCTTTGCCACGGCCGCCCGCATGGACCTGGACCTTGAGCACCCAGGCGTCACCTTTCAGTTCCTTTGCGACTCGGAGTGCATCGCTGGCCACGGAGGCGACACCACCGTCCGGCACCGGAACACCGTACTGCCGGAGCAGTCCTTTGGCTTGGAATTCATGCAGATACATGGGTTGTTTTCTCCTTGTTCATGTTTTCTGGAACGTTGTTTGATTATTTATACGCCCCTCAAATGTATTAAGCAACCCTAAGTCGTTCAGTGCGGCTGTATTTTTTTACAGAGACTAAAAAACACGGGTCTGGACGCGGCTTGATTCCTGATTAGTCATCCGCTACAGTGTCCGCGGCCCCTTTGATGAAACGAGATGATGATGGTTCCCGAAAAAGTCCGCAAGGTTCTCGACACCTACCATTTGACCGCGCTTGAGTTCGAACCGGGCAGTACGCCGACATCGGTCGATGCCGCTCGGCGGATCGGCGTTGCGGTTGGTCAGATTGCCAAATCAATGTTGCTCAAGGCCAAGACCGGCCAGTTTTATCTAGTGCTTTGCCCCGGCGACAAGCGGATTTGCAGCAAGAAGGCCCGCCAGGCGATCGGCAGCAGGGTGCGGATGGCGCAGGGCGAAGAAACCGCGCAGATCACCGGCTTCAAGCCGGGCGGTGTTTGTCCCTTCGGTCTTGACGATGTCGAGGTGCTGATCGACCAGGGCCTGTCGCAGTACGAGACCATCTATCCGGCCGCCGGCAATGATGCTTCCGGCGTGCCGATCACTTTCGCGCAGCTGCAGGCCATTACGCAAGCGCGGGTTGTCGATGTGATGCAGGCCGAAGAGCCGGCCGGCCCCGGCATTGTCCCATGACCTGTGACCTGATCGGACGGAGAAGCTTTGCGGTTTACACTCTTCTTGATACAATTCACCCATGACACAGCATTCGCCTGACAACTGGAAGCCTGCCGAACTGGACGCCCTGCTGGTGGATGTCATTGCTGCAGTCGAAAGCGGTGACATTGATACGGCATTCGATAATGAGGAGTTGACGGCCGGACATCTGAGCCGGGCCAAAAATACCAAGAACTACACCAAGAACTACCTTATGGCCTGTTTGAAGGCGGGCGTGCAGGGCATTTCCGAAGCCAAAACGGAGACCGCGCTCGGCCTGGTGAACGCCTATCGGCAAATGAACGCCGAGGCCCCACTCGACCGGCTGCCGGAGAATTGCAAGGTCCTGGCGGTCAAGCTCCCCCAGACCGGCGGCAACCCGGACGTGGAGATTTACATCAAGGAGGGCGAAACCGTGATCTATGGTGAGAAAGTTCTGCCGCGCGGGATTCTGACGGAAAATTTCCTCAGCGTGACCGGTACCCGCGACAGGTGATCGCTGGTCCCTGCGACTTCTGCTTGACGGAGCGGCCGCAAGCGCGTAATTTCGAGATGTTGTCGTTTTTGATCATTCCTTGTCAAATCAACCGGAGGGTGCACACGTCAGGCGTGTTTCGCTCTTTTTTTGTTTGCGGAGCCAGCCGGCACAGGGTTTCGTTGCGGCAATGTCTGCCGGAGAGAATGCCATGACCAGGAAAAAGCCGCAGGACAGCGTTTTCAAAGAAGCCTGGGACAATATGCGCGACGACGTCTCCGGTCTTTTGCCCGATTCTTTGACCGACAAATTGGGCCAGGGAAAGCGTGGCTGGAAAGTTATCGTCATTGTGACCGTGGCAGAGCTACTTCTGCTGGGTGTCGTTGGCAAGTTTGTCTACGATTGGCTGGTCGGCTAACACGTGCCGCCTGGCCCTCTTTTGTTTTGAGGAGAGAATATTCATGGAAATTGAAAAAGGCGCCGGCAAGATTGCCAAGACCCTGCGGGTGATGCTTCTCGACAAGCCGGGCTACCTCGGCAAACTGACTTCGGCCATCGGGATGTCGGGCAGCAATATCGGCGACATCCGCCTGGTCCGCATGGGCATGAATCACAACGTGCGGGAAATGACCATTTACGTCGATACCGATGAACAGATGGAGGGCATCCTCGACAACCTGGCCAAACTGGACGGTGTGATTGTTGAAGATGTCATCGACCTGGTGCATCAGCTCCATGAAGGCGGTAAGATCGCCATGAAGAGTACCTTGCCGCTTGACAGTATCGGCGTGGTTCGTAAGATCTACACGCCTGGCGTGGCCAGCATTTGCCGCGACATCCAGAAACAGCCGGACCTGGCCTACAAGTACACCGCGATCCCCAACCAGGTGGCGATCGTTACCAACGGTACGGCGATTCTCGGTTTGGGGGATATCGGCGAGGTTGCCGGCATGCCGGTGATGGAAGGCAAGGCGGCTCTGTTCGACTGCCTGGTGGGTGTCAGCGGCATTCCCATTCTGATCCCGAGCAAAGACCCCAAGGTGATCATTGAAACGGTTCGGAATATTGCGCCGACCTTTGGTGCCATCAAGCTTGAAGACATCGCCGCACCAGAATGCTTCGAGATCGAGGATGTGCTGGACTGCATGCTCGACATTCCAGTGATGCATGACGACCAGCATGGTACGGCTGTGGTGGTGTTGGCCGCGCTACTGAACGCAACCCGGTTCTCGGGGGTGATGCTCAGCAAATCGGCGATCGGTGTGATCGGCCTCGGCGCCGCCGGCATGGGGATTTCCAAATTGCTGCTCTCCTACGGGGTCAAGCAAGTGATTGGCACCGATCTGCTGCCAGAGGCAGGGGATCGGCTGGCGGCCTGCGGCGGCATTGCCGGGAGCCTGGATGATGTGATGGCGAAGTCCAACATCGTCATCGCCACGACCGGTTGCCCCGGGTTGATCAAGCCATCCATGGTCAACAAAGGGCAGGTCATTCTCGCGTTGTCCAACCCCAATCCGGAAATTGCCCCGGAGGATGCCATGGCTGCCGGTGCAGCCTTTGCCGCTGACGGCAAGAGCGTCAACAACGCCCTTGGTTTTCCCGGAATTTTCCGCGGCGCGCTCAACGTGCGAGCCAAGTACATCAATAACAAGATGAAAATAGCCGCCGCCAAGGTGATTGCGGCCAAGGCGGAAGAGGGCGAACTGGTCCCATCGCTGCTCCATCCCGGCCTCCATCAGGAGGTGGCCGAGGCGGTCGAGCGGGCCGCTCTCGAATCCGGCGTCATCAAGCCGTGGGAATAAAAATAAATGCTGTCCGTTGAGAAAAAGATATCCAGGGGGCTGTGTCCAAGCGTTGATTCTTTTTAAAAAAACGGCTATAGATTAGCCTGTTATTGTTTGATCGTATTTTTTGCTTGTGGCTTTAAGCCGTGTGATGATGTGATTTGGGCAACGGTGTTGAACAAACGTAAAATGAAGGGTTGATGATGATACACATAAAATTGATTTTAACTACCGGCCTGTTGACCTTTTGTGCCCTGTTGCTCGCGGCCTCAGCGTTTGCTGCCATTGAGGGCGGCGATGCCCGCCGCGGCAAGGACCTGGCCAAAACGAATTGCAAGCCTTGCCACGTCCAGGGTGCTGAAGCCGGCACCATGACCCCGCTGTCCAGAACCCAGCGGCAGTGGGACCGCTTCTACAAGAAACGCCGCCATGACAAGATCGCGCCCGGTGCCTGGGACGAGATTGCTGATCAGGATCTGCAGGATATCCTGCAGTTCATGTATGACCACGCGGCGGATTCCGATCAGCCGGCGACCTGCGGCCAATAGCGCGTCTCTGCGGCGATATGATGCGCCCGGCCACCCCGGAAACCATTAATGCCATTCCGATGTTAAAGACCCTCGGCATCCGACTGTGCGAGTCCGGGCCCGATTTTGCCGTGATGGAAGTCGTGGTCGATGAGCGCCACGCCAATTATTTCGGTGGGGTGCATGGTGGCCTGCTCGCGACTCTGGCCGACACCGCCTGCTTCTTTCCGGAGACGCTGCTGCCGGCCGGGCGTCTGGTCACCACGGCCAACCTCAACCTCAATTACCTGAAGGCACCTGCCCTCGGCAGCCGCCTGACTGCCCATTCCCAAATTGAACATCTTGGCCGGCGCACGGTCAGTCTGAGCGTCAGGATTGTTGCCGATGATGATGCCTGTGTCGCCCATGGGACGGCGACATTGATTGTCCTGAAAGAGCCGGAACCGCTTTAGGCCTGTTGCGTACCTCCCTCCCCACTGGTCTCCCCATCTCAATCCTGGCCCTGCCTGCCTGTCCCTTGATTTTTATCGGCAAACTCCCTTATACTTAACCAAGCATGTTTGTCGGGTTTATTTGACCATGTCTCTGTAATGAATGCGTCTTCTTCTGGAGAGAATAAAAAAGGCCGGAGGGCCCCATGAAGACACAGAAAGTTCTGTTTTTAACTGCCTTGCTGACGATTATTCTCTGCTCGTTCGTTTTTGCCGCTCTCGAAGGGGGCAATGCGAACCGCGGTAGGCAATTGGCTATCGATAACTGTAAGCCCTGCCATGTGCAGGGAGCGACGGCCGGCACGGTGACGCCTCTGTCCAGAACCCAGCGGCAGTGGGAGCGTTTTTACAACAAGCATCGGCATGAGAAGATTGCTCCCGGCAGCTGGGCCTCTTTCTCTGAGCAGGACCTCCAAGATGTTTTCCAGTTCATGCACGATCACGCGGCCGATTCTGATCAGCCAATGACTTGCGGCCAATAGGCGCCGCCGCGTCAGGTTCATGCCTTCTGGCAGCCTGATCGCCCTGAAAGCGCCGAGAGCGGTCTAGGTCTGTCGCGCGACCAGTGCTTCCAGCAGGTCATCATACTGCGGCGTCAGCTGTTGCCAGTCGTAACCTGCTACTGTTGCTCGCAGGTCGGGCAATGGTTGCAACCAGGCTTTTTCCTGCAGAAGTGTCCGCAAACGGTCCGGCAGCTCGCAGGCCTCGTGATACAGGCAGGCGGCGTGCGCCGTCGTGGGCAAATGTTCCGGGTAGGCCAGCCTATTTGGCAACAGTGGGATGGTGTTGCAGTAGATCGCCTGGACCACGCTGGCACCGAAAAAATCGTGGATCGCCGTGACTGGCAAGATGTCGGCTCGCCACAGCCAGGCGGCATACTGGTCAAAATCCTTGACGAAACCACTGTGCACAAGCTTCGCCCCCAGCCGTTGCTGCGCCTCAGCAAAGATGGCGGGCCGGTCGCGGTAGGCTTCGCCGAGAACCGCCACTTCGAAGGCATATCCCTCCTGATTCAACTGGAACAGGGCCTGGAAAAAGGCCTCCGGTTGTTTGTCATATTCCCAGCGGTGATTCCAGAGAATTAATGGCAGGCTCTCTTGAGCGGAGCCTGTGGGCGGCTTCGCCCGGTCGAGGCGTTGCAGGTCGAGTCCGAGTGGCAGGGTACGGCTCTTGGCAGTGATGGCGGCGATAGAGTCCAGCCCCCGGTAGTCCGGGAAGCTGTTGAGAAAAGCAGGTAGCGCGTCAAGAAATGCGTGTCTGTGATAGTCGGAATTGAACAGCACCGCGTCCGCTGCCAGGGCGCTGGTGTAATTGATAAAGCCGTAGTGGGCGTCCCGTTGATGGCCCGGGTCTGCGTCCCGTGGCGACCAAGGGTAGGTCAACTGGTTTTCATGGAAATAGACCGCCGTCGGCAGTGCCGCAGTTTGTGCGCGGGTCAGGGCCAGGAAGGTGGTCAGGTCGAGCATGTCCGAGGCGAGCAGCAAGTCGGGAGCCAGCTGCTGCGCCTGGAACTGTTCTGCCAGCTGAACGGCGCCGCCATGCATGCGCCATTTCCAATGGCGGCCGTCGAGTGACAGGATATTGACCTGGTGTCGGCTGAAGCGCGCAAATTCGTGTGCCCAGGCTGCGTGGGAGCCTGCCATAAAAGGTTCGAGCAAACAGATCTTCATGGTTGAGTGCTCCGCTTGCGAAAAAAAGCAGCTTTCTGTATATTCGAATTGTTCATTTTCAGCCGGGAGAGCCTCATGTCATTGTTACGCAAACTGTTCAAAAAAAATGTCGCTGTTGAAGAGTTACAGGCACCGCCCATGCCTCTGCCACAACGGAATGACCTTTGCTGGTGCGGCAGCGGGACAAAATATAAGAAGTGCCACCTTGAAGAGGATCAGCACACCCTGTCCCGGATTCGGGAGAAGGAACAGGCGGCAGCCTGCAGCCCGGTTTTAGGCTGAGCGCCGCGGCGTTAGCTCCCCGTGCGGGAGCTCTTCTTTTCGTCATTTCAAAAGGCCCGAATGTTGCCATTCGGGCCTTTGTTTTTTTGCCAGAGCCACTTAGCCAAGCGGCTTTGTCGTAGACTCCGCCTAGTTGTTGAGCTCTTTGTCCTGCCAGTACTTGGTCCCGGCCAGGTTGATCTTGGCCAGCAGGCCCGATTTGGTCAGGGTGTAGGCGTCCATGTTCGAGGTGACTGACATCTCGCCGCTCGCCGACCCCCCCTTCGAATCCGACTTGGCGGCCGCATCCGCCTGCGCGCTGAAATCCCAGCCCTGGTAAATGAAATGGTCGAGCGCCGCAGTGGTGTGAAACACAAAAATAACACGGATGTCCTGCACGCCCAGACCCAGACCCAGACCGACCTGGGCCATTTTCATGTAAACCTTGTTGCCGGTATCGCTGTAGGTCGCGACGCCATAACCGCCGCCGCCGCCGAGAAAGAATGCCTGGGCGTTGACATTGCTGAACACGGCGTAGCCGGCAGAGCGCCGGACGCTTTCTTCGGCTGACAGGTTTTGCGCATACAGATCGCGCAAGGCCTGGCTCTTCATGGTGTCAATGGCCGCGCGCTTTTCGGCTATCGAGCCGCGCGTCGGTCCGAGGCAACCGGTCAGTAACAGGAGCAGGCAGAGGCTTCCGAGTACTATTTTTACGGAACGACGTGTCATTCTCTCCTCCATCACAGAGTTAGGGTCTTCGCAGGAACGAGCGTTCGCTTGAACCGATGCGAACTATGTCATTATTTCAGGAAAGCGCCGGAACAAAAAGCCTTTTCTTTGCGGCTTCGGCAGAAAACAGTACAGTAACAAGCCTCTTTACAGCGGCGGGGAGTTCGTGTATCTTGCTTTATTCGCGGAGAGGTGACCGAGCGGCCGAAGGTGCACGACTGGAAATCGTGTGTACTGAAAGGTACCGAGGGTTCGAATCCCTCCCTCTCCGCCATTTCATTTCCCGCATCGCTTCATGCTGCATCCAATGCTTGCCGTTAGAAGTGACAGCCGGGTCCCGCGCAACGGACGGCCGTGAACCCCGTCAGGCCCGGAAGGGAGCAGCGGCAATGGCCTCAGCCGTGTGCCGCGGGGGTGCCTGGCTGTCACTTGTAACGGTAAGATCACCAAACCCGGAGGCAAGCTGATTCTATGGCCTATCTGGTGTTGGCTCGCAAATGGCGTCCGCAGAACTTTTCGGATCTGATCGGCCAGGAACATGTCGGTCAGACGTTGGCGAACGCCATCCGTTCCGGACGAATTCACCACGCCTTCCTGTTTACCGGCGCCCGCGGCGTCGGCAAGACCTCGGCCGCGCGCATCCTGGCCAAAGCGCTCAACTGCGAACAGGGCCTCTCCGAACAACCTTGCAACGAGTGCCCTTCCTGTCTGGAGATCACGTCCGGCCAGGGGATGGATGTCCTGGAAATTGACGGCGCGTCCAATACCGGTGTCGATGATATCCGTGAGTTGCGCGAGAACATCCGCTATCTGCCGTCCCGGGCACGCTTCAAAATCTTCATTATCGATGAAGTCCACATGCTCTCGACCAATGCGTTCAACGCGTTGCTGAAAACACTCGAAGAGCCTCCCGAACATGCCAAGTTTATTTTTGCCACCACGGAGCCGCACAAGATCCCGGTGACGATTCTGTCACGTTGTCAGCGGTTTGATTTCCGTAAAATTCCGGTGCAAAAGGTGACACAGCGGTTGCGTGAAATCGCTGACGCCGAGGCGCTGCAGATCTCAGATCGGAGCTTGGGCCTGGTGGCTCGCCACGGCGAGGGCAGCATGCGCGATGCCCTGTCTACCCTTGATCAGGTCATCGCTTTTTGTGGCGAAACGATTGCGGATGATGACGTTCAGGCGCTGCTCGGCATGGTGGATCGACGTCTGCTGCTCGACACGATTGAGGCAATCCTGCAGCATGACAGCCGGCGCCTGCTCGACCTGGTTCGCCAGGTGGATCAGCTGGGACACTCCTTGCGCCAATTTGTGCAGGAGCTGGTCGAGTTGTTGCGTGGCCTGATCATCTGCAAGGTCGTGGCGGATCCGGACGATTTGCTCGACTTGGTTGACGAGGAACTCAAGGAACTGCAAAAGCTGGCGGAAGCGGCCAGCCTGGAAGACCTGCAACGGATTGTCACCCTGCTGATGAAGGTGCAGGCGGAGCTCAGCAACAGCCCCTACCCTTTACTGACCCTGGAGATGGCCCTGGTCCGGATTGCCAACTTGGCACCGACCCAGGAGATCGGCGCCCTTATCCGTCAACTCGAGCTGCTGGAGAAGCGGCTCGCCGGTGCCCCTGTCTCGGCAGCGCCTGTCCGGGGCGCCAAGGCCGAATCATCGCCAACCGGAGGGGTGCCGCCAAAAAAGCCTGAAGCCCCCGTCGCCACGAAGCCTGACAGCACGGATTGGCAGGGGCTGGTTGAGAAGGTCAGGCAGAAGCGCCCTTTGCTCGGTTCACTGCTCGAGCATGGCCGGCCGCTTGCCATGGCCCCGCCCCAAGTCGACATCGGTTACCCCAAGGGGTCGTTCATGCTGGTCCAGCTCCTGGAGCCGGAGAACCTGCAGGACCTGACGACTCTGGCCGAAGCGTACTTCCAACAGAAAATTAAGTTGACGTTTTCCGCGATCGAAGAGGAACAGCAGGACGCGCCGCCTTCGCTGGTTGAAACCCGGGAGGCCCGGGAAACAGACCGGATGCGACGTTTGCGCGAGGATGCCATGCAGCACCCGGCGCTCAAAAACGTTCTGGAGATTTTTGACGGAGAGATCGTCAAGGTGATTCCGACGGACAAAGGTTTTGTCTGATCCCCGTTGGCGGTGATCAGACGAGCGAGCTGGTGATTCCTTATTAAAAAACAAACCTAACACGATAAATGGAGGAGAATCATGGCACGAGGTCTTGGCAATATTATGAAGCAGGCGCAGCAAATGCAGAAGAAAATGGCCCAGGTGCAGGAAGAACTGGAGCAGAAACAGGTTGAGGCGACCTCCGGTGGTGGCATGGTGACCGCTGTTGTCACCGGCAAGCAACAGATCGTCTCTCTGCAGATCGATCCGGCAGCGGTTGACCCCGAGGATGTAGAAATGCTTCAGGACCTGGTGGTTGCCGCCATCAATGAGGCGGTGCGCAAGAGCCAGGAAATGGTTCAGGAAGAGATGGGCAAAGTCACCGGGGGGCTCAACATCCCCGGCCTCAGTTAGGCGATTCTCCCGGCCGGACGCTTGATCCGCAGAAGTAAGGCCCCCGATTCGGCTGTTTTTTTATTGAAACGAAAAAAGTTTAGCATAACTAAACGGCTGATTCCCTTATTTTTTCAGCCAGACGAAAATTTTTTCGCCGCTTTAAAAGATTGTTTTAAACTCATAAACTGTTGAATTACTGAAAAAAATTATGTTAGACTCCATCCCGTCTTTCACCCGATTGGTGACGGAACTAACCAAGTTCCCCGGAATTGGCAGTAAAACAGCAACCCGTTTGGCTTTTTTCTTGCTCCGCCAAACGTCGGCTGAGGCCGAGGCTTTGGCGGGCGCGATCCTGGATTTGAAACGCCACACTCGGTTCTGCTCTGTCTGTTACCACATTACCGAATCGGACCCTTGCCAGATCTGTACGGATTCGGCAAGAGATGACCGCCTCCTCTGTGTCGTGGAGACCCCACAGGACTTGCTGGCCGTGGAACGCAGCCACTCCTTCCGGGGCCGTTACCATGTCCTGCATGGGGCGCTGTCACCGTTGGATGGAATCGGGCCGAACGACCTGAAGATCCCGGAGCTGCTGCAGCGGTTGCAGCCGGGGGAAATTGACGAAGTGCTGGTGGCCACCAACTTCACTGTGGAGGGTGATGCCACGGCGCTTTATCTCGCCAGGCAGATTCAACAGAGCGGGATCAGGGTCACCCGGTTGGCGTACGGCATCCCGATGGGCAGCGAGTTGGAATATGTCGACGAAGCGACGGTTAACCGGGCGATTGAAGGTCGGCGGAAGATTGATTAAAGGAACATGATGCGGCCCCGGGCCGTTTTGATTTTTCAATAAGCGTTCGAAACACCATTGCAGTCAAACAGTCAAAAGGAGAAGACGATGTCTCAAAAAATGGTTTGTATCGATGGCAACACTGCTGCGGCGCACGTCGCGCATGCAACCAATGAAGTGATTGCTATCTACCCGATCACCCCCTCTTCGGTGATGGGCGAAATTTCCGACGCCAAGAGCGCCATGGGTGAGAACAACATCTGGGGAACGGTTCCCAAGGTTGTCGAAATGCAGTCTGAAGGTGGCGCCGCAGGTGCCGTACATGGTGCCCTGCAGGCTGGAGCCATGACCACGACCTTTACCGCTTCTCAGGGTCTGCTGCTGATGATCCCGAACATGTTCAAGATTGCCGGTGAATTGACCCCGACTGTCTTCCATGTTTCGGCTCGTGCGATTGCTGCTCAGGCGTTATCGATCTTCGGCGATCACTCCGACGTTATGGCCTGCCGCTCCACTGGCTGGGCCTTCATCAGCTCGAACAATGTTCAGGAAGTCATGGACTTTGCGCTGATCGCCCAGGCGGCGACTCTCGAATCGCGCATCCCCTTCCTGCATTATTTTGATGGCTTCCGAACCTCGAGTGAAGTCCAGAAGGTTCACGAACTTTCCGAGAACGACATGCGGCACATGATTAGCGACGAGCTGGTTCGTGCTCACCGTGCCCGTAGCCTGTCGCCGGATCATCCGGTTCTGCGCGGTACTGCCCAGAACCCGGACGTTTACTTCCAGGGTCGTGAGACGGTCAATCCCTACTATGATGATGTCGCCGGCATCCTCCAGGCTCAGTTTGACAAGTTCGCCAAACTGACTGGCCGCCAGTATAACCTGTTCGACTATGTCGGTGCCCCTGATGCCGAGCGTGTTGTGGTGATGATGGGTTCCGCCTGCGACACCATGCACGAGCTGGTTGAGCACCTGGTTTCCCAGGGCGAAAAGGTCGGCCTGATCAAGGTTCGCTTCTTCCTGCCGTTCGACGTGGCTGCCTTTGCCGAGGTGCTGCCGAAGACGGTCAAAAAGATTGCCGTTCTGGATCGTACCAAGGAGCCGGGTTCCCTCGGTGAGCCGCTCTACCACAATGTGCGCACCGCCTTCGGTGAGGCGATGGCTGACGGCCTGATCTCTTTCTCTGGCTATCCCACGATCGTCGGTGCCCGTTACGGTCTCGGTTCCTACGAGTTCTCGCCCGGCATGGCGAAAGGTGTGCTCGACAACCTGTCGAAAGACAAGCCGATGAACCACTGTGTGATCGGCATCAAGGACGACGTCACCGGTCGCAGCATCGATTTCGACTCGAGCTACACGGTACCGTTCGATGGCTACTCGGCCATGTTCTACGGCCTCGGCTCCGACGGCACGGTCGGTGCCAACAAGAACTCGATCAAGATCATTGGTGACTCCACCGACAACGAAGTTCAGGCTTATTTCGTCTATGACTCGAAAAAGGCCGGCAGCATGACCACCAGTCATCTGCGTTTCGGCAAGCAGGAGATCCGGGCGCCTTACCTGATTACCTCTTCCGACTTTGTCGCTTGTCACAACTTCTCCTTCCTCGAGAAGTACGACATGCTCAAAAACGCCAAGGAGGGTGCGACCTTCCTGCTCAACAGTCCTTTCAGTAAAGACGAAGTCTGGCCGCATCTGCCGAAGAAGGTTCAGCAGGCGATCATCGACAAGAAGCTCAAGTTCTTTGTCATCGATGGTGTCAAGCTTGGCAACCAGATTGGTCTCGGTCCCCGCATCAACGTGATCATGCAGACCGCTTTCTTCAAGATCTCCAACATCATTCCGCTCGACCATGCGGTTCGCGAGATCAAAGACGCCATCGTCAAGTCGTACAGCAAGGCTGGCGAAAAAGTCGTCAACATGAACAACCAGGCCGTCGACGTTGCCCTGGAGAACATTCAGGAAGTCAGCGTTCCGACCAGTGCCGACAGTGCCATTGAGATGACCATCGGTCAGTGGGCCGGTACTCCGGACACAGTACAGAATACCCTCGGCCCGATCATCGACGGCCTCGGTGAGCATCTGCCGATCTCGGCTATGCCGGCTGATGGCACCTTCCCGACCGGCACGGCCATGTTCGAAAAACGGAATATCGCCATTGAGACCCCGGTCTGGGATGAGAAGCTCTGCATCCAGTGCGGCATCTGTTCCTTCGTCTGCCCGCACGCCTCGATCCGTATGAAGATTTACGACGAGAAGGCTCTCGAAGGTGCGCCCGCAACCTATAAATCCTGCGCCGCCAAAGGCAAAGGCATGGAGGGCAAGGCCTTCACACTGCAAGTTGCAGTGGAAGACTGTACTGGTTGTGGTGCATGTGTTTACAACTGCCCGGTCAAGAGCAAGGATGACGAAAACCACAAGGCGATCAACATGCAGCCCCAGCCGGCGCTGCGTGACACCGAGCGTGAGAACTTCGACTTCTTCCTCAACCTGCCCGACACCGATCCGGCTCTGGTCAACAGTGCCACGGTCAAAGGCAGTCAGCTGCTGCCGCCGATGTTCGAATTCTCCGGCGCCTGCGCCGGTTGTGGCGAGACCCCGTTCGTCAAGCTCTGCTCCCAGCTGTTTGGCGATCGCATGATTGTTGCCAACGCCACCGGTTGTTCCTCGATTTACGGCGGCAACCTGCCGACCACGCCCTGGACGACCCGTAAAGATGGTCTTGGCCCGGCATGGAGCAACTCGCTGTTCGAGGACAACGCCGAGTTCGGTTTCGGCTTCCGCCTCGCCATCGACAAGACTGCCGAGTACGCCAAAGAGCTGCTGGTCAAGAACATGGCGTGCGGCTGCACCGCTTGCAAAGGGTCCGGTGAACTGAAGCAAGCGATTGTGGATGCTGACCAGTCAAGCCAGGCGTTGATTGAAGAGCAGCGTGGCAGAGTTGCCCAGCTCAAGGGCATCCTTGCCAAGTGTACCCACGAAACAGCAACCCAGCTGCTTGCTGATGCAGACTACTTGGTGGTCAAGTCGGTCTGGATCCATGGTGGTGACGGTTGGGCCTACGACATCGGTTACGGCGGCCTCGACCACGTTCTGGCTTCCGGCGCCAATGTAAACGCCTTGGTCCTCGACACCGAGGTGTACTCCAATACCGGCGGTCAGGCTTCCAAGGCCACCCCGATGGCGGCGGTTGCCCAGTTCGCAGCCGGCGGCAAGCCGATGCCGAAGAAGGACCTGTCGATGATCGCCATGACCTATGGCAATATCTACGTTGCCCGGGTCTCGCTGGCCAACCCGGCCCAGGTCGTCAAAGCAATGCTCGAGGCGGATGCCTATGATGGTCCGTCGCTGGTCATTGCCTACTCGCACTGCATCGCCCACGGCATCAACATGACCACCGCCGTGGACAACTGCAAGCGTGCGGTCAACTCCGGCTACTGGCCGCTGTTCCGCTATGATCCGCGCCTCGCCGCCGAAGGCAAAAACCCGCTGCAACTTGACAGCAAAGCACCGTCGATCGAGTTCGAGGAATTTGCCAACAGCGAGAACCGTTTCCGCGTGCTCAAGAAGAACAATCCTGAGCAAGCCGATCAGCTCCTCAAGGCCTCGGCCAAGGATACAGCCTCCCGCTACGCCCTCTACAAGAAGTTGGCGGAGATGTCTGCAGACTGCGGTACGGAATAAGTCAAATTATGTAAGCATGTGATCAGCTCCCGGCCCGGATGGGTCGGGAGCTTTTTTTTTTTGCAAGAACGCGGGCGATCTTGCTCAGAAAAATCAGGTTTTTATGACGTAACGTGCATTGTCCGGAACTCGGTGCTGCTTTTGGCGCAAATCCCTTGATAACAAACCGCTTTGAATGCTATATAATGCGTTGGTACACAAATCCTGTTAAAGGAGTTCAACTGCATGCTCGCTCCACATCAGACATCTTTTGTCATGTACGACGAGGAATTTAAACGGATCAGCGAAGTCATTGACAAGCTGTTGCGTGAGTCCAATTCCAAAGTCATCTTCCTTGTCGACAAAAACGGGCAGTTGATCGCCGGTTGCGGCGAAACAGAGCATCTGGATACCACGAGTCTGGCGTCTTTGACCGCCGGCAATATCGCGGCCACCGGGGGGCTGGCCAAGTTGATCGGCGAGAAGGAGTTTTCCATCCTCTTTCATGAAGGGGAAAAGGACAACATCCATATCTCGATCATTGGACAGCGCGTGATCCTGGTCGTGATTTTTGACCAGCGCAGCTCACTCGGTCTTGTGCGCCTGCGGGTTAAAAAAGCCAGTGACGAACTCGGCACCATTTTCGACGACCTCTCCAAGAAGGCAGAGGTAATGGAACAGGGAGGGAATGCTGACAGTCCCTTCGCCGAAATCACCGACGACGATATCGATAATCTCTTCAGCTGAGGTCTCTGGCGCATGTCTTTTATCAATTACGCCTCGCGCGAAATCAACTGCAAGATTGTCTATTATGGACCTGGGTTGTGCGGTAAAACGACCAATCTGCAGTTCGTTTACCAGAAGACGGCTCCCGAGGCCAAGGGCAAGATGATCTCCCTGGCTACCGAGACCGAGCGCACCCTGTTCTTCGATTTCTTGCCACTCGCCTTGGGTGAAATCCGCGGCTTCAAGACGCGCTTCCACCTCTATACCGTACCGGGCCAAGTGTTCTACGATGCCTCACGCAAACTGATCCTGAAAGGGGTCGATGGTGTGGTGTTCGTGGCAGATTCTCAGGAGGAGCGTTTCGACGCCAACATCGAGAGTCTGGAAAACCTCAAGGTTAATCTTGAAGAGCAGGGCTACGAACTGGAGAAGCTGCCCTTCGTGATCCAGTACAACAAACGTGACCTGCCGAACGTCACCAGCATGGAGGAGCTCAACGAGTTGCTCAACCCCTGGGGCGTCCCCGAATTCGAGGCCTGCGCCACAACTGGTGAAGGCGTTTTCGAAACCCTCAAGGCGGTCGCCAAAGAGATTCTGTTGGAACTCAAGAAAGGGGCCGGAGGCCCGTAAAAACGGCCTGAAAAACGCTTGACAGTCACGGGGGAATTGCGTATAGTCCTCCTCCGTTACACCATTGATCCCCGATAGCTCAGTTGGTAGAGCAGCGGACTGTTAATCCGCTTGTCGTTGGTTCGAGTCCAACTCGGGGAGCCATAAATACTAAGGGAGTTAGCGTTACGCTAACTCCCTTTTCTTTTGCGCGTGTTTTATGGAGACATCAAAGCCTGAGGTCAACAACCACCCGGCCGTTGATACGCCCGGCTAAAAGGTCCTCCGCAAATTGTGGAACTTCTTCCAGAGAAATGACCTTATAAATCTGTTCCAGAAGATCGTCAGGGAGTTCTTTTGCCAGACGCGCCCATGCGGTTTGCCGCAGGGGGATCGGGCAGGTTGTTACTTCCACTCCGACCATTTTGATCGCCCGCAAAATGAAAGGCATGACGGTTGTGTTCAGATCAGAACCTCCGGTCAGGCCGGTCGCGGCGACCGTGCCGCCATAGTTCATTTCGGCCAGCAGGCGGGCTAGAACCTGCCCGCCGACAGTATCGATTGCTCCTGCCCAGCGCTGTTTTTCGAGGGGGCTGGCTGGCCGTTCAAGCTCGGCCCGGCTCACAATTTCTTTGGCGCCGAGTTGGTAAAGGTAGTCGTCATGGGCTCTGTTGCCGGTCACTGCAGCGACAGAGTAGCCTCGTTTGGCGAGCAGAGCGACTGCGACCCCGCCGACTCCGCCACTGGCGCCGGTGACCAGAATCGTTCCCTGTTCAGGGGTCACGCCCTGCTCTTCCAGTGCCATGACACACAACATGGCGGTGAGACCGGCAGAGCCGATGGCCATGGCTTTGAGTTCTGCCAGTCCTCCGGGCAGAGGAATCAGCCATTCTGATCTCAGTCGTGCTTGTTGCGTAAAGCCTCCCCAGTAGCGTTCCCCAACGCCCCAGCCGGTCAGCAACACCTCATCACCAGGCTGAAAGTCCGGTGAATCTGAGGATAAAACCTTACCCGTCAAATCGACACCGGGGACCATTGGGTATTGGCGAACGATCTTGCCCCGGCCGGCCACCGCTAGGCAGTCTTTATAGTTGAGGCTGGAGTAGTTCACGGCGACCAGGACGTCGCCCTCGGGCAAATCGTCAACCGTGAGATGATGGATCTGATGCTCGGTCTTCCCGTCCTTCTGAGTCAGGAGCAGTGCTTTGAATAGCTCAGTCACGAGGGGTCCTCATCACGTTCACGACGCCACTCCTGGGCCTGGGCGTACTGTTCACACAGGTAGTTCATTTGTTCGGCAAGGGCCTCTTCCGCAACATCAGCATTCCGGGCTTTAATCGATTCATAAATGCGCTCATGCTGGGCCAGAATTTTTTCACGTTCTCTGAACCGGAAAATAACCAGGTTGGTCGCGGGCTGCAACGCTTCAATGACGGCAAACATGACAAACTGCAGGACCGGATTCCGGGTTGCATCGACCAGGGCCCGGTGGAAGCGGACGTCTGAGGCGCAGAACTCTTCATCCGTTGTCGCTGGATTTTTTTGCCGTTTAATTTCTTCCGCCATGGTCAACAGATGGTCTTCTTCCCGACGCTTCGCGGCAAGTCGGCAGCAGGTCAATTCCAGTTCACGGCGTGCTTCGGCAATTTCAGACAGGCTGAATTCGCCCATGCTGACCATGAGCATGGCTGCCCCGGTCAGCGATGACCGAAGATCCTCTTGGCTGGGCCGATTGACAAAGGTGCCACCGGTCGGACCGCGGCGGCTGCGGATCAGGTTCTGTGCTGCAAGTCGCTTCAAAGCCTCGCGAATCGTAGGACGAGACACGTTGAATTTCTCTGCTAAAACTTCTTCGGTCGGCAGCTGGTCATCCACCTTGAGACTTCCATCCAAAATGGAGCTGCGAATGTTTTCTGCGATCTGCTTGGCCAGGCTTTCTGCCACAAGTGGTTGAAAATTAATCGCCATTTTTTCTGAGCACTCCCTGTCTACTCCGGATACAAGTGATACTATTATTTTTAGTCTGAAAAGGTTACGCCTCAAGATAACTCATTTGCACAAATATGGAAAGCATTTATATATTTGTTTGACAAATATATAAATGCTGGCTAGGGTAGCAAAACAACGTAAACATTAAAGAGCGGATTTCTCCAAAACGCTATTTTCAAAAAGAACCCTAACCAACCGGAAAGGATCACGCAATGAAAGCACTGGTCTACAATTCGTATGCGCCTGATGATAACTTTGCAGACATCTTGAGTGTGGAGGATGTCCCGACTCCTGAGCCTAAACCGAACGAAGTCTTGATCCAGGTTAAGGCCTCGGCCTTGAACTACAACGATGTCTGGGGAATGCGCGGTATCCCGATTCCGGTTGAACTCCCGCACATCTCAGGTTCCGATGCCGCTGGTGACGTCCTGGCTGTCGGCAGTGAAGTGACCAGCATCAAGGTTGGTGACCGGGTTGCAGTTCACGCCAATATGTCCTGTCGGGTTTGCGAGGCCTGTACCAGCGGCCGGGAATATGACTGCGCCAAGCGTATGGTCTGGGGCTTCCAGACTGCAAACGGCAGCCACGCTGAGCAGGTCTGCTTGCCGGAAGTCAACGTGGTCAAAATTCCTGATACTGTCAGCTATGAGCAGGCTGCCGCTGCCGCGATGAACCTGCTTACCGCCTGGCATATGCTGGTCGGGCGGGCCCAGATCAAGCCGGGCCAGGTCGTGCTGATTATGGGCGGGCGCTCCGGTGTCGGCCACCTGGGAATCCAGATTGCCAAGCTCTACAACTGCACCGTGATCGCCACTGCCAGCCCGGAGAACGCCGAATTGTGCAAGGAGCTGGGTGCTGACTACGTGGTTAATCACCGGGATGAGAAATGGGCGAAGGAGGTTCGTGGACTCTGCAAGGAGATTGCTAAACAGACCGGCGGTGTTCCGGGAATCGACGTCTCTTTCGACCACATCGGCGAAACTCATTTCAACGACCAACTGACCCTGCTGAAATACGGCGGCACCCTGGTCAGCTGCGGCGCCACCACCGGCTTTGACGCCACAATCGATCTGCGCCATGTCTTCTTCAAGGGCACCAATATCCTTGGGTCGACCCAGGGCACCAAGGCTGAGCTTGAGCAGGGTCTTTACTGGATGGGCCAGGGCAAGATCAAGTCCGCCATCGGCGCCGAGTACAGATTCGATCAGGCGGCGGAAGCCTATGATCAATTTCTCTCCGGCAAAGGGCTCTTCGGCAAGATCATCATTAAGCCCTAACCTGTAAAGCTGACACACACAGTTGACAGCGGTCATCCATTTTGGGTGGCCGCTGTCTTTTTGTTGGGCAGAAAGCGCCGTGGCTTTGTTTTCATCTCGACCGCTTGACTACATCCGTCAAGGCGGATATGTTTTACCTATGAAATCGGAAGCGAAAACATTCAAGGCCCTGTCCGATGAAACCAGGCTACGTATCCTGATGCTACTGCTGGGCGGCGAATTGTGTGTCTGTGAGATTGTTGCTGCACTCGAACTGCCTCAATCGACCATCTCCCGGCATCTGGCGTACTTGAAAAAGGCCGGCTGGGTTGAAGATCGCAAGCAAGGCATCTGGATGTATTATCGCCTAGAGCGGGACGATGACAAACTGCGCAGCCTGTTGAGCGAGCTTCTGCAAGAGACCCTCGCGAATAACCCTGAGGTTGTCGAGGCGTTAAGCCGACTCGAAATCTTCCGGCGTGAGCACCTGCGAAAAAGGGCCTGATTTTTTTCAAACAGACATTCGCGTCGGCGGATGCAGTGAGGTTGATTGTGGCTGAGATGAAACGTGTTCTTTTCTTGTGCACCGGTAACTCCTGCCGCAGTCAGATGGCTGACGGTATCGTCAATAACGATTTTGCCGGACGCATTCAAGCGGCTTCGGCAGGGACCGAGCCGCACGGACTCAACCCCCGTGCTGTGCAGGTAATGCACGAGATCGGCATTGATATCTCGGGCAACAGCTCGGATCATTTGAGCTGCTATGAAGGACGGCCTTTTGATTATGTGATCTCGCTTTGTGGAGATGCTGACGAAAAATGTCCGACGTTCTTCGGTGGGGTCAAGAGACTGCACATGCCTTTTGACGATCCGCCCCGGGTAACGGGCAGTGACGAAGAGGTGCTGGCGGTCTATCGCCGGGTGCGCGATGAAATTCGCGACCAGATGAACGATTTTTTCAAGCAGGAATTGGGGCCAGCTAACGTTTGAGGAGAGATCATGCTGCAATTTAAAATAGCCAAAGAGAAATGTACGCAATGTGGTCTCTGTGCCAGAGATTGCCCTGTCCTGGTGATCAACATGGATGAGGGCTATCCAGGAATGACCGCAGAGAAGGCTGCCGATTGCATCAAATGCCAGCACTGCCTGGCTATTTGTCCGACGGCGGCGCTGTCGATTCTCGACCGGCAACCGGAAGACAGTCAGCTTTTAAAAGGGAATTTCCCCGACCCGGATCAGCTGGAAACTCTGATCAAGGGACGACGCTCGGTGCGGCAGTATCGGGACGAGAACCTGGAGCCGGAGCTGCTACAGCGTCTGCTCGATGTCGCCTGGCACGCCCCGACCGGAGTCAACATGCGGGGAGTACAGTTCCATGTGATTGACGATAAACAGGCTCTGGCCACTTTCAGAGGTGCGACCTATGACGGCCTGGCCAGGCTGATCGAGGCGGGTCAACTGTCGGCGAACCGGGCCATATTCGCAGACTTTGTGAAGCTCTGGCAGGAAAAGGGTGTCGATATCCTGTTCCGCGGCGCGCCGCACCTGCTGGTGGCCACGGCATCGCGTTCCTGTCCCACGCCACGGGAAGACTGCCTGATCGCACTTTCCTACTTCGAACTCTTCGCCCAGAGCCTGGATGTGGGAACAGTCTGGAACGGTTTGGCCAAGTGGGCCATCGACGAACTGGTGCCGGAGTTGAAGCTGCGGCTTGGCATCCCGGAAGATCACCTGGTCGGCTACGTAATGGCATTCGGCAGGCCAGCTGTTCAGTACCGGTGCACCATTGAGTGTGGTCCGGCGAAGGTGGTGCGCTTTATCGCTTAGAGCGAAAAACAGGAAAACATAGTAGAGTTGTTCGGTCGGCAAGGGACGAGATCACCTCCAGAAAGAAGGAGATCATTATGTATGCCTTAGCGGTCAATGGTAGCCCCCGGAATGGTGGCAACACAGAATTGCTGTTGAAAGAAGTACTCAGTCAATTAGATGGCAGCGGTTGGGAAACCGAGCTGGTCAAAGTGGGTGGAACCGCGATTCGCGGATGCCTCGCCTGTTACAAATGCTTCGAGCACAAAGATAACGAATGCATCATTAAAACGGATGGCTTCAACGAGATTTTTACCAAGATGCTCAAGGCCGATGCTGTAATTCTTGGTTCTCCGACCTATTTTGCGGCGGTTTCTGCAGATTTGAAAGCGTTGCTGGAAAAAGCGGGTTTTGTTGCCTATGCCAATGATCACGCGTTCTCCGGAAAGATCGGTGCCGCCGTTGTGGCCGTCAGAAGAGGTGGTGCAACCCACGCCTATGATACCATTAACCACATGTTCCAGATGTCAAGAATGATCATTCCAGGGTCAACCTACTGGAACATAGGGGTGGGCCGCGACAAAGAGGACGTCAAGGATGATGCAGAGGGGCTGGCAAATATGCGTCATCTTGGCAAAGCCATTGACTGGCTTGGCCAGGCCGTAACAACCAGCGAGACCGATTATCCGAAGGGATGAAAAGGGTGCTCTTTGTGAATTTTTAAATTATGACCACACCAACCCCGCCGCAACGCCTGCTCGCCATCGGCGATATCCACGGCTACCTCGATGAATTGAGGCAGCTGCTTGATTTGGTGCAGCCAACGACTGCCGACAAGGTGATTTTTCTCGGCGACTATGTCGACCGTGGTCCAGACAGCCAGGGGGTGCTCAATGAGCTGAACTGGTTCGGAGAGTGCTTTCCGCAGACTGTTTTTTTGCGCGGTAACCACGAGCAGATGTTTATGGACGCGCTCGACTGGCGGGAGGTTGAGCAGCTGCAGGCCCGTAAGGATGTGCCAGCTGAAGGCTGGCAGACGGTGCTTGCTGAATTGCAGAGCAGGGCTGATTTTTTCGGCTTGCGACTGTCTGACCTTGACCGGATCTGGCGACGAGAAGGGGGGCTGGAGACGATCGCCAGCTTTGACGGCTCCCTTGAAAATGTCCGCCCGGTACAGCGAGCGTTTCTCAAGAAAACTAAAATTTTTCACGAGGAATGGTTGAACACAGAGGAGAGTGATCCGTGGAGCGACCGGCGGTTTCTGTTCGTGCATGCCGGGACGGATGTCACGCAGCTACCGCAACAGCAACACCCTCTGGTGCTGATGAATCATCGCGGTTTTGCCGAGCCTGGCAAGACGTCCCCCTGGACCGTGGTGCATGGTCATACGATTCGGCTGGATGGGCCGGAGATGAAACCGAAACGGATCAATCTCGATACCGGGGTTTACCTCAAAGGTGGTCGACTGACCTGTTGTGATGTGTTGACCCGGCAGTTCTGGCAGGTGTGACGAGGGCGCAGGTTGTTTACTCCGCCTGTTCCTCAGTGCTTTCGGTGTCTTCCTGGTCCGTGTCGGTTTTGCGCTTTTTTTTCTCTTCTTTCTTAGCTTTGCGCGCAAGTTCCTTCTGGCGTTTTTCGAAGCTGTAATTTGGTTTGCGTCCCATGTAATCTCCTTAATGTCGTTGATCTGTTCCCGTTGACCGGCCTTCGGCAACAAAAAAGCCCCACGGAATATCCGTGGGGCTATTCTGTTTAACTTGAAATGGTCAGATGATTAAATCTTCTGCACATTCGAGGACTGCGGGCCTTTGGCGCCTTCGGTGACATCAAAGCTCACGCGGTCGCCTTCGGCCAGAGTTTTGAAACCGTCACCCTGGATTTGCGAAAAGTGGACGAAGACATCGGGGCCGTTGTCCTGCTCGATAAAACCGAAACCTTTCGCGTCGTTAAACCATTTTACTGTACCTTCTGCCATTGTGAATCTCCTTGGTGATCTTTCGAACACACTGTTTTGTGTGCAACTCTGGCCTGCTGTTGAAAACAAAAAAACCACATCAGCCAACAAGGTCTGTGTGGTTCTTCCTGACTTGATTAACCTGATAATCGTGCCTGGCAAACTGCTGCACAAACATTTAACTTTGGCGCAAACTAACATAAGCTTGAGTAGCAATGCAAGCTTTATCTTGAATTTCATGCGTTTGCAGTTTCTGCCGAGCCGATTGCCGGGGCGTTTGACATGTCCGGTCCCATACGATAGTAGTTAATCACGATCTCTGCCGGGCAGGCCGCTGGAAGTGAAGAGCGGTTTCCCCCCTGAACAGTTTCGCCATGTGGCCATGAAAATTTCGAATGACATTGTTAATGTACAGCCTCCGCCGATTGCCGAAGTGAAGTCCTGGCTGTCGCAACGGGGTGTTGTCCCCGGGCGGCCGCTGATTGATCTCTGCCAGGCCGTTCCCGATTACGCCCCGGCATCGCAACTGGTAGCTCATCTGAAGACATTACTCGATCTGCCGGAAACAGCGCGTTATAGCCCGGACGAAGGTCTTCCTGAGGTGCGCCAGGCGGTCAGCGACTGGTATCAGCGGCGCTATGGCGCCGCTCCCGCGGCAGATGAGATCTGCATGACCATCGGCGCCAGTCAGGCGTTCTGGCTGGCCATGCTGACCCTTTGCCAAGCGGGTGATGAGGTGATCGTTCAGCTGCCGGCCTACTTCGACCACCCGATGGCTCTGCAGGCGTTGGGGGTGCGCTGTGTCTGGGCGCCTTTTCGGGAGGAGACGCAGGGGCTGCCGGATGTCGACGCGATTGCCGCCTTGGTTACGCCCCGGACTCGGGCGATTCTGCTGGTTTCGCCAAGCAATCCAACCGGCGCCGTGACACCGCCCGAAGTTTTGCAACAGTTGTTCGAGCTGGCTCGCCGACGCAACATCTGTCTGGTCCTCGATGAAACCTACAACGCTTTCTTGCCCGTCGGGCAGTCCCCGCACGCACTCTTCGCCGAGCCGGAGTGGCAGGACCATTTCATCCAGCTCGCCTCTTTCGGCAAGACCTTTGCCTTGACCGGCTACCGCGCCGGAGCCCTGGTTGCCGGACCAGCGGTGGTTGTCCAGGCTCTCAAGGTGCAGGACACAATGGCGGTCTGTCAGCCGTGCATCACCCAGCAGGCGGTTCGCTACGGCTGCGAACAGCTCGACGTCTGGGTCGCGGCCAATACCCAGATGATGGCAGAACGTCAGCGCCTGTTCTGTGACCTGTTTACGCCAGAGGACAATCCGTTTGCCCTGACCGCCAGCGGCAGCTTCTTTGCCTGGGTCAGGCACCCCTGGCCCGCTCTGTCGAGTCGGGAGGCTGCCCGGCGGCTGGTCTGCGAACATGACATTCTCTGTCTGCCGGGTGCGGCATTCGGCCCCGGGCTTGAGAGTTTTCTGCGGCTGGCTCTCGGCAATCTTCCCGCAGCTGAGATCCCCGCTGCGGTGGCCGCGTTGCGGGCAGTGCCGGTCTAGCTCCTTTGTCGGGTCTTCTGCGTATAGGGAGAGGTTTCGGGGGCATGTCCCTCGCGATTTCTCTGCTTGACAATCACCGAAAACTCGCCTTTTATTGACGGGAACGGCCGGGCCCCTTTTTGCCTCGGCCTCACAGGCTGTAGCGGCAACGATTGACCACAACCCCAGCTCTAGCGGAGACTCCTTATGCGCATCGCACTGATTGGCATCGGCAAAATCGCGAACTACCAGATGCAGGCCATTTCCCACACCAAAGATATCCAGTTGGTTGATGCTCACGACCTGGACCCTCTGCGTTCTGAAGAGCTCCCCGGCAGCGTCACCTTCTACGACAACCTGGACAAGATGCTGCAGCGCTCCGAGGCAGACGCATTTTTGGTGTCCACGCCGACTCACACCCACTTTGAAGTCGCCATGAAGGTGATTGAGGCGAACCGGGTGGCGATTGTCGAGAAGCCTCTGGCGGCTAACCTGCAGCAGGTCGAGGCGCTGATGACGGAAGCGCGGACCCGCAAGCTGCCGCTATACACGGCCTTCCATCCTTCCTATGGTCGTGAGGTGGATTGGTGGCGTGAGCAGCGGGATCAAGAGAACTTCGAACTGGGCAAGCTGATCGGCTTCGAATCCTGTTTCTCCGATCCCTATTGCATTGACGGCAAACTGACGCTCGGCGCGGTCGGTAAGGCCGGCTCCTGGATTGACAGCGGCGCCAGCAGCCTGAGTATTCTGTCGCGACTGCTCGACATTGAGAGCATGAGCCTGGTGGATGGCCGGATGACTTCTATCCAGAGTCTGAATTGTGCTCAGGTCCAGGGGTTGGGCATTTATCGCTTCCTGGTGGATGGCCGGACCGGCTATGGCATGGTCGACACCAACTGGACTCTCGGCAAGAATTACAAGGCGACCCGTCTCTGGTATGAAAACGGGGTGATTGAGCTCGATCATGCCAAAGAGTACGGGCGTCTGCGCATGCAGGGACATGAAGAGCTGGTGTTCAATCTGGCGACGGACAAGCCCCGGCTGGTCAATCACTATTGCGGCGTCTTCGGCAACCTGACGGAAATGTTTCAGCAGAAGACCGACAACAAAGATCTGTCCGAGGTGATCCACCGTCTGCTGTTTGCCGCGCTTTAATCATCGGTCAGCGACACGCTTCTCTGAAAAAAAAGCTTCCGTTGCGCCTGCCCGATCGAGATAGGGCAAGCAGGGGTTTCTGCGGCAAAAATCCTGTTGACAGCTTCTAAACCCGTGTGCTATTTAAGGTTGTTTTTATGTCCAGGGACAAGAAACGAAAATTGGTGACGAATGAAAATCGCCAGATGATGCGCTCGCTCGGTTTTCTGTCGAGCATCGGCATCTCCATGGTGGCGTCATCGGTTATCGGCCTGTTCATCGGCTACTACTTGGACAAATGGCTGGGGACTTCCCCCTGGATGACCCTGTTCTGGTTGTTTATCGGTATCGCCTCCGGGTTTCGTAATATTTTTATCCTGACCCGGCGAGCCTTGCGCGAACAGGAACAAGATCAGGACCAGGAGAACAATGGACCCCATTGAAGCTCTGCCGGCCAGACTGCATCGCCGCAGTTGGCTGATTCTGGGTCTCTTACTGGTTGCCAGCCTGTTGTTTCGCGACACGGCCATCACGCTGGGTGTTTTATGTGGCGGGCTGGTGTCGATCGGTGGCTTCCTCTGGCTGCGGCGGGCATTGCGCCAACTGTTGGAAGAGGTGGGTACGGGCTCCAAGGCTCGTTACCAGTTCGGCTATCTGGTGCGTTTGTTGGCGCTGGCGATTTTGCTGGCAGTGTTGGTAGCCGTTGTTAAGGTCAATCCCGTCGGCCTGGTAATCGGGTTGTCGGTTACGATAATCAATCTTTTCTGGATAATGATTCAACAGCTCCTGTCGCATTAGGAGCAGGTCGAGGGTCTCATGGTACATCCGTTTCTATTTTTGCAGTGGTTGGAACAAAAACTTCACATCCACATCGGCGAGCACGTCATGTACACCTGGTTGGTGATGATTCTGCTGATCCTGGTCGCGGTTCTGGTCAAGCGCAATATCCAGACTGTTCCGAGCGGGCTGCAGAATCTGCTTGAGCCTGTGGTCGCCGGTATCGAAGGTATGATCGAGGAAACCATGGGCCCGAAAGGTAAGGCCTACTTCCCGCTGATCGCAACCATCGCCTTCTTTATTCTGGTGTCGAACCTGATCGCCCTGATCCCCGGCTTCTACCCGCCGACGGCGAACTTGAACACCAACGCGGCCATGGCCCTGACGGTGTTTGCCATGACGCACATCATCGGCATCAAGGAGCATGGCATCGGTTATCTTAAACATTTCTGCGGTCCGGTGATCTGGCTGGCTCCGCTGATTTTCCCGATTGAAATCGTTGGTCACCTGGCGCGGCCCCTTTCCCTGACACTGCGTCTGTTCGGGAACATGTACGGCCACGAGATTGTGCTGATGATTTTCTTTGCGCTGGTCCCCTTCATGCTGCCTCTGCCGATGATGCTGATGGGTGTGCTGGTCGCATTTATCCAGACGTTCGTATTTATGCTGCTGGCAATGATCTACATTGCCGGTTCGCTCGAAGAAGCTCACTAAACCCGATAAGCGGGTCTACGGTCCTATAGCGTATAGGAATAAACAAGACGTAACAAAGGAGTAGAACAATGGAGTTTTTTGCTTGGTGTGTAATGGCTGCCGGCATCGGCATGGGTCTCGGTTCCTTCGGTACCGGTATTGGCCAGGGTCTGGCTATCCAAAAAGCAGTTGAAGGCGTTGCCCGTAATCCTGGCGCAAGCGGCAAGATCATGACGATCATGCTGATCGGTCTGGCGATGATCGAGTCCCTGGCTATCTACGTGTTCGTTGTGGCCATGATCATCCTCTTCGCCAACCCGTTCACTGCACAGGTTGTCGAGCTGATCGCTAAGTAAGATCAGTTTTGCAGTAAGTAAAAAAGGGTGCGACCGAGATGGCCGCACCCTTTTTTTTATTGTCAGTCGCCCTGTTGTTCCGGCGGTTTGTTTTTACGGATTAATATCGATTGCGCATGATTCGCATCGCGAGTACACCGAACACACTCAGGCAGGCGCCGACTAGAAAAAAGAGGTAGCCGATGGAGCGGGCCTCGCCCCATCCCCAGATATCACGGGCGCCCATAAAGCCGACCATAATCAGACCAGCCATGACGCTGATGCCGCCAATTACGAAAGCGCTGAGCGCAATGGTGGCGAGAACCCAACCTCCCCAAGCTTTTTTTGTCATCAATTCCTCCAAAAATCTTGCGTCAAAACCAAGGGCATCGTAACGTCTTACCGTGCATTGTACAACCCATTTGCCGCGTCCAGAGGCCTGTTTTAATACGTTTTATCGTGAAAATGGGACTGCTTTCGTAATTGACTTTTGTGCAGGCCTATGCTAAATCCACTTAGTCTTGTGGTGTATACTAATTTTATACACCTTAGAAGTCTCTAATTTCGTTGGGAAATTTACATTTATAACGGTATTTTACGAATTTGGTCTGGTGCTGTGTAACGCACGAACCTGTATCTGCCATCAACAGGAGGTTGTCTAATGATCCGCAGAAGTCTCGCTCTGGTGCTTCTGGCTCTGGCCATGCTTGTGGCTACGAGCTTGCCCGCACTGGCGGAAAATGGCATGGCCTATGCCGCCGAAACATGCCTTGAATGCCACGATGACGTGGTCTCCCCGGTCGAGTATGGTGCCTCAGTACATGGCCAGAACGCCTGCACCAGTTGTCACACCGGCATCACCTCGCTTGACGCCCACATGGAGGGCGACGTCATGCCCGAGGAGCCGAACTGCGTCATCTGCCACAAGCAGGTTGCCAGCGAGCACTTCTCCGGCGTCCACATGCTGAACGAAGTGGGCTGTACCGACTGCCATAGCGAGATTCATGCCCACACCTCCTGGGATGGTGACAAGACCAAGGCGATCACAACCTGTACGACCTGTCACGATGATCATGAAGACTACCTCGAGTCCTCACACGGTAAAGCGGTTTATGCCGGCAACCAGGACTCGGCGGCCTGCCACGACTGCCACGGCCTGCACAAGGTTGAGGAGCTTGGTGACCCCAACAGTCATATCAACCGTGAATTCCACACCCGCGTCTGCCTGACCTGTCATGCCGACAAGGAGATGATGGAGCGCAACGGCGTCTTCAACGTCGCGGTTGAGACCTATATGGCCAGCTACCATGGCAAGAACTACCGGCTCGGCTTCCCGGAAAAGGCTGCTGGTTGTGCAGACTGCCATACCTCGCACATGGCTCTGCCGCAGGATGATCCCAGCTCGAGTGTGCATGAGGATAACCTTGTCGGAACCTGCGCCCAGTGTCATGAAAACGCCACGTCCCTGTTTGCCCGGTTCGATTCCCACGGCGATCCGCATGACAGCGAGAACTACCCGATCCAGTTCTATACCCTGTGGGGTATGACCGGTCTGCTGCTCGGGACCTTTGCCGTCTTCTGGATCCATACCCTGCTCTGGATGATCCGTGGCTTCATCGAAAACCGTGAAAAAGTGGCAACGATGCACCGCAGCGATGAAGAGCACCATATTACTGAGCCGCACAAGCAGTACGTGCGCTTCACTAATCGGCACATCTTCCTGCACCTGACGGTGATCATCAGCTTCCTTGGCCTGACCCTGACCGGTCTGCCGCTCAAATTCAGCAGTCAGCACTGGGCTCAAGTCATGATGGACTTCTTCGGTGGGACCTACTACGCCGGTCTGATCCACCGTGGTTGTGCTGTCCTGACCTTCTACTACTTCCTGTCGGCTTTGATCCTCAGCTTCGACTTCCTGTTCGTGAACAAGAAGCCGCGGGGTAACTGGTTGAAGCGCCTGTTCGGTCCTGACTCTCTCTGCCCGAACCTGCGTGATATTCAGGACGTGACTGACATGGTCCGCTGGTTCCTGTTCATGGGGCCGAAGCCGACCTTCGAGCGCTGGACTTACTGGGAGAAATTCGACTTCCTCGCCGTCTTCTGGGGTATGTTTGCCATCGGCGGCTCCGGTCTGATGCTCTGGTTCCCGGAGTTCTTCGGCTACTTCCTGCCGGGCTGGGCGTTCAACGTGGCCACGATCGTCCACTCGGACGAGGCGCTGCTGGCGACCGGCTTCATCTTCACTGTCCATTTCTTCAATACCCATGGACGGCCGGAGAAGTTCCCGATGGACTTTGTTATCTTCAACGGCCAGTTGCCGAAAGAAGAGTTCATCGAAGAGCGCGGCGATCAGTGGCGGCGCTACGAAGAAGAGGGCATCACCGAAGAGTTTGTCTGCAAGAAAACCAGCGGCGCTCTCTACGACTTCTGCTTCAAAACCTTCGGCTATATTGCCGTGTTTACCGGTATCGGTTGTCTGTTCCTGATGATCTTTGCCTTCATGGCGGGCGGCGGGCACTAGTCGCTGCGTCCATGAAATAAACCTGAAAGAGGGCTGCCATCCTGGCAGCCCTCTTTTTTTGTGGTTTAATGGGGGGTGTCGTGACTTAGCTGACGTGAATTAATATAGTTTAACAGTTTAATATATATGGTTTTTGTTGCATCAGGGTTGACCGTAGGTTAATATACACCGGTTTGCTAGTAAATAATCCCAAGAACTCACAGGAAGACACTTGGCTTCCTGTGCCTGCTGCCAGAGGGAGATTATGCTGAAGAGAATACTCGATTGGTGTAAAAGACACTTGGTCCTGTTTACGCTTTTTGCAGTTGCCTTTATCGTGTTCTTCGGTTTCATCAACGTGCAGATCCTGCACCTGACCTCCGAACCTGAATTCTGTCACCTTTGTCATCCTGCCAAAGGTTTTGGCCCGCTAGCAGAAGTTGATTCCTGGGAGCATTCCGCCCATGGTGAAGCAGGTGTCACCTGTCTTGACTGCCACGGTCGGCCTGGAGTGTTTGGCTACGTAAAAGCGAAGATGGGTGGCTTGAAAGACACTTACATGCAGTTCACCATCTCTCGGGAGGAAAAGCTGGAGATTCTGCAGAATCCGCACGACCTGGTGCCCGACTGGCAGTGTCTGTTCTGCCACTCTGACGAAGGCAACCAGACTGTGCGCGAGAATACTGTCGGACCGATGAAGCTGATCCATATGCGGATGCTCGACGATGTGGTTAACCCGGAGTTCCGAGAGCACAAAGGCCTGCCGGATATCATGATGGAGACCAATGTTGGTGGAACCCAGTTTGATCATGCCATGCATATCGAAGGGTTCGAGTTGGCGTGCAACGATTGCCACTTCGGGGTTGTTCACAACCCGGGAACCAAAACGGACCGGATGAATTTCTGCCTGGCCTGCCATGCAGAGTACCCGGATGAAGCCCCGCAGATGTCTGACTGTGACACCTGCCACCAGTCGCAGTATGAGATGAACAGCGGCGAAGGTGCTATTGGTGTCGATAGCATTCCCAGCATGATGTATGGAGATGAGGCTGATATGACCTGCCTCGATTGCCATACTGGTATCGATCGCGGCCTGTATCGACCCTCGGCGTCCTCCTGCGCTGACTGTCATGATGATGCGAGCTATGTTGATGTCTTTAACGAGTGGGGCGACGAAACCGAGCTTGCAGTCCATGAACTCAAGAAGATTCGCATCGAGGTTGAAGAAGCTCTGACTGAGGCCGATATTGCCAAACGCAATACGGCAGAGGCCTGGAAGATTTACGAACGAGCTGTTTTTAACTTGAAGTTTATCCGTAATGACGGCACCAACAGCGTCCACAATTACGAGTATGCGGTTGAAGTGCTTGATGCCGTGAAAAAGGATTTTGAGCTGACGATGGTTCAGCTGGACAAAGTCTGGTAGTCGCGCATGCGCAATGTTTCTTAAACCGGGCGGGCCTTCTATCCGAGGGCCCGCTTTTTTGTTATGCTGTGAGCACCCTGAAAAAGAAAAGGCCGCATCCACCAGGGATGCGGCCTTTTGTGACTACAGGTAATTCGCAGGATCAATTGAACAGCTTGGCTGCCATGTAGGCCAAGGCCGGCCACGCGATCAGAATTGCGGAAATCACTGCGAACACGCCGAGGATGCCCAGGATGACGGCGAGGTAACTGGTTTTGATGGTATCCATCATGGTCGTTTGAGTTTTCATGGTGATCTCCTTTGCGTGAATGCTGCAAATATTAAAATGTGGTGTTTACTTTCCGTTTAAGTTGACTAAACCTTAACATTAGAAAGTTTTTATGTCAACGTAAAAGTTAAAATTTGTTTATAAAAAATAATTAATGTTGTAAGTTGTTGTTTATTTTATGTAAAGTGAAGATTAAATTCTTGGTACTAAAGATTAAAAAATAATCTAATCTGCATTAATCTTTTGGGTTCCTCACACAAGTGAGGCTTTGAAGGAGGTAAAAATGGGACAATTTGAGATGGTCAAGGACTTTTTCCTGGGGATGGGCCGCAGCCGGGTCTCCATGTTTGGTGCCCTGATCTGCACTATGTCGGCTCCCTTTCTGCTTGGCTACATGATCGCTGACACCCTGCTGCATATTGCCAACCCTTACTTCGGGGCGGCGGTCTATCTGTTGCTCGGACCGGCTTTTCTGTTTGGTCTGGCCCTCATCTTTATCGGCGCATTCTTCTTTCGCGGTAAGCATGAGACGCACTTGTTCACTCTGAGCTATCTTTCGAAGTATTTTACCGAGCCGGGGATGTTCAACCGGATGCGCAAGAACGTCTACCTGATCGTGTTGCTGACATCGATCAATTTCGTGGTGTTCAGTCTGTTTCTTTATCGGGCGTATCACTACATGGAGTCGACGGCATTTTGTGGACAGTTCTGCCATACGGTGATGGAGCCGGAGTTTACCGCCTTCCAGAATTCGCCTCACTCCCGGGTCGGTTGCGTCGAATGCCATATCGGACCAGGTGCCGACTGGTTCGTTAAGTCGAAGATCTCAGGGGCGCGGCAGTTGGTGGCGGTGGTCGCCAATACCTACCCGACCCCGATTGAAACGCCGGTCCATGGACTGCGCCCGGCGAGGGACACCTGTGAAAAGTGCCACCGGCCAGAGCTTTTCCATGGCGACACCCTGAATGTGGTCAACCGATTCATGCCGGATGAAGACAACACCCGGGTCCATGACGTCATGCTGATGAAGATCGGGAGTGCCGGCGACAGCGCCAAGCAGTCGCACGGTATTCACTGGCATGTGGCCGCCGAGAACAAGATTACGTATCTCGCCACCGACCACAGCCGCATGGTTATTCCAGAAGTGCGGCTAACCCGGCAGGATGGCAGCGAGACGGTCTTCCGCAGTGAGGAAGCTGATGAGCAATTGGCCGGAGTGAGTGCGGAAGCCCGCCAAATGGATTGTATCGACTGCCACAATCGGCCGTCGCACATCTTTGTCCCGGCCGACAAGGCCCTGGATCAGAAAATGGTTGAGGGCAAGATTCCCCAGGCGCTGCCGTATATCAAGCGGCAGGCCCTGGCGGCTGTATCAGCTGACTATGCCAGCCTGGATGAGGCACGGGAAGCAATTGCCGCAGAGCTGACCAATTGGTACCGGGAGCATTATCCCGACGTGCAGTCAGACCTGGTGACCAAGGCAATCACGGGTACGCAGGAGGCTTACCGGGAGAATGTCTTCCCGTTGATGAAGGTTGGTTGGGACGCCTACGTCAACCACGTCGGGCATGGCGAGGATTTCGATATCGGCTGCTTCCGCTGTCACGATGATATGCATGCAGACGAGGATGGCAACGTCATCTCGGGTGATTGCAATCTCTGCCATACCCTGCTGGCCGAAGGTGAAGAGGATCCAGAGATCCTTAAAGTTTTGCAGACGGAATAAATAAACGTTGGGGCGGAGCAATGTGGTGCTGTGACAATCGGCCTCATGACTCAGCGCTCCTTGAGCAGAACGCAGTGCTTTTCCTGAATTGCTTCGGCGATTCAGGAAAAGCAGGTAAACGATGGAGGCCAGAAGACGTTCAGCGGGTCCTTCTCCAGGTAGGTGAGCAGCCGTTCCAGGTTCAGAGACGGCTGCACATCGAGACAGAGTCGCCACGCGGGTGCGTCGTGTGGTGCGAACAGTGACCACTGTCCAAGGTCAGTGCTGTACCTGAAGCGGGCGATCGGCTGCGGCGGGTTGCAGCCATCGCGGGCCTCCAGGGTCACGGCGTCCTTCTCCCAGAAGGTCTGCAGATCGACATGAGGGCAAACCAGCCTGTCGCGATGCTGGAGACAGAAAGTCTCCAGCTGTCCTTCGACGCGGCGTTTAATTAACTCAGGAATCACGATTTACCTCGACGTACTACGGCCGGCAACGAGCACAGACAGAGCGGAACAGGGTTGTGCTCAGGTAGCGGTCGCCGCGATCAGGCAAGAGAACTACGATGGTTCCACTGCTCATCTCGCGTGCTATCTGGCATGCTCCGACGACTGCGGCGCCACTCGACATACCGGCAAAAATTCCTTCGCGCGCGGCCAAGTTGCGCGACATTTCAAAAGCCTCTTCATCATTGATGACAATTTTACGATCCAATTCGGCTTCGTTGTAGATGTCGGGTACGATCGCTTCCTGCATGTTTTTCAGCCCCTGAATGGCATGACCGACCACCGGTTCGACGGCGACGATCTGCACACCCGGTTTCTGCTCGTGCAAGTAGCGACCGATGCCCATCAGGGTGCCAGAGGTGCCGAGGCCGGCCACAAACACATCCACCGCGCCGCAGGTCTGACGATAAATCTCCGGACCAGTGGTCTCGTAATGAACCTGCGGGTTGGCCGTGTTGGCGTACTGGTTCGGCATGAAGTAGCAATTCGGGTTGTCCTCCAGAATGCGGTGTGCCAGGCGAATGGCACCATCAGTGGCTTCTCCGGCCGGGGACAGCACCAACTCCGCACCATAGGCCTCGAGAATCGCGCGCCGTTCCATGCTGACACAGGCGGGCATCACCAGCTTGATCCGATAACCTCGTGAGGCCGCAAGCATTGCCAGGGCGATTCCGGTATTGCCAGAGGTTGGCTCCAGAATTACCTTGTCGTGTGTCAACTGCCCGGTTTGCTCGCCATGGCGAATCATCCACCAGGCGGTGCGGTCCTTGACCGAGCCGCCCGGGTTGTTGCCTTCCAGTTTGGCCAGTAATTGAACTGCCGGATTCGGGTTGAGATTGGTCAACGCCACCAAGGGTGTGTTGCCGATGGCAGCGGGGAGACTGTAGTCATTTGTTGAAGGTTCAGTCACAGACGGTGCCTGCTCTGCGGGTTTACACAAGGCCATGCAAAGGTCCTCCCGGAGCCCCGAGGGCGTCAACGCGACGTTCGACGGCGGGGTCTTCAATAAGTGGTGGTGCGTGGTGTGACTTGATCCGAGCGTCGATCACCAAGCTGCCGTTGCAGCCCCAGTGCTTGGCCCGGGTGAAAGCATCAAGGCCTCCGATGTCACTTGCCGGATCTGAGCGGGTGAAGGTCACCCAAAGGAAATTATTAAGAGTCCTGGCGGTAAATTCGCTGTCGTCAACAATCACGATCAGTGGGAAACCGGTCAACGAATCGGATTGCGAGAGGTCGTGGCAGAAACGGTCAAGGTCGGCTGCTGCTTCTCCGCGGGAGCCGCTCCATGCCGGGCCCTGGAGGGTGAGGATGCCGGGGCCGGCCACTTGCGGGACGCTGAAGCCGTCCGGTAGGGACAGGTCAGTCGGCAGTTCTGTAGCAAGGGAACGCTTGGCCGGACCGACGGCGGCCATGACCACTTTAGAACCACGGTTCAGGCCGCTGCCGGAGTAGTCGAGGGTGTCGATAGTTGTTGTGGTCTGAAAGTGCAGGTCCCGGCGGAAGTCGATCCGCTCGAGCAGGTGCGTCAAAAACGCGCGGCCGTCGTGAATGTCAGGGATCGGTTGATCGTCTGCAGAAATGATCAACAGGTACTTGGCCAGCGACAACTGCCCCTGACCGAGCAGGGCGTTCGCCTGAGTCAGCAATTCCTGTGGGCCCGTGTTCGCGGCGTAGGGGGTGTAGCGTTCACTGCCGATCGCCAGCAGCAACGGGTGGACGCCAGCGGCATCTACGGCCTGCACGGCTTGCACGCCCGGCACCAGGTCGGGTACCAGCGGACCGGTCATGGCGTGGATCAGGTCACCGAAGGTGGTGTCCTCCTGGGGAGGCCGACCGACCGAGGTAAAGGGCCAGATGGCGCCGGGGCGATGGTAGACTTTATCGACCTTCATCACGGGAAAGGGGTGGGCCAGGCTGTAGTAGCCAAGATGGTCGCCGAACGGCCCTTCCGGCAGGGTGCGCTGCGGGTCGATCTGGCCGACCAGGCAGAAGTCGGCCTCTGCCGGGGCGAGCAGGCCATTGGGGGTGCGTACCATGCGCAATTGACGTCCGCCGAGCAGACCGGCGAAGGCGAGCTCAGGCATACCCTCCGGCAGCGGCATCACCGCCGCCATGGTCAGGCTGGGTGGCCCGCCGACGAAGACGTTGACCGGCAGCGGTTTGCCCTTCGCGATAGCCGCGGCGTGATGGACACCGAGACCGCGATGAATCTGGTAGTGCAGGCCGGCTTCATCGGCGGCATAGTCATTGCCGGAGATCTGCACCCGGTACATGCCGAGATTGGAGCCACGCCAGCCGGGACGGTTCGGGTCTTCACTGTAAACCTGAGGCAGGGTGATGAAGGCGCCGCCGTCATCCGGCCAGGAGACCAGTTGCGGCAGTCCGGCCAGAGAGGTCGTATGGGAAAGCAGGGGTCCGTTGGAGGTCCGGCGCGGCAGCAGGTGCGGCAGAGTGCGGCTCAGACCGAGTGTCGGCAAGAGCTGTTTCAGTGCCTGCGACGGGTCGGTCTTGAGCGCCACCAGGCGTTCGATGCGCGGCAGGGCGTCGCGGAACAGGTAGCGTGCCCGCTCCATGGTGCCGAACAGGTTGCCGAGCATCGGGAAGTCGGAGCCCTTGACCTGGGTGAAGAGTAAAGCCGGACCGCCCCGTTCGTAGACCCGGCGTTGAATCACGCCGATCTCGAGACGTGCATCGACTTTCTCCGAGATGCGGATCAACTGTCCGGTTTGTTCCAGGTCGGCAACGGCCTGAGTCAGATTCAGATAGCTCATAAGACACCCTTCGCTTCGCGCAGCATGCACTTATATACCCTAAACCGGCGTTGCTGACAACCAACTCGGGATATGTGTTGCTGAGGTGAATTTAAGGCAGGGAGGCTGGGGTGCGCGTTTTATTGGCCGCGCATGGCCAGTTCTCGTTTTTCGAGCTGATGCATGGTGTCGCGAAGTTCGGCGGCCCGCTCGAAGTCGAGCTCGGCTGCGGCTGCCAGCATGGCTTCGCGGGTGCGGACGATCTCGACCTGCAGCTCGGCGCAAGTCTGGTACTCGGCCAGCTCTTCGGCGGCAAGCGGCAGGTCGGCGTAATCCTGCGAGGCAACATCATCGAGAATGCTGCGCATCGATTTGCGGATCGTCTCAGGGGTGATGCCATGCTCCAGGTTGTAGGCGAGCTGTACCTCGCGGCGGCGCGACGTCTCATCAATACAGGCTTGCATCGACTTTGTGGTGCGATCAGCATACAGCAGTACCCGGCCATCGACGTTGCGGGCTGCCCGGCCACAGGTCTGGATCAGCGAGCGGGTACTGCGCAGGAAACCTTCCTTGTCGGCGTCCAGCACCGCTACCAGGGCGACCTCCGGCAGGTCAAGTCCCTCGCGCAACAGGTTAATGCCGACCAGTACATCAAAATCGCCACGGCGCAGCCCGTGCAGAATACGCATCCGCTCAAGGGTGTCGATATCGGAGTGGAGGTACCGTACCCGGATACCGACATCCGCCAGATAGCCGGACAGGTCTTCGGACATGCGTTTGGTCAGGGTGGTCACCAGCACCCGGTAGCTTTGAGCGATGGTGGTGCGGATCTCCTCCAGCAGGTCATCCACCTGGGAGGTGGCCGGCCGGATCTCGATCAGCGGGTCAATCAGACCGGTCGGGCGGACGATCTGTTCGACGACCACGCCGTCGGCCAGGCCGAGCTCAAAGTCAGCTGGGGTGGCTGAGACATACACCGTCTGAATCTGCTTGGCGGCAAACTCATCGTAAGTCAGCGGGCGGTTGTCAAGCGCGGAAGGCAGGCGGAAGCCGTAGCTGACCAGGGTGCTCTTGCGGCTGCGATCACCGCGGTACATGGCACCAAGCTGCGATACGGTGACATGGCTTTCGTCAATGAAGACCAGGGCATCATCCGGAAAGTAGTCGAACAGGGTGGCCGGCGGCTGCCCTGCCTGGCGGCCATCGAGGTAGCGAGAATAATTCTCGATCCCCTGGCAGAAGCCCATCTCTTCCATCATCTCGATGTCGAACAGGGTGCGCTGCTCGATCCGCTGCGCCTCGACCAGCTGATTCTGCCCGCGGAAGTACTGAATCTGCTCCTGCAGTTCATCCTGGATCTGGCGGATGGCGCGGTCGAGGGTCGGGCGGGTGGCGACGTAATGGCTGGCCGGGAAGATGGTCGTGGCGGGCAGGGTGTCGATCACCTGGCCACGCAGCGGGTCGATCTCGCGGATCGCATCGATCTCGTCGCCGAAAAACTCGATGCGCAGGGCGCGGTCCTCCTCGTAGGCGGGGAACACCTCAACCGTATCGCCGCGCACCCTAAAGGTCCCGCGGTGAAAGTCGATATCGTTGCGGCTGTACTGGATCTCAACCAGGTTGCGCAGCAGCTGGTTGCGGTCCATCTCCTGCCCCTGCTCGAGTCGGACCAGCATGCCGTAGTAGGCTTCCGGCGAACCGAGGCCGTAGATACAGGAAACCGAGGCGACAATCAGCACATCCCGCCGGCTCAGCAGGCTGCGGGTAGCACTGTGGCGCAGCTTGTCGATCTCGTCATTGATCGACGAATCTTTTTCGATATAGGTGTCGGTGGTCGGGACGTAGGCTTCCGGCTGGTAGTAATCGTAGTAGGAGACGAAATACTCGACGGCGTTGTCCGGGAAGAGCTCCTTAAACTCACCGTAGAGCTGGCCCGCCAGAGTCTTGTTCGGCGCCAGCACCAGGGTCGGCCGTTGCAGCTGATTGACCACGTTGGCCACCGTAAAGGTCTTGCCCGAGCCGGTGACCCCGAGCAGCACCTGGTGGCCGTCGCCGCGCTGGATTCCTTCGCACAGTTCGGTGATTGCCTGTGGCTGGTCACCGCGCGGCACATAATCGGATTTCAGGACAAATTTGGCCATAGAATCTCGTTACAGACGCTCATTGTAACAGCTCCAGCCCAAACAAAACAACGCAGAGGCCATATGGTGTTGGTTCCACCTTTTTCTGGCCACTGCGTTGCTGATTCGGTAAAGACCGTCTTCAGGCTCCGAGAACAACTTGAAGAATCATCTGCAGTTGTTTTTCCTTAATGGGTTTCCGCAGGAAGGTCGAAATACCAACTTGCTTGGCCTCAGCGATTTTGGCTGTATCCTCTTCCGAAGAGAGCATCACGATCGGGACGAATTTACAGTTTTCCGATTTTTTGGCGAGCTGGACAAAAGCGATACCGTCCATTACAGGCATGCTCAGATCAGTGATAATCAGGTTGAATTTGTTCTGCTCAACCAACTGTAGGGCTTGTTGGCCATTCTCAGCCGTCTGTACGGCATATCCCAAGTCGGTTAACATATCTTCCAGAATAGCCAACACCGAGGGGGAATCATCGATAATCAGAATTGTTTTTGCCATGGCACTCTCCCTGTGATCACATCATCATTTGATTTTCCACGTTGTCCCAGTCGGAGAATCGAGTAACTCCACCCCTTTGGCCGCCAGTTCATCACGAATTTGGTCGGCTCTGGCAAATTCCCTGTCTGTTCGTGCCTGCAGACGTTGTGCAATCAGCGTGTCGATCTCTGGTTCGGTCAGACTCAATGCTGCAAGACCACGTAGATTCTGGCGGTGCAGCCACTCGGCCGGTTCGGAGCCAAACAGGCCGAGCACATCCCCCAGGGCGAGGATGGTCCGGGACAGTTGTCTGACTGTGGCGACCTTATCCGCCTTCTTACGGAACTTCTTCTCTGCCGCCAGGCGGTTGATGGCGCGCGCCCCTTCAAACAGGTGGCCAATCGCCTGGGCGGAATTAAAATCATCGTTCATGGCTGCCTGGAACTGCTCTTCCAGCTGTGAGGCTTCCTCCCCCGGCGTTCCTTCTTCCGAGCAGCCGGCCACGGCATCGTGCGCCACCTGCAGGGCCTCGTAGAAGCGAGACAGCCCGGCCTGGGCATCCTTGAGATTCTGGTCGGAGAAGTCAATCGGCGAGCGGTAGTGGGCGGTCAGGATGAAGAAGCGCACCACCTCGGCATCGTAAGTTTTGAGGATGTCACGGATGGTGAAGAAATTGCCGAGCGACTTGCTCATCTTCTCCTGGTCGACGTTGACGAAGCCGTTGTGCAGCCAGTAGTTGACGAACGGTTTGCCGCTCGCGCCTTCCGATTGGGCGATCTCGTTTTCATGGTGCGGGAAGATTAGGTCACGGCCACCGCCGTGGATGTCGAAGGTCTCGCCGAGCAAGGAAGAACTCATTGCCGAGCATTCGATGTGCCAGCCGGGTCGGCCAGGGCCCCAGGGGGATTCCCAAGATGGCTCGCCCGGTTTAGCGGCTTTCCAGAGCGCGAAATCCATCGGGTTGCGCTTCTGTTCCCCCGGCGCGATACGTGCGCCCGCCTGCATCTCTTCCATGTTGCGCTTGGACAGCTTGAGATAGTCGGGGAAGGCGCCGACGCTGTAATAGACGTCACCATCCGCCTCGTACGCCATCCCCTTGTCGATCAGGGTGTTGACGATGGTCACAATCTCGGCAATGTACGCGGTCGCTTTCGGCTCATGGGTTGGCTTGTGCAGGCCCAGGGCTTCCATGTCTTCGTCAAAGGCCCGGATGAATTCTTCCGACAGTTCTTTACTGGAGATGCCGCGTTCGTTGGCCCGGTTGATGATCTTGTCATCCACATCGGTGTAATTGCGAACGTAGGTGACCTCATAGTTGCTGTACTGCAAGTAGCGATAAATGATGTCGAAGACAATATTGGCGCGGGCATGGCCAATATGACAGTAATCGTAGACAGTGACTCCACAGACATACATGCCGACCTTGCCGGGGACAAGTGGCTTGAAATCTTCTTTCTTTCCATGGAGGGTGTTGTAAACGCGAAGTGACATAATATGTTTTCTCCTCAAGTGTCGGCTCGGCCGTGGTTCTCCCGGGCCGCATCCTGCATGTCATATCACAGAACGCGTCACTTGCAAAGTCTTGTTATTGCTTCTCGAATTGGGCCTTGACGACCGCCGGAAGGTCTGCAAGAGAAACAACCTGGCTGACAGCCCCCTGGTCGATGGCGACTCTTGGCATTCCAAAGATGGCGGAGGATTCTTCATCCTGGGCGAGTGTCAGTGCCCCCTTCCGACGTAATTGTCCCAGCCCTTTGGCACCATCCTGTCCCATCCCGGTCAACAACAGGGCCACAGTGTCTTTTGCCAGCCCGTCATCAGCCAGGCTCTGAAACAACACATCCACTGCCGGGCGGCAATTATGTACAGGAGGGGTTTCCGTTAAAACAACCTTCTGCCCGACAATCGCCAAGTGAAGATCGTTCGGTGCAACCAGAACCCGCCCTGGCAGCAAAGTGTCACCATCTCGGGCCAATTGCACGCGCAAAGGAGTTTCTCGGTTCAGCCAGCCAGCAAAACCCGAGGCAAACCCTCTGGCGATATGCTGAACCAGCAGCACGCTGGCCGGAAGGTGCTGCGGCAGTTCCCGCAACAGGTGCAGAACCGCCTGTGGTCCACCAGTGGAAGCTCCGATTGCCAGAAGCCGACGCGGATGAACAGTCGTGATAAGGTTGACGGCTGCAGGTCGTTTAGATGTTCGAAAATGATGAATGACCTTGATTCGACACAGGCTCTTGACCTTCCGGATGAGTTGCTCCGCAATCTCAGAAAAGGCTTCGGTGACAAGGCCTGCGGGTTTTTCCATGACATCCAATGCGCCAAGCCGGATCGCCGAAAAAGCACAGAGGTTGTCGCCGCTGTCGGTGTTTGCTGAAAGGATCAAGATCGGGGTGGGGCAGTCCGCCATGATCTCGCAGGTTGCATCCAGACCGTTCATGATCGGCATCAAAACATCCATGATGACCAGGTCCGGTTGCAGTCGTTTCACCAGGTCGACAGCGGTCTGCCCATCCCTGGCTTCGGCCACAATTTGGATTTCGTCATCACGCGCCAACAGGTCACGCAAAACGGTGCGCATCAACTCGGAATCATCGGCAATCAGAACATTGATCATAAATTTCTGCTCAGGAAACCAGGGTCTCGACTGTCTCCAGCAGGGCTCCCTGTTCAAAGTTTCCTTTGACGAGATAAGCTTGAGCCCCAACCTCGATCCCCTGTCGACGGTGATCGTCAGAGGCAAGTGATGTGACAATAATAACCGGCATTGCCGTGGTATCCTCCCGTTGTCGCACCTGACGGGTCAACTCAAAACCGGTCATGCCCGGCATTTCAACATCGCTGACCATCAAGTCAAACCGGCTTTTGTCGAGTTTCTCCAAAGCGTCAAAGCCGGAAATGGCGATGGTCACCTCGTAGCCGTGCGTTTCAAGAATGTTTTTTTCCATGGTTCGGGTCGTAATTGAATCATCGACGACCAGAATGCGCCCCTTGCGCCGTTGTGCTTCTTGTCGGGCGAACTTCTCCCGCAGCTGGAGACCTTCTTGCGTCTGGCGTGCAGCGAACAGGTCGGCAGTGGAAAGAATCAACGCCGGGATACCGTTGGTCATCATCGTGGCACCAGAGAAGAAATCCAGGCTCTTCAGCTGGCACCCCAGGTCTTTAACGACGACATCCTGCAAGCCGAGGGTTTTCTGGACCAGTAAGGCCATTTCCTGTTCGCGAAACTTCAGGATAAGAACGGTCAGCCGGTTGCCAATTCGATCAGAACTTTCGGTTCCGAGGATCTGCGAAAGGCTGTGGAGGGGGATTGCTCGATCACGGTAGATGACGACCTCACGATCCATTTCCTCGTGGATGTCGTGAGGAGTCAACCGCAGGATTTCTGTCACATAGTGTTGGGGCAGGACATAAAACTCTTCGCCACACGCAAACAGGAGTCCGGCAAACACGGCAAGACTCAAAGGCAGCCGCAGAACCAGCTCAGTGCCCTCGCCGACGACCGAATGCAGCGCCAGATCCCCTTTGACCTGCTCCAGATTGGCTTTGACCACATCAAGGCCAACGCCTCGACCGGACACATCGGTAATAAACTCCCGGGTTGTGAAGCCTGGTTCGAGAACCAGGTACAGGGTCGCTTCATCAGAGAGGGCTGCGGCCTCATCTGCGGAAAGCAGATTACGCTTCACGGCGACGGCCCGGATCTTTTCAGGGTCCATACCCTGCCCATCATCGCGCACTGAAATTTGCACAAAACTGCCTTCATACTGGGCGTCCAGATGAATCTGACCGGCTTTGGGCTTGCCGAGCCGAACCCGGGTTTCCGGGTCTTCAATTGCATGGTCCACGGCATTGTTGAGGATATGCAGTAAAATTGGCTTGACGGCATCCAGCATGTTGCGGTCGAGTTCTACCTCTTGTCCTTGTACGGTGAAGCGAATCTCTTTTTTTAGATTGCGCGCCAGGCCACGTAGGGAATGTTCGAAATCATCGGTAATGGTTGCCAGCGGCAGCAACCGCAGCTCCATGGCGCGCTGGTAGACATCTTCCGTCTGGTAGCCAAGTTGTACGCGGTCCTGTTCGAAAGCCTCAAGGAGGCTCTGGAACTCATCCCGTAACGAGGTCATGTTCTGATAGTCTTTAGCGTTAACGAAACGGCCCAAAAGTTGGTCAAAGCCTTTCAGTAGCTGTTTTAATTGCTGTCCGCGCTGGTCCAGGATCTGATGGTGCAGAAGAATTTCGCCAGCCCGGTTAACCAGCTGATCCAGCCGTTCAACGCTGGCGCGCACGGATTTGCGTCGCTCTGTTCCCTGGTAAGCGACCTGGTCTTGTTTTCCGGGGGAGTCTTCTGCAACGCTGCCTGTCTCAAGGGCCTCGACCACAGGATCAACGTTGACACTGATGCTGCCACCAGCGTTGGCCTGGGCGATTAATGCCTCGATGGCATCACTGGCCACCAGCAGAACGTCAATCAAATCGGAGGACAGCTCTTTCTCGCCATTCTGCAGAGCCTTGAGCTGATCTTCAAGCCGATGCGCAACCCCGGACAGTTCAAGCAGGTCGACCATTTTGGCTGACCCTTTGAGCGTGTGGGCACGTCTCAACAGGTCGTGGAGCCTCTCCTCCGTGAAACCTTCTTTTTCTAGAGCAAGCAACCCCTGCCGTAACCCCTGCAGGTGTTCTTCCGCTTCACGGATGAATATTTCAACGTACTTGTTTTTGTTCATGGCGACAGGCTGTCTTTCTGCTGTGTAAGGTCATTACAACCAGTAGCCAATTCGGAACGCACCCCAGTGTTTGCCTTTTACGAACACCGGCATACTGATATCAAGCATTTTTTCACCGGTATCACGCTCATAAGGTTGAACCAACGGCCCATTTTGGTTCTGGGCGGCCTTGATGCCGACATCATGATTAAAAATCCGCTTGGTTCGATTGTTCTGCAGGTCTGTGTCGTAGTCGCCCGTCAGTGGCTGACTGAACTTGGTGTTGTGAGTCGGCAGATACCCGTTGCGGTCAACCAGGACTGCGAAGGCAACCATATTGTTCTCCAGAAGACTATCCTGGTATGTCTGGATGGCTTTATCAAGGTAAGCATCATATTTTGTGTGATACTTCTGTGGATTCGTGTTCGGGATCGGTTGGTAATTTTCATCGAACAGATCATCTCTGGAGAGGTCCCCTTTTCCCAGGGCGCGATTCAGAAGATTTTCCATTTCCCGAGCACCGGATGCTGCCGCAGCTTCCCCTTGTGAGCGCAGATCCTCATTCACCATGTCCTGGAGACGGTCTGCCAGCGCTGTCAGCTCGGTGATTGACTGGGTTGTCTCCTGAGAACTGGTTGCTACCTGGTTGGCGACATCACGAACCTCGACGATCGTTTCGGCCATCTGCTCACTGGCGGTTGTCTGCTGCTGAGTCATGAGCTTGATCTCACTGGCAGCCATCGTTGTTTCATCCACCGCTACATGGATTTTCTGAAGTGCTTCCGAGATGTTTGTCACCAGGGCGCTGGCAGAATCCACTCCCTTGGCCCCTTCCTCGGTCAACATGATCGTACTGTTTGTCGCCTGTTGAATGTGCTCGATCAACACCTTGACCTGATCCGTTGCGTCAGCAGTTCTGTCGGCCAAACGACGGACTTCGTTAGCGACAACGGAAAACCGTTTGCCGGCTTCTCCGGCGCCTGCAGCTTCGATAGCAGCATTTAAGGACAGCAGGTTGGTCTGGTCGGAAATTTCGTCGATGATGTCGATGATTCCGCCGATTTTTTGCGAATTGTCCCCTAATTCCAGCATCGCTTCGGCAATCGATTGGACCTGCCCTTTCAGAACCGTCATGCCTTCGACAGCGTCGGTTACGGCAACCTGGCCCTCAGTGCTGGATCCTGCTGCGTTGCCGGCCAGACTTTCAACTCTGGCTGAGTTTTCCGTGACTTGCCGGGCCGTTGCTGCGATCTCTTCCGATGTTGTCGTGGCCTCCTGCACTGCGGCCGCCTGCTGGGTGGCGCCGGAGGCCTGTTGAACGGAAATGGCCATTAATTCATTTGCGCTGGTTGACAGCTGTTGGATCGCCTCCTTGACACTTACCACCATCCGATTGCTTTTATCGATCTCCCCCTGGAGGTTCTTGACGATCACTTGGGTCATCTTGTTGAACGCTTTGCCCAATTGGCCGATCTCATCGTCCGACTGAACCTGGATCTGTTCTTCCAGGCTACCCTCGGTAATCCGCTCGGCGGCTCGGGTCAAAGATTTCAGTGGCTGCATAAAGCGAGCAACCACGAAGAAACAGGTGATCGACGCAAACAGCAGCACTAGCCCCATATGGAAGACAATTTCGTTGCGCAGGTCGATAATTGCCGCATCGGTTTGCTGCATAGAAAATCCGATCCGGAACCCTCCCCAATGCTGGTCACGCACGAACACTGGTGCAGAGACATCCCACATGGTTTCGCCGGTGTCGCGCTGATACACCTGCTGCAGATAGCCTTTGCCGTCTGCGTTGTCGTAACGGGCTGCGGCGAGACCGACCTTGTCGTTGAAAATCCGCTTGGTCCGGTTGCCGACCTTGTCTTGCTCGGCATTGCCGGTCAAAGGTTTCGAGTATTTGCTGTTGTGGGTAGGCAGGTACCCGTTGCGGTCAACCAGAACAGCAAACACGACCATGTCATCTGAGGACAGAAAGGTATCCTGAAAGGCTTTGATGCGTATGTCGAGATAACGATCATAAGCGGTTTTGTATTTGGGAATACCGGCCTTGGCCAGCGGGCCTTCTGTAATCTCCTGGTAGTTGGTATCGAGCAGCTGCTCAACCGTAAATTGCTTCGTCGCCGTGGCTTCTTCGAGGATTCCCTCCATTGCTTTGGCACCAACCTTGGCGAGGGCGCTGGCTTTGACCAGTAGCTCCTTACGCAAAACGTCGGCGCGCTGCTGGACGATCAGCCAGGTTGATAAAACCATGATCACTGTTAGTACGGCAATCAAAGCCGCTACGATCTTTACGTTGATCCGCTTGAACATTATGTGCCTCCAAACCGTTATCTCGTTATGGGGCTGCGTTGTCAGCAGCGCACTATGTTTCCCTTTGCTGATCGACCAGAAGGTCCGGTTGTGCCAGGAATCGTTCCATATCAAGCAGAACCAGGGGGCCTTGCTCCTCCATGACCTTGCCTTTGAATAGCTCTCGTTTTCCAGCCGCAGTGCCTGCGGCAAGAGCCTCGACCTGTTCGTCGTCAACTCGACGCAGCCCTTCGACTCCATCGACGAGCAGAGCGGTTTTCATCGGACCATGCTCGACGATAACCAGCCGACTGCGTGGCTTGGTTTCTGTGGCAGCGCCGCCAAGCAGTGCGGAGACATCCGTTACGGCGACAATTTCTCCCCGCAGGTTGAAAATGCCTCGTATATGTCTGGGAAGGCGGGGAACCTTCACCACCGGAGGCAGCTTGAGAATTTCTTTGCATAGGCCAGCCTTCAAGGCAAAGGACTTTTGGCCGGACAGGACAACCAGGTAGTCGTCTCCAGACGTTGTGCTTTCGTCTTCTGACTTCTCAAGGTTGTGCCAGTAATCCGCTTGCATCTCCTGCAAAACCTTGTCGAAGTCATAGTTGGTAGAGCGGCTCATGGAGGCATCTTTCATACACGGTTTCACTCGTATTTAACAGCTTCTTATTGAATGCACTTGTCTCTTGTCATAGACAATATAACGATGTTTTATTATTGTCAAACTCTACAATGCTAATATGTACGAATTTTTCAGGGAGAGAGGGTCATCTTAAAAGAAAAATGTTGTGGAGAGAATTTGGCTAACCGGGGAAATCAAGGGTTGGTCGCTTTTTCGGCAAATTCGCGATGCGCAATTTCCAGGAAAACGCTTCGGGAAAGACCTCCCGAGAATGGAATGATCTCTTGACCGGGCAGTCGCTCCAGACTGGAAATGGTATTGCGCAGAGATCGGGATGCCTGGGCGGGTCGGTCAAGGCGGCCATGTATCTTGGCCATCAGGTAATGTGCCATGATGAAGTGTCCGTCCAGCCACAGAACCTTTTGAAACTCGACCAATGCGCGCTCCAGGTGACCCTGCATATCCAGAACCAAACCCCGCAGCATGTAAGCTTCCGGCAGGAGGTCATTCTGGGCGATTGCCTGGGCGCAATATTTGTTGGCCGCAGCGTAGTCTCCTTGATTGGCCATCAGGAGACCTTTGCCAACCAGAGAGGGGGGGTGTTTTGGGTGGCTGTTTAACGCCTCGTCGAAAAGTTGGTTCGCCTTCTCGAAAAATTCATGCTCAAAGGCACTCATGGCGGCCGTGTAGAGTCGGTCTGCTTGGTCTTGAACTTTGTTGAGGCCGGGCGAGGCCGGTGCCGTTGCTTTCGCCGACCTGGTTGTTGCAGGGGCCTTGGGAGGCGAGACTGCTGCCGCTTGAGGTTTTCTCTGTGCCAAGGCCTCGACCAGAGCTGGTTCGGGAGGCTTCAGCTGGTAAAAAAATGAACCATGGTGATCAAGACGTTTAAATCGGTCGGAAACGTTCTGCATGGTTTCCGCATGTCCCATGAACAGAAATCCGGATGGTTTCAAATTCGCACTGAATTGTTCGACAATGCGGCGAATCGTGCCAAGCTCGAAATAGATCAGGACATTTCGACAGAGCAGCAGATCAAGATTGTCTGTAGCGTCCGATGGGGCAGGAAAAGAGTCTACTGTCTGCAGGTTGAGGTAGCTAAAGTGCACCAGCTTGCGAATGCGTGGCTGCAGCTGGTAGTAGCCTCCAGCCTGCCGAAAATAACGCCGACGCAAAGAGTCTTCGACCAGACGTAGCGAGCGTGGTCCGTAAACACCTTCTCTGGCTTGACGCAAGGCACGTTTGTTAATGTCTGTGGCAATAATCTGAACATCCCAATCGGCGAGTTCCGGAAAGTGTTCCTGCAACAGAATGGCCAGAGAGTAAGGCTCTTCTCCTGTAGAACACCCTGCAGACCAGATCCTCAGCTTCTTCTGTTTCTGATTGTGGGTGATAATTTGGGGGAGGACAAAATGCAGAAGGGCCTCACGGTGGGCCCGATATCGAAAGAAGCAGGTTTCGCCAACGGTAAGCAATCCCAGAAGTTTGTTGAGCTCATCATAATTATTGGCGGTCGATTCGAGATAGCCAAAATAGTCATCAGGGCGGGTGATTTGTAAAGTCTGCATGCGCCGCAACAAACCGCGCTCGAGCATACGCAGGTTATGTTGGCTGAAGTGCAACCCACTGTGCGTGAGCAGGAATGCTTTAAAGGGCTGGAGCTGCGCTGGCGTCAAGGGGCATAGTTGTTTTGCTCCCACCTCCAGGTCGATGCGTTTGATGGTGTTGAGAAATCGCGCTCGATCGAAAGGGCGGGTCTGGAAATCTAAGATGTCAAGCATCTCGTATTCGAGGCCGCTGTTTTCACTGACGACAATGACCGGCAACTGCCGAAAGGCTTTGCGTGACCTGACGCGTCGGTAAAGCGACAATTCGTCGCCGGAGCCTGTAAGGAGCTCGTAAATGATCAAGTTTGGCTGGACCTCTGAAAAATCTGTCGTCCAGAAGTCCTTGGCGGCAAGGCAGGTTACAGCATGCCCGTCTTTTTTCAGCCAGCTGCCCAGGTCGTGGCAAAGCTCCATGCCATTGTCAAAAATGAGAATCTGCAGGTTATGTCGTGACATGTCCCTCTGTCGTCTATTGACCTGATAGTTTGGCCCAGGTGTCTCGCAGGGTGACGACGCGATTGAACACCGTGCGGTCGGCGGTTGTTGCGGCATCTACGCAGAAGTAGCCGAGGCGCTCGAACTGAAAGGCCGTGCCGGGTTGGGCGTCTGCCAGAGAAGGCTCCACCAGACAGTCCGACAGAATTTCGAGGGACTCAGGGTTGAGGTGGTCGCGGTAGTCCGTCTGCTTGTCACCGCTCGGGTTGGCGGCGTTGAACAGACGGTCGTAGACCCGGACCTCTACGGGCAGGCCGTGACGAGCAGAGACCCAATGGATAATGCCCTTAACCTTCTTGCGCCCCTCCGGCAGGGTGCCGCCACCGGTCTCAGGGTCGTAGCTGCAACGCAGTTCGACCACGTCGCCGGTGGCGTCCTTGATCACCTCGTCGCAACGGATGATGTAGCCGTAACGCAGGCGCACCTCCCGGCCGGGGCCGAGGCGGAAGAACTTCTTCGGCGGGTCTTCCATGAAGTCATCGCGGTCGACGTAGATTTCCCGGCAGAAGGGGATCGTACGTGTGCCCATCTCCGGTTGCTTCGGGTGGCAGGGGGCGACGAACTCCTCCTCCTGGTCCTTCGGGTAATTGGTGATGGTCACCTTGAGTGGCCGCAGCACGCCCATGGCGCGCGGCGTCTTGCCGTCCAGGTCCTCGCGGACGCAGTCCTCGAAGACGCTCATGTCGATGACGCTGTCGCTTTTGCCGACACCGATGCGGTCACAGAAGGTGCGGACCGCCTGCGCGGTAAAGCCACGCCGCCGCATGCCGGAAAGGGTCGGCATCCTCGGATCGTCCCAGCCGTTGACATGGCCCTCGGTCACCAGTTCGAGCAGACGACGCTTGCTCATCACCGTGTAAGTCAGGTTGAGCCGTGCAAACTCGATCTGGCGCGGGTGGTAGATGCCGATTGCCTCGCAGAACCAGTCGTACAGGGGGCGATGGTCCTCGAACTCAAGGGTGCAGATCGAGTGGGTGATGCCCTCGATGGAATCGGACTGGCCGTGGGCGAAGTCGTACATCGGGTAGATGTTCCAGGCATCGCCGGTACGATGATGCGGTGCGTGCAGGATGCGGTACAGGACCGGGTCGCGGAGATTCAGGTTCGGCGAGGCCATATCGATCTTGGCGCGCAGCACCCGGCTGCCGTCTTCAAATTCGCCGGCGCGCATACGGCGCAACAGGTCGAGGTTTTCGGTAACAGGTCTCTCACGGTAAGGACTCGGTTTGCCTGGCTCGGTCAGGGTGCCGCGGTATTCACGGGTCTGCTCGGCAGTCAACTCACAGACGTAAGCCAGGCCTTTTTCGATCAAGCGCTCGGCGTAGCCGTAAAGGGTTTCGAAATAATCGGAGGCGTAGTACTCATGCTCCCCCCAGTCGAAGCCGAGCCACTGCAGGTCGGCCTTGATGGCGTCAATGTATTCCTGCTCTTCCTTGACCGGGTTGGTGTCGTCGAAACGGAGGTGGCAGCGGCCGTTGTAGTGGGCTGCCAGCCCAAAATTCAGGCAGATCGACTTGGCATGACCGATATGCAGGTAGCCGTTCGGTTCCGGAGGAAAGCGCGTGATCACCGTCTCGTGTTTCTTGGCGGCGAGTTCTTCGTCAACAATATTGCGGATAAAGTTAGGGCCCATCTGCCCGGTGATATCAGTCATGAAAATGGGGTCCTCCTAGACCTTGGTCATCAAGACAACGGCGTGGGCGGAAATTCCTTCGCCCCGTCCGGTATAGCCGAGTTCTTCTGTGGTGGTTGCTTTGATATTGATCCGGTCGGCAGTGACCCGGCAGGTGCGCGCCAGGTTGGTGATCATCTGGTCGACATGGGGCGCCAGTTTCGGGCGCTGGGCAATCACGGTCACATCCAGATTGCTGATCTGGTAATCGCGGTTGTGAGCCAGGCCGATGACATGATCAAGCAGCTTCATGCTGTCGATGCCGCGATAGCCCGGATCGCTGTCGGGGAAGTAACGGCCGATATCGCCCAGACCAAGCGCGCCCAGAATGGCATCGCAAACGGCGTGCAGCAGCACGTCGGCATCGGAGTGTCCGAGCAAACCCAGGGCGTAAGGGATGGTGACACCACCCAGAATCAGCGGTCGATCCTCTACCAGGCGGTGGACGTCGAAACCATGTCCGATGCGCATCATCGCGTTTTCTCCTCTTCGGCCGCCAGCAAGGCCTTGGCCAGAGCCAGGTCGTCCGGCGTGGTCACTTTGAGATTATAGGTACTGCCCTCAACGACTGCAACCGGCCAACCGCACCACTCCAGCAGGGACGCATCATCCGTCCCCAGGTAGCCAGCGCGCTGAGCCCGACGGTGGGCATCGAGAATTCGTTCGTAGCGGAAGGCCTGGGGGGTTTGAGCCTGCCACAGGTGGCTGCGGTCAAGGGTCCGGACCACCTTGCCATTGTCAGCTTCCTTGATGGTGTCGCGAGCGGGGATTGCCAGTAGACTGCCTCCCTCAAGCGTGGCCTTGGCGATCAAGTTATCCAGCGCCGCCAAAGGCAACAAGGGTCGCACGCCATCGTGGATCAGGATTATGTCGTCGTCGGCCGCTGTGCAGGCCAGCAGGCCGTTGCGGACAGAATCCTGCCGCTCTACGCCGCCTTCAACCAGGCCGGCAATCTTGGCAATGCCGTAACGTTCAATCACCTCGTGCCGGCAATAGCCCAGCTCGTCAGCAGGCGCGACGACGTAAATAGAGGCCACCTGCGGGTGGCTGGCCAGCCGTTCCAGGGTCACGGCGAGTAGTGGCCGGTCTCCCAGCGTCAAGTATTGTTTTTTGATGTCAGCGCCGAAACGCCGCCCAGCGCCAGCGGCCGGGACGATGGCATGAACCTTCATAAAAACGCACTCTTGAAACAGAAAAAGGACGGTTTGTGTACCGTCCTTTCTTTTACCCTATTTGCCGGGAATTGAGAATAACTTTTGTTGCGTGTTGTGCCGAACCGGTGTCGTTTCGTCCGCGCGGGGGCGGCACGCACAAAAAAACCAGGTGTTTGCGAACACCTGGCCTGATGCGGAACTCGGTTAAGGTCAGTTGATGACCATGTTTTCGAGCCGTTGCTCCACGTTGTTTTCCGTGACGCCCTCTGCCAGTGAAAGTTCGAGGACCAGCAGACGGCGGGCGAGTTCCAACACCTTTTTTTCGCCGTAGGAGAGCTCTTTCGCTTCCCTGATCAGGTAGAGTTCCCGCAAGACTTCGGCTACCTCTTTCGGGTCGCCCGTCTTGATCTTATCGTTATACTCACGCTGACGGCGGCTCCAGGAGGCGATCGCCATGTTGCCGGCTTGCTTTTCGCCAAGGACGCTGTATATTGAATCGACCTTGTCTTTACTGATCAGGGTGCGCATGCCGACGTGAGTGGCGTTCGTCACCGGGACCATGATGGTCATGTCGTTGTCAAGGATGCGCAGGATATAGAACTTGTGTTTTTGCCCGGAGAACTCCCGGGCTTCTATGGACTCTACGACTCCGACGCCCTGCGCCGGATAAACAGCGCGATCACCAACCTTAAACATAATTAGATTCTCTCCCATGAAAGATCAACTCTATCACATCAAAAAAATCCGGTCAACAAAACCCTTATAAATTCATAATATATGCGAAAAGGCTCACCAGAAACGTGACTTTGTGCTGAACTTTCGGGCGAGATGAAATTGCTATCGTCGGTTCCGGAGCTCTTGGTTTTTGCTACGGAGCCCTGTTGCCGCGCGGTGGCGGGGTCATTACCTCTGGTGCTTCCTCTCCCGTCAAGGGAGAGGGGCAAGTCAGATGGGACGGGTTCTTGTTCTTGAACCGTTTCACAAAAAAAGGCCCGGGATTTCTCCCGGGCCGATTCCATTCAATTCAAATCTTCGTCAGTTCATCAGAACCCCAGGCTGGCGGCATTGTACAAGTCAACGTTCAGGGTGCTGGAGTTGTAGACTGTCCCACTCAAAGTATTCTCGGTTGAGAGCACATTGAAGAGCTCTGCGTTGCTCGTCGCATCGTAAGGTTCCGGTTTGTAGCCATAGCCCACCAGGGTCGCTGGGTATGCACCGAGGTTGAGATCAGCATCGCCGAGCAGGACCACATCATCAATTGTCGAACTGATGGTGTTCCCTTGGATCACGCTATTGATGGTGCTGCTGTTGTACGAACCGACGATAATGCCACCCATCGGTGTGCCGATCGTGCTATCAAGCACCGCCACATTGTAAATTCCACCGTCATCCGCCTCTGCATAAACACCTGCGAATGAGGTGTTGCTCAGAGTTGCGCTATTGAGCGTGACGCTGGAGTTCGTTGCTGCGACTCCAGCGGAACTTGTTGCCGATCCGATCACCGTCAGGTCGTTGAAGGTGATATCGGCGTCGTTGTTGGTCAGAACCACACCATTGTACATAGGCGTGGTAATCGCAACATCGTTGAAGACGAAAGTGCCTTCAGAGTCTTCGATCACGATGCCATCACCAAGGCTGCCCAGAATCTGTGACGGGATCGCGCCATCGCCAAGGACGGTAAAGGAACTGCCGGCAGCGGTATTGTAAATGGAGACACCGACTCCGCTCAACGATGAAGTCGAGAAAATCGTGTTCAAGGTAATATCAATCTCCATATCACTGATATTCACCGCTTGGCCGGTTTGCGCGATAATCTCGTTATCGGGGCCAAGAATGTTCAGTGTGCCGCCACCTGTCGCATTCAGGGCTGTGGCAAGTGAGGACACCAGGGTAAAGGTGTCATTGTCGAAGGTGATGACGCTGCCACTGTTATCAACAACATTCAGTGGCGTTGTGGTCGGCACCACCGGGGTCAGAGAGAGCGTGGTTCCGGTGAAGTTGATGTCACCACCGCTGTTGTCATGAATGGAAATCCCCTGACCCGTGTCGATGATGTCACCATCCAGGCTGACCGAGCCTCCGGTCACATTGGCAATCTCGACCGAGTAACCAACCGAATTGTTTACAATGGAACCATTGTAAACCACTGCTGATGAGCCGCCGTCCACGAGGAAAGCGGTTCCGGAGGCAGCGCTGATGGTTCCGCCCAGAACACTCACGTCGCCCTCATTATCATAAAGGGCAATCCCTTCGGCACCACTGTTGGAAACAGAAGCGCTGGTGATACTCACACTGCCAAGTGCGCCGGTGTCTTCAATGGAGATCCCGGCCGTGGGATCATTGCCGTCGATGGAGATGTCGTTGACATTGATCGCGGCATTGGTGCCGAAGATATACAGGCCGGTGGCCTGACGATCCGTAATATTGACGATGCCGAGATCGACATCACCGATGTACTCATTCCCCACAGTGTTGTAGATCGCAACACTCGCGGCGCTGGCGTTATCGACGGTTGTCGTGCCGAGGATCTCGAAATTGCCAGCATTGTCAACCAGCGCAATTCCTTCCGCAGCGCTGTCGTTTATGGTGACATTGCCAGCGAAGCTGACACTGCCGTTGCTTGCCGAGTTGTAGACTGCTACCCCGGCCCCGGTGGTGTTGTCGATGGTCGTTTCACCGGTGACCGTGAAGCTGCCGTCATTGCTGTCGAGCAGCAGGCCTTCTGTGCCGGTTCGATCGATGGCCAAACTGCCGATCGAGACGTCAGCTGTCGAGTTGCTGATCGCCACACCTACGGTTCCGCTATTGTAAATATCCACGGTACCGATGTTGACCGTGCCGGAGACCGTGTCCATGATGATGCCGGCGCTGCCTGCATCACTGCTCGATACGTTGGACAGAGTCATATCAAGTGCCACCGGGTCAATGTCGATCGCAGTTCCGTTGGTGGTAATGACCTCGCCGTCAGCCGTCGAGAAAGCGAAATCACCGGTCTTGCCGCCAGCATCACGGATGTAGAGACCGGTGCCACCATCGTTGTAAATATTCAGCTCGTCAAAGCCAATGGAGCCGGCAACGTTGTAAAGAACCATGCCGGCAAGGTTGATCTGCGTGGTATCCCCGGAGTCGCCGATCGTAGTGGTGCCGCCAACGACAGATTGAATGCCCGCGGTGAGAGGATCAGCATCAAACGTCGCAGCATTGATCTCAACGCCTTTCCAGCCTGCATCAGTCACCGTATTGCTGTCGAAGCTGGTGACATACAGCGTGCCGCTGCCTGCCGCCGAACCGTCGAGGAGAATACCGGTTGTGCCGATATTGGAAAGTGTCAGGTTATCGAGTGCAACACTGATGTCATCTGCGTCGACCGATGAAACGGCAACACCAGCGGCACCAATCGGACCACTGACGCCGATCTGTGTGCCATCCAGGGAAAGGCTGGTGTCCACAACGTAGACGCCGGAGTTTGTCGTGTTGTCAATGGTTCCGCCCGTCAGGGCGAAATCTGCTGAATTGTACAAGGCGATGCCATGATTACCTGTTTCATTGATCACCAGGTTCGCACCCAAATCAACCGTTCCAGAGCTGTTGTAGACCACAACACCTGAGCCACCGGTGCGGGTGATCAAGGTTGTATCAGCTGTAAAGTCACCCGAGGATTCTTCGATCAGCAGACCTTCCGTGCCGGCAAGGTCAACGTCAAGAGTGCCGAGGATGGCGACATTGGCCGAGGTGTTGATCATCTCGAAGCCGCCCCATGTGGTGTTGTAGATGGTCACGTTGGTGGCCACGAAGTCGCCGCCGGAAACCCCTTCGAGGATCACGCCGGAGCCATCCGGGTTGACTGCTTCCCGAGCACTGACGCTATCCAGGGTGATGCCGTCTACGCCGATCACGGTGTTGTACATATCGATCGCTGTAGCGTTCTGGGTGCTGATGCTGCCGCCGCGAATGGTGAGGTTGTCGACCTCGTTGGTGAGCAGGCCGATCGCATTGTAGGCGGTAGTGGTAATATCCACGCTGCCGAGATCGATGGCGGCGAGGGTGGTGTCGATCTCAACCGCAGCGAAATTGGCCGCGCCGTTATAGACCGTGGTGCTGCCGGAGGTGACATCACCCGTGGTATCGGTGATGTAGATTCCCTGGCTGCCGGTGTCGCCGACCTCGAGACTGGCGAAGGTGGCGCTATTGTAGTTGGTGTCGATCAGCAGGCCGGTCGTACCGCTGTTGTAGATGGATGTTGCTCCGGCCACGCTGAATTCTCCATTGTTCACGCTCAGATGGACACCGTTGTAAAGACTGTCGGTTACCGTCAGGTCCTTGTTCAGGCTGACATCGCCATCATTGTTTATAACGAAGAAGCCATCTATGCCGCTGTCGGTCACTTCGACAGTGTTGTAAATCGTGACATCGCCAGAGTTGGAGCCGACGCCGATCCCGACTTGGTCGCTTTCCGTCACGCTTACCGTGTCGAGGAAGGTCACCGCGTCTGTGTTGTTAGTAATAGCCAAACCAACGGCCCCACTGTTGTATATGGTGGTTGCGCCGGCAACGGTGACGGCGCCGTCGTTCGCTGTGATATAGAGGCCACCCGTACCACTGTCGGTAACATCTACGGTGTCGTTAAAGGTCACCGCATTGTAGCCATTGTCGAAGACATAAAGGCCTATACCTGCGGTCTGCTCAACGTCCACAAGGTCATTGAAGATGACATCGGCCTCATTGCCCATAACCAGTAGGCCCACCATGCCGCTGCTGTTGTAGATGTTCGTTGCCCCTTCCACCGTAACCGTATCGTTGTTTGAGGCAATCACAACGCTACCAGTCATGGCGCCGCTGTTGGAAACGGTCAGGGTTTCGTTGAAGGTTACGCTGTTGTAGTTTTCGTGAACATACAGACCATCGCCCAAGCTGTTGTCAATTGTAGTGGCATCAGCAGCGAAGCTCCCTTCATTGCCTGACAGGTACATAGCAACAGGGCCCTCAGTATTGTCAATATTGACCGTATTGAGGTCAACATCCACTGTCGACGTGAAGCCTGGGCTGTTGTAGATGGCGACGCCTATACCGGCACTGTTGTTGACAATCGTTGCGCCGGTTACCGTCAGCGAGCCGCTGGCGCTGTCGAGCACCACACCGTCAATGGCGCTGTTGTAAGAGGAGAGCGTGTCGAAGGTCAAATCGACCGCAGAGTTGTAAATATCCAGAGCCGCGCCGCCGGAGGAGCTGCCACCGTAAGCGAGGATGTCGTTGTCGCTGCCGAACACTTCCACGACACCGCTGTTGTAAGCCACCAGGCCGGAGCCGTCGTAGGTGGTCACGTTCAGAGCGTCGAAGGTATAAGTGCCGGCGCTGTTATAGACCACCACGCCGTCGCTCGGCGTGCCGTCCATATCGGTGACGTTGGTGATGCCGAAGTCGGCTGTCATGGTGTTGTCGACGATCATGATGCCGTCGCCGCCCACACCGACGATATCGGTGGTCGCGGAGTTGTAGGTTGTTGTGTTGCCGTCGAGCAGGAGGCCGTGCCCGCCGGCGGTGGTGACGTCAACGTCGGTGATCTCGACTGCCGAAGTCGTGTTGTAAATGGCAATGCCATCGGTGCCGGTATTGGTGATGATTGCCTGGCCGACTGTGAACGAGCCGCCGTCAACATCCTCGAGGACGATGCCTTCGTTGTCAGCGCCGATCGAAGTGACGTTGTACAGAGTCACGCTGCCGGGGAAGATCGTGGTGTTGTACATGTCGACAGCCGTGGCATCGGTCGTCACGATGGTGCCGCCGTCGATGTTCAGGGTTGCCATGTTGTAGGTCAACAGACCGGTTGCTTCGGTCTTGTCGGTCTGAATGTCGACGATGCCGAGGTCGATCGCGGCCTGGGTCTCGCCGATCTCTACGGCGGCATAGCCGGCCGCGCTGTTGTAGACCGTCGTGGTCGGGGCGGTGAAATCGCCCGTGGTGTCGATGATGTAGATCCCACGGTTGCCGGTATCCTGTACCACGAGGTTGCCAAAAGTGGCGCTGCAGTAGTTGGTGTCGATCAGCAGTCCGTTGGTGCCGCTGTCGGTGATGGTGGTATCGCCGGCGCTGAACTCACCATCGTTCATGGTCAGATGGACCCCGTTATAAACGCTGCCGGAGACTGTCAGGGCGTTGTAGAGGGTGATGTCGCCATCATTCCCAAGGGCGATGAAGCCGTCCATACCGCTATCGGCGATGGCGACGGTATTGTAAATGGCAACGTCGCCGGTGTTGCCGGCAATGCCGACACCGTAACTGCCGCTCTCTGTAACGTCTACGGTGTCAAGGAAGGTCACGCTTCCTGAGTTACCTACGATTGCCAACCCTAAGCCCGCGCTGTTGCTAATGGTGGTGGCGTCGGCAACAAAGCTACCGTCATTCCCGTACAGGAACATGCCGGCGGTTCCTTCAGCACCGTCGATCGTCACGGTATTCAGATCGACATCCACCGTTGAGGTGAGGCCCGGGCTGTTGTAAATGGCGACGCCGATGCTAGCGCTGTTGTGAACCGTGGTGGCACCGGTGACCGTCAGTGAGCCGCTGGTACTGTCAATGCTCACACCTTCTACAGCACTGTTGTAGGACGACAGGGTGTCGAAGGTCAGGTCAACCGCCGAGTTGTAAATATCCAGAGCCGCACCGCCGGCGGAGCTGCCGCCGTAGGCGAGGATGTCATTATCGCTGCCGAACACTTCCACGACGCCACTGTTGTCAACCACCAGGCCGGAGCCGTCGTAGGTGGTGATATCCAGACCATCGAAGGTGTAGGTGCCGGTGCTGTTGTTAATCACCACGCCGTTGCTCGGCGTACCGTCCATGTCTGTGACGGTGGTGACGCCGAAGTCGGCCGTCATGGTGTTGTCGACGACCATGATGCCGTTGCCGCCCACGCCGACGATGTCGGTGGTGGCGGAGTTGTAGCTGCCGGTGTTGCCGTCGAGCAGGAGGCCGTGGCCGCCAGCGGTGGTGACGTCAAGGTCGGTGATCTCGACCGCAGACGCCGTGTTGTAAATGGCAACGCCTTCCGTGCCGCTGTTGGTGACTGTGACTGTGTCGATGGAGACCGGGCCGCCGTCAACATCGTCAAGGACGATACCTTCTGCAGCCGCACCGTCCGACGTGGCGCTGGTCAGGGTGACACCGCCCAGCACGGTGGTGTTATACATGTCGATGGCTGTGGCGTCGGTCACCGCGATAGTGCCGCCATCGATCGTCAGGGCTGCCACGTTGTAGGTCAGCAGGCCGGTTGCTTCGGGAGCCACCGTGCTGATGTCGACCGTGCCCAGATCAACGGTGCCGGTCGTTTCGCCAACCTCGACGGCGGCATAGCCGGCCGCGCTGTTGTAGACCGTGGTGGTGTTGTTGACAACGAAGTCGCCGTTGTTGGTGTCCAGCAAGACACCTTGTGCGTCGGTTTCCTTCACGACCAGGTCGTCGAAGGTTACGTTGCCATCAGAGGTCCGGACTTCAACGCCGACCAGACCAGCATTGTAGACGCTGACCGTGCCGTTGACGTCGACCGGGCCGCTGTTGTTGGCAATCTGGATGCCGTCGTTCAGCTCAGTATTTCTGACGGTAACATCATCGTTGAAGGTGATCGCATTAGTGTTGTTGCGGATGCCCAGCCCGATGTCCGTACTGTTATAAATAGTGGTGGCGCCCTCAATGGTGATCGGTCCGTCGTTCCGGACCAGGCGCATGCCATCACTGCCACTATTGTCGATAGCGATCGTGTCGTTGAAGGCAACGGCCCCGCTGTTTCTGAAGACAAACAGACCGTCCTCTTCGGTGTTGTCGACACTTACAGCATTATAGAAGGTGACGGCCCCGCTATTGTTGCTGACCTGGATGCCGTTCTCCTCAGCCAACGGGAATAAGAGGGCACCGTCGCCGCTGTTGTCGACGGTGACTGTGTTGTAGAAGGAGACTGGCCCGCTGTTGTTGTCGACGTACATACCGATGTCGCCGCTGCGATCGACATTCAATGTGTCGTTGAAAGTGACGGGCGCTGTATTGCTGTCGGCCGCAAAACCAACCGAGGCGCTGTTGTAGATATCGATTGCACCATCCACAGTGACAGGACCATCGTTACGATACAAGACCATGCCGTGGAGGCTGTTCCTGATTTCAAGAGTATCCTCGAGGACCACGCTACCCTGGTTGTTCTCGGCGAAGAGGCCGATTCCGCCACTGTTATAGATCGTTGTGGGTCCGGCGATGGTCACAGTGTTGGCGTTGCCGCTGATGTCCAGGCCGCTGCCAATGCTGTCATCAATGTGGACGGAGTTGTAGAAAGTAATCGGGCCGCCATTCTGAGAAATGCGAATGCCGTCTTCAAACGGACCGATACCGTCGCCCGTGTCGGTGACGCTTACGGCATTGTAGAACGAGACCGGACCGGCGTTATTGCGCACGATCATGCCGTGGTCGGCGCTGTTGTAAATGGTGGTGGCGCCGGCGACAGAAACTGCGTCGGCGTTATCCAGAATCCGCACGCCGATCGCACCGCTGTTGTAAACCGACAGGTCGCCGCCAAAGGCGACCGCTGCGTTGTTGGTGTCCACGTAGACGCCGGCATCAACACTGTTGTAGATGGTGGTGTCGCCAGCGGCAACGGTGCCGTCATTCTCGGCAATCCAGACGCCGTAGCTCGTGCCGCTACCCGTTAAGCCGGTGTTGGTGACGGTCACCTGACCGAGATCAACACCGCCAGCCGTATTATAAACGGTGACGCCGGCAAGGCCCGCATCGGTGACATTGATCGTGGTTGAATTGTAGGCGCCAGTGTTGCTGTTCAGCAAGACGCCTGTTCCGCCGGTGGTGGTGACGTTGACCGAAGTCAACTCAACATCCGAGTCCGAATTGTAGATGGCGACGCCTTCGGTGCCGCTGTCGGTGACGATCACCGAGCCGATCTGCACCGGACCGCCGTCGACATCATACATGATGATACCTTCGGCATCGGCACTGTTCGAGGTTGCGCTCGACAGGATGACGCTGCCGGGCGCGACCGTGGTGTTGTACATGGCGATTGCCGTGGCGTCGTTCGCCACGATGGTGCCGCCGTCAATGTTCAAGGTGGCCATGTTGTAGGTCAACAGACCTGTCGATTCTTGCTCGTCGGTCAGGATGTCGACGATACCGAAATCGATCGCCGCCTGGGTTTCACCGACCTCAACCCCGGCGTATCCGGCTGCACTGTTGTAGACGGTTGTCGTCGGAGCAGTGAAGTCGCCGGTCGTGGCGCTGATGTAGATCCCCTGGTTGCCGGTATCTTCAACGTAAATGTCGCCAAAAGTGGCGCTGCAGTAGTTGGTGTCGACCCGAATGCCGGCGCCGCCGGTATTGGTTACGGTCGTGTCGCCGGCGGAGAATTCACCGTCGTTCATGCTCAGCAGGATGCCGTGGTTGCCACTGTTGTCGACGTTGATTGCATCTGCGACGGTGACGTCACCGTCGTTATTGGTGACCGCCATGCCATAAACAACGCTGTCATCGATTTCCAGGGTGTCGTTGAAGCTGACCGCCTGCTGGTTGCTGTCAACATAGAGACCGCTGCCGCCACTGTTGTAAATGGTGGTGGCGCCGGCAACCGTAACGGAACCGGTGTTGCCACCGATCAGGACACCGTCTGAAACACTATTTGCGACGTCCAAAGTGTCGTTGAAGGTGACGGCGTTGTAGCCGTTGCCAGTAATGTACACACCGACCAGACCGCTGTTATCAACCGTCGTCGGACCTTCTACTGTGAATGCGCCGGTGTTGCCGGTCACGATGACGCCCATCATGCCGCTGTCGTCGACGTCAAGGCTGTTGCCGAAGCTGACCGCGTCCTGGTTGCCGGCAACGAACAGGCCGCTGCCGCCGCTGTTGTAGATGGTGGTTGCCCCTTCGATGGTAACGGGGGCCAGGTTGCCGGCGATGTACATGCCGTCCACCAGTTCGGTGTCGGTGATGTCCAGTGAGCTGTTGAAAGAGACACTCTCTTCATTGGCCACAACGTAGGCGCCAAAAACGCTACTGTTTTGGATGGTGGTTGCCCCACCGACAGTCACAGGGCCTGTATTGCCTGCGACCAGTGCGCCGTATATGCTGCTATCTTCGATATCGAGCTGGTCATTGAAGCTGACCGCTTGCTCGTTGTCTGCAATGTAGAGACCGCTGCCGGCGCTGTTGTAAATGGAGGTGGCGCCGGCGACCGTAACGGAGCCGGTATTGCTGCCGATCAGGACACCGTCGGAACCGCTGTTGGAGACATCGAGGGTACTGTTGAAGGCTACGGAATTGTAGCCGTTGCCAACCACGAACACTCCGGCCAGGCCGCTGTTGTCAACCGTGGTGGGGCCTGTCACTGTAAACGCGCCGGGATTCCCCGATACCATGATGCCGCCCAGGGTGCTGTCGTCAACGTCAAGCAGGCCATTGATGCTGACAGACTCCAAGTTGCCGGCGGCAAACAGACCAAAGGCGCCGCTGTTGTAAATTGTGGTGGCACCGGCAGAGACCGGTGCTGAGTTGCCGGCAATATACATGCCGTCGAGAGTGCTGTTGCCGATCGTGGTCGAGCTGCCAGCCGCAACAGGCCCGGAATTCGAGACGATAAGCGCACCGTATTGAGCACTGTCGGTGATTTCGAGGCTGTCGTTGAAACGGACCGCGCCGCTGTTGCCGACGACCTCGAGTCCGGAACCGGTGCTGCTGTTATAAATAGTGGCCGGTCCGTTCACTGTGGTGGAGCCGGCGTTGGCCTCCAGGTAAATACCGCTGACGCCGCTGTCGCCGATCGTGACGCCATTAAAGGTCACGGCACTACCGGTTCGCGATTCGATGACATCGATGCCATTGACGGTGGCTCCCATGACGACCGTGTTGCCGGTCACCGTCAAGGCATTGCCGTCGATACCAACACCGGCGACGTTATAGAGGAGAACTCCGGATTCGTCACTGTTGGTCGAAGCCAGGGAATCGAAGGTCATATCGGTGGCGCTGTCGAGCACGTTCAGTGCCGGCCCGCCGGTAGCGGCAACGCTGTTGCCCGCACCCTGCACGATCAGTGCGCCGCTGTTGTTGACATAGATGCCGTCGCCGGCGGCGTTGTCAACCGTCAGCGGAGCATCGCCGGTGAAGGCGAGCGTGCCGGGGCTGTCACTCATGTTGATGCCGAATTCACCAGCGTTGTCGATGGTGACCGGGCCGGAGAAGACGATGGTGCCTTCGGAGTCGCTCTGCACCATGATGCCGTTGTCGTCGCCCAGGTAGGTGACCGGGCCCTGGATGTTGTAGGTGCCGTCGGCGTTGTAGAAGTTCAGGCCTTTCCAGGTGGCTCCTTCTTCCGAAGTCAGGCTGGTGCTGTCCGCCAGGGTGATGGTGCCGGTATGTCCGCCATCAACATCCATCAACGTACCGCCGGTCCCGGCAGTTTGCAGGAGAGCGCTGTTGGTAATGGTCAGGTCAGCGCTGCCGCCGGAGACGTACAGGTTGGTGTAAAGTCCGTCAGTAATCGAGACGTCATCCATGACAACGGAGCTGCTGGAGTTGTAGACGGCCAGCGGGGTCGCGCCGCTGATCAGATCAACCCGGTTGATGTCCACGGGGCCGGTCAGATCTTCGAGCAGAATCCCGGTGTTGTAGCCGCCGGCATCAACGATCAGGCCGGAGATCTCCGTATTGTTGCCCGCCGTGATGCCCACCTCGGCGTTACTGATCACCGGCACCTCGGTACCTTCTGTGACGCGCGGCAAAGTGATGACTCCAAACTGATCGGTTTCAATCAGGTGGTCGACTTCGTCCGACTCGCCGAGCAGGCGCTGGTCGTCAGCCATGGCGTAGCCATCGCCGTCCAGCGCGCTGTCGGCATGGATCAGGACGATTTCAGTGGTTGCTCCCGCAGCGTCATTCAGGGTGCCGAAGGGATCTTCCACGGTGCCGCTACCGCCGGCGCCGTCATCATTAACGTGGGTGATGTCGATCGGTTCTTCACCAAGAGTCAAAGGCTGGGTGGTGTTAGAGCCAACTCGAACGGTGACAATATCAGGGTCGCGCATGACCCGTTCGGTCATCCTTTTTTCAAGCGGTGTCAGCGATGAGACCGGCTGGGAGATGGTGCCGCTGCCGAAGGGGATGCGCAGGCGGGCTGTGAAGAAATAATCGGTATCGCGCACGCTGTCATGGCGGATTTCGCCCCCAACTTCAAACAGGGAGCCGTCCCAGCCGAACAGGTCGGGGAAGCGGACTTCGAGACGGCCTTTCGGGCCGGAAACTTCGTTGGTGCCGTCGGTGTCAAAGTAGTAGCCGCCGACGTAGCCACGGATTTCAGGATATGCCAAGCCGGGCAGCTTGCCGCCGATTTCGGCATCTACCCCGCTCATAGAGGTTTCGTAGCTTCCGCCGTAGAGCAGGTAGTTACCGGCATATTCAAACCGGTCGACGCCGGCCAGGCCGCCGATTTCTTCTTCGTCCTCATCTGCAAAGTAGACATTGAGGCGGGCGTCGTAGTTTTCCGAGAGGGCTTCTACGCCCAAGGTCCATTGTTGGAAGGTGTTGTCATACTGGGTGTCGCGCACATCATAGAAGCCGTAGCCGCCGACAATCCACTCATCCAGCATCTTCCGGAAGCCGAGACCGTAGTTGCCTTCCTTGACGTCATTGTCGTCGCGCTGGAACCTAAGGTCGAGGAAAAAGAGTGAGTCAGGTCCCTGCAAAACCGGGATGAACAGGTCGGCGTCGCCGAGGGAGCGTTCATTGCCAAGTTTGCCGGTGAGGTCGACATGCGGCCCCCATTTTTTCATCGGAGCTGCAGACGCTGTCATCGGCACCGGCAGGAGAATCAGACCGAAGATCAACAGAAACACTACCATGTCCTTGGCCAGGACCGGCAGTTCCTTCAGCAGACGGCGTAACTGTTTCCCGTTCCCGTTGATCATTGAATCCTCCTTACGGTTTTGTCCATACTTGCGCAACATTGACGCACCTCCCAGTTAGAACCAGATCAATTAAGTTTTATATTAAGGGTAAAAAAAGACACACGCCGCCGGTCAAATCCGGCAAAGCCACGTACAAGTACTCCCTGAAATGCATGTATTTGCAAGTCAGGTGAGTATAATCAACGAGGTCGCCCCGGTGGATTAAGCTGCACATCGAAGGCGAGATTCTTACGTGATATCGAGAGGTTAGGCTAAATTGCCCTGCAGAAAATTACATGTTGTGTCGCGTGCCAGGCAACAGGTTTTTATAATAAAACAAGGTTATATGATTTTCAATGATATTTTTGTAAAGAAATAGGGTGTTGTGAAAAAAGATACGGCTCCAGAAGTATTTCTCCGGAGCCGTTTTTAAAACAGTGGTTTTTTGTTTAAACTTGAGTCAGAAGCTTTTCAGTTAATCTGGGTCATGACCCCGTCTTTGATTTGCAGCAGATAGAGAGTCTTGATCGCCTCTCCCTGGAAATCGAAGCGGGTGGCGCCGGTGACGCCGGGGAAGAAGGGCATCTGCGCCAGAGCCCAGCGCAGCCCTGCCCGGCTGTTGGTGCGCGGGTCATTCAACAGGGTCAGCAGGATGCCAGCCGCATCGTAGCCCTGGGCTTCCAGAATGGTCGGGTCCTCGCCGTAGGCTGCAAAATAATTCTCGGCAAAGTCCTGGACAAACGGGTAGGGGCTGTGGCGAAAGAAGCCATCGACAAACAGGGCGCCCTCGACGAACTTGCCGGCGGTTTTCAGCAGCATGGGGTCGTTCCAGCCGTTGGTCCCGAGCAGTTGTACATCTTCCAGGCCATAGAAGGGCAGCTGGGGAGCGACCAGGCTGATCCGATCGGCATAGTCAGGCAGGAACAGGGCCTCGAAGGGGGGCGGCTCTTCTTCTTTTTTTACCGCGTCGGCATCGGGTTCCTCTTCATCGGGGGCGTTCGGGTCAAGCCCTTGCAGCAGGCGCACTTGACGGCGGAAATCGGTTTGCTCCGTCAGATAGCTTTCGCGGGCGACAATGATCCCGCCACGCATTTCAACTGCGTTGGCAAACAGGTCGGCCATCATCTGCCCCTGGCGGGTTTCCGGGTGCAGGATGCCGAACTGGATCATGCCCAGTTCGTTCATCGCATGGGTCACCAGAGCGTCCACCTGTAGCTGGGCGGTCAGTGAATTGCGAAACACATAGGGAGAAGAGGCGGGCAGTCCTTCTTTCTGTGACAGGGTCAGTAGCGGGATATTCTGGCGAGCAGCATCCTCCGCCGCGGTTGTGGCCACGCTGCCGACCAAGGGGCCGGCAATCGCCAGCACCCGCTCGCTGATGGCCAGGTCCGCGACCTGGCGTTGTGATACGGCTGCGTCGCCGGCGGTGTCACGATAAATGAAACGGACCGGAACGGTTGGTCTGAAATCGGCTCGGGCCTGCTCCATGCCGCGTTGGACCAGCTTGCCGAACGCGGCGTAGCGGCCGGACAGCGGCAGCAGAACGCCAATTGCCCGTTGCAGTTGGTTGCTGTCTGACAGCTGGGACAGCAGCGTCAAGGCTTCGTCCCGGTAGAGGAAGCCGGAGCCTCCTTCCAGGACGAGGTCGACCATCTGTCGCGCCGTTTCCTTCTGGTCGAATGCCAGGGCCTGCCAGCCGAGCTTCAGTTGCGCCAGCAAGGCGATCGGCGTATTCGGATACATGAAGGCCGCTTCGGCCAGGTCCGTCGACGAAAACTGAGCGTCCATCAGGACATGCATGCGGGCCAGAATTTCATCGGGGGTCAAGGCCCCCTCCACCAGCAATGACTGGTTCAGAAAGTAAAGTGCCGATTGGGGCTGATTCAGCTCCGCCAGGCCTGCCGCTAGCAGCAGCGCTCGTTGCTGGTGCTCCGCCAGGGTCAGCTCGTCCGTCGGCAGGGTCCGCAACAGGGCCACGCCATCGGTCACTGTGCCGGCGCGGATGCGCAAACGTCCTTCCAGCAGGATGTCCGTCGGTTGTTGCTGACCGGCGGGAATCTTGTCAAGGTAGCCCAGTGCCAGGTTTGCTTCGTCACGGGAGGTGTGAATGGCCGCCAGGGTGCGGTAGGCGTCGGTCACCAGGGGAGATTCCGGATGGCTGACGAGGAACCCGCGCAGCAGGCCGGCGGCTTCGCCCAGGCGACCGTCCTGGTAGTGAGTGATGGCGCGATCGTAAGCCGTTTGCGCCCGCACCTCAAGCGGATTGAGTGGTGCGGCAAAAGCCGTTGCCGTGGCCAGCAGCAGGAAACTGGCGACAATCAGAAAACCGAAAAACCGTGAACAGCACATCAGCCGAACAGCTCCTTGACCTTGTCAAAAAAACTGGTGCCCATGGGGTGAACTTCTTCCCCGCCCTCGCGGGAGAACTCCTCAAGGAGCTCTTTCTGGCGTGCCGTCAGCTTGGTCGGCGTTTCGACTCGCACCACGACCAGTTCGTCACCGCGGCCGTAGCCTTGCAGGGAGGGGATGCCTTTGCCGGAGAGTTTGAAGGTCTTGCCGCTCTGCGTGCCGGCCGGGATCTTCAGGTTGACCTTGCCCTCCAGGGTGGGGGCTTCCAGTTCACATCCCAGGGTGGCCTGCGCGAAGGAGATCGGAATCTCACAGACGATATCCTGGCCTTCGCGTTCGAAGATCGGGTGGTCTTTGACCGTAATGACGACGTAAAGGTCGCCGGGGGGGGCTCCCTGTACACCAGGCTCGCCTTCGCTGTTCAGCTTCAGCCGGTTGCCTGATTCAACCCCGGCCGGAATTTTAAGCGACAGGGTCTTCTGGCTGCGGGTCAGGCCGCTGCCGTGACATTCCGAACAAGGGTCGGTGATTCGCTTGCCTTCCCCGCCGCAATCAGGGCAGGGTCGGGTCAGTGAAAAGAACCCCTGCTGGAAACGCACCTGGCCATGGCCGGAGCAGGTCTGACAGGTTTGCGGCGCGGTGCCGGGGCGGGCGCCCGAACCCTTGCAGGTATCGCAGGCCTGATGGCGCGGGATCTGGATCTTGGTTTCAAGGCCGAATGCCGCTTCATTAAATTCAATGGTTAGGTTGTAGCGCAGGTCGTCGCCACGTCGGCCGCCGCCGCGCCGACCACCACCGCCGCCAAAGATATCACCGAAGATGTCGCCGAACAGGTCTTCAAACGGTGTGCCGCCGAAGCCGCCGGAGGAGAAGCCACCGCCCTGATCAAGGCCGGCATGGCCGTACTGATCGTAGAGCGCCCGTTTCTGGGAATCGGACAGAACCGCGTACGCCTCGGAAAGCTCCTTGAAACGCTCTTCGGCTTGCTGGTCGCCCGGATTTTTGTCGGGGTGGCACTTCAGCGCCAGCTTCCGGTAGGCCTTTTTGATCTCGGTCTCGCTGGCGTTGCGATTGACCTCAAGGACCTCATAATAATCACGTTTACTCACATCCACCCCTGCCAAGAGAAAAGGGGTCGGCCTGCGCCGACCCCTGTCATTGTCGAACGGAAAAAGGCATCAGCCTGTCAACAGGCTGCTTTGACCGTGTCGCTTAGTCCTTCTTCTTGTCGTCGACCTCTTCAAACTCGGCGTCGACGACATCATCCTCCTGCGGGCTGTCCGCTGCGGGGCCTTCACCGGCAGCTTCTGCCGAGTCCTGGGCCTGCTGGTACATGACTTCGGCCAGCTTGTGCGAGGCCGTTGCGAGCGCTTCGGTCTTACTCTTGATCGCTTCGGCGTCGTCACCCTCCATCGCCTGCTTCAGTTCTTCGAGGGCTGTTTCGATCGCCTTCTTGGTCTCTTCGTCGACCTTGTCGCCATGTTCGCTGACCGCCTTTTCGGTGGTGTAGACCAGACCGTCGGCCTGATTGCGCGCTTCGATCAGCTCACGCTTCTGCTTGTCTTCCGACTCATGCGCTTCGGCGTCTTTGACCATCTGCTCGATTTCCTCATCAGACAGACCGGACGAAGCGGTAATGCGGATCGACTGCTCCTTGCCGGTACCGAGGTCCTTGGCGCCGACATTGAGGATACCGTTGGCGTCGATGTCGAAGGTCACTTCAACCTGCGGCACGCCGCGTGGTGCGGGGGGGATACCGACCAGCTCGAAGCGGCCGATGGTTTTGTTGTCGCCGGCCATCTCCCGTTCGCCCTGCAGGACGTGCACCGACACGGCCGGCTGGTTGTCGGCCGCCGTGGAGAAGATCTGGCTCTTCTTGCAGGGGATGGTGGTGTTCTTCTCGATCAGCTTGGTCATCACGCTGCCGAGGGTCTCGATGCCGAGGGAGAGCGGGGTAACGTCGAGCAGCAGGACGTCTTTGACGTCCCCTTTGAGGACGCCGCCCTGGATAGCGGCGCCGATGGCGACCACCTCGTCGGGGTTAACCCCTTTGCCTGGCACCTGGCCGAAGATTTCCTGAACCTTCGTCTGCACCGCCGGCATGCGGGTCATGCCGCCGACCAGGATCACCTCGTCAACTTCGGAGGCGCTCAGCCCAGCATCTTTCAAGGCCGTGTTGCAGGGCCCGACCAAATTGCTCAGCAGATCGCCGCAGAGGCTCTCCAGCTTGGAGCGTGACATCTTCAGGTTGAGGTGCTTCGGGCCCGACTGGTCCGCCGTGATGAACGGCAGGTTGATGTCGGTCTCCATCGACGAGGAGAGCTCGCACTTCGCTTTTTCAGAAGCTTCCTTGAGGCGCTGCAGGGCCATCTTGTCGCCGCGCAGGTCGATCCCCTGGTCTTTTTTGAATTCGTCAGCGACGTAATCGATAATGCGCTGGTCGAAGTCTTCCCCGCCGAGGAAGGTGTCGCCGTTGGTCGACTTGACCTCGAACACGCCGTCACCCAGTTCCAGAATAGAGATGTCGAAGGTGCCTCCGCCCAGGTCGAAGACGGCAATCTTGCGCTCTTCCTTCTTCTCCAGACCGTAGGCCAGGGCAGCTGCGGTCGGCTCGTTGATGATGCGCAGCACGTTCAGACCGGAGATCTTGCCGGCGTCTTTGGTGGCCTGACGCTGGGAATCGTTGAAGTAGGCAGGCACGGTAACAACCGCATCGGTCACTTCTTCACCCAGGTAGTCTTCCGCGGTCTGCTTCATTTTCTGCAGGACCATGGCGGAGATCTCCGGAGCACTGTACTTCTTGTCGCGGGCCTCAACCCAGGCATCGCCGTTGTCCGCCTTGACGATCTTGAAAGGAACCAGCGAGATATCCTTTTTGACGGCGTCCGAATCAAACTTGCGGCCGATCAGTCGCTTGATGGCAAACAGGGTGTTTTCCGGGTTGGTGACTGCCTGCCGTTTGGCCTGCTGACCGACCAGGCGCTCACCGCTCTCTGTGAAGGCTACAATCGAAGGGGTCGTGCGAGTTCCTTCGGCGTTGGCAATGACAACAGGCTCTCCGCCTTCCATAACGGCGACGCAGGAGTTGGTGGTCCCCAGGTCGATACCGATAACTTTTCCCATTTTAAGTCGTCCTCCTTGTTTTCACTTTTTTGAAATGTGTGTGATTGTTACACAGGGCAGGCGGCGTGTGTCGTCCTGGCCCGCGATGTTCTTGTGTTTAGTCCTGATCTGCGTCATCGACTTCGTTCGCAGGCGGTGCTGCCGGCGTCTTAGCCACCATCACCAGTGAGGGACGCAGCAGGCGGTCATGCAGCAGATAGCCCTTCTGAAATTCTGTCGCGACGGTATTCGGTGAATACTCCTCAGTTTCAACCTGACCCATCGCCTGGTGCAGGTTGGGATCGAACGGGGTGCCGACGGCATCAATTGGTTTGACGCCAAACCCTTCCAGGGTTTTGCGGAACATCTCCACGGTCATGTTGACCCCTTCCAACAGGCTGTCACCCTCGCTTCCCTCGGCGGCGTGTTCAATGGCACGCTCAAGGTTATCGAGTACCGGGATCATCTCCTTGAGCAGGCGATCGTTGGCAAAGCGGATCGCGTCCTCTTTCTCGCGCTGCGAGCGCTTGCGGAAATTCTCCAGATCGGCGCGTTCGCGCAGGTAAAGGTCCCAGTTCTTGCTTGCTTCGATACGGGCGTCAGCGAGGAGCTGCTCCGGTCCGGCTTCAACCGCTTCCGTCTGCTCCTCGACCTCAACCTCAACCGGGGTCTCTGCCTCGTCGGAAGCCGTCTCTTCGACGACCTCCGGATCGGCGGGTGTCTCCTGTTTTTTCTGTTTTTTTAACTTTTTTGCCACAGTAATTCTTCTCCTAATCTGATTCTTGATCCAGCAGTCGGCTGACCAGGCTGGCGGTGTAGCCGACGATCGGAATGACTTTCGAATAAGGCATCCGGCTGGGGCCGATGATGCCGAGTGTCCCCAGGGTGCCGCGCTTGCCCGAATAGGCAGCCGTGATCAGGCTGCAGCCGGCGATCTCGCTGTATTCGGTTTCGCTGCCGATGAGGATCTGGACCCCCTCGTTCTGCAGGCCCCGGTCGAGCAGAGCGAACAGTACGCTTTTGCGCTCAAAAGCACGAAACACTCGCTTCATCCGCTCAAGGTCGCCGAACTCGGGCTGCTCCAGAAAACAGCTGGTACCCTCAATGATGATGTCGCCATCGCTGTCTGTGTCGAGGGCTGCTTCGGAGAGCCGCAGCGCGCGTTGCAGCAAGTGGTCGTAAAGAGCCTTCTCCTTGGCCATCTCCGCCAGCAGGCGGTTCTGCATTTCCTTGATGCTGAGGCCGGCCATCTCCTGGTTGAGATAATTGGAAATCTGTTCAAGGTCGGAGGCGGTCAGCTCTTCATCGAGTTCAATCAGCTTGTTCTGCACCAGCCCGGACTGGGTCACGAACACGGCCAGAATCTGGCGGCTCGACAATTTAACAAATTCAATATGCCGAAAAATCGTCTTTTGCAGACGGGGCATCATTACCAGGCCGGTGTAGCTGGAGGCGCTGGACAAGGTCTTGCTGGCCGTGTGCAGCAGCTCGGACATCTGCAGCCCCTGCCAATGGTACTCCGCCTGAATCCGATCCTGCTGCTGTTGGCCGAGACGGACCACCTGCAGCAGAGTATCGACGTAAAAGCGATATCCCAGTTCGGTGGGGATCCGTCCCGCCGAGGTGTGCGGTGAGCAGAGGAAACCCTGCTCTTCCAGATCGGCCATGACATTCCGAACGGTCGCCGGTGACAGCCGGGTGGGCAGGCGCGTGGTGATCGCCCGGGAGCCAACCGGTTGTGCCGTGGCAATATGCTCCTCGATAATCGCCTCGAGAATCTGCTGGCTGCGTTCGTTCAACATGTCCGCCATGAAGTGCTCCGCACAAAAAACTGAAAGCCGGGTAACCCGGCCCGCTTCTAAGGGGTTAGCACTCTGAGGGTCTGAGTGCTAACGGCGAAATCAACATAACAACGGCCTACCCCTTTGTCAAGGGCGGCAGAAACGATTTATTGACAGGAATTTACAAGGGGAAAAAGGTGTTTTTCGGCGTGTTGCGACACCGGGAAGCTGACTTAGAAAAACGCCTGGATCAAGCGGTCGAACAGCAGCCAGTCGTGCGGTCTGAAACGCCAGTAACCGTCTTGCAGTTCCAGTCGGTTTGCCAGCTCAGTCAGCGCGGAGGGGAAGGCGCTGGCGACCCCGGTGCCGAATCGGGTGCGGAAAGCCTCCTCACTGACGCCCTGCCGGGTACGCAGGCCAAGGTAAAGGGCTTCCGCCATGGCCGTCTGCCGATTGAAGGTTTCCAGGGTCTCTGCCGGATCGGTGTTTGTCTGCAGAGCGGCGTGATACGCGTCGAGGTCATTGGCGGTGGCACGACGCTGCCCCCAGTCGATGTCACAGAAAGAGTGCGCGCCCGCGCCTAGGCCCATGTAGGGTTGACGTTGCCAATAGACAAGGTTGTGGCGGCAGGCAAAGTCGGCCTGAGCGTAGTTGGCGATTTCATAATGCCTGTAACCGGCAGACTCCAGGGCGTCGTGCAGAGTCAGGAAGGCATCGGCGTACAGCTCTTCGTCCGGCAGGGTTGTGTGGCTGTTGCGGACTGCGGCTCCCAGCGGGGTGTCTGGCTCCGCCGTCAAGCCGTAGCAGGAGAAGTGCTGCGGGGCCAGCTCGAGGTAGTTGCGGATCTCTTCTCGTAACGCAGGCAGAGTTTGTCCGGGCAAGGCAAACATCAGGTCGAGCGACAGATTGGCAAAGCCGGCCTGCCGGGCCAGCATGACCGCCTGTCGGCTGTCCTGTGCATCATGTCGGCGCCCCAGCTGCTGCAGCAGCTGGTTGTCGAACGTCTGCACGCCGAGGGAGAGGCGGTTAACGCCGGCAGCACGGTAGCCCTGCAGTTGCGCCAGAGAAAGAGTGCCGGGGTTGGCTTCCAGGGAGATCTCGACGTCGGTGGCCAGGCCGAAACCGTTGTCGATGCTGTTCAGCAATGCAGCAATATCGCTGGCGGTCAGCAGCGAGGGTGTGCCGCCGCCGAAGTAGACCGAGTGGACCGGGCCCTGCCATTCCGGTTGTCGGGCGGCCAACTCCAGGTGTTGATGCAGCAGTGCGGGATAGTTGGCAAACCGGGGGTGCGGGACGGCTACGGAGAAGAAATCGCAGTAGTCGCACTTGCTCTGGCAGAACGGGATGTGCAGATAGATGCTCAGCATAGTCAAAATAACGAAAGGCGGGGAGTTGCCTCCCCGCCTTGAATCAATCGAAGCTCAGGCCGGCCTCAGTGGAAATATTTGGCGTTGATCCAGAGATGTACCACGATGCTGGCCGCATAACCGAGTGCAATGGCCCAGGTCCATTTGAGGTGGTTGCCAAAGGTGTAGACGCCACGGGCCGTGCCCATCAGCGCCACGCCGGCGGCCGAGCCGATCGACAGCATACTGCCGCCGACGCCGGCGGTCAGAGTGACCAGCAGCCACTGGCCGTGCGACATGTGCGGGTCCATGGTCAGTACCGCGAACATCACCGGGATGTTGTCGACGATCGCCGAGAGGATGCCGACCAGCACGTTGGCCGTGGTGGGACCAAGATCCAAATACATGTAGGCAGAGGTCATCGCCAGGTAGCCGAACTGCCCCAGGCCACCGACACAAAGGATGACGCCGTAGAAAAAAAGCAGGGTATCCCACTCGGCGCGGGCGATCTTGCGGAACAGGTCGAAGCCGGGCGCGTGGGCATGACCGTGGCCATGGGCTTCACCCGGGGCCTGGGATTCATGCTCGTCCGGGTTGTGGCCGATAATGTCCAGCGGCTGGTCGCCAGTGCCGACCAGCAGGCGGCCCTCAAGGCGCTTCAGGTAGTAGGAGAAGAACCCAAGGTAGCCGAGGCCGAGCATCATGCCGGTCGCCGGCGGCAGGTGCAGGAAGTTGTGGAAGGAGACCGCTGTGGTGATGGTCAGCATGAACAGAAAGACAATGCGCTTGGCACCAACCTTCATGCGGATGGTTTCTTCCATTGCCGCCGGGCGTTCCTTGCTGACCGCGAAACTCATGATCGCCGCCGGGATGATCCAGTTGATCAGTGACGGCAGGAAGATGGCAAAGAATTCAATGAACTCAACCTTGCCCTTCTGCCAGACCATCAGGGTGGTGATGTCGCCGAAGGGAGAGAAGGCGCCGCCCGCATTGGCGCCGACCACCACGTTGATGCAGGCGACGATCACGAACTTGCGGTTGGTGCCACCCACCGCCATCACCACGGCGCCCATCAGCAGGGCGGTGGTCAGGTTGTCGGCCAATGGCGAGATCACGAAGGACAGCGCACCGGTCACCCAGAAGACCACCCGCAGGGTGAAGCCACGGCTGACCAGCCAGGAGCGCAGCGCCTGAAAGACGTTACGCTCATCCATGGCGTTGATATAAGTCATCGCTGCCAGCAGAAACAGGAACAGCTCGGCATACTCGATCAGGTTGTGTTTGATCGCATCATGTGGCGTGTGGGTGTCGCCCATGCCAGCATAGGTGATCGCTACCAGCACCCAGATAATGCCGGCCGCTAGCAGCACTGGCTTGCTCTTGCGCATATGCAGCTGCTCTTCGAAGATCACCAGAGTGTAGGCGGCCACGAACAGGACCAGCGCTAGAATGCCCGTGGCGGTGCGGGTCAGGTCGAGGTATTCACCGCCACCACCACCGCTACTGGCGATGGCCGGTAAAGCAGCTGTCAAAGAGAGGAGCAGGGTCAGGAACAATGTTTTCACGAGAAACCCCTATGCATGAAAAGGTTAAAAAAATCGCGTCGCAGGCTGAGCTATGATATACAGACTCCAGGGTGTTCACAAGACGAATCACGTTGCCGCAAGGGCGATGTAACTGAGTAAAACGCTATGTCTTTTATCACTCACGACTTGGCCATGTCAAGCAAACTCGGTGGATTTAAGAGGCCAGATTTCTGCTTGATAGGGCGATAACAACAAGCCCTTTGCGTAACATTAACACTTTTGAATAAAAAATAAAACCTCGTTTGATTTTTTATTGGAGGGCCTATGGAGTCGATTGTCAAAACTTCGTGCATCCAGTTCAATATCACCCTGGCGGAGGTCGACCGCAACCTGGCCAAGGCGGGAAAGGCGTTGCAGCGGGTCGCTGAGCAGGGCGTTCGGTTGGCGGTGTTGCCCGAGATGTGGAGCGGCGGTTACGCCTATCGCAAGCTGCCGGAGTTGGCGGCGGAGACCCCCCGCGTTCTTGAACAGATCTGCGCCTGGTCACAGGAACTGGGTCTGGTGATTGTCGGCAGTCTGCCGGAGGAGGCGGATGGCCGGGTCTACAACACGGCATTTGTCGTGGATGGTGGCGCGGTGGTTGGTCAGTATCGCAAGATGCACCTCTTCTCGGTAATGCGCGAAGATCAGTTTCTCGGCGCCGGTGACAGCTGCCTGGTGGTGCCGACCTCGGTCGGCAAGCTGGGTGTGGCCATTTGCTACGATCTGCGTTTCCCGGAGCTGTTCCGCCGACTCGGTCTCGAAGGCGCCGAAATTCTCTGCATTCCGGCCGAGTGGCCGGCGCCGCGGCAACTGCACTGGCGGACCCTGCTGCGAGCCCGGGCGATTGAGAACCAGCTATTCGTGGCGGCGGCCAACTGTTGCGGGCGTCAGGGGAAGCTCGACTTTTTCGGCATGAGCCTGTTGATTGCCCCGCGTGGTGAAATCCTCGCCGAGGGGGGGGAGAGCGCAACGGAACTGGTGGCCGACTTCGATTTTGCGGAGATGCAGGACTACCGTGCCCAGATCCCGGTCTACCAGGAACGGCGCAGCGATATCTACGGCAGTCTGAAGAGCGGGTAATCCGGCGAGCGTGAAACCTGTGCGCCCTGAGGTCTTAATCCTCAAGCGGTTCGGCGCTGGCGCGGTAGACGGCCGGGACGTCATCCAGGTTGTCAGCGAACTGCAGCGTCCCGTTCTGATCCGCATAGACGTAGCGGGTTGGCTTGGCGGGTGACGGCTGGGTCGCAGCTTTGGGCTGCGCTGCTGGTATGGCCGAAGGTTTGGCCTTGCGTTTCTGGTCGATCACAGCCTCGATGGTTTGCGGCTTGTCCGATGGCACGATCTCAATGAGGGAGAAAAGTCGCTGCCGAAAGTCCCGATAGAAATCGGTGAGGGCGGCATGGGCCGGATGGACCGGCGGTACACGCACCATGACCTGGTCGAGTGCGACCAGCAGCAGCAGAAACACCAGACACCAGAAGAGTGGTTTGAAGAGACGACGCATGTGTGTCTACCCCGGACAGAAGAACAACCAAACGGACTTGGTCAAATGAGAATGGCCGTTGCTGTATTGTAGAAGCAGGCGCCGACGAAATCAAGCATTGGAAATTCATATACAACGATCTATTTCCATTTTCTTTTGCCGTGGGCTGTGTTATCTTTCTTGGCGATTTCTCATGGAGGTATAAAAACAACAATGACAGACACGTTATATGATGTATTGATCGTGGGTGGCGGCCCCGCCGGGCTGACGGCCGGGCTGTACACCTCGCGCGCCAAGTTGAAGACCCTGCTGGTTGAACGGATGATTCTGGGCGGTCAGGTGATGACCACCACCAAGGTGGAAAACTACCCCGGTTTCCCTGGTGGGATCGACGGTCCCGACCTGATGATCAAGTTCCAGGAGCATTGCCAGGAGTTCGGCCTGGAGGTGACCACCGGCGAAGTTGAAGGCCTGGTCGATGAGGGCGATGTCAAAGTCGTCACTGTCGACGGCAAACAGGTGCGGGCTCGGGCCGTGATTATCACCACCGGCGCCGAACCGAAGAAGCTGGACATCCCCGGCGAAGCGAAGTTTGTCGGCCGTGGCGTCTCCTACTGTGCCACCTGCGACGGTGCTTTCTTCCGCGATGTGCCGGTGGCGATCATCGGCGGCGGCGATACTGCAGCCGAGGAAGCGCTCTTCTTGTGCCGCTTTGCCAGCAAGGTTTACATGGTGCATCGTCGCGACGAGCTGCGCGCCACCAAGGTGTTGCAGGACCGCATCTTTGCTAACGAGAAGATTGAGCCGGTCTGGGACAGCAGCGTCACCGCGGTGACCGGTGACAACAGCGGTGTGACCCAGATCGAACTGACCAACATCAAGGACGGCAGCAGCCG
>JAQYVZ010000078.1 GCA_030145205.1 Desulfuromonadales bacterium | reverse complement strand
CTCCAGATTCTTGTTCACCCAGTTGGAACGGGAGTAGAGCAGACCGACCCAGCCGTTGCGGGGTTCCCCCAGGGTGGCACGGTAGGCGGCCAAATACTCGTCGATGCCGGTAAAAACCTTTTCCAGGCACGGATGGTAGAGCCCTTCCCAGGGAACCGGCTGCGGCTCGGGAACGTCGACCGCTTCCCCCAGGACCTTGCCACGCAGGAACCGGAGGAGGTTGGACAGGTTCTCCTCGCCGTTGAACAGGATGTAGTTGTAGGCGGTAGCGGCCACCTCGAGGCCGACCGTGGAGAGCCCCCAGAGGGTGGGATCACTTCCCACCACGACGATCGGGCAGCGCTCCTGCGCGGCGCGCAGATCGGCCTCCAGTTCGTCCCAGATCGGATCGCTGGTACGGTAGAGGAGGATGCAGTCCGCTGCGGCCAGGGCCCGCCGCAGGCTCTCCAGCACCTCGGGATGCTGGCCCAGTTGCTTGGTCGACCAGGCAGAAAGGTCCACCCCGTTAGCGGCGCAGACCGCCTTGAGCGGCGGGATGTAGCTGGCCCACATGATAGTGCAGAGTTTCATGACAAACCTCCGGTATTATTCACTGTAGCGACGGATCAGCCGGCTGCCGACGAACCAGAAGATCAGCGTGTAGACAACCATCACCAGCAGCGAAATGATGGCAGAGTTGTCGAGCGTCGCCTTGCGGATGAGGATGTTGGTATGGGTCAAGGGGAGCAGGTAGATGACCCCCTTGAGCAGCGCCGGCAAGCCGTCGAGCGGAAAGAAGGTGCCGCTGAAAAACGACATCGGCAGAATGAAGAAGTTGTTGTAGGTCGAGGTGTCTTCGTGGCTCTTAGCCAGCATGCCGGTCACCACCCCCAGGCTGGCGAACATGAAGCAGTTGAGCAGCAGGGCCAGCAGCATTGGCAGCGTTAGCTGAAAATGCCCCGGCGCGCAGAGCCCCATGACGATCAGCAGGGAGGCGGCAAACAGCCCCTTGACCATGCCGGCCAGGACTTCGCCGAGCATGATCGCCCCTGCCGAAATCGGCGCCTGGATCAAGAGCTGGAAGGTCTTGAAGTAGAGTCGGTTGAGGTTGAGGGCGCTCGCCACCCAGGTGTAGGAATTGGTCATGGAACTCATCGCCACCAGCCCGGGGATGAGAAAGGTCAGGTAGTCGCCGCCATTCAGGCGGACGTTCTTGCCCAGCCCGTAACCGAAGACCGCCAGATAGATCAACGGCACCAGCATCGCCGAAACCAAATAACCCATCTTCAGCAGCTTGCGCCGGAACAGCAGCATTTCCCGCAAAAAGACCGGATACCAGCCATGCAGCGTCATTCGATGCGCTCCCCGGTCAACTTGACGAAGACGTCTTCCAGATTGGTGCGCCGCACGGTGCAGCCGTTCTCCAGGGAACGGGCCAGCGCATGGGCCTCTTCGCGACTGCGGGCGGTGTGCTGGAGCAGGCGGCCGTCCTCGCTGAGCTGATCCACCACATACGGCCCGACCATCTCCTTGAGCGCCGCCGCAGTATCGAGGGCGATCAGCTTCCCCTTGCGCAACACGCCAATCCGGTGGCAGAGGGCGTCGGCCTCCTCGATGTAATGGGTGGTCAGCAGCACCGTACGCCCGGCTTTCCTGGTGCGCCGCACGATTTCCCACAGCTGGCGGCGGATCTGGGGATCGAGGCCGATGGAGGGCTCGTCGAGAAACAGCACCGCCGGGTCGGTCAGCAAGGCCCGGGCAATGATCAGCCGCCGCTTCATGCCGACGGAAAGGCCGTTGACCACGCTGTCGCGGCGCTCAGTAAGCTCCACCTCCCGCAGCACCTCATCGATCTTCCGCGGCTGGTTGACCACCCGGTGCAACTTGCCGTAGATGCGCAGGTTCTCCTCAACCGAAAGTTCCCGGTCGAGGTTGTTCTCCTGGGGGACGACCCCGACCAGCGACTTGATGGCCGCCGCGCCGCCGACCACATCGTGCCCTGCGATGCTGGCGCTGCCGTCGTCGGGCCGGGTCAGGCAGGTGAGCATGCGGATCAGGGTACTCTTGCCGGCGCCATTGGGGCCGAGCAGGCCGAACACCTCCCCCTTGTCGATGGTAAAGGAGACCCCGTCCAGCGCCTGGACCTTGCCGTAGCTTTTGCGGATGTTGTTGACCGCGATCATGATCGCCTCGAAAAAAACCGCTCTCCGGCTGCCCTTTGACGGCAGCCGGAGAGGCCATGCAGCGGCTGAATTACCATTTGGCGGCGACTTCGAGCAGATAGCTGCGGCCGCGACCGATGTAGTAATCGTAGTAATCCTCATCGAAGAGATTGTCGACCGCCAGTGACACCGACAGCCGCTCCACCGGGGTCACGGTCAGTTTGCTGTTCCAGAGCCAGCGCTCGCTGTAGCCACCGTAGACGTCGTTGACGTCGCTGTTATCGGTTTTGGTGTAGATCCGCCCCTGGTAGTTGCCGTCGAGGCTCGCCGTCAGCCAGCGCCAGGTCGCATCGAGGCCGGCGTTGTAGACCGTCAGCGGCACGTTGGTCAGGTGCTCGCCTTCCGAGGCCGGATCGTTGGGGTTGTCGACCACCTCGCTGTCGCTCCAGGCGGCATTCCCCCACAGCCGCAGCCACTCGGTCGGCCGAACTTCCGCTTCGAGTTCTAGGCCATCGATCTCCGCCTTGCTGACGTTTTCAGTGTAGCGGTCACTGCCGACGGTGACGCTTTCGATGGCGTCGTCGAGCACGCTGTGGAAAACCGTCGCCGCGAGCTTGACCCGGCGCTCCCAGAAGTACTGGTCGATGCCGGCCTCATAGTTCCAGAGGGTCTCCGGGGCGAGGTCCGGATTGGAATGGTAGGTGATCGTTCCCGACTGCCAGGTGCGATAGAGTTCGTAAATGGTCGGCGGCCGGAAGGCCTTGCCGACCGAGGTACGCAGATAGGTGTCGGCCAGCGGATTCCAGACCAGCGCCGCCTTGGGGCTGATGGCGTTGTCGTCCGGTTCGGAGAAGTCCTGTTCGCTGCCGACCGCCCCGGCCCGGCCATCGTAGGCCTGCCAGTAATCGTAACGGGCTCCCAGGTAGAGGGTCAGCTTCGCCGGCAGGCGCCACTCGTCCTGCAGATAGACGCCGTAGAAGCGATCCGCCCCTTCGGTGATCTCGGTCTTGGCGGTCTTGCTGGTCTCGTCGCGGTAGAAGCTCAGGGCGAAGACATCCTGGTCGAAGTCGTTCTGCCGGAAGGTTACGCCACCGGTCAGCGAGTGATCCTCCCCGAGGGGATAGTTTCCCTGGAGTTCAGCCTGCAAGGATTGGGTGGTCGCGTCGGACAGGCTGCCGGGAGCGGTATTGTAGTCCTGAATGCCGCTCGCCTTGTTGCTGGTGAACCACTTGTCGGTGTTCTGGAAACCGAGCTTGCCGTTCAGCCCCAATTTGCCGATCTCCTCGTCGAGATTCAGGCTCAGGTGGGTGAAAGTCTCCTCCCCCATGCCGCTGTAATAGATGTAATTCGATGGCGAAGCAGTAAAGCGCCGGCCGTCGCTAGTGGCGCCGCTGCCGCTGAAGGTGGGTAGTCCGGCGCCATCGACCAGGTAGGTGTGCGGCGCGTCATAGCCGTATTTCTGTCGGCCCCACTGGCCATCGAGCGAGAGCAGTCCGCCGTCAGGCAGGTTGAGGGAAGTCTGCAGGTTGAGGTTGCGCCGCTTGGCCCAGTTGTCGCCCTTGTCGCCGACCACCCACTTGGGGTCCCCGGAGGTGTTGGTGGTTTCATAGCCGCCACTCAAGGTTTCCGTGCCGGTCGCTGTCGAGAGCGAACGGCTTACCGGGGTGGTGGCATAGCCGTCGGTCTCTTCCTGCTCATAGCCGAGCCGGATGCCGAATTTATTCCAGAACATCTGCCCAAGGGAGGCCGAAATGTTGCGGGTATCGTCGCTGCCGCCACCGAGCTTGAGGGCCGCCTCCAAACCGGTGGGGCGGCGGGTGATGATGTTGATCACTCCGCCCATGGCGTGCCCCCCATAGAGGGCCGAGCCGGGGCCACGGATGATTTCGATGCGCTCGATGTTGTCTATGCCGAGCTGGGTCAGGGGCGCCCCGGCGCTGTAACCGTCGTTGACCGGCAGACCGTCGAGCAGCAGCAGGGTACGGTCTTGCCCGTAGAGGCCGCGCAGCTGCACTCGCGGCGTGGCGTCGGCAATCCCCTTGGTGCGTTTAACCAGCACACCGGTCTCGTAGCGCAATACTTCGTCGACGGTTTTGACGTTGAGCTGCTGAATCTCCTCGCGGCTGATGACGCTGACGCTGGCCGGCGCTTCTTCAGCGGCTTTTTCGGTGCGGGTCGCGCTGACGACCACTTCCTGGAGTTTTTGTGGGGTGTCCGCTGCCCACAGGGGGGCGGACAGCGCCAGGCTGACAACGACAATCAACAACCATCTTCCATACAAGTTGAACATGCTTCAATTCCTCCTTGGATATGCCGGATCAGGCGACGCTGGCCGCTGGTCCGATGATAGTGATCCGAGAGTCGCCGGGACGACAATCGACTTCGGCCTCCACTTCGTAAGCTTTGGACAAAAGCTGCGGGGTCAGAACCTGATGCGGCGGCCCGTCGGCGATGACCTTTCCTTGATGCAGGGCAACCAGTCGGTCGGCGTGCCGGGCCGCCAGATGCAGATCATGCAGGGCCAGCAAGACCCCCTTCCCCTGGTCGGCAGCCCGCCGTAGAATCGCCATGCCATCGAGTTGGTGGCGCAGATCGAGGGCGCTGGTCGGCTCGT
>JAQYVZ010000077.1 GCA_030145205.1 Desulfuromonadales bacterium | reverse complement strand
CTGTAGCTGTCATTCACCGCGACGGGGGGCAGGTTGCTGGCCGCCGTCACCGTAAGGGTCACGGTGGCAAGGTTGCTGTCTGCGGTCCCGTCGTTGGCCTTGTAGGTAAAGCTGTCGCTCCCCACATAGCTCTCCGCCGGAGTAAAGCTGAAGGATCCGTCGGCATTGAGCGTGAGGCTGCCGTGGGCCGGGCCGCTGACCAGCTGGGCCGTCAGGGCCGTCCCTTCGGGGTCGCTGTCATTGCTCAGTACCCCCGGGGCGGCCTGATTCAGGGCGGTATTGGCGCTGGTGCTGTAGCTGTCATTCACCGCGACGGGGGGCAGGTTGCTGCTGGTCAGATTCCGCACGACGACATTGTCGATCCCCATGACGTACGGGCGGGTATAGGTCCACAGGTCCCCGCTGACCCCGCCACTCAGATACGCAGGCCGGGAATCAAAATTATTGTCCGTGACATCGATCATCAACGTCCCGTCGTAATAGACCTGGATCCGGCTGCCGTTAAAAACCAGCTTCAGTGCATGCCAGGCCGTCCCGACGCTGGGCAGGCTGACCTGCTGCATCGCGGTCCAATTCCAGGTCGTCCAGTCCCGGAACTTGACCAGCTTCAACATGTTGGAGCCACCCAACGATCCATCCGGATAGACCCATGCTCCATAACGCGCCCCCGTTGCCGGATTTACCCGTCCGCCGAGGCCGCCACCGAAGGCCCTGGCCGGGAACTGTATGAGCCCCTCCACCGAATAGTCCGTCCACAGAGGAACGCTGCTCGTGTAGAGCGAGGCATAGGTTGATGAGGCACTCGAGCCTTGCAGAACGCCACTTGTTACCGTCCACGTCCCCAGCACACTGATCCACGGAGCTAGCGGATCCGGCACCCCCGGACTGCGCGCAAAGTCATCGGAGAACAGGACGCCCGCGGTCGATGTCACCGTAAGGGTCACGGTGGCCGGGTTGCTGGTCGTGGTCCCGTCGCTGGCCCGGTAGGTGAAGCTGTCGCTCCCCACATAGTTCGCCGCCGGCGTGTAGACAAACGAGCCGTCGCTGTTGAGGCTGAGGCTGCCGTGGGAAGGGCCACTCACCAGCTGGGCCGTCAGGGCCGTTCCTTCCGGGTCGCTGTCATTAATCAGCACCCCCGGGGCGGGCTGGTTCAGGGCGGTATTGGCGCTGGTGCTGTAGCTGTCATTCACCGCCACGGGGGGCAGGTTGCTGGTTTGCAGAGAGTATTGCACTGTGACATTTGATACGGTTGAACCTACCCGCACCTTCACGCCATAGCTGGTGGTTCGATAATCCGCCGAACTGGCTGGCGTGCCATTGAGAAAGACACTGATGTTGCCGATTGATTGACCTTGAATTTGGGGGAGGGCGATCTCGAGTGCCGTCGCAGGGTCTGTTGCGCCGGCGACTGACGCCGTCACCGTGTAGGTGTTGTCGGTTATGGTGAACGTTGGCGTTGCAACGATATCGGAGCGCAAACGCCACCAGTCATTAACTCCCACGGCATTGGTCGGCCAGAGCCTGGGTTTCGACGTGATGTAGGTTACATATTCCTGTTGGACACTCCCGTTGTTTGACGGTAAATGTCCGTAGAAATTGATAAACAAGCCGAGGTTGGAGTAGAAATCAACCGCAGCGCGTATGGAAGTCAACGTGTGGCCATAGTCAGTGCTTTGGGCGATGTCGGTGCCAACGTACCAGTCACTCGCAGGCAATGTGAGGGGGGAAAAGTATTTGCCCATTGTTTTGTAGGAAAGGGTCCTGTGCGGAAAGGGGCTGATTTTTTGTTCACCCATGACAACTGAGCCCAGTTGGTCCAGAATGTCACGGGAGTCATCACGATTTGAGTTGAAAAATGGTGAAACCCAGGTACGGGGGCAGTTATTCAAGGCACCGCAACCCGGCCGGCCGTTGTCCAGGCCGGCCAGCCACCGTTCAATATCCAGAAAAGAAGTGAGGATGGAAGCGGTTGCATATGCCTTCCCGTTCTCGTAGCCTGGCGGGGTCGTGTCCAGGGCTTCGTCCGGCCCCCAATGCCAATATTCGTAATCCCACTGCGATAGCGACGTATTGGAAGGGTTCTTAAGGCCGCCATTGTGTGAGCCGATCGTCGCACCATAGTTTGAAACAGCACTCCTCATGTCGGCGATTGTTACCGGATCTTCCCACATGTCATCGCGCAGAGCTCCCGTGCAAAGGTAATAATCACCCTTGACCCCGAGCGAATATTCAAATTGCGCTGATGCCTTGATGGCGTTGATCGCTGTCTGGTCGTTTTCAAAATCATGACGAACCATGAAAGCCGCATCGTATTGATACGGCCAGGGGCTCACCTTGACCAGCGGCAGGCTGAACGATTCGAAGGCCCACTCGATGGCCCGGCGATAGATAAGATAGGCGTACATCCCCGGGTCATAGCCGCCATGACCGATGAGCGGCTGCATGGTTCCATGGTAAATGACCTGGCCCAGTCCGAAATTATTGACCGTCAGAAGCGGGCCTTCGTCGCCATTTGCGAGTGTCGTAGCGCCGGTGTTCACGACCTTCCAGACGTAGTGCGAACTGTGTAAAATATACTCAGGGAAAATCGTCCAAGTGATCTGGTCAGAAGTCGTGGGTCCGCTCCAAAGGAGTGTGCCATTCGGGATATGACTGGTCAGCCGGTGATCGGCAGTCTTGGTGAAATGAGCATTCAGGTACCAGTTAATAAGGTTGCCATTGGCCATATGGACATCCATCGCATCGGCCAGGGCAAAGTCGCCTCGGGAGGTGCCGTCGGGGTTGCGGGTGAAGGCGGACGAACCGGCGAAGATGAATCCTCCCGCACTGACATAATCGAGGAGCGGGGTAATCTCGTTGTCGGCAACCGCTTCCGAAGCAAGGCTGAGCAGTATCGGATAGTGCGGCGTACCGTCTGGGTTAAGCAGCCTGCCGGCGGCGATATCGCTGTCGCTCACCTCGACAAACGGTGTGCCATCCGAGCGGAGGGCCTCTTTGAGGGACTCGTAGGCAACGAAATAGTGCCATGAGGTATACCACCACTGGTAGCCGCTGGTTCCTGCCCCGGTAGGCGTTGGCGGGACGGCAGGGGCTGTTTCGAGCGCCTGGGTCAACTCGGAGACGTGAATAGCCACGACAGGCTCAGGTGGTTGGGCATTCGCCGGGCTTGAAGCTGAAACGTAGGTGACAAGAAGGAATAGTGCTGCCAGGGCAGTTTGAGAAACTACGCTTTTGAGCATAAATGATATTTTCCCCATACAGCACCTCCCGGATCCAACTTCGGTACAGATATCTCCATGATGTTGTGGCGCGCTTGTGGGGTGTTACTATCGGCGCAGCACCCTGAGCGTTGCCGTCTTTGTCACTCCGCCATAGCTGGCAGAAATGGTGACCTTCCGATTTCTAAATACCCTGGTGGTAGTAATAGTGAACGTGGCACCGGTGCTGCCGCTCGCTACCGTTACGCTGGCAGGCACACTGGCTGCTGACGAATTGTCGCTCAACGACACCAGCGTGCCACCACTCGGCGCCGGACCGCTCAATGTCACCGTGCCTTCGGCAGTCAACCCGCCCCGGACACTGGTTGGATATATCGAAAGCGAACTCAATGAGATGGACGATGTGACAGTGATTGTGACGGTTCCTGTATTACTGACATTTGTCCCGTCGCTGGCCCGGTAGGTAAAGCTGTCGCTTCCCACATAGTTCGCCGCCGGAGTATAGGTGAAGGACCCGTCGGTATTGAGCGTCAGGGCGCCGTGGGAAGGGCCACTCACCAGCTGGGCCGTCAGGGGTGCCCCTTCGGGATCGCTGTCGTTGCTCAGCACCCCGGGCGCGGCCTGGTTCAGGGCCGTATTGGCGCTGGTGCTGTAGCTGTCATTCACCGCGACGGGGGGCAGGTTGCTGGCCGCCGTCACCGTAAGGGTCACGGTCGCAAGGTTACTGTCTGCGGTTCCGTCGTTGGCTTTGTAGGTAAAGCTGTCGCTTCCCACATAGTTCGCCGCCGGCGAATAGGTAAAAGAGCCATTGGTGTTGAGCGCCAGGCTGCCATGGGCCGGGCCGCTCGCCAACTGGGCCGTCAGGGGCGCCCCTTCTGGGTCGCTGTCGTTGCCCAGCACCCCAGGCGCCGGCTGATTCAGGGCCGTATTGGCGCTGGTGCTGTAGCTGTCATTCCCCGCGACGGGGGGCAAGTTGCTGCTGGCCAGGGTCCGCACGACAATGTTGTCGAGTTCCATTACGTACGGGCTTGTATAGGTCCACATATCCCCACTGATCCCGCCAGTTAAATACGGCGCCCGGGAATCGAAGTTGTTGTCCGTGACGTCGATCATCAATGATCCATCGTAATAGACCTGGATTCGACTGCCATTAAAAACCATCTTCAACGCATGCCAGTCTGTTCCGACGTTGGGCAGGTCGACCTGCTGCATCGGTGTAAAATTCCAGTTGGTCCAGTCTCGGAACTTGACCAGCTTCAACACGTTGATATCGATCCCGGAACCGTCGTCCGGATAGACCCAGACGCCATAGTGGGCACCAGTGGCTGGATTTACCCTTCCCCCGAGACCGCCGCCGATCGCCTCTGCCGGAAACTTGATACGCCCCTCCAGGATGTAATCACTCCAGAGCTGTGTGTTTGCAACGTAGACATTGCTATACGCTAAATTCGACCCCGATCCCTGCAAGACACCGTCGGTTACCGTCCACGTCCCGAGCGCGTTGATCCATGGCGACAACGGGTCTGGTACGCCGGGATTTCGCGTGAAATCATCTG
>JAQYVZ010000076.1 GCA_030145205.1 Desulfuromonadales bacterium | reverse complement strand
GGCGCCTACTGCGAATCCGCAGTAGGCGTGGGATCCGAGAGCTGGAGGGGGCTGCATCGACTTGCCGGAAGAATCATCGTGGCCGGCGTCCTCTGGGTGCTGTTGCCGAGAGTTAGTCGGCAACCGGCAGGCTCACGATGAAAGTGCTCCCCTGGCCGACCGCGCTTTCCACCGCGATGCTGCCGCCCAAGGCCTTGATGATGCCGTAGGAGACCGAGAGCCCGAGGCCGGTGCCGCGCTTCTTGGTGGTGAAGAAGGGGTTGAAGATCTTTTCCCGGATCTCTGCGGGGATGCCGGGGCCGGTGTCGGCGAAGCGGATTTCCACCGTGCCGTCGTCGACCCGACTGCTGATGTTGAGGTTTCCTCGGCCATCCATGGACTGCAGGGCGTTGATCGCGATGTTGGTGAAGACTTGGCGCAGGCGTTCACTGTCGCCGGTAACTGGCGGGATGGCGGCATCGAGTTGGCGGCGGATCTGCACGCCGACCAGGGGCACTTGGTGGCTGATCTGGGCCAGGATTTCTTCAATGATGGTGTTGACCCGCACCTGCTCGGGATGAATGGTCTGCTCTCGGGCGAAGGTCAGCATGTTGTCGGTGATCAGCGAAACCCGTTCGGTCTGCTTGAGAATCTCTTCTGCTTCCTCCCTGCCGGATTCCCCTGGCGGAATGTCCATCAGTAAAATTTCGACGTTGCCGCGAATGATGGCGGCCGGGTTGTTGATCTCGTGGGCGACCCCGGCGGCCAGTGAGCCGATGGCGGCCAGCTTTTCACTGCGCAGCAGTTCTTCCTGGGTTCGGATCAGCTCGAGGCTTTTGTCCTCCAGTTGGGCGGTGCGCCGGGCGACCTTGTTTTCCAGGTCGCGGTTGAGGCTGCCCAGTTCCTCGTCGCGCTGTTTGAGGGCACCGGTCATGCGGTTGAAGGCGGCGGTCAGGTGGCCGATTTCGTCTTCGCCGGGTACGGGCAGCTGGATGTCCCGTTCGCCGGCGGCGACCAACTCGGCGCTTGATGCCAGCTTCAGAATCGGCTTGGAGAGGTGGCGGGAAATCTCCCGCGCCAGCAGGTAGCCGAGGCCGCCGCCGATCAGCAGCAGGGCGAAGAGGCCCAGCCATGCCTGTTTTTTCAGACTGACAAAGGGGGCCTCAAGTAAGCCGACATAGAGGGCGCCGACCGGTTCTCCGGCATAGTCGAGAATCGGCTCGTAGGCGGTCAGGTACCAGCGGTCTACCACCTTCGCCCGCGCCAGCCAGGTCTTTGAACGGTCGAGTACGGCCTTGGCCACTTCCTTCGATACCCGGGTACCGATGGCCCGTTGGCCATCATTGAGGCGGATGGTGGTGGCGACCCGGATGTCGTCGAGAAAGATCGTGGCGCTGCCGATTTCAGTCCCCTCGAAGGTTTCGTTGCCGTAGATGATTTCGCGGATACGGTCGACCAGGGCCAGGTTGCCGTTGAGCAGCACGCCGCCGTACAGGCAGCCGAGGACGTCGCCGTTGTCTTTGTGAGCGGCGGATGCCCCGATCTGAAACATGCCACGTCGTTCAATGGCGCGGAGGCCCGGCCCGGGATTGTTGATGCGGGCGCGGGTGGTCAGCTCGGAGCCCTCTTTGAGCAGGGCGGTTTCGTCGATCAGGAGGGTGCCGGAAAAATCTTGTCCGTTGAGAACCGATGGTAGAAAAGGGAGGTCCGGTAAGGTTTGCTCCGGCTCGCCGGCGGCGGGATTGGCGCTGCGCACCAGGATACGCCCCTGGCGGTCGGTGAGATTGAGGATATCGAGACCTTCACGGCGGCGGATGACATCCAGTTCAGCCAGGATCCGGGGGCGGTCGTCTTTTGTCAGGGCAGCGAGCAGCCCGGTGGAGTGGGCGGTGAAACGGATCACATCCTGCACCCGCTGCTCTTCGTTGCGCAATACTTCCCGCGCTGTATTGAGATCGTTCCGTACCTTTTTCTGGGTTTCACCGACGACCCAGGCGTTGATCATGTAGGAGGCGGCCAGGGAGACTAAAACTAAAATCACCACCAGCGGGGTGAGCGCGGCCAGGGTCAGTTTGCCGCGGATGGCGAGGGAGCCGAAGGGAGCTTTACTCATGATTCAGTATCCAGGTCGGCGGGGGTCAGGTCGTATTCCTTGATTTTACGGTCGATGGTCTTGCGGGTGACGCCGAGCAGTTGGGCCGCCTGGCTCTTGTTCCACTCGGTCTGACGCAGGGCGCGGATTACCTGCAGGCGTTCGGCGTCACGCAGGTTGAGGAGCGCCGTTTCGCCACTGTCGACAGTGCTGCGCGGGGAGTCGGACCGGGGCTTGAAGGGTAGCATCGTGGCAGTGATGAATTCACCCCGGGCGAGGATGGCGCCACGCTCGATGACGTTTTCCAGTTCCCGCACGTTACCCGGCCAGTGATAGCTCAGCATCATCTGCAGCGCTTCGGGGGTGATCCCCTTGGGGGGGCGGCGGGCCTTGCGGATCATCAGCTGGAGAAAGTGCTGCGCCAGTGGTTCGATATCTTCGGGGCGCTCGCGCAGAGGCGGAAGTTCGAGGGCGATGACGTTGAGCCGGTAGTAGAGGTCTTCGCGGAAATTGCCCCGGGCCACCTCTTCTTCGAGGTTCTTGTTGGTTGCGGCGACAAAGCGTACGTCAACCTGGCGGGGGCGGGTGGCGCCGACCGGGATGAACTCGCCGAGTTGCAGCACCCGCAGCAGTTTGGCCTGCAACGCCGGGCTGAGATCGCCGACTTCGTCGAGAAACAGGGTGCCCTCGTGGGCTTCGTCGAGTAGTCCCTTCTGGGCCTGGGTGGCGCCAGTGAAGGCCCCCTTGACGTGGCCGAACAGTTGGCTTTCAAGCAGGGTTTCCGACAGGGCGGCACAATTGATGGCGAGAAAGCGCTGGCCGGAGCGGGGGCTGGCGTAATGGATGGTGCCGGCGATCAGTTCCTTGCCGGTACCGCTTTCGCCGAGGATCAGAACACTTGAATCGCTGTCGGCCACCTGCAGCGCCAGATCGTAGATTTCACCGAAGCGTTCGCTACGGAAGATCGGCTCGGTCAGGGCGACCCGCTCGCGCAGTTCTTTTTTCAGCGAGCTGTTTTCTTCGAGCAGCCGCTCCCGTTCCAGGCAGTGCTGGACCAGGGCAAAGAGCTTTTCCTGCGGAAAGGGCTTGGACAGGTAGTCGTAGGCGCCGATTTTCATCGCCTCGACCGCCGATTCGATGGTGCCGTGGCCGGTCATCATGACCACGGTGAGCTCAGGGCGGGCTTTTCTGACCCGGCGCAGCACTTCGATACCGTCCATTTCCGGCATCTTCACATCGAGCAGCAGCAGGTCGCCGGTGGCGTCGGTCTCCTCGAGGCTGCGCACCAGCAGGGTCGGGCTGGCAAAGGTCTCGACCTGGTAGCCCCAGGCCTGGAGCATTTTGCCCAGGTAGCGCCGCATTCCCTCTTCGTCGTCGCAGATCAGAATCATCTTTTCCATAACTCTCCCCGAAGTTCGTCTCAGATTTAGTCTCCATGATACATGCAATTATCGGCTCAATCCAAGGGCTTTCCCCGCCATAAATTAAAATCCGCCGCAGTTCTAGGCCATTAGGCCGGCGATACGGTTTGGCGTGCCGGTCCGCTGCTTTTGTCGGGGTGGGTCATCGGTATCCAGCTGGGTCATCTGTATACAGCCAGGATGGGTCGTTTGATATTCCGGTCGTTTTTCTCTTCGTTCTGTTACTGCCTGTTTTGACTGAAAAAAAACGGTTTGCTGTATGCCGTAAACGGGTTTGGCATGAGCGTTGCGCTAAGGGCGGTAACCCGATGTTATGTCATGGGGCAAATCTGAAAAAGGAGAGAAGAGTTCATGGGCATATCAAGAAGAAACTTTATCAAGGGCGGCGGACTAGCCGCCGGCACCATGGCGCTGACCGGCAAGCCGGCTCAGGCCAGTGTCGATTCGCCGGAGATGCGTACTAAAGGGCTCCAGGTCAGCACCACGGTCTGCCCCTATTGTGCGGTCGGTTGCGGCATGCTGGTCCACACCAAAAACGGCAAAGTCGTCAACATCGAGGGTGACCCCGATCATCCGATCAACCGCGGCGCTCTTTGTTCCAAGGGGAGCGCCCTGTTCCAGGTGGCCAATAACGAGCGGCGCCTGACCAAGGTGCAGTACCGTGCCGCCGGCAGCGACAAGTGGGAAGAAAAGTCGTGGGACTGGTCGATGAACCGCATCGCCAAGTTGATGAAGGATTCCCGCGACAAAAACTTCGTCAAGAGCGAAACTCGCGACGACAAAAAATATGTGGTCAACCGCAACGAGGGGATGGCCTTTCTCGGCGCTGCGGCCCTCGACAACGAGGAATGCTACCTGTGGGGTAAATTCGCTCGCGCCATGGGGGTCAATTACCTCGAACACCAGGCTCGAATATGACACAGCGCTACGGTTGCCGGTCTGGCAGCCTCCTTCGGTCGCGGCGCAATGACCAACCACTGGAACGACATCCAGCATGCGGATGTGATCCTCTGTATCGGCTCTAACCCGGCCGAGAACCACCCGATCTCTTTCAAATACGTGGAACGAGCGATGGACAACGGCGCTAAGCTGATCAGCGTCGACCCCCGCTATACCCGTACCTCGTCCAAGTCTGACCTGTACGCCCAGCTGCGTCCGGGCACCGACATCGCCTTCATCGGCGGCCTGATCAATTACGTGCTGCAGGGCGATCTGATCCAGAAGGATTACGTCGTTAACTATACCAACGCCTCGTTCATCATCGACGACGGCTTCGAGTTCAGCGAAGGCATTTTCAGCGGCTACAACGCTGAAGATTACAACTACGCCAAGGGGAGCTGGAAGTACCGGACCGGC
>JAQYVZ010000035.1 GCA_030145205.1 Desulfuromonadales bacterium | reverse complement strand
ATCGCCAGCAGGGCTTGCCCGATAATCATTGCCGCCGGAGTAAACAGCAGGCCGAAGTGTCCGAGCGGCCCCTGCCGACTCAAAAAACCGTAGACCACCAGACCCACCACCACGGTCGGCAGGGCCATCAGGGTATTGAGCAGGATAACCATCAATCTCCTGCCCGGAAAGCGGCCGAGAGCAACCAGAGCACCACCCGGAATCCCTGCCAGGGCGGCCAACAGAGTCGCGCAGACCGCTGTGAACAGGGACGTAGTGACCACATCGAGAATCTCCCCGTCAAGGCGAAGGATCAGGAGGAAAGCCTGGTTGATGCTGTCGGCAAGAAAGTTCAAAGCAACGCTCTATTTGTCGTAAGTAAAGAAAAGCGGCTCACCATTCTTGCGGTAAGCGGAGATCAGTTCGCGGCCTTCATCCGACGTCAAAAAAGCAGCAAACTTCTCAGACAGCGCATGCTTGACATGGGGATGTCGCTTCGGGTCGACCGGGATCACGCCATAGGGGTTGAACAGCCCCTTGTCCCCTTCGGTCTGAACCAGCAGATCGATCTTGTTGCGGAAAGCGATGAAGGTGCCGCGATCGGCCAGGGTGTAGCCCTGACGCTCATTGGCCATGGTGATCACCTCACCCATGCCACGGCCAGCCTCCAGGTACCAGGCTCCTTCTGGTGCAACTCCGGCCGTCTCCCAAAGGGCGCGCTCCTTGGTGTGAGTTCCGGAATCATCACCGCGCGACACAAAAGTCGCCTCGGCAGCAGCGATCCGCTTCAGCGCTTCGGCGGCGTCAGTCAGCCCGGCGATCCCGGCCGGGTCGCTCTTTGGGCCGAGGATGACAAAATCGTTGTACATGACATCGCGCCGGTTGACACCGTAACCTTCAGCGACAAACTTCTCCTCACGAGCCCGGGCATGCACCAGAATGACATCGACATCGCCAGCCTGGCCCAGCTTGATCGCCTTGCCGGTCCCGACCGCAATCACGTCAACCTTGCACTCCTGCGCCTGCTCGAACGGCGGCAGGATGGCTGCCAGCAAACCGGAATTTTCGGTGGACGTGGTCGTGGCCAGCCGCAGGTGTTCAACCGCCAGGGCGTTGCCGGCGATCATGGTCATGAGTAAAATCATTGTAAGTTTTCGAAACGTGTTCATCTTTGCCTCCTTGGTCCGTGGTTATCGATACTTCCGTCATAAATCAATAAACGGGTCACCCTCACCCCAACCCTCTCCCGTCAAGGGAGAGGGAGCTTTCCATTTGTCTTTTAAAACTGACTTTCCTCCCCCTTGTGACGCCGCCGGAGCCGAATGGATTAACACCGACAAGCAGGGCAAACTGTCTGAGCGAAGCGAGTTTTTGCCCTGCCGGCGTTCATCTTTTCGGCGGAGGGAACCCGCAGGGCAAGGAACGGGGCGCCCTTTCTCTGCTTACTCTCTTTGGGCGAGCAAAGAGAGTAAGGCGGCTGGCGGGCCGCAACCCGCCGGTGTTGGCCTTAAAAAATATCCAACAAAAAAGGTCCTTCCCAAAATATGGAAAGGACCCCCAAACCGGAACCGCACGGGCCCCTGCTGATAAGTCTTCTCCTTTCCAAACGGGAGGCCCTGCCGTTTCCAGCAAAACCCATCGACCGGCAGCCCTAGGACCAAAACCCCTTAGGTCAGACGGTTCGGAGAACCAGATTATCTTTATTGCTGCCTAGCCGGCCATAACTGCCTTACGACGGGCGTCCTCCTCTCTCAGCGCAGGCTTCTCCCCGCGCAGAGCGTAATACTCTTCAGGCGTATTGATATTCAGGAACGAACGCCCATCGGGATCGATCCCGACGACCTGCTCCGGAGCGACTTCATGGACAGCCACATCCGGGAAGAAATGAACGATTCGTTTCCTGCCAGCGTCGAGCACCCGCTCCATCGCCGGCAGACAGCTCTTGTGATAAAGAGCGTGTAGCGGCTCAGCACCCCGCTCGCTGCGGGGGATCACCACATCGCCCTCCCCCGCCAGGGCGCAGAGAGAACGTACTGCGGTGGCAGAGACAAACGGCATGTCGCAGGCGACGACAAAGACCTGCTCGCTGCGAGCATGCGCCAGACCGGAATGAATTCCGGCAAGCGCTCCTTGAGCGTGATAAATATCAGGGACCTTGCGACAGGGGATCTCAACGTACAACTCGGGTGAATTGGTCACCAGCAGCACCTCGTCGAACACGTCACTCAGCGTACGGTGAATGTGATCAATGAAGCGGGCGCCATGTACCGGCAGGAGCGATTTTTCACACCCCATCCGTCGGCTCTCGCCGCCGGCCAAAATAACCCCGGTCACCCCGGCAACCTTCCCGGTCGGGAGAGAGGCGACGACCCTCTCGGGGTGACTGTAAACTTCGAAATGCTCGCCGCGTAGGTAGCCAATCAAGACAATCCCCGCCTCGGCGGCCATCCGGATCGCCATATCAGTCGGCGAGGTACGCGAGGCGATCAGGGCAATCCCTAACCGGGCCGCCTTGGCAACCATCTCGGTGGAAACCCGCCCCGAGGTCACCAGCATCTTGCCGTGCAGGTCGATCTCTTTGAATAGAGCCTCGCCGGCGATCCGGTCGAGCGTATTGTGACGACCAATATCCTCGGCACACAGCAGCAAACCATTCTGGTCACCAACTGCTGCTGAATGGATGCCACCGTGATTGCGGTAGCGTTCAGTCCGCTCCGCCAACGCGCGCATCAGGCGAAAAACCTCGTCTGCGACAAAGCCCCTGCTGACAGTCTGAACAGCAGGCAGTGCGCCCATGTCCAGATTGAAGCTGATACCGGTGCCGCAACCGGAGGTCAAGGTCGGCGCCAGGTTATCCGGTACGTCATTCTGTAACCGCACATCCGCATAACCAAAGTCCGAGCAGACTCCGAGACTTAGGATGTCGTCAATGGTTTCGGCGAAGCCCTGCAAACGCAGAAATCCGGCAACCAGGAAATTGAGCTGATGCGGCGAAGCAACCAGGGTTGCCAACGGCTTACCGTTAACCGTCAAACGAACCGGAAACTCCTCAACCACACCACAGGAGCGCGGCATCAAACGTCCATTTTCGTATCGGTAGGTAGACTTATTCATCAGAAGATCCTGAAGGTGATCCCCCGCCTGGCAGGCGGAGGAATCACATCCTATCAATCATTGGTTTCCGCAACCGGCTGACCAACAACCGGCACAGTTTCTTCGCTCCCCTTGCCGCCATCGATCTTGCGGAAGCGGTCCGGCAAAGAGTAGTCGACAGTCTCCGGATGGTGCTCGAAGATCGGGAAGTACTTGGCAATCAGCACGAAGAAAAGGATGTGCGCTGCGATAATCCCAATGGTGACCAGCGATTCAATCAGCGAAGGATAGTAGATCTGGTTCGGATCCATCATGCCGAACATCGACACGTTGAAACGGTTCAGGATCAGACCAAAGACCACCAGCAGAGCAGCGATCACACGGCGCCGGTCGTCATTGCGCACCGACTGCTGGGTGAACATGAAGAAAGGCAGGATGAAACCGAAGCCAAGCTCAAGACCAAACAGCAACGTCAGAACCGGCTGATCGAAGAAAGGACCGTTCGACAGAACCAACAGGCTGTAGACCCGCAGCGCGATGTAAAGCGCGAGGGTCCAGGGCAGGGTTTTCGCCAGGGTACGCAACAGCACACCCTCGTTTGGCTGCCCCATCCACTTGTGACAGGCGGTCGCCTCGACAATGATAATGCACATACCGCTACAGATGGCGCTGACCCAAAAGAGCAGCGGCAGCAGCGGGTTGTACCAGAGGTTATGCAGTTTGTCGACGGCGATCAGGAAGAAGGTTCCCAGTGACGATTGATGCAAAGTCGAGATAGCCGCAGCCAAGATGACCAGGGGCATCTCCAACCAGCGCAAAACACGCATGGGGAGATACCAGCCAAACTTCTCCGTCACCGGCGAAAGGAATTCGAGCAGGAGGACCGTCGTATAAGCCATAACGCACATGGAGACCTCGAACATCGGTGAATGCAGGTTCCAGTAGCGCATGACGTGCCACCCCTTGTGGGGTTGACCGAGATCGAGCAGCAGGCCGATACAGACCAGCGAGTAACCGAGAAAGCCGGTCACGATCGCCGGGCGCACCAGCGGCTCGAGCTTCTTGATATGGAAACAGTGGACGATCGCACCGAGGGTGAAGGCCCCTGCCGCCAGCGGCACAGCCGTGACCACATCGAAGGAGATCCACAGGCCCCAGGGATAAGTGTCGTTGAGATTAGTGGTGGGACCAAGGCCGAAGACAAACCGAGCCATGGAGGCCACTGCGGCGACAGCTACCAGCAGAATCAGAAACTTGATGAAACGATGGTAGCCCTTGATTTCGTTAACAACCAGGCTTGCAGCAGTCATTTACTTGTCCTCCTTCGGCTCGCCAGCCGTGGCCGCCTCTTCTTCACGCTCTTTTTTCAGGCGATCCTTGCGATGGGTAATCCAGGAAAGGGCCGACAGACCACCACCCACGGTGAGGAAAGCCGCCGGGACCATGCGCAGCGCCTGCCAGGTGTAGCCCGGCAGCGGACGCAGAGTGACCGGTTTGAAGCCGAGTTCGTCGAAAGGAAGACTGGTCAGGTAGATGACGGACGTGCCGCCCGCTTCTTCTTTACCATAAACCTTGTGGATGTACTTGTCCGGGTGCTTGGCCAGGCGCTCTTCGGCAATTTTGATCATCTCGTCGCGGTTACCGTAAGTGATCGCGGTCGGACAGGCGGTAGCGCAGGCAGGCTGTAGACCTTCCACAACCCGCTCGTAGCAACCGGTGCACTTCTTGACCAGCGGAAGACCTTTGCTCCACTCGTACTTAGGCACGCCAAAGGGGCAGGCGATCATACAGAAACGACAGCCGATGCAACGATCCGCTTTGTAAACAACTGGACCTTCCGCAGTCTTTTCGAAAGCACCAACCGGGCAGACCGAGGCACAGGCCGGGTCTTCGCAGTGCATGCACATCTCTTTGTAGAAAGCGAACTCGTTCTGACCGTTCTTCTGGTAGTCACGGAACTTGATACGGGTAAAGGTGTACTCCGACATCGCCGGCGGGTTCTGGTAACCCTCGCCGCTGAAGAACTCGGTCTTTTCCGCTTCCAGCTGGTTCCACTGCTTGCAAGCAACCTGACAACCGCGGCAACCGGTGCACTTGGTCATATCGATCAGGAAGGCCTTTTGTTTCGAGGTATCTACTTTACTCATGATGGCAGACCTCCTTTCTCGATATTACAGAGGAAGGCTTTATATTCCGGGATAGTGGTGTTGGCGTCGCCGGTGGCGGTCGTCAACGTATTGGCGCTACCGCCAGTGGCCAGGCCGTTGAAGCCGAAGTGCCACGGCAGACCAACCTGCTCAATCATCTTGCCTTGAACACGCAGCGGCTTGATTCTCGAGGTGACCAGGGCGCGGGCTTCAATCTTGCCACGCTCGGTCGTAACAGTGACCATGTCGCCGTTCTTCAAGTTTTTCCACTCAGCCAGTCCTTCACTGATCTCGACAAACATATCAGGGACCAGTTCGACCAACCATGGCAGGTTCCGGGTCATGGCACCTGCTTGCCAGTGTTCGGAAACCCGGTAGGTGGTACCAACGTACGGGTAATTAGCAACGTCACCGATCTTACCGGGGATAGCAACGGCCGGGTTGCTCTGTTGCGAGGTCATCAGGTTATTGACCGGGCTCTCCATCGGCTCGTAATGCTCAGGGAAAGGACCGTCAGCCAGACCGCCTGCGTACAGACGCCCGTAACCTTCTGGAAGCATGATAAATGGCGACTTGGTGCCATCTTCACTCATCGGTACCCAACCGCCGTCCGGCACGTCACCTTCCCACTTGCGAGTCAGCTTGTTCCAGCTGATAATCGGCTTGTTCGGGTTCCACGGCTTGCCGTTCATATCGACCGAGGCGCGGTTATAGAGCACGCGACGGTTGACCGGCCAGCACCAGGCCCAGTTGTGATAGAAGCCCATTCCGGTCGGGTCTTCCTGACCGCGGCGCTGCATCATGTTGCCCTTCTCCGTGTAGGAGTTACAGTAGAGCCAGTTGCCGCTGGTGGTTGAACCATCGGCCTGCAGGAAGGCGAAACTCGGTACCTGCTGGCCTTTTTTGTACAGCTTGCCTTTGATGCGGATGTCGCGGGTGAACTGACCGTTACACTCACGGGCAACCATATCGATATCCGGCTCGTGACCGTTACCATAGTTCCAGTCGAGATCGGTAATCGGAGCGGGGAACTCGCCATCTTTCGCGTACATCTTCTTCAGGTTTTTAACCCACTGATCGACGATGAAGGCATCACTCTCAGCGTGACCGGGCGGGTTGACCGCCTTGTAGCGCCACTGGGCCCAACGGCCCGAGTTGGAAATCGAGCCTTCTTTTTCCACCGAGGATGCTGCCGGCAGCAAGAACACCTCGGTATCGATGGTTTTCGGATCGACGCCGGGACGCCGCCAGAAAACCGAGGTCTCGGTTTCCCACAGATCAGCTGCAACCATCCACTTGAGGCTGTCGAGGCCGTTAGCGATAGAACCAGCATCAGGACCACCGACGATCGGGTTGGTCCCCATGCAGACCAGGCCTTCGAAACCGCCGCCTTGCAAACGCTCCATCAGCGGGATGAAGGAGTAGTTACCGCTGCGCTTCGGCAGGTAGTCGTAGCAGAAGTCGTTCTTTTCAGTCGCCGCATCACCCCAGTAGGCTTTGAGCAGACTGGTCATGTACTTCGGCGTGTTACTCCACCAGTTAGCGCTCTGCGCGTCGGTGCTCTTCGGCGTCCACTTCTCGTTGTAAGTAGCCAGGCTCTTGTTATCGTAGGTCGGAGACTTCAGGTAACCAGGCAGGATGTGGTAGAGGATCGCGTAGTCGGTCGAGCCCTGCACGTTGGCTTCGCCACGCAGCGCGTTGATGCCACCGCCAGCGATCCCAATGTTACCAAGCAACAACTGCATCATGGCGTAGGAACGAACGTTTTGGGTACCGTAGGTGTGCTGGGTGGTGCCCATGGCGTACATGATCGTCGCTGCTTTGCCAGCTTTACCGGTTGCAGTAAAGGTGCGGATAACTTCCATGTAATCCTGGATAGCGGTACCGGTAATCTCGCAGACCTTCTCCGGGGTGTAACGGGAGTAGTGTTTCTTCAGCAGCTGATACACGGAGCGTGGATGCTGCAAGGTATCGTCGCGCAGCTGCTTACCATCTTTATCGGTCTGGTATGCCCAGGTATCTTTGCTGTATTTGAAGTCATCGGAATCGTAGCCGGAGAACAAACCGTCGTTGAAATCGTACTTTTCATTGATCAAAAAGGCTGCGTTGGTGTAGTTGACAACGTATTCTTTGTGAATCAGGTCGTTATTCAGGATGTAATTGATCATGCCGCCGATAAAGGCGATATCGGTACCGGGACGCAGCTGAGCGTAGGTGTCCGACTTGGAAGAAGTCCGGGTGTAACGAGGATCGACAGAGATCAGCTTGGCGCCGTTATCCATCGCTTCTTCGACGTACTTAAAGGAAATTGGGTGGTTCTCTGCAGGGTTCGAACCGATACACATGATGACATCAGCGTGCTTGATATCAATCCAGTGGTTGGTCATTGCTCCACGACCGAACGAGGCTGCCAGACCGGCAACCGTTGCGCTGTGTCATATTCGGGCTTGGTGTTCTAGATAACCAACCCCCATGGCGCGAGCAAACTTACCGAGCAGGTAGCATTCCTCGTTATCAAGAGCGGCAGCGCCGAGCATTGCCATACCCTCGTTGCGGTTAACGGTGTACATTTCACCGTTGATCTTTTCCTGCTTGACGAAGTTACGGTCGCGAGTTCTCTTCATCAGAGTAGCGATACGCTCCATCGTCCAGTCCCATGACCTTTCTTCCCACTTGTCGCTATTCGGCGCGCGGTACTGAACTTTGGTCAGACGGCGTTCGTTGTTCGCCACCTGGAACAGCGCGCTACCCTTGGAACAGAGCGAGCCCTGGTTGATCGGATGTTCCGGATCACCTTCAATATTGACAATCTTACCGTCTTTAGTGTGGACGATCATGCCGCAGCCGACAGCACAGTAAGGGCAAACGGTAGTCGTGCTGGCCAGGCCTTTGGTCCGCAGACCGGGAACCTGGCCAGCAGCATTGGCCGGCTTGCCTGTCAGGGCCAGACCGGCGGCTGCAGCCCCGCCACCTTTAAGAAAATCTCTTCGTGAAACTCCCATTTCTCTCTCCTCTTTATATGGTCTTTGACCACTCGGGTCATGGCGTAAATGCTGCAGGGATCATTGGCAAGGGACGTGCCAAACGGTATACAAAAGAACGTAACTGGCTGTTATTATAGAAGAGATATTCAAAACTACCCTGGAGCACACGAATTGATTCCAGCTTTTCACCCCCACAAACTGTATACTTGTTTCCAATGGTGTATACCAATGACCCAGTGCCCCATTTTGACCCAACCACGCGAATGAGGTGTATACCAATGAGTCTGTTTTTCAACCCTGATAAAACCCTGCAGCAATAAATGAACGGGTTGGTTGGGAAACGACTTTTCTTTCAATGCTTTTTCTGAATAGAATGAAGCGATCGATATTTTTAAAAAAGGTGTGCTATGGGATACAGAATCATCATCTGTGACGACGAAGAAGGCATGCGCAAGTATCTCTCCAAGATGCTTGGTGGTTGGGGCTACCAGGTCGCAACCTACGCCAGCCCACTCGATATGCTGAGTGTCCTCAAGGATGCTGAAACGCCCGGGGACCTGTTGCTGCTCGACATCAAGATGCCGGAACTGGACGGCATCGAGACACTGCGTCGAGTCAAAGAGCGCCGACCGGAGATGCCGGTCATCATGATGACCGGGCACGGCACAATCGAATCGGCAGTCGAGGCGATGAAGTTGGGCTCATACGACTTTCTGACCAAACCTTTCCCTCAAGAGAAGCTCTCGGCCCTGGTTCGCAACGCTCTCGAACAAAAACGGCTACGCGAAGAGAACCGTCAACTGAAGCAGGAGCTGCAGGAGCGCCAACTCCCCAACGCCCCGGTTTTCGTCAGCCGCCGTTTCGGCGAAGTCTACCAGCTTGCCCTGCGAGTGGCGGAGAGTCATTCGAGCGTGCTGATCCTGGGAGAGAGTGGTACCGGCAAAGAGTTGATCGCCGGGGCAATTCACTATCACAGCCCACGAGCACAAAATCGCTTTGTCGCCATCAACTGTGCCGCTCTTTCTGAGACTCTGCTCGAGAGTCAGCTGTTCGGCCACATCAAGGGCGCTTTCACCGGAGCGGTCCAGGCACAGAAAGGGCTGCTCGACGAGGCAGATGGCGGCACCCTCTTCCTCGACGAAGTTGGCGACATCAGTGCTGCCCTGCAGGTCAAACTGCTCAGAGTTCTACAGGAAGGGGAGTTCATTCCGGTCGGCGCCACCCGAACGCAAAACGTGGATGTGCGCTTTCTTGCGGCCACCAACAAGGATCTGGAGAAAGAAGTTGCCGCCGGCAATTTCCGTGAGGACCTCTACTACCGTTTGAACGTCATCGCCCTCAACCTCCCCCCCTTGCGTGAGCGGCCCGACGACATCGAGCCACTCGCCAGCCATTTTCTCGCGAAGAGTGCCGCCAAGACCGGGCATCAGGTCAGTCGGTTCTCAGCGACGGCGTTAGAGGCGATGCGCAAGTACCCGTGGCCCGGCAATGTGCGTGAACTGGAAAATGTCGTTGAGCGTGGTGTCATCCTCTCCCGCGGGGACGAAATCGGCCTCGACGCCCTCCCCTTGAAGCTGAGCGAACCCGGACAGACTCCTGAAGACCTGGAGAGTGGCCCGGTCATGAGCCTGCGCGAGGCAGAGCGGATACAGGTGATCCGCGGGCTCAGGCACACCCGTTGGAACAAGAGTCGCACCTCTGAACTGCTCGGTGTTACCCGCAAAACCCTCGACCGCAAAATCAAGGAGTTCGGTCTGCGCCCCGAAAAGGAGGGCTCCGCAGAATGACCGTCCCGTTCCTCCCCCCTCTCTCCATCCGGGGGAAACTGACTCTGGCAGCGGTCGTCCCGCTGGCCTTCATCCTGCTGCTGGTCTCTCTGGCCACCTTCAACCTGATCAACGCCTGGATCGTCGGTCAGGCGCAGAGCAGGGTCCGTAATGACCTGAATACCGCCCGCACGGTCCTCGCCCATGAAAACACCCGGATCGCAAACATCGTCCGCCTGACCGGGAGCAGTGGCGACTTGGCTGAGCAATTGGCCGCGAACGACCTCGCCGGTCTGGATGATATGCTGGCCGCCGTCCGTACTCGGGAAGGGTTTGACCTGCTGACTTTGACCGACCGTAACGGCAACACTCTTATCCCCCGTTCGGGGGCAGGCACGGCGCGCCCTCTCCCCTTCGTGAGCCAGGTGCTGGCCGGCGAGCACTACTCCGGCTCAATTTTGCTCAACCAACAACAACTGCGGGCCGAAGGGAACGATCTGGCCAGACGCGCCGTTATTCTTGCTCCCACCAACGACAAGGAACCGTCACAGGTTCTGGAAGAACGCGGCATGATCCTGATCGGTGCCAGCCCGGTTTTCGATCGCAACGACCAGATTGTCGGATGTCTCTACGGCGGAACCCTGCTCAATAGCAACGTGTCGCTGGTCGACCAGATCAAGGAGACCGTCTACGGCGCTCAGTCCATCGAAGATGTCAGGGGCGGCAGCGCCACAATCTTCCTGAAGGATCTGCGGGCAACCACGACCATTCGCCTGCAAAATGGCGTGCGGGCAGTTGGTACCCGGGTTTCACCCGAAGTCGCCCGGGCCGTTCTTGAGCAGAAACAAACCTGGCTTGATCGGGCCAAGGTGGTTGACCAATGGTACCTGACCGCCTACGAACCGATTCTCGACAGCTCAGGCGCCGCGATCGGCGCTCTCTACGTCGGCCTGCTCGAGCAGCCGTTCAGCGAACTCAAAGCACGTTCTGCAATGATCCTGCTCGGCCTGCTTTTGCTCGGTTGTGGGTTCGGCTACCTGGTCGCCCGCTACATGTCCAAGGTCCTCTGCCGCCCGATCCTCGAACTCGATGCCATGGCCCGGCAAGTAGCCGCCGGCGAGCGTGACATCGAGATCGTAGCGACCACCCGCGATGAGATCGGTCACCTCACCAACACCTTCAACCAGATGGCCACTGCCCTGCAGGAGCGGGAAAACGAACTCAACCGCCTCAACCGGGAACTGGAAGGTAAGGTCGTTGACCGGACCCATCAGCTTGAGGAGAAAAGTTTCGCACTGATCGCTGCTCAGCAAGAGCTGCTGCGCAACGAAAAACTGGCCGCTATCGGCTCACTCGCCGCCGGGGTTGCCCATGAGATCAACAACCCTACTGCCATCATCCGCGGCAACATTGAGATTCTCCAGATGGAGTTAGCTGCCGGCGCATCCGGGCGTGAAGAGGCCGATGAGATTCTCAAACAGACAGAGAGGATTTCCCTGATCACCCGAAACATGCTGACCTTCGCCCGGGAACAGTCATTTCAGTTTGACACCGTCGACCTCAATACGCTGATCACCGACATCCTTGCCCAAATCAGCCATCAGGTCGAACTCGGCACCGTCGAACTGGTTGTCGATCTCGACCCCGCCATACCTGACATCTCAAGCGACGGCCAGCGGCTGCGCCAGGTTCTGACCAACATTATGGTCAACGGTCTGCAGGCAATGGAAGGGGCAGGAAGACTGACGATCAGTTCCCGTTTCGATGAGAAGCAGGTTACGTTGACCGTTACTGACAGCGGCCCTGGAATGGATGATGCCACGCGCGAAAAGATCTTCAACCCCTTCTTCACCACCAAGCATGAAGGGACAGGCCTCGGTCTCTCCGTCTCCTACGGGATTGTCCAGGCCCTCGGCGGCCGGATCACTGTAGAAAGCGCTCCCGGTACAGGTGCAACCTTTACCGTTCGCATCCCTCGTCAGACTCCGACTTCTTCTGCCAAGTAAAAAAGCCCCCTCTCAAAGATGAGAGGGGGCTCTGATCGAAGTTAACGCTTTCCTCTTGTTGTTTATCTATTCCACCCGGTCACAGTGAATGTCCCTATTCTGTGAATTGTTTTATCGTAATAACCTTCTGTGCCTTTTCAACAAATCTCTGGACAGCTGCTTTTTGTGTTTGATCATACAAATTGAAATCCAACCAGGAGTCGAAATTATAAGGTCCTGGAGGGCGGACAAGTGTTCCCAAGGCCTCTGAATATATGACAACAAAAACCATATCTTCTGAAGTTTTTTTTGCTTCCAGACCTCTCGAAATAACTAATTTAGGAGCGATATAACCTTTTTCTTGAAAATATTTCTCTGCTTTTGTCGTTGACAAATAAACACATTCCCTAAAATTCATCCCTGAGATACTGACATCATTTTCATATATTTTGTGTTTAATGCTCTTAGTAAATGCCGATAAATTAATTCCATATTTTTGAGATTTATAGGTAAAAATTTCACAAAAAGATGAAACTTTTTTATTGGTATTCCCCTGAACAAAGAAATACCTGGACATGTCGACGTTCAGGTTATGCCCATCGACCGTAGAAGCGACGAAATTTTTCGAAAATTCCCCCAGGTATTTGTACTTATCTAAAAACTCAACCGTTAAACGAGGAGACACTTCCGAAGAGAAAGTGTTCCCTTTGACAGGATTTGCGGAAAAAACCGTTCCGGCAGGAACAAGCACCGAGAAGAAGACAACGACGAGGGCAAGAGTTCTCAAAAAACTTTTTGATCGCATAGCAAAACTGGCCTCCGTACCGAAAGACAGACAAGAAGTTCAACCCTAAAGGAATCAAATCATAAATATGGCTTCAGTCAACTCGATGGAACATTAAATATGCCGATGATAGGAGCGGAATTGAATTCCGTCCTTTTTTCTGTTAGTTTGTCCAGCTTGAACAAACAAAACTGCTTCTTGATCAAATACTTTCCGGGCATAGCTGGTTGAGGCCCTGCTTCGAATGGAGAAAATAATGCGCGTTCTGTCCGGCATCCAACCTTCCGGCTCCCTGCATCTCGGCAACTACTTCGGGATGATGAAAAAGATGATCGAATACCAGGAGCAGGAAGACCTCTTCTGCTTCATCGCCAACTACCATGCTCAGACCTCTCTCCGCGATGGAAAAATACTGGCGCGCGGCACCCTAGAGGCGGCAGCCAACTTTCTGGCCCTCGGCATGGACCCCGAGAAGAGCACCTTCTGGGTCCAGTCCGACCTGCCCGAGGTCCAGGAGTTGACCTGGGTGCTGTCGAACTTCACGCCGATGGGCCTGCTTGAGCGCTGCCACAGCTACAAGGACAAAATCACCAAGGGCATTGCCGCCAACCACGGCCTGTTCGCCTACCCGGTACTGATGACGGCCGACATCCTGCTGTTCCAGAGCAACACGGTGCCGGTCGGCAAGGACCAGAAGCAACATGTCGAGGTGGCCCGTGACATCGCCATCAAGTTCAACAATGAATATGGTGAGGTTTTCACTCTGCCGGAACCGGAGATCGACGATGACGTCGCCACAGTCCCCGGACTGGACGGCCAGAAGATGAGTAAGAGCTACGGCAACACCATCGATCTGTTCGCCGAGGAGAAAGCGCTGCGCAAGCAGATCATGCGCATCGTAACAGCGCCGATCGACGTTGAAGAACCGAAGGATCCGGATACCTGCAATGTCTACAAAATCTTCCGTCTCTTTATGGACAAGGAACAGGACCAGGCATTACGGCAACGCTACCAGGCCGGCGGCTTGGCTTTCGGACATGTCAAGCAGGAGCTTTTTGAAACGGTGCGCGACTTCTTTGCACCCTACGCCGAGAGGCGCAAGGAGTTGCTGGATAATCCGGAGGTTGTTCGCCAGATTCTTGCCCAGGGCGCTGACAAGGCACGTTATGCCGCCACGAAAACCCTGCGCAAGGTACGCAAAAAAACCGGGCTGGTTTATTAGCCAGCAGCCTCATTCTCTCCAGGGGAAATCCCGAATACACCAAAGTCAGGTCAGTTTAACCTCTTACACCGGCTCTTGCGGGGAGCACTCTTCAGATTCCACAGGCAGCATCAAGTGGACAGTCGTCCCCCGCCCGGCAATGCTTTCAATCCAGACTTTACCACCGTGGATATCGATGATGTGCCTGGCGATGGTCATGCCGAGACCGGTCCCGCTTACAGCGGTACTGGAACTGTCGGCACGATAGAACTTGTCGAACACCCGGGCTTTTTGCTCCGGGGCCATACCGATCCCCTGATCTGTGACACTCAGATAGAATCCGTCCTTTTCCATACGGCCGCGAATCGCAATACTGCCTCCCCCTGGTGAAAACTTGATCGCATTACTGAAAATGTTTTCCAGAACCTGCTCCATCTTCAGGCGATCAACACACAGGATCATCGGCGTTGCCGGCAGGTCTGTTTCGAACTGGTGCAGGTTGGTCATGTGCTGAACGTGATAGAGTACATGATGAATGATCTCGGTGAAATCTTCCGGCGCCTGGCTGATCGGGATACCTTTGCCGGCTTCGATACGGCTGACATCAAGCAGATCGTCAACGATCTTGGAGAGGGCCCAGGCCTTCTTGTGGATGTATTCCAGTGATTCTTGCTGGTACTCCGAGCACTCTGCCGACTCGGCCAACAACAGTTCCGTGTAGCCGATAATGGCGGCGAGCGGCGTATTGAGCTCGTGGGCCGCGGTCGAAAGCAATTCGCTCTTCAGCCGTTCCACCTCACGCTCCCCGGTGACGTCATGAATCGTCAGCAGCATGCCGATCGAATGGCCACCACCGGTCTCCACCACCGAGGTACGCCCCTGCATCACCCTTGGCTGCCCCGGTTTCTCCCCAGGCCAGTCAAAGTGAAACACGACCCCACTGAGACGTTTTTCCAAGGCGGTTTCTATGGTCGTGCAGAGGCTCCGGTCGCTGACCAGACTGGAGAGGGGCTGGGCCCTGAGCGACTTCATCTTCTTGCCGAACAGCTGTTCTGCCGCCCGGCTCACCATGAGAATGTGATCCTGTGTATCGGTAACAATTAAAACGTCGTGAACCGAATTGAGAATACAGTCAATACGGGAACGGATCCCCTTGGCCACCAGCCGGCCAGCGGGCAGGGCGAGAAAAACCATCAGCAGCGCGGCCACCGTGACCCAGAGAGCCATGCGGTTGAGGGCTTCCGTCGCGCGCAGATGGACCGGTTTGAAATCGCTCTCATAGTAAGCCGCGCCAATGACCCAATCCCAGGGGGCAAAGTAACTGATGGCCACCGATTTGTAACGTGCCTTGCTTTCACCCGGATTCCTCCAGGGATAGCGGTCAAAAGTGACCGGCACACTGTCCTGGTCGTCATGGTTCGCGAGAGCCAATCCTTTGCCGATCATCCTTCGAACGAAAAGCTGGCCTTCGTCATCGAGCAGGTCAAACAGGAATTCGCCGTCGCGGGCGCCATCCTTGGAAATGACATAGCGACCAGCCTGCTCACCCTGGCCGCCCATCACCCAAACGTAGCCGGTTTCGCCGACCACGATATCCATGATCCCCTGGCGCAAGCTCTGCAAGTTCTCCTGTTTGACACCGACGTAGAGCGCTCCAACCACGTGTTGACGAGACGCGTCCCAGATCGGCTGATAGGCTGTGATATACCAGGCATTGACCACATAGGCACGGCCGCGGAACGTCTCACCGCGCAGCAGTGCAGCGACAACCGGGTTCGTTTGGCCATCGGGGTTTACAGCAGGGATATAGGTGCCAATTGCTCGCTTGCCGTCGTGGGTTTCGACGTTGGTGGCGACTCGCAGCAGATCGCCAGCATCGTTCATGCGCTGAAAGATAGTGGCAGTCCCACCCACCAACTGCCTGGTTGCGTCTACGACCGGCGTCGCTTCAGCAAAGTTACGGTTCTGCCCGAGCCACTGCTCGTCGATCAGCATGCGCGGCAGGGAGATGCGGTGCGCATCGTGGGTAAACTGATTAACGGCTTCCCAGTCGACCTGGCGTTCAGCGAAACTGACCGGCCCCCGGCGAGTCAGAATGTCGACCGCAACCCGCAGGCTGGCATCAACGGTCAACTGCACCGATTCCTGGGCGGAACGGCACATCAGATAGACATCCTGAGCGATTTTTTGTGCTTCGCTGCGGGCCTGGCGGTCGATTTCAGTGGAAAAATATTCCTGGAGCAGGGCTTTTTGATAGAGGCTGACAGCCAAGACAATGACTGCCGTCAGGACAATCGGCAGTACAGCCATCAGGGTTATTTTGATGCCGATTTTCATGTGGTACGACCTGCCATTGGAGGGAAGACAGACAATGCTTGAACATTTATTTTGTTAATTTTTACACACGATTTATCGAAGCGCAAACAAAGACCGCCCCCGTGACCCCTATCCGACGGATAATGACTTGGATTTATTAGATAATTTGTTTATATTTAAATTAATAAAAATGGCGTCTGCTGAGCACGAGAGAACTATTGGTGTCAATTCTGGATATCAGGTATGATCAGTTGTAGAATGCTAGCCAAGGAAGGCGCTGTACATGTTAGGATTTCTCTTCCGAAAAACCTTTTCGAAAAATTCGAAAGATCTCTCTTTCAAAACATCCAAAGGATTCACTCTTATAGAGCTTTTGGTTGTTGTTGTCATCCTCGGCATTTTGATTGCCATTGCCATTCCTGCTTACTTCAGCTACATCAACACCGCAAAAATAACTTTGGCCAACGGGGCCCTTGACTCTATCCGAAAGACACTCGAGTCATTCCATATTGATTACCAGGAATATCCTGCTGCAATTGACTTTACAACCGGTAAGGATAATCTGGACCGTACTGTTTTTCAAAGTACTCTCGTCGTGCAAATCAACAAAGACCTCTTTTCAATAGACAGTTACGTTTCCGGTTCCGACACCTATACCTTGACGGCCAGAGCAAATGACGACGAGCAGACACTTATGACCCTGACACCTCAAGTGATTACGTATTAAGGCACTGTTGATATGGCTAAATACAAGAGAAGACGCTATTTCATCGACAAGCAGTTTCAGACGAAGTACATGGTGCTGACGATTCTACTTCTCGTCGTCTACACCCTGCTTTTCGTCGTCATCCTGTTCACACCCTATGTTTTACCGCTTTATTCAGATGTTCCCCTTGAAGAGCAAACCAGGTCTGCTCGCATGCTGTTATCGTTGCACACAAGTGTCTGGCCCGCGCTCGGCATCGTCATCCTCACCCTGGGCGTCTTAAGCGTCTTCATTACCCATAAAATAGCTGGACCTGTGTATCGTTTCAAAAAGGTTCTTTCTGAAATTTCCGCTGGCAATCTAAATGTTTCTGTCCATTTGAGGAAAAGGGACGACCTCAAAGATCTGGCAGAGGATCTGAATATGGTCATCAAAGAACTGCAAGTTTTTGTTCGAACCCTGCAGGCGGACCATGAGACCCTGTCGAAGTGCATCCTGGAACTTGAAGATCAGATCAGAGACAATAAAGTCAGCGGCGAGGCAGGAAGAGAATTAATCAGGAAGATGCAAATGAGTAGGGAAAATATCTCTCAGGTTCTGGATAAATATTCCAGCGAAAGTGATCCGTTCAAATAATCAGTCACCAGATCATCTAAGCGGAAGAAGTCAACGAGGCGGATCGATACAAGGCAGAGTAAAGCAGGCCCGTGTACCGCTTCCTGGCGTACTCTCCAACCAGATGCGGCCGCCGTGGGCTTCGACAATCTCCTTCGCGATATTCAGCCCAAGGCCCATTCCCCGCACTGCAGTTTCCGAATTGTCGGCACGATAAAATTTCTCGAAGGCGCGGGCAACCTGGACAGCCGCCATCCCCCCTCCCTGGTCAGTGACACAGAATTTCAGGTCTGCGTCGTCGCGCTCGAGTGAAACCGTAACTACCCCGCCGTCTGGAGAATACTTCACCGCATTGCTGAGCAGGTTATCCAGAACCTGACCCACCCGGTGTCGATCAGCAGTAATCGCAACCGGTGCTTGCGGCAGACTGACAACAAACTGGTGTCGCTGCGTCTCGACCCTGAACGAGTCAACAATCTGCCGGATATTCTCGCAGGGGTCGTAAGTCTCTTTCTCCAGGAAGACTTTCCGGTCGGCATTGGCTTTATTCAACTGCAGCAAGTCATTGACAATTTTTTCGAGCGTTTGCGCTTTTTCCTGGATCAGTCCGACGAATTCCCGAAACTCCCCTTCGCTTTCGTATTCCCGGTTCACCAGCAGGTCTGCATAGCCGCTGACAATCGAGAGCGGTGTATTCATTTCGTGCGCAACGGCGGCAATAAATTCGTCCTTTAAATGTTCAAGGGCCTTCACCTGGGTCATATCCTGCAAGGTGACAATCACCCCATGTGGGTTTTCCCCGTCAGGCTTCAGCGGCGCAACATAGGCACGCAGTTCCTGCAAGGTGCCTTGGAAAGGCACAGCCGCGGTAAACTCCGTCGGACCGACGGTATCGCCCTTGAGTCCGGCATCGATTAGTGCAGTCAATGCCGACTGAGACAAACAAGCCTGTTCTCCCTGAAACAGGTCACATTTCGGGCAACCCAGCATTTGCTGGGCTGCCGGATTGATCAACGTCAAGCGCCTGCTGTCATTGATGACTAACAGACCATCCGTCGCATGTTCAAAAGCCTGGGAGAATTGACGTTCGGCCAGAAAACGACGCTGCCTTCCCAACACGATCAATATATACAGCACCACACCGAAGATGAGACTGACGGCAAAAAATCCGATCTGAAACAGTGTAACCGTATCTCTCCCCTGCTGATACACATCCCGATTCATGGTGATCGCCAGCCTCACACCAGGGTTGCCGTCGAGATCATTGATGAAGATTTCGCCGCGAACGTTCTGCTCATCCCTGGAAGTCACTTGCAGATAGATGTCCCGCTGGATTTCAGGCCAAACATCATCAAACGGCTGGCTACTCAGGGTTAAAGCAGTTCGGGTGGCCAGGTCAGCAACCACATCGTGATCAAACCAACGCGCCATGACGAGAAGACCTCGGGCCGGCCCCTCCCCTTCACTGGTCAATATCGGTCGAATGGAAAGTAGCATCGGCCCCTGTGAAAATCGCACCAAACCATCCAGGGCAAGTGTTTGGCGCGGCGGCCAGAGACGGTCATGCTGGGTCAGATAATCGAGCAACTCCGCTGGCAGGGGGGCAAGAACTTCTTCATCAAGGTCCATCGCCTTGCCGAAAACCAGTTCGCCTTGATCATTGAAATATAGAATGGCATTCAAAGAGAGGTCGATCAGGGTATCGTCAACCAGGTTCGACTTGACATACGCCTGATTGTGATCCTGAATATAGGCATAGGTGTCGTCCCAAACCGACCAGTCTCTACACAACACACCAAGATGAACCTCGGCAGCATCTTGCACGGCATTGGCGACCCGCAGCAAATTTTTCTCGACACCCTGCTGTTCCAGTTGCAGAAAGCGGTCTAGAATAATCAGATGACTGCCGCTGACGACAACACCGTTCAGGACGATCAGAACCGCCAGGACAACCAGCAGCAATTTCTTTTGGAAAATTCTTTTCACTCCGTCCACTGTACCTATGAGAGCAACTCAGCAGTGAAAACCATGCATAGCTTTACAGTATACCAACATTTTCATCCAGATGGCGACTAAATCTATGACGCTCTCGGCTCACAATTTGTTGCCATAACAGTCCCTTGCCAGAAGCCCGAATCCTGCCATACTTATTGAAAGGTTGGTGCCCACACGGTCACGTTTCATTTCAGCCAGGAGGCTTTTATGACGTTTACTCGACGCTGGTTTTGTAGTTGCCGCGGGACCCCCCGCGAATTGGCGGAAGTGGAAAGAACTGAAGATGAACCGACCGAACCTGTTTGCCCGAAATGTGGTGCGACGCCTTCGTCTGACCCTCGGCATACAATCACCTATTCGGACCGGGAGACTTGGGACGACTAGACCTCTTCGGGTTCGTCCCTGGCAAACAGGATAAAAGCCATGGCCGGACGTTTGCTGGCTTCGCGCATCGCGAACTGGATACTGTCCAGCTGCCACCCCTGCGCCGTCCAGGTGTTCAGCGCTTCTTCAAGCGTCTCGTCAGTAACCACCGAAATCTCAACAACTTTGTAACTGGTCATCGATTCTCCCCCGACATGACTTCATTGTGTAAACACCCACCAACATATAACATAGACGCACAATTTTGCCGCATGTAATAATCGACCCGGTCCGTCATAAGGAGCTTCAGAATTGGCAATTTCAGGGAACCCGAAGAAAATGGCGCAGGACATTGCTGACGGCTACATCATGCTATCACCACCGATGCTGCGCAGCTATACGCCGGCCGACTTCAAGGTCGTGCTGGCCAACCTTGGGATTGTAACCCGAGAGCTCCGCCAGGAGCAGATCCCTCTTGAGGAGATCAACGCACTCAAAATGCGTAACATGAAGCTTTCACGCCTGCATCAGGCCGAAGTTGTCGTCCGCAGCTACTGCAAGAAGCGCCGCATCCTCATCTAAACCCAGTCTGCCCTCCCCCACCAAAACCTCATCTAGTGCGTTTTATCATATAAGATAAAACACTATTCTAAACACATGATCAGATATTTTTTATCAAAAGACAAACCCCACGCTATTTCATGTACTTCACCAGTTTCACACCGTAAAACTGAGCTTTTATTTGAAAATTCATATTGACATCTTTTTAGAACAACGTATTATAGCGCGAAATTTACGAGCCACGATGTTTTACAAAATAACATTTCTTATATTTACATCATTTAATGTATTTTACCAGACAAGGGAAAGGGCCCACCACACCCGGACAAACCGGCGAATGGCAGCCCACAGAACAACCGCCCCTGTCCTGCATTTTCGGGTGTACCTCACATGTGGAAGGCATCTTTTGCACTCCACACTTTTTTCGCCCGACCTATTACACATGTAGTATTTTCGGAGAACCCTTAGCAAGGAAACATTCACAAGGAGACACACACCATGGGACATGGACCAGCAGTTAAACTCGGCAGAGACGATGCCGCGAACTACAAGACCAGGCTCGGCGTCTGGATGTTTATCCTTTACACACTCGTATACGCCGGTTTCGTTGTTATCAACGCTGTCAACCCGGGACTGATGCAGAAAGTCATCCTCGGCCAGACCTTGGCCGTGGTTTATGGCTTTGGGCTGATCGTATTCGCCTTTGTGCTTGCGATTATCTATAACCAACTCTGCAATGCCGCTGAAAAGCGGATGAACCAGTAACGGAGGCGCGAGACCTATGGTTTACACACAATCCCCCTTGGCTATCGGCCTGTTTGTCTTTTTCGTTGTATTCGTCCTCGGCCTGTCATTTTACCTGGCCCGCCGGACGACTTCGGCTGCGGGTTACTACGCTGCCGGCGGCAACATCCACTGGTTCGTCAACGGCATCGCCTTCGCTGGCGACTACCTCTCGGCAGCCTCCTTCCTCGGTATCTGCGGCATGATCGCCACGGCCGGTTTCGATGGCTGGATGTACGCCATCGGGTACCTGGCCGGCTGGATGGTCGCCCTGTTCCTGGTCGCCGAACCGATGAAGCGCCTCGGCAAGTTCACCTTCACCGATGCCCTTGACTCGAAGTTCAATTCCAAAGCTATTCAGCTGATGGCAGCCATTTCGACGCTGGCGGTTTCGGTCTTCTACCTGATCCCGCAGATGGTCGGCGCCGGCGTGCTGGTTCAACCGCTGCTCGGCATGCCGCACTGGGTCGGCGTCTGTATCGTCGGTATCGTCGTCACCATCATCGTGGCCACCGCTGGTATGGCCTCCACCACTTACGTACAGTTTTTCAAAGGTGCCCTGCTACTGATCTGCTCGACCATCGTCGTGATCGCCCTGCTGACCCGTGGTCTGGGGACCAGCCCCGACCAGGGCGGCACCAAGGACTACCACCAGTTCCAGACACTGCAGGCGGTTGTTGCTGCTGACGGTGCTCTGCAGGTGGCTGGCTACGATGTGGTTGCTGGCCCGGAATCGAAGTTTGGCGAGGCTGGCTTCGTCAAGCTCACCCAGAACGGCACTGAGACGATCTGGAAGCTCAAGGAAAATGCGTCAGGCTACGAACTGGCAGAGACCCTCTTTGTCACCAAAATGGCTGACGGCACCAAAACCTATAACGGCGCCGCCAAGGAAGACGGCAAGTTCTTCGCCGTCGGTCACATCAAGGAAATCACGGTGGACGGCAAGAGTGTCGCCTCAACCGGCTCAATTGGCCCGCTCGCTTACCTGAGCCGTTTCAAGGACAGCACCGTCGTGCTCTGGGGCAAAAAATACATCATGGATGGCGCCAACAAGATTACCATCTACTACCAGAAACCGACTCCCGGCAGCCGCATCCTGCGTCCTGGCCTGAAGTTCAAGGTCGACAACGCCACTGGCACCCAGAAGTTCAACTTCATCTCGCTGATGCTGGCCCTGTTCTGCGGTACCGCAGCACTACCGCACATCCTGATCCGCTACTACACGGTGCCGAGCCAGGCCGCCGCGCGTAAATCGACCATCGTTGCCATCGCCGCCATCGGCTTCTTCTACATCTTGACCCTCTACCTCGGACTGGGCGCCATGACCAATGGCGTCATCAACCTGACCGACAACAATATGTCGGCACCGCTTTTGGCCTTATCATTCGGGGTCATCCTGTTCGCGGTCATCTCGTCGCTGGCGTTTGCCACCGTGCTCGGCACAGTCTCCGGTCTGATCGTCGCCTCGGCCGGCGCCATCGCTCACGACCTGATGGACAATTTCCTCGGCATGAACATGACCGAGAAGGGCAAGGTCATGGCGGGCAAAATTTCGGCCATGGTAATCGGCTGTATCGCCATCTACCTCGGGATCATCTTCGAAGGGATGAACGTCTCCTTCCTGGTCGGCTGGGCCTTTGCCGTCGCCGCCAGCGCCAACCTGCCGGCGATCCTGATGCTCCTGTTCTGGAAGAAGACTACTGCTCAGGGCGTTGCTGCCTCGATCCTGGTCGGCCTGACGACGGCTCTCGGCCTGATCCTGGTGTCACCTGACATGTGGGTCCGCTACGGCCTGCTGCCGCAAGATGCACCGGTTGCTTTCAACAGCCCGGCCGCCATCTCGATCCCGGCCAGTTTTATCGCCCTGGTTCTCGTCTCCCTGCTGACCCAGAAGAAAGGTGTGGCCGTGGAAGACGCAGCAAACGCTTGATCTGACTTGCCTGAACAGCCAGGTTCTGTTAATAAAGTGGGGTCGTCGCAAGGCGACCCCACTCTTTTTTATTCATTCGTCGCCTGAGGGAGTCTTCAGCATGATAAAATTTCGCGTTACTTTTTTGGCCATCAGCGCCATTCTGCTTTTCCTGGGGGTCAGCGACCTTGGTCTCTGGTGGCATAACCGTATCCCCACCCCGGCCTCGACCGCTACATTGGTCAGCCAAGGGCCCCCTGCAGAATGGCTAAAGATCAGCGATGGCTATTTTGACGTCGACCGGGCCATTTCCACCACCGGCACCATTGAACTGGAAGCCCTGCTGGTCCCCCTTCTGGCGGAACCCGACCAGCAAGAAATCCGCGTCTTGGTGGAGACCCGCCATCCCCGCACGCTGGAGCTGGTGAACGGCTATCATTTCCTTCCGGAAACTGAAGAAGAACAGATCGCTTTTCGCAAAGCGAACGAAGCGGAGTTCATGGCGAAAAGGGATTTCACCGGCATGCTGGTATCCGGTTTGATCGCTAAAGGCAACCGGACCAAGCTCCTCAAGCTTGCTCGAGAGACAGGCCTGAATATCGATGATAACGTTATTTTCATCAGCGAAGGCAAGATTCCTCAACTCTGGCGTGGGCTTTTTTTCACGATTGTTGCCTTACTGGCGATTCTCAAGGTATTCTGGCCGAGCAAAAAAGGGAGCAAAAAGGGCTAAGCATTTTGTCTGGCTCGTTTTTTGCTTATGTTTTATACTTACACTTTGCAAGACAAGAAACTTTCATCCTGTTTCAATGATACGACGGACCAAGGAAAGTCCGGGTTCAATCAACAGGAGTCGTCTGATGAAACAAACAGGCCAGAAGGGCTTCACGATGCTGGAATTGCTGATCGTCATAGCAATTCTTGGCATAATTTACGTCATTGCTGTCCCCCAGTACGTCAGCTACCGTGAAAAGTCTGAGCGGGCATCTATTTATTCAGGGTGTAGATCTCTCTATAGAGCCTTTGTTGTGTTCTACCTGGAGCATGAAGAATACCCTTACGCTACAGCAGGGAGCCCTCTCTTCAACAAAGAAACCTTTTTCCCGCTCACTGACGGTGCAGAGATGGCGGGAGCTCCTTTTGAGATTGACATTGATTCTTTCCGCGACAAACTGGATGGAAGGAAAGCAGAAGCCTATGACTCACCTGACGACACCTTAGGCGACAACCAGGAGTTTTACATCGTTCTGCCCTGGAAGAACGATCCAGACTTTAAATTTATTGTTGCGGCATCAAACGATATTGAGTATGCCGATGGAACACTCGTTGATGGCGGGAACTGGGTTGATGGCGTCTATATGTCTAAAGATGGAGCAATCCTAGGCCAATAACCAAGGCACCACCCGGCATATCAACTAAAACCGCGCATTTCCCGGCGTCCGTGGGAACGGAATAACGTCGCGAATATTCTCCATCCCAGTTACATACATCAGAAAACGCTCGAAACCGAGCCCGAAACCGGCGTGCGGGCAGCTGCCCCAGCGGCGAATATCCAGGTACCAGTCGAGGCTCGCCGGGTCGATGCCGGCCTGCCGCATCTTCTGCTCCAACACCTCCAACCGCTCCTCACGCTGGCTGCCCCCGATGATTTCACCAACCTTCGGCACCAGCAGGTCCATCGCCGCCACAGTTTGGCCATCGTCGTTGCTGCGCATATAAAACGCCTTGATTCCAGCCGGATAGTCGGTGACGAATAACGGCCCCCCAACGACACTTTCTGTCAGGTAGCGTTCGTGCTCCGACTGCAAATCGCAGCCCCACTCCACTGGAAAAGAAAATTTCTGCCCGCTTTTCTGCAGTCTGTCGACCGCCTCCGTATAGGTCATACTCTGGAAAGGCGCCAGCACGACAGCTTCCAATTTGGGGATCAGACCCTTGTCAACAAACTGGTTAAAAAACACCAGGTCCTCGGCACAATGCTCAAGAGCGTATCCGACCATGTAGCGCAGGAACTCTTCGGCCAGTTGGCAATTCAGGTTCAGATCGGCAAATGCAATCTCCGGCTCGACCATCCAGAATTCGGCAGCATGCCGGCTGGTGTTCGAATTCTCAGCCCGGAACGTCGGCCCGAAGGTGTAGATATCGGTAAACGCAGTGGCAAACAGCTCCCCCTGCAGCTGACCGCTGACTGTCAACCCCGCCTTTGACCCGAAAAAATCCTCATGCCAGGCGATCTGACCGTCCGCTTGCGGCGGATTTTCTGGGTCGAGCGTGGTCACCCGAAACATCTCGCCAGCCCCTTCACAATCATTGGCGGTAATGATCGGGGTGTGCACATAGAGGAAGCCCCGCTCCTGAAAGAAGGTATGAACCGCGTGGGAAAGTCTGCTACGCATCCTGAACATGGCGCCAAAGGCGTTGCTTCGCGGCCGCAGGTGCGCAATCGTACGGAGATATTCGAAGCTGTGGCGTTTCTTCTGCAACGGATAATCAGCGCCGGCCAGGGAGACCACCTCAACTCCAGCCGCTTGCAACTCCCAATTCTGTCCAACTCCCGGCGACGGCACCAGTCGACCGTTTACAACCACACAGGCGCCGGTACCCACCCCTTCAAGATCCCCAAAGTCAGGCGCACTTTCATCAATCACAATCTGTAAAGAAGCAAGGCAGGACCCATCATTAACAGCCAGAAAAGTGACCTCCTTACTCCGCCTCACACTGCGAATCCACCCTTGAGCCCTGACTTCTCCGGGCGACTGTTCAGCATGCACCAGGTCCACAATCCGAAAGCCGTCACTGCGCCAATTGATGTTTTTCACGTCGTTCACCTCTGGACAACACTGTTAACAACACAAAAAAAGGGATTGGCGAAACGCCAACCCCTTGAACTTACCACAAAAAATCGGGTTATTGCTGAAGAAAACATTACCCAGGTTTAGGGATTAAACAGATCGACAAATTTCTGAAACGCCCCATCAACCTTCTGTCCCAGGAAAACAATCGTTAGCAACGCAACCATAATGATCAGAACCAGCATTATCGCATATTCGGTCGCGGTTGCTCCCTGTTCGTCCCTCAAAAAATACATAAATGCTTGCCTTGGTTGACCTGCAACAATCTCGAGCATGACACTATCTCCTTTTTAAAACATACTCGACAACCGGCTCCTGTCAACCCGACGCCGCGACTCGACTTACTGATGCTCCCGAGTCTTGGCAAAATCAATCCCTGGCCACTGCTCCATAACGTATCCGAGGCGCCATTCACTCGGTGCCAAGTAACTGAGATTGCCATCGGCGTCGTAGGCCAGGTGCGCCTGGTTTTTGCGTTCAAACTCCTCAAACTTCTTCGGATCCTCGCTGCCCACCCAGCGAGCCGTTGCATAATCGACATTCTCGTAAATCGCATCGACACCATATTCATTCTTCAGTCGCTCCATGGTGACATCAAACTGCAGCACACCAACCGCACCGACGATATAATCGTTACTGATCAAGGGACGAAACACCTGAATCGCGCCCTCTTCTGAAAGCTGCTTGAGGCCCTTGTCCAACTGCTTCGCCTTGAGCGGCGACTTGAGCCGCACCCGACGGAAGTGATCGGCGGCAAAGCTGGGAATCCCGGTAAATTTGAGCGGTTCCTTGTCACTGAAGGTGTCACCAACCTTGATGGTGCCGTGATTGTGCAGACCGATAATATCGCCCGGGTACGCTTCTTCGACGTGTGCCCGGTCCTGGGCCATAAAAATAATCGCCTTCGACAGGCTGACCTCTTTACCGATACGATGGTGCCGCACCTTCATGCCTCGCTGGAAGCGCCCCGAACAGATCCGCAAAAAAGCGATCCGGTCGCGATGGGCCGGGTCCATGTTGGCCTGCACCTTGAACACAAAACCCGAAAAAGGCTCCTCCTCCGGTTCCACCAAACGGTTCTCTGTCTCACGGGGGCCAGGCGCCGGTGCCAGCTCAACCAGGGCATCCAGCAGCTCTTCCACACCAAAGTTATTGATGGCGCTACCGAAGAAAACCGGCGTCTGGTTGCCCTTCAGATATTCATCAAGTTCAAATGGGTTGGCCGCCCCCTCCAGTAACTCAATATCCTCACGCAGTTCATCCGCCTGACTGCCGAGCAACTCATCCAGCTGCTGATCAGCCAGATCATTGACCACCAGGACATCTTCCGCCTTTTTCGATTCCCCCGGCCGGAACAGGCGCAACTCCTTGCGATACAGGTTGTAGACGCCGCGAAAACGCTTTCCCATGCCGATCGGCCAGGACATCGGGGCGCATTCGATCTGCAGCTTCTCTTCGATATCAGCCAACAGGTCGAGCGGCGACTGGCCCTCGCGGTCAAGCTTGTTGATAAAGGTAATCACTGGCGAGTTGCGCATCCGACAGACGGCCATCAACTTTTCAGTCTGGGTCTCAACCCCCTTGGCGCTGTCAATCACCATCAGGGCGCTATCGACCGCAGTCAGCACGCGATAGGTGTCCTCCGAGAAGTCTTGGTGACCGGGCGTATCCAGCAGGTTGATTTCACAATCGCGATGCCCGAACTTCATCACCGACGTCGTCACGGAGATCCCGCGTTCCTGCTCCACCTTCATCCAGTCACTGGTCGCATGCCGGCCCGCCTTGCGGGCCTTAATGGCACCGGCCAACTGGATGGCGCCACCGAACAGCAACAGTTTCTCTGTCAGTGTCGGCTTACCAGCATCCGGACGCCTGTTGATTCCAAGGGTCCGGCGTCGCTTCAGTTCTGCTGAGAGGGGTCTTCCCA
>JAQYVZ010000034.1:2500-28063 GCA_030145205.1 Desulfuromonadales bacterium | reverse complement strand
TCCCGAAGCAGGTGTGCTACGAAACAGCGATATTTTTTTAAATGTCACGAAACGCGATAACATCCATTTATGAGCAAAAAACCTTCTCAATTTTCCTCTCGCATCTATTTCTCGGCGGGTGTCAATGTAGTTGTCGCCCCGCTTGATCAAGCAGCCTTATTGAGACCCTCTTCGGAGGGCCTTTTGGGTGCAGGGCCGTCATGTTCACGGCTGAAGACTGGGGCAGATAACACTCAGTCCATGTCAGATGGGTGTGGTCATTTAACGGCTTCCATGGGCAGGGTCAATCGAACTGTGGTGCCTGTGCCAAGTTGGCTCTCAACCCAGATCTGGCCGCCATGCGCCTCAACGATGTGCTTGACGATTGCCATCCCCAGACCGAGGCCTTCCTTGCTGGTTGATGAAGAGTCCGCCCGATAAAACTTTTCAAAAATACGTGCCGTTTGCTCAGGCGTCATGCCGCAGCCCTGATCGGCAACGGAAATTTCCAGTTGTTTTGTAGAGGCCTCGCAAGTCACCTGGATCAGGCTGCCCTCTTCAGAAAACTTTATCGCGTTGCTGAGCAGGTTTTCCATCACCTGGATAAACTTGTCGTTGTCCACATAGACCTTGGCCGGAACGTCAGGAAGGCTGGTCTGAATGTGGTGTGTCGTGCATCTCTGCCGGCGTTGATCGACCAGCGTGCGGAGCGTGTCCACCAAATCGTACCATTCCTTTTCCAGGTAAATATCCTGCCCCGATTCCACGCGACTGATATCGAGAAGATCGTCGATAATCTTTTCCAGAGTTTTGGCCTTGTTGTAGATGATCGAAAGATACTCCGCCTGTTGGGCCGGGCTGGTTGGTTCCTCAGACAAGAGAAACTCAGAAAAACCGCTGATGACGGTCAACGGGGTGCGTAGTTCATGTGATGCCATACTGACAAATTCGCTTTTCATGCGGTCACTGTCCCGCAGCGTCTTTTCCGCTTTTTTGTGCTCGGTGATGTCGGCAACAAATCCTTCCAGGGCGAGCAGTTCTTCCTCCTGGGAGAAGATGCCGCGGCCCTGTTCCCAGAACCAGACTTCGTCGCCGTCGGCCGTCTTGGCCCGGTACTCCAGCCGGAAAGGCTCTTTCTTCTGGAGTGCCTGCTGGATCGTCTGCCAAACCATGTCGCGGTCCTCCGGAATGATGATGTCCGCATAGGCGAGAGTCCGGTTGTCGATCAGGTCCTGCGGTGCATAACCGGTCAGGGCGCGGCAGCCTTCGCTTATGAACTCCATCGTCCAGTTTTTGTCATTACGGCAGCGGTAGGCCATGCCGGGCAGATTGCCCATCAGGGTGGCCAGCCGGCGCTCACTCTCCCGCCGGGCGTTTTCTGCCAGTTTGCGTTCGGTGATGTCGGTGATGAAGCCTTCTAGATACTGCACCTTGCCGGTGTCGTCCTGCACGGCCCTGACATTGCAGATAATCCAGATGGGTATCCCGTCTTTTTTGTGCAGTTCCACTTCGAAGTTACGCACAATGCCCTCTTTGACCACACGTTGCCAAAGGGCGGTGCGTTGCCGGGGATCAACGTAGATGCGCTGCGCCAAGTCGGAGTCGGCCATCAGCTCTGCGGCGCTGGCATAACCAAGCAGGTGCGCCAGAGCGTCATTCGCGCGGAGAAATTTGCCCTCGGGACTGGACTGAAAGATGCCCTCAACGGCGTTGTCGAGGATGACCCGGTACTTCTCTTCACTCTCTGTTAACTCCGCAGTTTTGAACGCAACTTGCTTGCGAAGTGCCCGGTTCAGGGCGATGAATACGGTGACCGCCAGCAAGGCCGCGACGAAAATGCCGAAAACTGTCTGCCAAAACTCCCGATCTGCAAGATAGTCCTGCGGCGACAGCTGGACCCATTTGCGGTAGATGGCTTGTCGCTCTTCAGCGCTGATGCTGGCAAGACCCTTTTCGAGGAGATGGTAGAGCATCGGCCAGTCTTTGCGCGCAGCAAAGGAGAGCTGGTAGCTGAAGGCTGTCTGTCCTGCGACCCGCAGGTTGGTAATACCTTCCTGCTCGATATGGTGGGAGATTGTTGTCAGATCGCCGACAAATGCGTCAATCATGCCGAATGACAGCTTTTTCAGCCCGGTTGGAATGTTCGGTACGATGTCCAGATTTAGGCCGGGATGGTTGTGCTGCATGAATTCCTGAACGGCATCTCCGGAGATCACGCCGACCTTTATATTGTGCAGCTTTTTCAAGGTTAATTCCGCTGTGACCCGCTTTTGGGTGATAATCACAGCCGGAATTTCCAGGTAAGGTTTGGTGAAGATCAGGTATTCTGACCGCTGCGGGGTCTGTGCCGCAGCGGTCATGATGTCGGCCTTGCGAGTTCTGGCCCATTCGAGGGCTTGTTCCCAGTCCTGCGGGTGCAAGGCCTTGAATTGCAATCCCAGACGTTGTTCCAATAGGGCGATATAGTCGGCGGCGATGCCGCGATGTGTCCCGGCGGCATCGATAAATTCAATCGGGTGATAGTTCGGGTCGGGGACCAGAAAAACCTGGGGGTGTGCGGCGATCCATTCCCGTTCCGATGGAGTGAGCGGGAGAGTACCGTCCGCAGCAACCAGACTGCCGCCAAGCAGGAGAAGACCACCGGTCATCAGGAGCGTGAGCAGGTATCGCTTTCTTCTATGGCCGGCCGTGTTACCCATAAAGGCTCCTGAAGACGCGTGGCTCTTGGGCCGATACTTCCGCTTGGCGTGGTCGAAAGCATGTTGTTGGGCTCCGGTAAGGGTACCGGCTCGTCATACGGTGTATGGTGTTGTTCATTAAACAATTAGCAGGCAGGGGAAGCCTGTCAAGCAGACTGTAAACGGTTTGCAGGAAGTTGCTGCCAGAATTGCAGCCTCTCATTTCGCTTAAGTGAGGATTCGCAACAGAAGGATGATGCCCATCATCAGGAGAAAGCCCAGAACCAGTTTGCGATATGCCGTGCCGGTCAGGTGCTTTTGCAGCCTGCCAGTCAGGTAGACTGCACTCAGTACCGGGACCAGACCGGCGACTGCGACCATAAATGTTTCAGGGGACAGGTAGCCCAGGCGATTCATCCCGACCAGCAGAACCAGGCTCGACAAGGTAAACGAAATGTTGATCGCCTGCACAAAGTCATGTTTCTCCAGGTTGAGTGAGAGCAGGTAGGGTAGGGCTGGCATCACTTGAGAGCCGGTCAGCCCGTTGATAAACCCGGTACAAAAGCCGACAGGAATTTTCAAACGCCGCTCCCACGACGCGGAGAGAGAACTGGGCTGGTTGCTGAAAGCCCAGAGCGCATAGAAAATCAGAACGAGACCGAGGATCGCTTTGGCGGTGTCGATGCGGATCGCAATCAGAATGGCGAGACCGATCAAAAGGCCGGGAACACTTGCCTGGTAGAGGGGCCAGAAGCGCCTGAGTGCCTTTCGGAAATGGCCAGCCTGCATCATGACAGCTAGGTTGCTGACAATGGAAGGCACGATCACCAAAGGGATGGCGACTTTCAGGTCAAGGCGCAACGCCATGATTGGCAGGCAGGAGGTTGAAAAGCCGATGCCAGTCAGCCCCTTGATCGAGCCGGCCACAACATAGGCCGTAAGAATGAAGAGATAGTCAAGCTCATCCATTGTCTCTGCCCGGACTGTTTTGTGTAGGTTGCCTCTTAGGGTAAGTGTTGAGAGGGCTGAGGTCGTACAGTTTGTGTCTCCGGATTAGCCCAGAACGTCATTCGAATCGGAGGGCGCCTCTGCTCTCAGCTCATCTGTATAGTCCCGAACCACCTCAGTCACACAAATTCGGTATGACCGAAACAGGGTGGCCTTGCCCCGCTTTTGTGCCATCCTGTGCTCGATAAGGTTGCGCCATCTTTTGACTGCGGATTCGTTTTCCCAGAAAGAGAGGCTGAGGACTTTTTCTTCCGCGGCCGTACTTTGAAAACGTTCAATCGAAAGAAAGCCTTCCTGCTCTTCAAGAAATTCATGTAATTGTGAAGCAATCCGGAAGTATTCTTCTTTTCCTTCCGATGTTGGGGTGACTTCGAAGATGACGGCTAACATGTGCTGCCTCCAAAAGTCTGAGGATCATATTCTGGCAGTGAACCCGTGCTGACAGGTTTGTTGGTGGTTAACGTGTCTCTCAAAAAAAGTCAGGATGGCGGCCCCTCCACAAAAAAAGGCCTATCTTATTCTCAGTGTGTGAGGAGGACGGGTCATTTACTCGGCGCTGGTCGCCTCGGAACTCTCTGTCGGGACTTCGTGCAGGTGGCTTTTGATGTAATCGTGAAAGGAGGAGCGCTCTTCGCTGTCATCTTCGATGTAGCGGCCGAGCAGGTTTTTGACTTGTTCTCTGTTTTTTCTGAACTTGAGGCTGTAGCGGTGGATGGTCAGTTTGACCAGGGAAAAGACAATCAGATCGAGAACCAGGGCCAGAATGTTCAACTGCAGGAAGAGATTCCATTTGTGCAGCAACAGCCCAACCAGGTTGGCAAGCACCAGGATATAGAAGGCGTTTTTTACGAGATAGACGTCAACTTTATGCATTGCCATGTTCCCATGGGGAGTCCGTCGTGGGCAGAGCTTGCTGGCCAGCGTGGTCAGTTTAGAGTGGCGGCAAAAGCAGCATGGAGGTAATCTAAACGTTGCAGCGTCCAGATGCAAGTTTAAGGTGATGCATGTCATGAATATCTGACGTTTTTTTCTGTTTAGTTTGTCTCTCGGTTCGGTCTTTGGTCGGTCGGGTTGTTGTGAGCGAAACGTGTGTCTATGAAAGCTTCACCTCAAAAGCTGATTTTTCTGGCGGCGTTGATCTGGATTGCCGGCGGCTTGAGCCTGTTGCTGAAAGGTTCCCAGTTGGTCGGACAGGCGCTGGCCTTACAGCCGGATCTGGCCTGGCCGTGGGGTGCTGTTGTCCTTGGTTTTCTGCTCGGCGGCCTGAAGGCAAAGCTGGTGTTCAATCGCTCCTGTCGCAGAAACATCGCCCGCATTCATGCCCTTGCGCAACCGCACATCTGGCAGTGTTATCGCGGTCGGTTTTTTCTCTTGCTGTTGATTATGATTTCAACCGGCGCGACCTTGTCTCGCCTCGCCCAGGGGATTTATCCCTTGCTGGTCGGCGTGGCCTGTCTCGATTTCTCGATTGCCACGGCCCTGTTGGCGAGCAGCCCTCTTTTCTGGCTGGAAGGGCTGCGCCGGCGGGTCGATTAATCGACCTGGTTCGGTTGTGATGTCACCCGTGCTTTCTGGACCAATGGAGACGCCAGGGTGTCAGTTATTTCGGCTCAAATGCGAATTTAATGACGCAACGCTCATCCCCGGCAATCAGACTCTCTTCAATGGAGTGGGCCGGTTTCAGCTTCAAGGCTTTCATGACCCCGTTCCGGATCGCTTGACACCCGCAGGCATATCCCTTGGTCATTTTCGCGGCACTGAGAGAGTCGTAGGCGTTGCAGGAATGGCCGACCCAGGTCGCCTCGTTACCGTTGAAGGTAATCGGTTCGTTCACATACATGTCATCATAGAAGCACTTGGCCCAGATTATCCTGAAAATCCCGATCAGATCTTCGATCGATCGCGGCCGTTGAATTTCACCGGACTTGAGCAGCATAAGCGTGTATTTACGGAAGAATCGCTCGTTGGCTTCAAGGTTTAGCTGGCTGGCTTTCTCCTCACCAAATTCCCGCACCATGGTTGCGTGCCAGTAAGAATCATGCAGCCACCAGAGCTTTTTTGCGGTATTCAGTTGCTCGGCCAGTTTGTCCATGGGAGCTTCCTTGTTGCAAGGGAATGATTGCCGTGCCAGTGGTAAGGACGCAGGTTGTCTCCGAAGGTGTCTTAGAAGGGGGTATGCGAAAAGTGCCGTTTGGTGGCGTCTTGAAACTTGGCCACGGCCTGAAGAGCTTCCCGGAGCAGATCCTGTTCATCTTTACTGAGACTGTACGGGTCGATGAAGTGGCTGGGCGGCTCGCCCTGCTCCAGCAGGGTTATTTCATGGCGCAGGCGCAGGAAAATTAACGCTTCAAAAGCGGCCCGGAGGTGCTCGGCGGTTGCTTCGGCTAAAACGTTTTCCTTAACCAGAGTGTCAATCCGATCCAGGGTTGAGATCTCCCGAACACCGCGTTCCAGGGCGAACATACGCACACAGTCGACCACGTAAACACTGCCGCCGTATTTGAGCGACAGGCACCCGGCCTGTTTGCCCTCCTTTTCGACGAGAAAACGCCCCAGCAGTCCAAGCGGGACCTTATAGCGCAGGTCGAGGGTCATCATGTGGTACAGGAATGCCGGAAAAGTCTGGATCTCCTGCTGGATGATCTCATGCAGGTCATGGGCCAGGCTAGTGTCGCCCACCAGGGGGACGAAGTCAAAAAAGATTGACGAATTGCGAACATGCACCGGCTCCGGCTCCTGGACCCATTCACTGATTCGCTCGCGCCATTCCTTGAGACGACCGCGCCAGGCCGGGTTGCTGGCCATGACGTTGCCTTCGCAGAGTGGATAGCCGACCTGATCGAGGGCCTGGGTCAGTCGGTCGCTGAAGAGTTCGAAGAACGCCTCGACCTCCGGCAACAGCGCGTCGTCAAAATCTTCAAACAAAAAACCGTTGTCCTGGTCCGGGAGTAGCAGCATCTCCCTGCGCCCACCGCTGCCCATAATCAGAAAGCAGAACCGGATGTCCGGTACCGTGTGGCCTTCTGCCAGCATGATCTGAAGACAGATTTCGTAGGTGCGACGGATGATGGCATGGTGGATGTGAGTGATGATCTCAATGGTTTCCGGAGCGTTGCGGGTTTCCGAAACCAGGCTGCGAGCAACTTTAACGATCTCTCTGTGAATGTCAGCCAGGCCGTGCAGCGTCGTGACTTCGCGGATGTTGCCGAGTAGCATGTGGGCTTTCTGGCAACGGTAGCGCATCAACCCCTGGGCTGACACGGTTCCGACCAGTTCACCGCGATCAACAACCGCCAGGTGGTTAAGTTGGTAGCGAGTCATGTAGGCCATGGCTTCGTACATATAGGTGCCTGGCGTCATGGCGTGTGGGTTGGCGCGCATAATGTCTGCGGCTAAAAGCTGATGCATGTCTGCCGTTTCGGGGATCAGAACTTTGGCGACCAGGTCACTCTCACTAATGACGCCCTGCGGTCGGTTCTCCTGATCGGCAACGTAGAGATTGCTGATACCGCGCTCGATGAGTTGTCTGGCGACATCCAGGACTGGTGTGCTCGCCTGACAGGTAACGACAGGCGTTTCCATGATCTCGGACAGGTGCTTCCGGAACGGGAAGGTCTCTATCTGCGAAAAGGAGGCTTCCGCGCCTTCAGAAACAATGTCGGAGTAAAGATTGCGAATGCGGGAGAGAACGACCTGTGTGAAGTAACGGCCGATCTGTGGGTAATCTTTTTGAAAATTCTGCAGGATACTTCCTGGAATCAGGTAGCATTCTGTTGGTTTGACGGTGCGGGCACCGCCAGCATAGGTCTCGCCGGTGAAAATCGGCGTGCCACCTAGCAATTGCCCCTCCTTGCGGTAGTCGACAACCATGTCCAGTCCGCCAGGAGACAGCACCGTGATCGCCACCAGTCCCTCCTTGATCACATAAAGAAAGCCGGTGGGCAGGTCGTCCTGCTTGAAGATTTCAGTGTCTTCCGGGTATTCAACGGTGATGGCCGATTTGCGCAGTTCCTGAAAAGCGCTCTCTGGCAGCTGGTTGAACGGTTCGGTTTCCCGGAGTCTCTTGATCAGTGGCATGGTGGATCAGTACGGAGGAAAGGTTGATGTCGGCCCGGAGGCGATCTTCTGTCTGGGTAAATTTATCATTGGCCGCACGAGTGGGCAACCGCTTTCTTGTCGTTTAATCACAGGGCAAGATGATTACTTTGAAACAATCTCAGGATGTTTAGAGACGGCTGTGGGGCGGTGCCAGCGTGTGCCAGCCAAGTTTTGAGGAAATGATTCGGCTGGCTTCGAGCAGTTGCGGCAGGACCTCTTGTTGCAGAGTTTTGTCAGGCAGTCGGTAGGTGGGGGCGACCAGACAAAGGGCGCCATGCAGGGTGCCGCCTTTGCCGAGAAGTGGGGCGGCGATGCTGGCGATGCCTTCGCCAAGGGTTTCGCTGTCAGAGATGTAGCCCTGTTTTTGGATGGTGACGATCTGTGTCAGTGGACTGCTGACAGGTTTTTGGGCCGCCGTGCTGAGGTTGTCGAACGCCAGGAGAACCTGCCCGGCGGCGGTGCTTTCAAGAGGGTAGCGCTTGCCGGAAAGAGGGGCGACCTTGACTTGCTGTAAAACGTCCGCCAAATCAAGGAACAGAACATCGTGGTTGTGTTTCAGGGTAAGGTAGACCGCCTCGTTGCATTGCCTGGCCAGCTCTTCCATGACCGGGCGGGCGTGACGCAATAAGCCCATCTTGGAAAGGAACTTCCGGGCGATTTCATAAGCTGAGATGCCGAGACGGTATTTGCCGGACTCTGGTTCACGTTCCACATAGCCGCGATTTTCGAAGGTCGCCAGTAGACGAAAGACGCTGGTCTTGTTCATGGCAAGCTTTTCGCTGAGCTGGCTGATTCGGACTTCTTCTTCGCCCTCGCTGAGAGCTTCCAGGACATCAAGCGCGTTTTCGACCGCCTGAATGGAATAGGATTCTTTGTCTCTCGAGGGCAAGTCCCGCTCCTTTTTGCAGGTCAAGATGAACCAAATAGGCAGGTTATTGTTAATAAATAATACAATGTTTTATTTATGTCAACCGTGGCTGTCATAAAAGCCGTAAGAAAAAGGCTGTTTGGGCTATTTTCCTCTTTTTATGCGTAGTTGTGTAGAATATGCGGTATTTGCTGAGAGTGTTAATGAAGTTGTCTTCGAGCTGTTTTGAGGGCTTTTGGATATCGATTTTATACAAAAACAGAAATTGTGTTTTATCTGTTTTGCGAGGCAGGGGCACTATTCTGCAGGGGACAGTTCCTGAAGCTTTGCCACCAGAGGAGCATCAGCTGGCAGGAGCTTAAACTGATCGAGGTGTTCCGGGAGGACCCAGCGGTGCTCGGCGACACCCAGGTTGCGAATCTCGCGTTCCAGCAGATGGCAATGGTAGACCAGCAGCAGAATGTCTCCCCAGGCGTAGCGGTGAAAGACAGCATCAAAAATAGGACCGATTTCAGCCCGCACGCCCAACTCTTCAAGGATCTCCCGTGCCAGGCACTGCTCGGGGGATTCTCCCTGTTCAAGCTTGCCGCCCGGAAATTCCCAGAAGCCAGCGTGCTGAGAATTGTCGGGACGTCGGGTGATCAGGACAGATTGGTCCTGCCGGATCAGCGCGGCTGTAACCAGAAGTGGAGGCATGGCTCTCTCAATCGGGCGGTTCGTACCTGTTGCGTCGTTGAAATTTTTACTGACATTTCGTTGTTCACTATGTTACATAAACTGCGCTGAATACGCATAAAAATTCATTCCTGCCCGGTTTATGGCGCGGGGCAAGAAGGACACCATGCAACAACTGACTGAAAAAGGCCGTGGCATCCGTGACATGTTTGACCGGATTGCGCCCCGTTACGATCTCCTCAATCGGGTCCTGTCGCTCGGTATCGATCGGCGCTGGCGACGGTTTGCTGTGCGTCAGTTGCAGATCCCGAAAGACGGGATGGTTCTGGATATCGCCACCGGAACAGGGGATGTCGCCCTTGAAGTCGCCCGCCAGACTGATGCTTCAGTCAAGATCGTCGGCTCCGATTTTACCCAGGGCATGCTGGTGCTTGGTCAGCAGAAAATTGCCGGCTCCCCTTATGCCGGTAGAATCCTGCTCGCGAATGCTCCCTGCGAGGCCCTGCCGCATCCAGAGCAGATCTTTGATGGCGTCACCATCGCCTTTGGAATCCGCAACGTGGTGGACCGACAGCAGGGGTTGCGCGAAATGGCCCGGGTGCTCAAGCCGGGCGGGCGAGCTGTCATTCTTGAGTTTGCAGCCCCGCTCAACGGGTTTTTCCGGAAAATCTATTACTTCTATTTCCTGCGCGTTCTCCCCTGGCTGGGTGGCCTGATTTCCCAGCGCAGCGCCTACCAGTACCTACCTGACTCGGTATTGGAGTTCCCCGACCGTGAGACCTTCAGCCAGATGATGGAAGAGGCTGGTTTTGCAGATGTGAAGGTCCACAACCTGACGGGCGGCATCGCCGCCGTGCATGTCGGGACACGGCCGTAACGCTTTCCTTTACTTCTTTTCGCTCCCGCTTCCCCACAGAATCGACGGATCGGTGACCAGCTTGACCGGCAGACCGAGCGTACGTCTGATTAATCCCAGAGTCTTTTCAGAGAGGGATGTGACCGGTTGGGCACTGATCTCCGGTTTATCGAACGGCCCTTTTACTGAGAAGTGAGTGGTAATCAAGGCTTTCTCTTCACCGGTCAACAGCCAGCCGGCGATTGGTATCTTGGAGAGGATCTTGTCGACCGTTCGCAGTGGCTGAATCGCCAGGGTAAAATCAACCTGTTTGTTGACCAGGTCGAACTGACCGATGTAGGACTGATTCATCGCTTCACTCTTGACCAGCAATTTCTCAGAGCTCAGAACCCCGTTTTTCATCACCAGGCTGCCCGTGATTGTGTCGAACGGCATCCCTTCGAGGTCCATGTCAGGCAGCTTCAGGACAAACAGCTGCGACACGTTCAATAGTGAAAAGATTTTGCTGAGGACGTGGAATTTACGCAGCACGCCGTCTTTGATCTCGACGTCAAAACTGCCGAACGAGCTGGGCAGGTAGCCTTCGCCGATTTGACCCTGTAAGTAGAAATCGCCGCTCAAGCTGCCCCGCAGAATGCTCTTCTGTTTGAGTAGCTCATTGTAGATCCGGTAAGCATCGACATCCTGCGCATGCCCGGAAATCCGCAGCAGGGGCGGCTGGTCCTTGTCGAAGTCGACGAGGACCTGGGCGGTGCAATCGCCCCCGTCAACCCGGAAGTCGAGTGGGCGGATTCGCAGCTGTCCAGGGATTTGCTCGATTGTTCCGACCGCGTCCTGAAAATTCATACCGTAGAGTTCACCCTTGTCTGCCCTGGCCCGGATAATCACCTGGTAAGGCTTGTGGCCCGCGGTTCTCGTTTCCTGTCGGACGCGGCGGGCTTCACGAGCCTCGGGCGAAACCTTGCCCCAGAGACCGATGACCTCTTCGATATGTGCAAATTCGGACGTGATGTCCAGTTCGACCTTCACCTGCGGCTGGTGGGTGACCTGTCCGGTCACCTTGGCTTGCGTGCCGTTCGGCAGGCGCACCCGGGCCGGCGTGAAGGCCACTTTGTCCGGGGTGATCTCTACGCGGCTCTCCAGGTCATGCAGGTAGGTCTGGTCGGAATAAAAAATCAGGTCGTCGGCACGGACCTGGTCGGCTCGGATGTCCAGAACCAGGTTTGGGTTCGCCCAGTCTGCCAGGCGTGCACTGAAGGTGACCGGGGAGGTGCCGATTCGGGCCAGGAGTTCCTCGCTTTCCAGGCCGGTTCGGGTCAAGTGAACTTTGCCCTGCAGTTTCGAGATGTCGGCAATAATGCCATGCATGGAAAAACTGAGATCATGCAGGGTCAAAACGGCCAGGGTTTCCGGTTGCCGGAGCGGGCCGTCGAGTGAAAACTTCAGGTTGGCTGCCCCCTCAAGGCGCAGTTTTTTCAGAAGCGGTGCCCGAGGCTGCAGCTTGGCCGCGTCGGTGACTTCAAGCAACCCCTGTATGGCTATGGTCGGTTGCTTTGACCAGTCCAGTCGGCCGGCAATCCGGCCACTGAAAGGCTGTAGCTGGAGGTGGGCATGTTCGATATCAAAGCGTTGACCTGACAACAGGCCATGTAGCTGTAGCCCGCTGCCAGGGGTCGGCGGGAGACTGAAGCGCTCCGGGGCGATGACGGCAACAGCTTCAAGATTAACGTCGAGGTCCAGGTTGAGGTGTTTGGGGGTGCCGCTCAGCTTTGCAGCGAAGGGCAGGGCTCCTGAAATCTGTGGGGCCGGTTTTAATGATTTTCCCAGGAGGGCCAGGAGTTCGCCCGATTGGGTCGTTCCCTTGAGGATGAGGTCAAGATTGGGTGCTTTGAAGTCGGACAGGTCAACCAGCCCGTTGAAACCGAGCGGGGTTGAACCGATTGTCCCTTTGCCGTCAACCAGTTTCAAGAGAGGCCCGTCACTGCTGAAGTGAAGACGGGTCAAGGTCGCGGTGGTGGCCGGGTTGAGCTGCCAGGAGAGGTCTTGCAGCGTTCCGCCAAGCCGCAGTGTCTCAAGCGTGGTTGCTGCGGTGGTGCCCCCGAAGGCGACCTTGACCTGCCCCTGTTCCAGCCAGATGCTACCGCTGGATGTGGGGCGGAAGGGGAACTCTTGTTGGTTGGGCAGGAAGTGAAGCAGGCTTTCCAGTGGCAGATCTCCCTGGGTCAGCTGCAGGTCGAGCTGGTTGTTGTCTTCAGCTTGTTGCAGTGAGGCGTTGCCGGTGAGACGCATGCCGTCCAGGTTGAGCGACATGTCCTGCAGCTGAAAACGTGACCCTTTCCGATTGAGGGTGGCGTCGGCCCGGAAGTGTCGTAGCGGGTAGGGTGCCGGCAACCTGGAACTCGACAGGGTCATGTCGTCTGAGGTCAACTTGGTGCTGAGGGTAAGACCTTCAGTGAGCGTGCCAGTTACCCGGCTTTCGAAGGCCATCTGTCCGGTCAAGGTGAATCCGAAGGGAGGCAGCACCGGCAGCTGGCTGATGGATGCGCCCTCCAGGTGGGAGACGTCTGTATTGAGATCGAGCCGGGTGTCGGCCCAAGCCGTAATGCTGTCAGGCAGCTCCGCCATGCCGGTGAGATTGATGCTGGCGGGTTGATTATTCTGAGACATCGCGGCGGTCAGGGTAAACGTGGCGGTTTGCCCCAGGCCGAGGTGGCTGATATGGAGATTTACAGCTTCGAATGAGAACTGGCTGGTTCTGTCTGGTTGCGCCTGGGGGATGAATTGGGCCTGGCCGTCGCGAATCTCCAGGGTCTGGATGCTGAGCCCCTCCAGAATCGAATGCCCCCCCGCCAGCAGAGGGGGGAGGGCTTGGCTGGTCAGCGTTTCGGACGATGGCTCGGACAATGTGATGCGGACGACCGGGTGCAACAGCCCGATTTTGGAGAAGCGCAGCTCCTGTCGGAACAGGGCCGACCACTCAAACAGGAGCCAGACATCCGGAGCTACAAGGGAAGCCTTCGATGTGTCGCTGCCGATGATGACATCATTGAAGGTGATGGCGATACCTGCATCGCGCAGGCGCAGTTTCGCATCACCCAACCGAACCGGCATGGCAAGACGTGTTTCCAGGCGGTCCTGCAGCTGGCTGCGGTAGTCATTCAGGTCAAAGGTGGCCAGGGAATACCCGATCCAGAGGCCGGCCAAGAGCAACAGGGCCAGCGCGCCAAGCAGGAACGGGTGATTTCTTGTCCAGGCAAACCGCCCCATTACTCCTGTCCCTCAGCGTGCTGTGCAGTATGACAGGGCAGGGCGACAAAGAAACGGCTGCCCTGGCCCGGTGTGCTTTCCAGCCAGACCCGTCCGCCGTGCACGGTCAAAGTCTCCCTGACCAGGCTCAGGCCCAGTCCTGCCCCGCCGACCCGGCGACGATTGCCGCGATCGAGACGGTGAAAGTGGTCAAAAATCTTCTCATGTTCTTCCCGCGGAATCCCAACGCCAGAATCTGTGACGCGGAGGATGATTTCGTGGTCTTCCTTCCAGACGTTGACCAAAATCTCACCGCCCTCTGGTGAGAAGCGGCAGGCGTTGGAAAGCAGCTGGGTCACCACCTGGCGGAGCTCTTTACGGTTGCCGTAGATTTGAAGGTCAGCAGGGCACTGAATCTCTAAAGTGTGCTGTTTGGTGCAATCGCGCAAGTTGTGGCTCGCCTGTTCCAGGAGCTGGTGGACTGACAGATCCTGGTAATCAGTGCGCGCCTGGTTCGATTTGAGTCGGCGCAGGTCGAGGAATGTGTTGACGAGGTCGGCCATTTTCTCTGATTCATCGAAAATCGTCTGAATGTATTGACCTACGGGTTCCGGCAGGCCTTCTTCCTCAAGTAGCAGCTCTGCAAAGCCGGTAATCGCTGTCAGGGGGGTCCGCATTTCATGACTGATTGCTGACAGAAGTTCTTCCTTGGTTTCTTCCATCTCCTTGCGTGGTGTGATGTCGAGCGCAATTTCCAGCCTGACCAGTCTGCCGTCGGTCCAGCGGATGCATTTATCCATGCAATGGTACCAGCGCTGATTGCGAGAGTTACGGAACTCCCAGGTTACCGGCGGCCCTGGCTCACCGTTCACGATCAGTGAGGGGTTGGTGCAGAAGGCGCACACATCATTCACCCCCTCCTGGAGATAGTTGTAGCAGGTCTGCTCTCGCCAGTCCGCCCCGAACGCCTCTTCGGCAAACCGGTTGACGTAGAGCAGCTCATAGGTGTTCATGTCCGCGACATAAATGATCGCGTTCAGAGAATCAAACAGGGTAGCGAGTTGGGTAAACTGTTCTTGACTGCGGCGCTCACTGATCAGGCGGCCCAGTTCGCTGGAGGCGCGTGCGGCGAATGTCTGCAGTATCCCCAGCACCTGCTCGGGGTGGCGGGGTCTATCGTTGGAAAGAGAGACGAGCAGGCCGATCGGTTCGCCCTTCGGGTCGTGCAGAGGGACGCCGAAATAGCTGCTGATGTCGCTGCCTTGCAACATGCCTGACATGGGGGTCTTGAGCAGGCTCTCGCCAGACATGTTAACCGCCTGACCGTTTTGCAAAATCTGTTTGCAGGGTGTCCCTTCAAGCGGGTACTCCGAAAAAGACGTGAGAAATTCCGCCGGGTATCCAGCCAAAATTTTCAGGGTATCTGCCGTCTTGTTCCATTCGCCGACAAAACAGATGCGGGCGTGCAGCAGTCCGGAGAGGTTCTCTGTCAGAAACTGAAAGTAGTCCTGGCCGATGGCGCCGGCCGTGCCGCGCTGGATGGTCAGGAAGGCATTGTCCGCCAGCTGCTGCCGCTGCAGCAGGTGCCGCAGGTAAAGGAACAAGGCCAAAGCCGTGACAACGAGGAACAGGATGTCTTTGGTTACCTGCCAGCGGACCAGTTGGTCAGGGTTGTTGGCCAGAGTGGTCAGCCCGAAGTCAAGACAGAGGAACCAGAGTCCGGCAACCAGGATGTAAACAAGGACGGTTTTCTCGACGGTCTTGTTGCAGAGGGATTTGTCGTTTTGTTTCGGCCTGGTTGGTTGCATGGTTTCGTTTGCAGTCGGTGTGTCAGGTTATTGTCTGTTACTCAAGTATATCGGCTCATTATACCTGGAATTGATCCAAACCGTCAGAAATTTTCATTGTTTCTGGTGCGGGATGTCATCAAAGGGGCCTGGGGAAATTTATGTCATGTCGAAAGGAGGTGCTGTGTCTTGAAGGCCGGTGCGCCGGCGACCTGGCTGGCCGGTTTCTTTGTCGAGAAGGAGTGAAGTCGGAGGAGTAATGGTCGAAAAAAATCGTGATTCCGTAGTGTCCTCAAGACCTTTTTTAATCTGCTTTACAGGGTGCAGGGAGGTTGCTAAAATGACCGGCTGCCAGTGCTGGACTTTGGCTGGCCGGTAGGTTGAAACTGAAGTGACTTATGAAAATCAAACGTCTCGAAATAACCGGATTCAAGTCTTTCGTCGAGAGCACCAGCTTACTGTTCGATGAGGGCGTGACGGCGATTGTAGGGCCCAATGGCTGCGGCAAAAGCAATATTGTTGATGCCATCCGCTGGGTAATGGGGGAGCAGAGCGCCCGCAACCTACGCGGCAAGGCGATGGAGGATGTCATCTTCGGCGGCAGCGAAAGTCGCAAGCCGTTCGGGATGGCGGAAGTCAGCCTGATCCTCGACAACTCCGCCGGTCAGGCCCCGGCTGCTTTCCGCGACTATGCGGAGATCCAGGTGACCCGCCGGTTGTATCGCAACGGTGACAGCGACTACCTGTTGAACAAGGCCCCCTGTCGTCTACTCGATATCACCGAACTGTTTATGGATACCGGTGTCGGCAGTCGCGCTTACTCGATTATTGAGCAGGGCAAGATTGGCATGATCGTCAACTCCAAGCCGGAGGATCGACGCTCTTTGATTGAGGAAGCCGCCGGCGTTACCAAGTACAAGGCCCGCAAAAAATCTGCCCTGCGCAAAATCGAAGCCACCCGCCAGAACCTGTTGCGGCTTGGGGATATTATCGCCGAGGTTAAACGTCAGATGAACAGCCTCAAGCGTCAGGCCGGGCGTGCCGCACGCTACAAGGAATACCGGGAAGAATTGAAGGGGGTTGATCTTCAGTTCGCTTTGCGTCGCCACAATGAATTGGCGGAACGGGGGAGGAGTGCTGGCGCGGCTGCCGAGGAGCACAATCGCCACGTGGAGCAGTTGACCCGACAGCTGGAGGTGGCCGAACTGGCGCTCAGCCAGGCCCGCCTCGAGCATACCGAGCGGGAAGAAGAAACCTCCCGCGGCCAGGAACAGGTGTTCTCCCTGACCAGCGACATCCAGAAAGTGGAAAGTCAGCTTGAATTCGGGACTCGGGAGATTGAAGGGCTTGCGGTGCAGCAGGGGCGTTTTGCGGCCGAGTGGTCTGATATCGAAATGCAGCTGGAAAATCTGCAGTCTGAAGAGACCTCCCTGACTGGGAACCGGGTGCTTTTGGAGCAGGAGTTGGCCAGGCAGCAGGGTCTGCTAGTTGAGACCGAAGATGAAATGGGCCAGCTTGATGAGCAGGAGCGCTTGCTGCTGCAGCATCTGGAAGATGCACGCAGTCGTTTATACAACCTCCTGACGGAAATTTCGAAGCGTAGCGGCCAACAGGAAGAAGCGGACCGTCGCCTACAGGCTCTGGCCGGGCTCAAACAGCGCAATGCTCAGGAAACGCTTGGCGTTCGCGAACAGCTGGATCGTCTGCAGGCCAATTCGGGGGAGTTGTCGAAAACTCTTGCCACCATGGTCGGTGGCCGGGATGCTCTCCAGACGCGCCGACAGAAACTCCGTGATGACCTTGAGCGTTTGCGCCGTGAGGGAGAAGATCAGGATGCACAGCTGCTCGTCAAGCGGGATGACCTGAGCCGTCAGCAGTCCAGGTTGGAATCTCTCGAACAGCTGGCGCGCAGCCTGGAAGGGTATGGCCGCGGTGTCAAGGCGCTGTTGTCCAGCCCGGAGCAAAAGGGCCGGCTGCTCGGGGTCGTCGCTGATGTGCTGGAGGTGTCGGCGGAGCATGAGGTTGCGGTTGAGGCGGTGCTCGGCAATCGTTTGCAGACTCTATTGACTGAACAGGTCGACAGCATTGAAGAGGCCTTTGCGTTTTTACGTGCAGAGGAGGGCCGTTGCACTTTTCTGGTGCCCGGTTTTACTCCGACGCCGCTGACAGTCCCTCTGCCAGGAAAGCCACTGGTCGATCTGGTTAAAATCAAGGCGGGTTGTGAAGAGACGGTCCGGCACCTGCTGGCCGGGGTTTCCCTGGTTGATGAACTCCACTCCCATCTTGCCGGAGGCTTTACTTCTGGGGTCATTCTGGTCACGTCGCAGGGTGATGTGCTGACCGGCCGAGGCGAGTTGACTGGTGGTGGGCGGCAGGCCCTTGACCAGGGGGTGTTGCATAAAAAGCGCGAGACGAAAGAGCTGGGTCGCCAGGTCAAAGTTCTGGCGAAAGAGGTTGAAACTCTGACTCTCAGCCGTGAGCAGGTTCGCTCCGACCTTATTTCTGCCGAAGAACAGCTGCGCACCACCGAAGCGGAATTGCATCGACAGGAACTACTGGTTGTCGATAGCGAAAAAGACCTGGTCAGCCTGGACCAGGAGCTAATCCGCATGCAGGAGCGCTTGGAGACTCTCTCTCTTGAGAGTGGTCAGCTGTATGATGAGCAGGCACAGTTGCAGCAGACCCTTGAGGAGGCCCAGAGCGGGCATAGTGAAGCGGAACAGGCCAAGGTTGAGCAGGAAGCGGTTGTGGCCGATCTGAATCGGGAGAACCAGGCGGTGCGGTTGCAGGCCGAAGAAGTTCGCCAGAAGTTGACGGCGGCCAAGGTCGCCCAGGTCGGTCTGCGCGAACGTGATGACGGCCTGCGTGAAACCTTGAGTCGAATTCGCAAGTCCCGTGAACAGCTCCAACAGCGGCAGGTGTCACTGGTGTCCAGTCGCGAGGAGGCGGAGGCCAAGACCGTAAGCTTGCGTCAGGATGCCGAACGGCTGAAACAGGAAATCGAGGTTCTGCATGCTCGCCGTGTTGAGAAACAGGCGGCTCAGGCCAACCTGCGGGACCGTTTTGAGGAGAGTCGTCAGGATCTCGAGCGGCGTGAAACGGAAATACGCCAGCTACGGACCCGGGCCAACCAGGCACGCGAAGAGTTGACTGCTGGCCAGTTGCAGAGCCGTGAGTTTTCCCTTGAGACAGAGCATTTGCGGCAATCGTTTCTGGAACGCTATCGTCTCGACCTTGAGGACCCTGACGTGTCGGCCGAGTTTGCCCCGGAGTTTGATCAACAGCTGGCAGAATCACGCCGGACTTTTTTGCAGAAGCGCATCGATGAGATTGGCGAAGTCAACTTGACGGCGATCGACGAGTTCAAGGAACTGGAGGAGCGCTATACGTTCCTGACCACTCAGCAGGAAGACCTGCTGGCGTCCCTGGAGGGACTGCAGGCGGCGATCAGCAAAATCAACCGGACCACTCGGAAGCGTTTCCGTGAAGCCTTCGATCTGATCAATGCCAAGTTCCGTGAGAATTTCCCGCAGCTGTTCAACGGTGGCCAGGCGGAGCTGCGCCTGACCGATGAGAGTGACATTCTGGAGACGGGCATCGATATCGTGGCCCAACCCCCCGGCAAAAAGTTGCAGAATGTTTCGTTGCTCTCCGGTGGGGAAAAAGCGCTGACGGCAGTCGCCCTGATCTTCTCGATTTTTCAGGTTAAACCGTCACCCTTCTGTCTTCTGGATGAGGTCGATGCACCGCTTGATGACGTCAACATCGGCCGCTTTAACGATGTCGTCAAGCAGATGACGGCCGAGTCCCAATTCATTATCATCACCCACAACAAGCAGACCATGGAGATTGCCGACAACCTCTATGGGGTCACCATGGAAGACCCCGGGGTCTCAAAGCTGGTTTCGGTGCGGATGCGGGAGGCTGCCTGAGTCATGTCTTTCAAAGTGTTGCTATCAGAAATGGTTGAACGGACTCCGGGGGCCCAGGGCGCAATCCTTGCCGACTGGGAGGGCGAGGCTGTCGATCAGGTCGGGTTGATGGACGACTACGATTTGAAGCTGATCGGCGCCTACAAGGGTGTGATCCTGACCAATTTGCGCGACGTGGCCGGCCGGCTCAACGGCGACCAACTCAAAGAAATCGTCATTACGACCGAGCAGGCCCAGTTGATTATCCTGCCGGTGACACTCGATTATTTTCTCGTGCTGACGCTGAATCGCTCGGACCTGCTCGGTCGCGCCCTGTTCGAGGCGCGGCGCTGCCTGCGGGTTTTGCAAGAAGAAATCGGCTGAGCGCGAGATTAACAACAACGACTATGGTGGAATTGAATGGATATGCTTAAAGAATACCTCGCTTTGTTGCAGCAGTTTCTGGTTGGCTTGGGTGTGCCGGAAGAGCAGGGAACGCTGGCAGCTCTTGGCCTCGTTTACCTGCTCCTGACGCTCCTGTTGCTGCTGTTCATCCTTTTGCTCGTTGTCCGCTCACGTGGCCGTCGGGCTGTCAAGCGAGAGGCCAGGCGCGCTGCAGCGGCTGAGAGTGAGGACGTCGAGGCGGCCGAGCTGGAAAAGCCCCCGGTTGCTGATGTTGAGGCTGCAGCGGAGGTCGTCACGGAGCCCGAGCCGGAAGCTGCTGCGCCGGTTGCTGAGCCAGCGGTGTCAGCTGAAGCGCCATCGGAGGAGCCCCCTTCTGTCGAGGCGCCGGAACCGATTGTCGTCAGTGCGCCCGAGGTAGAGCCTGTCCCGGTCAGCATGTTCGAGCGGTTGCGCCTGGGGCTGAACAAGACGCGGTCATCACTGGTTGGGCGAGTCGATGCCCTGATCGGTAGCCACGCCAAGCTTGACGACGAATTTATTGAAGAGCTTGAAGAGATTCTGATCACGGCAGACTTCGGCATGGAGACGACCCAGGCTCTGGTGGCGGACCTGACCAGCAGGGCGGCGTCCCATAAAGATGATGGCCCGGATGCCTTGAGGAATCTTCTGGCGGATGAGATTCGTGTCCGGCTTAATTCAGGAGAGGCGGCTCTCGAAACAGGCGGTCAGGGTCCTTTCGTGATTATGGTTGTCGGGGTGAACGGTGTCGGTAAAACGACGACCATCGGCAAGTTGGCCCGACAGTTCGCCAACCAGGGGAAAAAGGTTGTGCTTGGCGCCGGCGATACCTTCCGTGCCGCGGCCGTTCAGCAACTCCAGATCTGGGGAGAGCGCTCGGGGGTTGACGTTGTCGCGCATGCTGAAGGGTCTGACCCTTCAGCGGTCGCGTTCGATGCGGCCAAGGCTGCGGTTGCCCGGCAGGCCGATGTCCTGATCATCGATACGGCCGGACGCCTGCACACCAAGGTTAACCTGATGGAGGAGTTGCGCAAGATGCGGCGTGTCCTGGATCGTGAGATCCCCGGAGCACCGCATGAAACCCTACTGGTCCTCGATGCAACCACCGGCCAGAATGCCCTGATCCAGGCGAACAAGTTTCAGGAAGCGGTGGATGTGTCCGGCGTGGCCCTGACCAAGCTGGATGGAACGGCCAAGGGGGGGATTGTGGTCGCGATCAGTAGCCAGTTGCAGATCCCGGTTCGTTATATCGGCGTCGGTGAGGGTGTGGATGATTTACGTCCGTTCGATGCCGATGAGTTTGTCGATGCCTTGTTTCGCTAAGGGGTCACACGCTTGACATCTCCGGAGTTTTGCCCTAAATTTCAGGTTCATACAAAGGGGCGTTCACGTGGTGTCTGAAGAATTTGCACGTCTGGAAAAACTGATTGAAGCGTTGCTGGTAGAGCGTACTGAGCTTCTGCAGCACAGGCAGGTTCTGACCCGCGAACGTGACGCACTGCAGGAGGACAAGCAGCGTGTCGCAGCAGAACTGGATCGCCTGCTGGCCAAGCTGGGTCAACTGGATCGGAACAGCGCATGAAACAGAGCGTTAAGGTATCGCTTCTCGGCCAGGAATTTCATCTCAAAAGCGACTCGTCCGCCGAAGAAGTTCAACGGGTAGCCAGCTTTGTCGAGGAACAGATCGCTCAGGTGACCTCTGCCGGCCGCACCGTTGACACCATGCAGGCTGCCATTCTCGCCCTGTTTAACGTGTCTGCAATTCATCTACAGGGTGGCCAGGCCGTGCCTGCGTCTGCGCCGGAGATCTCCGCAGAGCAGCTGAAGCGTCTGGCAGATCGAATCGAGAATGCGCTGGCATTAGAAGATATAAAAGGTTAGAATATTGGATAAAACTGCTCCGCCTGTAGCGGCAAGCAGTTTGGTTTTTGGAACGATCTCCCGTCAGGGGATTTTTAGATAGATTGAATGATGGTACATCGCCCCGGAGCTTGGCCTGCTGAAAGCAGGGTCGGCCGGCGGCGTTTCGAAAAAGAAGATGACGTTGATCTCTCAATGTATTGCACATCAGACGCGTGGCCGAAGATGTTGTATCGGCTCTGATGACGGTGACCCCGGGTTCTGCCGGGGGAGTGCTGTCGCGTCCGCTTGCGGGGGGCTTTGCCCGAAGAGTTAAACGTCCACTTCTTGTCATCCTCTGTCTGAACCTTCCTTGCTGGAGATCCTGGTAAAGCGCGGGATCTCGTTCATGCCAAAACAGCTGATTCGCGACAAGATGCTGACCCGGCGTAGCCAGTGTGATCTGGCTCAGCGCCATGATTCCGGTCGCGTTGTTCAAGAACGTTTCCTGGCTCTGGACGCCTTTGGCTCAGCGCAGTGCCTGGCGTTGTACAGCCCGATCCGTAACGAAGTCGAGACCGCTCTGGTTGCCAAGGCGGCGCTGGCCGCAGGCAAGCGCGTCGTTTACCCCCGGGTTGAGGGTGATCAGTTGGTGTTCGTGCAGATTACTGACCTCACCCGCCTGAAGCCGGGATCTTTCAATGTTCCTGAGCCGGCGGGGGGCGTCATCGCGGATCCTGCGGACATTGATTTGTGCGTGGTTCCAGGGGTCGCTTTTGATCGCAAGGGCCATCGGCTCGGTTATGGGCGAGGTTTTTACGACAGATTCCTGTCGTCCTGCCGGCAGCAGATGCTGCGGGTCGGTTTTGCTTACGATTTTCAGGTCGTGGACTGTCTGCCGACAGGGGAATACGACCAGTCGCTCTCGGTTATTGTTACCGAGACCTGTATGTTGGCTTTCTGCCGCTGATGCTCATGTGTTACACGGCTGTCAGCGGCTTCCATATAAACCATCTTGATAAGAGGAGGTGGCAGTTTTGAATAACGGACTTGCAATTATTGTTGCAGTGATCAGCCTTGTTGTTGGCGGGCTGGTTGGTGCCCTGGTGAGTCGCAAATCGTCTGCGACCAAATTGGCTAATGCCGAACAGGACGCTGCCCAGATCGTTGATCGTGCCAAAAAAGAAGCGGCGACGCTTCGCAAAGAGGCAGAAGTTCAGGCCAAGGATGTAGCGTTTCAGGCGAAAGAGGAATTTGAGGTCGAGGCGCGGGAAACCCGGCGGGAACTGCACGGGCTTGAGCGGCGCCTGGTTCAGAAAGAGGAAAACCTGGAGAAAAAATCCAGTCATCTCGAGGAAAAATCTGAGGAGCTGGGTCGCCGTGAGCAATCAATCAGTGATCGCGAGCGTCACCTGCAACAGAAAAATGAAGAGGCGGAGCAGCTGGTTACGGAACAGAGAACTCGTCTGGAGCAGATCGCGAATATCAGCTCAGAAGAAGCCAAGCATGAACTGATGGCCTCGATGGAGAGTGAAGCGCGTCACGATGCCGCCAAAAATATCAAGCAGATTGAAGACGAGGCCAAGGAAACGGCCGACAAGAAGGCCAAGAAAATCCTGTCTCTCGCGATTCAGCGTTACGCGGGTGATTATGTCGCGGAAAAAACCATCAACTCCGTGGCTCTGCCCAATGATGAAATGAAAGGGCGGATCATCGGTCGTGAAGGCCGTAACATCCGTGCGATCGAAGCGGCCACTGGCATCGACCTGATTATTGACGATACGCCTGAAGCCGTCATCATCTCCGGGTTCAACCCGGTGCGCCGGGAAGTGGCCCGTCTGTCACTGGAGCGCCTGATCACCGACGGCCGTATTCACCCTTCGCGGATTGAGGAAGTGGTCAAGAAGGCGGAACAGGATGTCGATGGCATCGTGCGCGAGGCTGGCGAGCAGGCGACCTTCGATGTTGGCGTGCATGGCATCCATCCCGAGATCATCAGGTTGATCGGTCGGCTTAAGTACCGGACTTCTTATGGACAGAATGTGTTGCAGCACTCTCTGGAGGTGTCCTTCCTGTGCGGGATCATGGCTGCGGAGTTGGGTGTAAACGTCAAGCAGGCCAAACGTGCAGGCCTCCTCCACGATATTGGTAAGGCGGTCGACCACGAAGTCGAAGGCTCACATGCCCTGATCGGGGCGGACCTTGCCAGGAAACATGGCGAAGCCCCCAAGATTGTACATGCAATTGCCGCCCATCACGAAGAGGAGAAGCCGGAGACGGTGTTGGCTGTCCTGGTTCAGGCTGCAGATGCCCTGTCTGGAGCACGGCCTGGAGCGCGGCGTGAAATGTTGGAAACCTATGTCAAGCGGTTGAATGATTTGGAGCGCATCGGCAACAATGTCGAGGGCGTGACGGCTTGCTACGCCATTCAGGCAGGGCGTGAAATCCGGGTCATGGTCTCCAGCGACAAGGTCTCGGATGATCAGTCGCACGCCGTCGCTCGTGATATCGCGCGCAAGATCGAGAATGACATGACCTATCCCGGACAGATCAAGGTGAATGTTATTCGTGAAACCCGGGCGGTGGATTACGCCAAATAAAGAGACTGTTGAAGACGTACAGGTGTGAGGTCTTTAGCTCTCATGCCGGCGTCCGCTACCGTTTCGGAGAAGAATTCTTTGAAGATACTGTTTATAGGCGATATCATTGGTCGTCCCGGTCGACGCATGGTGGCAGAATGTTTGCCACGTCTGGTTGCCCATCATGAGATTGATCTTGTTGTTGCCAACGCTGAAAATGCGGCGGCGGGATTCGGCCTGACTCCCGATGTTTTGAGCGAACTGCTCGACCTCGGCATTGATGTGCTGACTACCGGCAATCATGTGTGGGACAAAAAAGATGGTATCCCGCTGCTTGACAGCGAAGACTGTCTGCTCCGGCCTGCGAACTACCCGCCTGACCTGCCGGGGCGGGGCTGCGGCGTCTATGAGACCAGCGGCGGTGTGCCGGTGGCGATCATCAATCTTGAAGGAAGGGTCTTCATGGGAGATCTTGATTGCCCCTTCCGGACGGCGGATGCTCTCCTGGCGGACCTGGATGCGCGCTATAAGGTTGTCATGGTTGATTTTCACGCCGAGGCGACCAGCGAGAAGGGGGCCTTGAGCGCGTACCTGGACGGGCGCGTCAGCGCCGTGTTGGGAACACACACTCATGTGCAGACCGCTGATGAACGTGTGCTGCCTGGTGGGACTGCCTTTATCAGCGATGCCGGCATGACCGGTGGGCGTGATTCCGTCATCGGTATTCGCAAGGAACTGTCCGTAGAGCGTTTCCTGACTCAGATGCCGGTGCGCTACGAGGTCAGCAAGAAGGACCCCATGCTGTGTGCGGTTGTCGTCGACGTCGATGAGACAACCGGAAAGGCCCGGGCGATTGAGCGGATCATGGAACTGGACAATTGAGATGTCTGCCTGGCTGCGGACGGAGCCAGGGGCAGGTGATAATCCAAACACACTGAATAGATAAGTATTGAAAATGAATTTTGTCAAAGAGTTGACTTGGCGCGGCATGATCCACGACATCATGCCCGGGACGGAAGAACAACTTCAAAAAGAGATGACATCGGCCTACGTTGGGATCGACCCGACGGCTGATTCTTTGCATATCGGCCATCTGGTCAGCGTGATGATGCTCAAGCATTTCCAGATCGCCGGCCATAAACCGATCGCACTTGTCGGTGGGGCAACAGGGATGATCGGCGATCCGTCTGGGAAGTCGGTGGAACGTAATCTGCTCGACGAACAGACCCTTCGTCATAACGAAGCGTGTCTGAAAAAGCAGTTGGCGAAGTTTCTCGATTTTGAATCGGATGCCGCCAATGCCGCCGAGCTGGTCAATAATTACGACTGGATGAAAAACTTCAGTTTTCTCGATTTCATCCGTGACATCGGCAAACACATCACGGTCAATTACATGATGGCCAAGGACAGCGTCAAGAAGCGTCTGGGCGAAGAGTCCAAGATGGGGTTGTCCTTTACCGAATTTACCTATCAATTGGTTCAAGGGACTGATTTTTTACATCTGTACCGTGAGAAGAACTGCAAGTTGCAGATGGGCGGGTCGGACCAATGGGGGAACATTACGACAGGGACAGAACTTGTCCGCCGCAAGGAGGGTGGTGAAGCCTTTGCCCTGA
>JAQYVZ010000317.1 GCA_030145205.1 Desulfuromonadales bacterium | reverse complement strand
GATGAGTTCGTGTCCGTACAACTGGCGTAATCATGGCCCTTCGGGGCCATTGTTTCTCTGTGGAGGAGTCCATGACGAAAGATGAACTGATTGCCCGTCTCCGCTCGCTGGGTGAACAACTGAACCGTGATGTCAGCCTGACGGGGACGAAAGAAGAACTGGCGCTCCGTGTGGCAGAGCTGAAAGAGGAGCTTGATGACACGGATGAAACTGCCGGTCAGGACACCCCTCTCAGCCGGGAAAATGTGCTGACCGGACATGAAAATGAGGTGGGATCAGCGCAGCCGGATACCGTGATTCTGGATACGTCTGAACTGGTCACGGTCGTGGCACTGGTGAAGCTGCATACTGATGCACTTCACGCCACGCGGGATGAACCTGTGGCATTTGTGCTGCCGGGAACGGCGTTTCGTGTCTCTGCCGGTGTGGCAGCCGAAATGACAGAGCGCGGCCTGGCCAGAATGCAATAACGGGAGGCGCTGTGGCTGATTTCGATAACCTGTTCGATGCTGCCATTGCCCGCGCCGATGAAACGATACGCGGGTACATGGGAACGTCAGCCACCATTACATCCGGTGAGCAGTCAGGTGCGGTGATACGTGGTGTTTTTGATGACCCTGAAAATATCAGCTATGCCGGACAGGGCGTGCGCGTTGAAGGCTCCAGCCCGTCCCTGTTTGTCCGGACTGATGAGGTGCGGCAGCTGCGGCGTGGAGACACGCTGACCATCGGTGAGGAAAATTTCTGGGTAGATCGGGTTTCGCCGGATGATGGCGGAAGTTGTCATCTCTGGCTTGGACGGGGCGTACCGCCTGCCGTTAACCGTCGCCGCTGAAAGGGGGATGTATGGCCATAAAAGGTCTTGAGCAGGCCGTTGAAAACCTCAGCCGTATCAGCAAAACGGCGGTGCCTGGTGCCGCCGCAATGGCCATTAACCGCGTTGCTTCATCCGCGATATCGCAGTCGGCGTCACAGGTTGCCCGTGAGACAAAGGTACGCC
>JAQYVZ010000316.1 GCA_030145205.1 Desulfuromonadales bacterium | reverse complement strand
AGCCAGCACAACCCGGGCACTTTCAGCATTAGCCATCAACACTGGGAAACGCAGCAGCGCTGGTGGATTCGTAGTATTTATCGAGAGCAAGGGGGAGCGCAACAGGCGAAGCCACTCAGCCACAGCGGCGCGTCGTGTTGCTTGAAGAGCATCCAACTTCCGCAGCCAGTTTCGCGCTAACCCGGATTGAAACTCCGTCATCTTGCGCATCGGAAAATGCGGGTCATAAATGGTTTCCCCCAGCCGCAGAAAGGGCAAAGCCTTTGGCAACCAGAACAGCGAGGGATGCGACAAAACCTTTAAAGCCAGGGCATAAAAAAACAGTCGCAGAATTTCCACGCCGCGGTATGTGTCCAGCTCTTCGAATTTTCTGGCTAGCACCCGCCCTAATTCGTCGCGGTCAGTCAAAATGACTCCACCTTCCACGGTAGAGAGGGCTTTACCCCGCCCAAGGCTGAAAACTCCGACATCTCCTTGGGTCCCCTGCATGCCCCCTTCCCAGATGCCCCCCATGGCCTGTGCCGCATCCTCGACAATTACGACCGCTGGATCCTTGATCATTACTCGAAGTCGTTCGACATCAGCGGGCATCCCGAATAGATGAACAGGTACGACACATAAGAGGCGAGGATTATCGAGCTTACCCTGCAATTGCCGATAATCGAAATCAAGCGTGACCGGATCGATGTCGCACAGAATCACCGTTAGGCCTGCTCTAACTATTGCAGATGGAACCGAATAACAGGTAAAGGCCGGAATCAGAACCTGGTCCCTCTCCGGCCTCTCTTCTTTGAGCACTTGCAGAATCAGTGTCAGGGCAGCTTTTCCGGAAGAGACCAGAAAGCAGTATTTCTTGCTGAAATGGGCCTGCAATTCGCTGGAAAATCGTTCCGTTTCGCGTCCCCCCCGGCACAAACCCCAAACACCTGAAACAATATCTTTCCAGGATAAGGGTGACGCTACGGGTGGAAGTGTCCGGCCAACACGCATCATAAATTTA
>JAQYVZ010000315.1 GCA_030145205.1 Desulfuromonadales bacterium | reverse complement strand
GACCAAAGTTGACCCAGTTCACCAGGGTCTCACTCTCCTGAGCGATCCATGCGCTTTCCAACTCCTCCGCTTGCTCGGGCGACATGTCGTCCACGAGGATCTGGACCGTGTACCTGCCTTGAAGATGATTCCGGACATACCTGTGCCAAAGCGGGTGCCGGGAGTCGTCCCACGCCCTGCGACCGGTGCCCTTGCCGATGTAGAACGGTACTCCGTCCTTGTCGCGGTGCGCGTAGCCGTATGAGCGCTTTGGGGTTTGTTGATTGGCCGTAGCCGACGGCTGCAGGGATTCTGGTTCGGATTCGCCGATCCGAAGTGAGATGCCTTCGCCCGTGATTCCTGCTGAGAAATTCAAGGGGGGGGGTCTCCTTGTGGCGCCTAACAAGTGATTAGTAAGTTTTATTGATCTTATCCTCCTTCTCCATCCTGTCAAACACAAAGCCGTACAGGGAATAGAGGGTCAAGTCTCAACATTTGACAGCACTTGTCAAATGTTGAGACTTGACCCTCTATCTTTCCTCTGGACCGGGCTTCCTTCCTCGACCCCCAGCCACTCGAGGCGCCCGGTGACCTTGCTCGCAACGGCTGCCTTGCGCTGGGCGACGACGTAGCCGCTGGCGTTGAGCTGGGTAAGGGACTGCGACGGGTAGACCAGCGAAACGGTCGCCAGCTCGATCTCGACCGCCGGGGTGAAAAGACCCGTTGCATAGAGGCCGGAGCCAAGCAGGAGCAGCAGGGGGATGACGAGCCAGAGAAGCTTCCTGCTCCGGGGAGGGGGCGAAAGAAATATGCTCTTAAATACTAGCAGAGAAAGGAAGGATTTTCAGGAAGGTTCGGGAGGGATTTGGGAGGATCAAGGTTCCCGTGCCAAGGGTTGTTCCCTGTCAGGTTACTCTGGGAACCGGCGGGTCGCGACCCACCGCCGCCTTCCATTTTGTCAGAGTCAACAAACAGGGTAAAAAACGGTTTTGTTTTCTGTCGCGGATACCGGACACCCCATGAAG
>JAQYVZ010000314.1 GCA_030145205.1 Desulfuromonadales bacterium | reverse complement strand
GACGAGGACGATGCCGTGCGGGAGAGTCGTGATCTCGTTGAGCAGAGCCGTCAGCACGGCTTCCGTCGGCGGCGGCTGGGGCGACTGGAGCATGCCAAGCGCCTGTTCCCCAGCCTCCGGCACAGCAGTCCGCAGAGCGGCGACGAGGTAGGCCAGGAAGCGCGCCGGCTCGCTGTCGCCTTCGTCCAGGGAAAGCCACGCAGTCCGGATCTCCGGGTCAACACGCCCGCCGGCCAACCACTGGCTGATCATCGTGGTCTTGCCAAAGCCCGCCGAGGCAGAGATGAGCACCAACCTGCCCTGCAAGCCTTCGTCCAGCCGCTTGATCAGACCGGAACGAAGAACCGCGTTGGGCGGCGACGGCGGCACATAGAGCTTGGTGGCGAGAATCGGCGTCGACATGGGTTGATTGTAGTCCTTACATGCTCTGCGGGATCTGGTCGCCCTATCGGCGGGTTATGCGCGAGATGGTGTGGACGTAGTAGTCTTCACGCCTTTGATCAGGAGCCACAGTCCGAGGCCGACCTCTGCGACGAAGCTCACCAGAAGCCCCGGGTAGATGATCTCCGGGTAGTCCGGCAGCAGGAACGCCTGGACGAACCACACAAGGATGCCGACCCCGTCGAGAATCAGAAGGACGCCCAAGAACTTGGGAAGGAACTTGGACTTGTAGACCAGATAGCCCAGCGGGAACAGCCACGTGCCAAAGAACAGCTGCGCGGTGACAAAGCTCGATTTGTAGAGATTGACGGAGATCTGAGCCAGGCCCTCGACCTGGGCCGACGAGTACGCCTGCATGAAGCTGCCGTCGCCAAGTAGCACTGCGAAGATGAGCGGGAACGTGCTGACGCAATGTATGGCCACACCGATCGCGTTGAGCACGAGCAGGAGCAGCGCCAGCTCCTGGTTCACCGGTTTCAGAAGCACATACAGACCCCAAGCGGCCATGACAAAGAGGAACGCCGACACCAGACTGATCACGATGCCGAGACTGAACTGCTGCGG
>JAQYVZ010000313.1 GCA_030145205.1 Desulfuromonadales bacterium | reverse complement strand
GACGACTACTCAGTGCCCATTTAAACTGCTTGTAAAGTTCCTCTAAATGGTGCCTTACAACCCGGTACAGGTTGACCAAGTCGCCATTGATGTCGTTGAGGACTTCCACTTCGGAGGGCTGCTTGAGAAAGAACAAAGCTGCTGCGCCACAGAACGGCTCGACATAACATTGATGAGCCGGGAACAGTGGCAGAATGTGGTCGGCGAGTTTGCGTTTGCCGCCGATCCACGGGATGATTGGTTTAGACATAGTGAGCCTCCGTCTTTTCAAAATAGTTTTGACGTGATAGACTCGCCCGCCTCGTACGGGGTGGGGGAGCCTTGGCTGGGCTCACAGGAGTGTTCTGTGATTCTGGCGGCCGGGCGGTGGTTACAGCCATCGTCCGGTCGCTTCCTCTTCTGTTATTCTATTCAACCGGGTAATCTACCCGTTAAACCTCAGCCGTTTACGTGTCAAACGTGAACGATGATTTCGCCGTCTACTGCGGCGATTGGGGCTTTGCCGGCGATGCTGTGGGTGGTGCCGTCAGTGTGGACCTGGACGAGATCACCGAGGGAGTAGCCGCCGTCGGTGCTGACGTTGATTTCTTTTCCTTCTTTGGTTTTTACCTTTACGGTTGTCGTCCCCACCCCGATGACTTGGCCGGTGAAGATATTGCCCTGATCGAGGGCCAGTTGCTTTTTGATCTCTGAGAGGATCATGCGGCCTCATAGTGGGCTAGCTGCAGCCGGTAGCGGATCAGTCCTTGGCGGATTGACCGCTGCCTTGATAGGAGCTCACAGAGTTGGTTGGTGAGACCGAGGGCAGTAACGGTGATGGAGACGATGTCCCCTCTCCGCAGCCCGCTACTTTCCAGGCCGTCGGCGTCTTGGGGCAGGAAGGTCGCCGACAGTCGCCACTCGTGGTAGCCGCGACCGTCGATGGCTACTATGCCGACTTGTTGGGCCTGGAGGTCGGTGACAACCAGGGGGGAGCGGATATCCTCGAGGCAGACGACATTGACC
>JAQYVZ010000312.1 GCA_030145205.1 Desulfuromonadales bacterium | reverse complement strand
GAACTGCTCGATCAGGAAGGGCTCCCCCAACACGCGCTGGTCTGTGAGCGTCATATCGGCGTGGGCCTGACAGCCGAAGAAATCCGTTCCAACCACCTCCCCTTGCCGATACGCGACATGTTGCCCATAAGCGTCGAAGAGCAGATCATCACCTACGCGGACCTGTTCTTTTCGAAAGATCCCAAAGAAAACGATCAGGAACGCACGCCGGAACAGGTACGACAGTCCCTGGCCCGCTTCGGTGCTGACAAGCCGGCGATATTCGACGCATGGTATGCCCGCTTCGGCGGATGAGACGCTATACTTAATGGCATCGCAAAAAGTCCGCCCTACTGCGTTACAGCGTTTTTTCAGGACATCGACATACCTGACGTATGCCTTCATCCCTGAAAAATCACTAAGCCTTGTATGACGAAATTTTTGCTTAGCTATCGAAAAACTTTTCGAACGCATCATACATAACAGAATGAGCCCTCTCCTTCCGCGAGAGGGACAAACCTCATGGAGCGGATCGCATGGAAACCTGGATTCAGGACATCTTTCACTGGCTTCCGACCGGAGCGGGATATTACGTCCTGATTTTCCTCATTTCTTTTTTCGAGTCCCTGGCCGTAGCCGGCCTGATCGTACCCGGCAGTACCCTGATCGTGTTCACCGGCTTTCTGGCGGCCAACGGCAAAGGCGGCTACGGCGCCCTGGTTTTTGCCTCGACCCTCGGCGCCATTTTGGGCGATCTGCTCAGCTACTGGCTCGGCGCGCGCATGGGCGCTTCGCTCCTGCGCAAACCTGCCTTCCGCCGTTACCATACCCTGCTTAAAAAGTCAGAAATATTTTTTGTCGAACACGGCGGCAAAAGCGTTTTTCTCGGGCGCTTCATCGGATTTCTGCGCCCCTTCATCCCCTTCGTCGCCGGCCATGCCCGCATGCGCCCCCTGCTCTTTGCCGGCTACGCGGTGATCAGCGGCATCCTCTGGGGGCTGGCCTATCCCGGCCTCGGTTATTTTTTCG
>JAQYVZ010000311.1 GCA_030145205.1 Desulfuromonadales bacterium | reverse complement strand
GCACCGATTGCCACAATTCCAGCAATGACATCTATTATACGAGTTCCACACTGAAGAACCCTTCTACAGTCATTAAAATCAACTGGACGAGTAGTGGAGATAGTAGAGATAAGCATGGTTCCCTGGCCGCAGATGGCGCCATCGCCGTTAACGCACCCTACACGACGGGATCAACGGCACTTGGATATGTCCTCTCCTGCTCTGACTGTCATGAACCTCATGGTTCGCCCAATGTTGCGTTGATACGAACGACGGTTAATGCTGGCTCCTCAACGTTTGGCGACAACACCTTCACTGCCACCGATTGGGGAACCCTGTGCATCAAATGTCACTATATTGGTACTCCTCCCACCTGGAAAAATGTCCATCACGGCAATGACTCTGAAACCCCATACAATGCTTCAAATAGTTACCAGGGGCAATGCAACAACTGCCATCCCCTACCAGGTACTTTGCCTATACCCTGTATCAAATGTCACTTTCATGGGTCCACTGACGCATATGTGCCAGCGGCCTATCGCACGGACCGAATAACCTTTTAAAACGGCGCAGGAAGAAATGGGATCAACGTCGAATTCCGGTGACATGATATTTAATGCGAAGTAGAAAACCCCGCCCTCTGGGCGGGGTTTTCTACTTTCGGGCCGCTTAATTTCGCAGGGTCGCCTTCAGGCGGGCGTCTTAGAGCAGCAGGTCGAAGGCGTCCCGAATGTCCGTACAGATGACATCAGCGCTCCGCAGGGTTTCAGGGAGACCTCCAAGTGTAGGGCCTCCTGCAGGCGCAGGCCGCAGGAGTAGACGGTGTTGAGAAAGATGCGATTGTGAAAGGTGTAGACGCAGGCCAGGATGCGCTGCACCTCCTCGCATCTGAGCACCGTCGGCAGGCGATGCTCTTTCTGGGCACGCAGATATTCAAAGGTGCGCCAGGAGCGGTCAAGAACCTTGGTAAAAAAGAAGCGGATCCCGGCATGGCAGATGCGCATGGTGCCAGGGGACCACTCGTCGACATTG
>JAQYVZ010000310.1 GCA_030145205.1 Desulfuromonadales bacterium | reverse complement strand
TGGCATCCAGTATCCACAACTGTTGATAACCCATGATCCGCTTGAATCGTTTTTCCATATCCAGCAGCGACGCGGCCACCCAACGAACCACCATCCCATGGTCCTGCCAGTTCTTGACACGACCCGTTCGAGTGCGAACACCGCTGTTCGGCGACTCGATAACATTCGTCGAACCCAGGCAACGGCGAAGGCTCCTCGGCAATCCCAACGCATTGATAGTAAACATCTCGTCCAAACCTTCAAGAAGACTGGACCTTCCCGAAGGATACTCCTGCTGGAGCCACTTGGCCAGTTGTTTCAACTTTTGTTTGCCCTTGACTGCATCAAGAGAAAACGCCGCCTTCATCGCACATCTGACCTGGTCTTTCTGATCGTCCCCAAGATAACCTAATACATTGCGAACCTTATGATTGCGGCATCGCTGAACCGGATTCTTCGGCCCGTACACCGCATCGATCGCACAACGTAATGCCTTGCTTCCATCTATAACGAACAGCCGAAGGCGATCCGGCTTGATGCCTCGCTCGACAATATCATTGAGAAGGTCTGTCGCTACCCGGCTGTTTTCACTGCTGCCCTCGCGAAGCCCCAGAATATGCTTAAAACCGCCGGAATCGACTCCTAAGGCCACAATCACGTGACAATCGCCGAACTGAATACCATCGATATATATCGCCAGAATATCTGTCTGGTCAAATCGACGTTCACAAAGTTCCTTGAACTGTTTCTCGCTGGCGACGATAAACTCCCTGCTGATCTGCGACTTGCTTACCCCGACAGTCTGGGCCATTTGCGGCAGAATGTCTTTGTATTTTCTTGTCGAAACACCGTTCATCAATATCTCCAGAATCCGCCAACCGAGACGACTGTTCATAACCATCGCTTCATAGGCCGGGATCGTTACTTCCCTGCCGACACCTTTGCCTTTCTTTCGTAGCCGGGGTTTTTCGACACGCAACTTTCGCTCCGATAGCGAGACAACACCGTGTTGTCGCCCATGCCAGCCGATGTCGC
>JAQYVZ010000309.1 GCA_030145205.1 Desulfuromonadales bacterium | reverse complement strand
TTGTCTTTAATGTTGACAAATCTGCTCAGGGACGATATCTGTTACCTGCTTGGTTATGAATAGGAGGTCAACGTGATCATTACCCGCGCCACAGAATACGCCATCCGCGCCCTGCTCTACCTGGCTCGCCAGCCACGCGGGGAAATCGTCTTTAAAAAAGACATCTGCAGCCACCAAGACATCACTCCGGCCTTTCTGACCAAGATTCTGCAACCCCTTATCAAAGAAGGCATCGTCGGTTCGCAGCGGGGCGTCGGCGGCGGTTTTTTCCTGCGCAAGGATCCGACCGAGGTGACCCTGCTTGATGTCGTGGTCGCCCAGGAAGGCCCGCTATATCTTAACGAGTGCCTGACCGACGGGGACTCCTGCGAACGAGAAGTGTTTTGCCCGGTCCACGGCGCCTGGAAAGAAGTCCGCCAGGACATGATGGCAACTCTCAGGCGCTACAGCTTCGCCCAACTGGTCCAGATGGAAAAAAACAATATGGAGAAGCTAGGCAAGTAGTCCTTTCAAACCTCAAAAAAAAACGCACAACGGCCGCCCTTCGCAACACCGAAGGGCGGCCGTTTGATTTTAAGTCAAAAAAAACCCTGGAGACCAGGAGGGTAAGTCGTCCAGGGCAAATAAGGAAACCGCGTCCGGCCTCCTCGAACAACCTTCTAACCCATACATATTATACCCCCGACGCCCTAAGGTGTCAATCTATCGCCGAAAAATCAGCGCACATGATCTTCCGGATAGGCGTTGATATGGTGAATCCGCAGGTCGGGTCCGGCAAATTCATCCTCTTCGTCCATGCGGAAACCGAACAGGTTGCGAACCATCACATACACCAGTACACCAACGGCCAGGGCGTAGACGATTGCCAGCAGGGTCCCTGCCAGCTGGGAAAAGAAATTCACTCCTCCCATACCACCGAATACCGGCATTCCGAAAATCCCGGCGGCGATCCCGCCCCAGCTGCCGACGATGCCGTGCAGCGGCCAGACCCCCAGCACGTCGTCGATCTTGAGTTTTTCC
>JAQYVZ010000308.1 GCA_030145205.1 Desulfuromonadales bacterium | reverse complement strand
CAGTTGACCACACGGACTTTGGCAATGTTGATGTAGGCGGTTCTCTGACTCGTACGTTTACGATCCGCAACACAGGTGGAGCGACCCTGGACCTGACGGGCAGTCCGATGGTACAGATAATTGGCAGTGGTGACTTTACGGTGGCGCAGCCGAGTTCTCCGGTGGCTGCCGGCGGTGGGACGACCACGTTCCAGATCAAGTTTATACCGAGTGGTGCAGGTCTTCAGACGGCGACTGTTTGGATCCCGAACAATGATGGTAATGAGAATCCGTATGACTTTAAGATTCAGGGAGCCGGTACAGTTGGTGTTCAGCCTCAGTCGTTAGCGTATATTCAAGACTTTGGTAGTGGTCAGCCGGGCGTTATGGAAGGCTGGGAGTACTATTCTGATAACGAGGGCCGAATTGCGGTTGTCAGCGGTCGCTTGCGTATGGACGACACAGTTGGCAACGGCACGTACTCTGTGAATGAGGCGATTTTGCATGTTAATCTGTCTGGCAAGACGAATGTGACGCTGACGCTGGATCACTGGAGTCTGGCAGATGAGGGTCATACTCTTCCTAGCAGCTTTGTGGGTCATTATAAGGGCGACGGGATTTCGTTGAGTGTCGATGGTACCAACTGGGTGAAGGTCACTGACTTGACGGGTAGTTTCACGAACAAGTCGTTTAGCCTGGATGCTGTGCTGTCGCTGGCGAAGGCCGCAGCGGGCAGTTCGGATGTCTCGAATGTACGTATCAAGTTCCAGCAGTATGACAATTATCCGGCACTCTCAGACGGGCGAGAATTCGATAATATTCGGGTGACGGTCGTTGAGCCGGAGATGGATGTCCTTGGCAATAGTCAGGAGATAGCCGACGGTGATACGACTCCGAGTTCAGTTGACCACACGGACTTTGGCAATGTTGATGTAGGCGGTTCTCTGACTCGTACGTTTACGATCCGCAACACAGGTGGAGCGACCCTGGACCTGACGGGCAGTCCGATGGTACAGATAATTGGCAGTGGTGACTTTACGGTGG
>JAQYVZ010000075.1 GCA_030145205.1 Desulfuromonadales bacterium | reverse complement strand
AGCGCCAGGCCGAAAGCAAACTCGCCCTTGCTGGTCTCCAGGGCGATCGCCGGGGTCATGGTCCGGGTGGAGCCGCCGAGCGTCCCGCCCGCCATCATGGCCACGCCGACTTCTCCGATCACGCGACCAAACCCTGTGATCACCGCAGCCATGATGCCGAAACGCACTTCGAGCAGTAAGCGGCCGAACACCTGAAATGGTCCGAGTCCGAGCGTCTGCAAGGTGGTGCAAACCCGATCGTCGGCTCCGGTCACCGCAACCATGGCGTGGTTGGTCACAATCGGCAAGGCCAGAATCATCTGTCCGAGGATCATCGCCGCCGGCGTGAACAACAAGCCCCATTCTCCCAAAGGACCTTGTCGGCTGACCATCCCGAACACAACCAGCCCGATGACGACCGTCGGCATTGCCATCAGCGTGTTCAGCACGGTCACCACCAGCCGCTTGCCGACAAAACTGCGCAGGGCGATCCATCCTCCGAGGGGGATCCCGAACAGGGCGGTCAACAGGATCGCTGTTCCGGAAGTCATCACAGATGTCCTCACAGCCGTCAACACATCGTGATCAAGCCCCAGAATCAGCTGAAAGGCTGTCGTCAAAGAATCCATTCAACGCCTGTCTTTCCCCGCCTGCTTAGTGCGCGGCGAAAAAGAGCTGTTCGCCGGCAATCCGGTAACCATCAATAATTTTCTTCGCCTCAGGCGAGATCAGGTAATCGATGAACTGCTTGGCCAACGGGTATTGAACGTGCGGATGGCGCTCTGGATTGACCGCAATGACACCATAAGGATTGAACAGGTGCTCGTCCCCCTCAACCAGGATTTCCAGGTTGACCTTTTTCTGATAGGCGATATAGGTTCCCCGGTCGGTCAAGGTATAGCCCTGGCGTTCATCGGCCATGGTCAGGACTTCGCCCATGCCACGACCTGCCTCAAGATACCAATCGCCCATTGGCGCCATACCAGTCATAGCCCACAGCTGTTTTTCCCGCGTATGGGTGCCAGACTGATCGCCACGGGACACAAAGGTCTCCTGATTATGGGCGATTTTTTCCATCGCTGCGTCGGCATCTATCATTCCCCGCACCATAGCAACATCTTGCGGAGACCCGACAATGACGAAATCATTCGCCATGACACCTTGGCGGTCCACGCCAAAGCCGGCGTCGACAAAGGCATCCTCCTTGGAACGGGCATGCACCAGGACAACATCGACATCGCCCGTTTCGCCAAGTTTCAGGGCCTTGCCGGTACCCACGGCGATGACATCGACCTTGCAGTCTTGTGCCTGTTCAAACGGCGGCAACAACACACTGAGCAGTCCGGAGTTTTCCGTTGACGTGGTGGTCGCGAGGCGCAGGTGGGTCTCGGCGAAAGCCGGGGAACAGAACAGCACAGCAACCAGCAACAGAACCAGGCAACGCATAACACTCTCTCCTCGTAATACATGTGGGGCTCTCCCGATACAGAAAGAGCCCCGCCACTTCACCCGAGAAGTGAACCATCAGCTCTCCTTTCCAAACGGGAGGCCCGGCCGTTTCCAGCAGAACCCATCGACCGGCCACCATGAGGTCGAACCTGGCAGGTGGGACGGTTCGGAGAAAAATTCAGTTGTCGATCAGATCAATCCTTCCATCTCGGGTTCAAACACCGCCCAGACTTTTGCTTCCAGTTCGGCAAAAAACTCTTTGGAGGTCACGTTTGGAATCTTGATGTGCGGGTTCGGATCGTCAGCGACCTCGGCCGGCAGGGCGTATTCGTCTTTCTCGTACCCCTGGCGGCGCTCAAGAGCCAAGCCACGCAGGAACGAGCGACGAACCGCGCCACGCAGCTCCTCTTCCGTCACCTCCAGGCCAAACTCGCTCTTCAGACAATCGACCACCATGCCTGTGCCGATACCGTTGACGATATCGAAGAACTTGCACAGACCGATCATGTCGAAGCCGACAATCTGCAACTTATCCTGCGTGATCGCCTGAACCCAGGAGGCAATGTCGGCCTTGCCTTCCCGGATCAGCATGCCGTAGGTGCCCATCGACATATGGCCGCCGGCAATCGCCCAGGCGTAGCCGGGGTTGGTCTCCGGCTGGTAGGCCGGAATCTCCAGCCCCTTGACATGGTAGGCATAGCCAGGCTCGCCAAGGCTTCGCGACAAGCGCATGGATCCCTGACCAACCTCCGGCAGCAGGCCTTCCCCGGCCTGGATGATCAGTTCGCGAATTTTTTCGTAGTCGCCGAAATTGGCGCCATTGAGAATCGGCTTGTCCGGGTGGCGTTGATTATAGGCAAGTGCGTAAGAGATGGTGCCACCCATGGAGATGGAATCCATGCCGTAGTTGTCGACCAGCTGGATCAGGCGGGCGGCTTGGCCGGCTTCATGGATGCCAATATTGGTGCCGAGCAGATTGAGCGGCTCGTAGTCGAACTTGGCCAGGAATTCGCCGCGACTGCCATCGGCGTTCTTCTCATAGATATTGTTGTGACAGGTGATGCCGCAGCGATAGCAGGCATTCGACTCAACCCCGTAATGCGGCTCGACATTTTCCCGGAACAGCTTTTCAGGGATATCGTTGCCCTGGGGCCGGAAGTTATTGACCGGCACGGCATGGAACGGCTGCATCACGTCGTAAGCTGCCCAGGTCCCACCGCCACCGCCCCGTTTGATCGGCTGCAGGCGGGCGGAGCCGCCTCCTTTGACGACGTTGATGTTGACCTTTTTGACTTCGGGTGACAGCGGCTTGCCCTGGTCCGGGCACTGCGCCACCAGGGCGACCAGGTTCTTGTACCCCATCAGGCTGCCCATGCCGCCGCGACCGGCAAAACGGCACTTGTCTTCGCCCGATTTGAGTTGGTTTTCCGTACTGAGAGCCACCGCGCCCATATAAACGTTCTGCCAGTTTTCTCCGGCCTGACCGATCGCCGCAAAATGGGCGTCAGGGTACTCTTTTTGTAGCGCCATGATCTTATCGTGGGTCGACAGGCCCAGCAGATGATCCGCCTGCCTCAGTTCGACAGTCGGTCCGGTTGCCGTTCCCCGGATCAGCGCGTAGACTGGCTGATCGGAGCGGTTTTCGAAGATCAGTTCATCCAGGCCGGTCCATTTGAATTTGGCTCCAAACTTGCCACTGCCGGCCGACCACATCGCCGCAGGCAAACCCTTGAGCGAGCCCTTGATCGGGCTGTAGCCAGAAAAGTAGGTGCGCATCCCGGTCATGGCACTACTGCCGGTCAGCAGGCCGGTGTTGACGATCAGGGGATTTTCATCGCAGTAGGCATCGGTGATGGTGCGCTCAGCCAGAAGCTGAAAGGAACGGCCGAAGCCGCCGATGACATCCTCGAAGTTGCGGCAAGGCACTTCAGCCATCGCCATCTTTCCGGTCTGCAAATCGATTGTGCAGCGCTGGTACAGCACCGAAGCAGGTTCACTGGCAGGTTGGGTGGTCAAAAACCGCATGATCTTTCTCCTTGCACAACAGACAACACAAAATATGTAACGCAGTCAGGGTGGGCGGTTTCCGGAACGAGTCGCTAGCCTCCCTCGAGGATCGGCAGCAGGGCCACAACATCGCCATCGGCGAGGTGATCCTCGGCGCGTGCATGCACCTCATTGATCAGGATGATTCCCAGCAACTCTTCGGGGATTGCAAATTTCACAACAAGGTCCTGCACACAAGTACCCGCAGGATAATCGGCGGTTTCTTCCTTGAAACGATTACGCCGGAACACGCCATGCAATTGGACAGTCAGTCGCATCGATTTGCCCGAAAAATTTCTGATGGAAACAGCCTTCAACAACAGGATAACCGTTTCATGAGTTTGCCTAAATTTTCCCAATAATTCAAGTTTCCCGTCAAAGATTCTGCTATTTTACCGGTCCACCGGATCCGGCTGCAAAACGGGACGCATCGTCTTCTTCAACCTCCATTTTCTTACTGTTCTGTGTTAATCTGTCTTTCGGAAGGAGAACAAGCAGTTATGGACTGGAAAAACTTTTTTGACCGCCTCGGCATGAACGGCACCCGCTGGCAGTGGCGGATGATGCGTCTCGAACGAAACTGGCGCGGCCTGGTGCATGGCAACATCATCGAGGGCTGGTCACTCACCAAAATCATCCTCATCCTCAATCTGTTGATGTTTAGCCTGATGATCTTTCACGGTCTTCGGTATGGGCTGGGCTTGCAGGCTGTTCTACACCCACGCGGCGACCTGCTGGTCTACAGCGGCGGTCAATACTGGCCGTTAGTGATGGATTCCGGGGAATGGTGGCGCTGCATTACCTACGCCTATACCCATGGTGGTCTGATTCACCTGGGCTTCAACATGATGGTGCTCTACCAGGTCGGACCGATGATTGAGCAAGAGATCGGTCCGGTGAGATTCATGGTGCTCTACACAGTGACGGCCTTGACGGCAACAGCCGCCGGCCTGCTCTGGCATCCACTCGTGCCGGTGGTTGGCGCCAGCGGATCACTATTCGGTCTGATCGGCTTCGCAATCACCTACTACCACCGCATCGGTGGATCGGCGGCACACAACTACCGCAACTTCATGGTGAAATGGGCAGCGATTGCCTTCATCTTTGGGTTGTTGGTGGGCGCCGACAACGCCGGGCATCTTGGCGGTGCCGTCGGCGGCGCCCTGATCGGCTGGGTTTTGCCAGTTGGAATCCGCGGCCAGCAGGTGATGCGCAATTTCTTTAACCTGCTCGGCGGAAGCGCAGTGGCGGCAACGGCAATCAGCCTGCTGTTCCTGGCTGTTTCCTGGTTCAGAGGGTGACATGGCCAAGAACAAATTTCCGGTCACAGCCGCCACCCGAATGCTGAAACAAGCCAAGATCGACTTTAGTCCTCACCTTTATACCTATGAAGAGCGGGGCGGCACCAAAACATCCGCACGTGAGTTGGGTGTTGATGAGCATCAGGTTGTAAAAACACTGGTTATGGAGAATGAGCAAGGCACACCGTTTCTGGTGCTGATGCACGGCGACCGGGAGGTCTCCACCAAGGCTCTGGCGCG
>JAQYVZ010000307.1 GCA_030145205.1 Desulfuromonadales bacterium | reverse complement strand
CCTGCTGGGCCGCGACAATGGCAACCTGATCTCGGCCGAAGAATGGGCCGAGCGGATCGGCAGTATCTCCTATGAGGTATTCTGCCAGGTCAGCAAGCGGGTGCCGCGGGTTTACTGCGGCGAATGATTGGCTATCCCCGACCTGTTAGCACTGTGTTAGAGTCCTGTGTGGCTAATTCTATCTGTCTATTCTGGTGGCGCTGCCTGCGTTGCACCTCCTTGGTTTAGCACCTGGTTGGGTCTGCGTCGGTGGCGCCTTGGCAAATAATCAAAATGATTCAGAATTGCACAGCACAGCTAACCGCACGGGGCACTTGAGATATGACCCGAACCGATATCCGCCTTGCCCTTGACCTGGGCACCACTACACTGGCTGGCCGTTTGTTAGCCGCTGACGGTGCGGTACTGTCCGAGGCGCGTCTGGCTAATCCGCAGCGGCAGCTCGGCAGTGATGTCATTCGTCGTCTTGAGGCGGCTCTGGCCGGGCAGGGCGAACGCCTGCAGCAGTTGCTCACGGGGGGTGTCGAAGATCTGGTTAGCGATCTGTTGATGCAATCCGGTTGCCGGCGTGGCGATCTGGGGGCTGTTGCCGCCGCCGCCAACACCGCCATCAGCCATCTACTGCGCCGTCTGCCGGTCGAGCCGATCCTGTACCCTCCCCATCGTCCGCGCAATCCAGAAGCGGTTCTGTTGTCGTCCTCCGAGTTGTCCATCGATCTGCCGGTTCCCCTCTTTTTGTTTCCCCTGGTCAGCGGTTATGTTGGTGGTGACCTGGTGGCATTTCTGTTCGGTTGCCCTGCGCCCTCGGCCACGACTCTGTATGTCGATGTGGGGACCAATGGCGAAATGGCTCTGTTCGCCGGCGGGCGCTGGTGGGTGACCTCGGTGGCTGCCGGACCGGCTTTCGAGGGGGGGGAGATTGCTTGCGGCATGGCGGCGGTGCCGGGTGCCGTCTGTCGCGTCCGCCTGGATGGGGACTCGTTGAGGCTCGAAACGATTGGCGAGGGGCCGCCCCGCGGGGTGTGC
>JAQYVZ010000074.1 GCA_030145205.1 Desulfuromonadales bacterium | reverse complement strand
GCCGATCGGCACCCTGGTGCTCGACCGCCTGCTCGGTGTCAACCCTGAAGTCGCGCGCGGTGCCCAGGAGGCCCTGAGCCTACTGGTGTTCCTGCCGTTCTTTACCGGCCTGCGCGGACTCAGTCAGGGATTGGTGATTCAGTCGCGCCGCACCGGCCTGGTCTCGTTTGCCACCGGCGTACGCATCGTCACCCTGTTCGGCTACCTCTGGATCGGCCAAATGCTGTTTTCCGGGCCGAAGGTGGCCGCCTTTGCCCTGTTGTTCTGCGTGATTACGGAAACGATCGTGGTCAGCTTGTTTGCCTGGCGGGTTCATCTGCCCGCGGAAAGGGATGATGAAAAAAGTTTCGGCGAGATCTTCCGATACGCTTTCCCGCTGGCCTACTCCTCCGGCCTGCAGCAGACCATTCCGCTGCTGATCAACGCGATTATCAGCCGTCTGCCGGACGGGACTCTTGCCCTGGCTGCCTTCGGAGTAATCCGTGGTTTCCTGTTCCTGCTGGCCGGACCGATGCGCAACCTCCAACAGGCTTACCTGACCCTGGTTCGGCAGGCCGCCGATTACAACGTTCTGGTTCGCTTTTCCCGTTACACCAGTTGCGGCATGGCACTGACCATGCTGTTGGTTGCCTGGCCGTTCAACGCGCTGATCCTTGGTCAGGTCATGGGCCTTGACGAGACGATGCGCCACTACATTACCTGGCCGCTGACCGCTTGCGCTTTATTCCCAGCCCTGTATGGCACGACGAATCTGTTGCGCGGCTGGTTTGCCGGTGCACACCTGACCCGCCGCCTGGGACGATCAACCTTTTACAAGGCGCTGCTGCTGGTCGGCAGCTGGCCTTTAATCGTCATCCCACAGTGGCCTCTCCCCGGCATTGCCGTGGCGATCTTCTTGCTGCTTGCCGCAGAACTCTGTGAAGCCAGCTACCTTTTTGTACAGCGCAAGCGGATGCTTGACAGTCACGGACTTGTGCCGATCAGCTTGCGGGGTGTAGAATCATCTTGAACCCTTGTTCAGGATGCGCCATGCACCCTCAGGCCAAGAAACACTCCTGCCCCGACTGCCGACAGTGTCAATTCTGTTCAGATGAACGCTGCCGGCTCTGCCTGCGCACTGACCGCGGCTGCCGCAAGAAACTGTCGATGGCCGAACAGATTGCGCTCTACGAACAGATCAATCAGAAGCAAAGTTGCCCCAAAGACCCGCCTGACTCCCCTAAACCATGTAAATAGTCCTTGGCATCTCATTGAATTCCTTTAAAATGGGGGATGTTACTGCGAACGCTTGAGGGGAGGGAACATCGTGTCGACACATGTCTATGTCAAATTCCTGGACAAGTCGGAAGTGACCGGCTTTTTGCAGCAAACGCTAGACCCGGACGCAGAAAACCTGGGCCTTTTGATTGCAGATAGCCAAGAGCAACGAACTCTTGCCCTGCAAGACATCTGCTACATCAAGTTTTACGGCGCCCCCAGTCTGGCCGAATCATTCAATGACGATGAGTTTTTTGAAGATGTCTACACGGTCACCGACGAGCTGTTCCACCTGCGTCTGCGCAAAAAGAACAATTCCACCCGCGGCTTTTACGGTTATCCGACCGATCTGACCAGTGATTATTCCTGCATCTTCTTTACAGTCAAGGGACTGAACCGGCGCCGCAAAGACAAACCGCTCGGGGAATTTCTCTGGCAAATGGGCCTGATCGGGCCGGACGAACTGAATGAGGCTCTGAACGACCAGAAGAAGTTACGTAGCCGCCGTCTCGGTGAAATCATCACCGACAACACCGACATCTCCCAAGCGACAGTCGATGAAACCATCCACACGGCCCGCAATGACGCTCGCCGCAGCCAACTGCGAGTCGGCGACATCCTGATGGAAGCCGGCCTGGTAACCAAAGAGCAAGTGGAAGAAGCCTTGGCCCTGCAGGAACAGGGCAAGCGCAAACGGATCGGCGCCATCCTGGTGGAGCGCGGCCTGATTACGGAACAGCAGCTGCTGTCTGCCCTGGCGCGCAAGTTCGGCCTGCGCGTCGTCGATCTTGAGCAATCGCCGCCCGACAGGTCCGCGATCAAGAGCCTGCCGCGTGAAATTGTGGAACGGATGCAGGTGCTCCCCATCGAGGCCGGACCGGGACACATGGTCGTTGCGACCTCCACCCCGACCGACCCGACCATCAGCGAGAACCTGCATTTTGCGACCAACCGCCGCATCGAACTGGTTGTCGCCAGCGCCAGTCAGATCGCCGCGGTCATCACCAGTCATTTTGAGACCCTCGAAGATTCTGTCGAAGACCTGATCGAGAATCTTGACGAACTGGATGTCATCATCGACGAGGGGCATGAACTTGAAACCGTTACGGAGACCGATTCCAAGGTCATCAATCTGGTGAACAAGGTGTTGATCGACGCTCACAAGCGTGGCGCCTCCGATATCCACTTTGAACCGAGCATGGGGACTCAACCGCTCAAAATCCGCTACCGCAAGGACGGCCTCTGCTACACGGTGCATCAGATCGCGCCTGCCTACAAGGCAGCGATCATTTCGCGCATCAAGATCATCTCCAAGCTGGACATCGCTGAACACCGCCGCCCTCAATCGGGCAAGATCCTGTTGATGCACAACAAGCAGCGCATCGAGTACCGGGTCGAGATCACCCCGACCGTCGGCAGTCAGGAAGACGCCGTCCTGCGTGTGCTTTCGGCCGCACATATCTTCCCCCTTGAGGATCTTGGCTTCACACACAGGAACTTGTCCGCTTTCCGCAGCCTGCTGACCAAGCCGTACGGCATTATCCTCTGTGTCGGTCCGACCGGCTCCGGCAAAACAACCAGCCTGCATTCCGGCCTCGCTGAGATCAACGCCCCGGACCGCAAGATCTGGACCGCCGAGGATCCGGTTGAAATCACCCAGGCCGGCCTGCGCCAGGTCCAGGTCAACGCCAAGATCGGTTTTACCTTCGAGCAGGCACTCCGCTCTTTTCTGCGAGCCGACCCGGACGTGATCATGATCGGTGAGATGCGCGACACATCGACGGCCAAGACCGCCATCGGCGCCTCTTTGACAGGCCACCTGGTGCTGAGCACCCTGCACACCAACAATGCCCCGGAGACCATCGCTCGCCTGATCGAAATGGGTACCGACCCCTACAACTTTGGCAACGCCATGCTCGGCATCCTGGCCCAGCGACTGGTCCTGCGCCTCTGCGATCACTGCAAGGCATCATACAATCCAAGCCCGGCAGAATACGAGGAACTGGTCGACGCCTACGGTCGCGAGCTTTTCACACAACACAAGATGCCCGAGTATTCCGCCGACCTGATCCTGATGAAAGCGACCGGCTGCAATGAATGCGATGGGCGCGGCTACAGCGGCAGGGTTGCAGTCCATGAGCTGATGATTAATTCGCCGGCGATCCGTAAAGCGATCAAACAGAATTTGTCCGTTGATGACCTGCGCGAACAGGCGATGAGTGAGGGCATGCACACTCTGCGGATGGACGGCATCCAGAAAATCTTTGCCGGTGAGACCGACTTGCGCCAGCTCAACCGGGTCACGACTTAATCTTGACAAATATGCTAAACTAATCCTAAGTCGAAACGCGTTCCCGTTTTCCTTCTGCGCTGACTGGTAACTCAGGGCCCTACCATGAAGATCAATCCGGCCAAGCTGATCCTGCTGCTGGCGATTGCTGTGCTGATCGCCGCCTTCTTCCTGTTCGACCTGGATCGCCACCTGACCCTTGAAGCGCTCAAGGCGCAGCAGCAGACGTTCGCCGCCTTCTATGCTGACAATCGCCTGCTGACCATCGGCCTCTATTTCATCATCTACGTGCTGGTCACGGCGCTCTCCCTGCCGGGTGCAACAGTGATGACTCTGGCCGGTGGCGCCCTGCTCGGCTTCTGGACCGCCCTGATTACGGTCTCGTTTGCCAGCAGTCTCGGCGCCACCCTTGCCTTCCTGGTGTCCCGCTTCCTGCTGCGTGACTGGGTACAGGGCAAGTTCGGCGACAAGCTGAAGGCAATCAATGACGGTGTCGCCAAAGAGGGAGCCTTCTACCTGTTCACGCTACGGCTGGTGCCGCTCTTTCCCTTTTTCATGATTAACCTGGTAATGGGCCTCACGCCGATGCGGGCCATCGCCTATTACATCGTCAGCCAGATCGGCATGCTGCCCGGCACCGCCGTCTACGTCAACGCCGGCACTCAGCTCGGCCAGCTGGAATCGGCCGCCGGGATTCTCTCACCGACGCTGATCTTCTCCTTCGCCCTGCTCGGCATCTTCCCGCTGATCGCCAAGCGCGTCATCGACCTGCTCAAGCGCCGCAAGGCGTGGCAAGGCTGGCAAAAGCCAGCGACATTCGATTACAACATGGTGGTGATTGGTGCCGGTTCGGGTGGCCTGGTTTCGGCCTACATTGCAGCGGCCGTCAAAGCAAAGGTCGCCTTGATCGAAAAGGATAAAATGGGCGGCGACTGCCTGAACACAGGCTGCGTACCGAGCAAGGCGCTGATCCGTTCCGCCAAGATGGCTGCTTATGCCCGGCGGGCACAGGAGTTTGGTTTTAAGGAAACTCAGGTCGAGTTCGCCTTCGCAACGGTGATGGAGCGGGTTCAGGATGTCGTCGCCAAGATCGAGCCGCATGATTCAATCGAGCGCTACACGTCTCTGGGCGTCGAGTGCTTTACCGGTGAAGCACAAATCAAGACACCCTGGTCGGTTGAGGTCAATGGCCAGACCCTGACCACCCGCAACATCGTGATCGCAACCGGCGCCCGGCCGTTCGTCCCACCGATTAAAGGCCTTGATCAGATCGACTACCTGACCTCCGACAACCTCTGGGAACTGCGTGAGAATCCCGGTCGGCTGATCGTGCTCGGCGGCGGACCGATCGGCGCGGAGCTGACCCAGGCGTTTGCCCGACTCGGCTCCGAGGTCACCCAGGTCGAGATGCTGCCACGCATCATGGTCCGTGAAGACCCGGAGGTGTCAGAATACATCCAGCAGTGCTTTGAGAAGGAAGGGATTAACGTCCTCACCGGGCACCAGGCCC
>JAQYVZ010000306.1 GCA_030145205.1 Desulfuromonadales bacterium | reverse complement strand
GACCGATCATGGCAAGCGGCTGCCCGATGATGAACATGAAAACCCAGAGTGATCACCCCTGCTTCGGCGGCGATCACAGCAAGGCGGGGCGCATCCATTTGCCCGTCGCCCCGGGGTGCAACATCAAGTGCGGTTTTTGCGAGCGCAAATTCGATTGCGCCAACGAAAGTCGTCCCGGCGTCACCAGCAAGGTGCTGACTCCGACCCAGGCGGTCGAGCGGGTGCGACTGGTCAAACGGCACATGGAACGGCAGGGCGGACCCCAGCTCAAGGTGGTGGGAATCGCCGGCCCCGGCGACCCGCTGGCCAACCCGAAGACCTTCGACACCTTCAAGCTGGTGCGCGAGGCCCTCCCCGAGATGACCCTCTGCCTGTCGACCAACGGCCTGCGCCTGCCGGAGATGCTGGAGCAGATCCTTGAGTATGACGTGCACAGCCTGACCGTGACCATCAACGCCCTGACCTCTCAGACCGGTGCCAGGGTCTACGAGTGGATCCAGCATGACGGTCACCGGCTGGCCGGCGAGGAGGCCGCCGCCATCCTGCTCGAAAAGCAGTTCAAGGGGCTGGAGATGGCCACCAAGGCCGGGCTGCTGGTCAAGGTCAACAATGTTTACATCCCCGGGGTCAACGACCACGAAACCCTCGATCTGGCCATCAAGGTGCGCAACCTCGGCGCGGCGATGATGAACATCATCCCGATGATTCCCATCGGCCTCCTCAAGGATCTCGAGCGGCCCTCCGATGCGGTGATGGACATGGTGCGCAACCAGGCCGAACTGATCCTCTCCCAGGCCCGCCACTGCAAACAGTGCCGCGCCGACGCCGCCGGCATCGTCGGGCCGGACATCGATCTGGAACTGCTTGAAGCCAACGCGAGTTAAAAATTCAAGAGCGGCCTCTCGCCCGTTCGCTTCGCTTACTCGAGCACGCAGAGGACACAGAGACATGCAAGGGATAAGCATGGAAGTTTCTTGGTTTACTATGGCTGTTTTTTCTGTTTCTTACTGGGTTCAGATTTTCCTCTGCGATCTCTGCGCGCTCT
>JAQYVZ010000305.1 GCA_030145205.1 Desulfuromonadales bacterium | reverse complement strand
CCCGACTGCAAGCAATCAGCATTTCTAGCTTTTCGGGAAAAACTTCAACCAATTCACCAGTTCTAAGCTTTGCTGAAATCCGCATCGCCTCCCCCATGAATAGTTTTTTTTAATGATTTAAACATATACTTCAAAAATTACAAGTATTACTTGATAATTCACCTCACATTTTTCCCAAGTTCATTCGGCAATCAAGACCGTTCCTCGGACATCCCATCAGAGGGGGGAGTCTCCTCTGTCGTGGACTCCGGCGTGGACTCCGGCGTAGACTCCCGTGCACTCGCTGACGCGGCCATCCCTGGCCGCTTTTCTGCCACAGGCAGCGCTCGCTTCGCTTCGAATCCAACCCGGCTAAATAAAAAAGGCCCGCTCGCACAAGGCGAGCAGACCTTTTCATTTGGCGGAGGGGGTGGGATTCGAACCCACGGTAGCTTGCACTACAACAGATTTCGAGTCTGTCACCTTCGACCTCTCGGACACCCCTCCGAAATGAATCATCGGATTTCGGGCGCATACTACCTTATCCGAACGCCGCTTGCCAAGCGTTTTATTCATCTCCGCCGGGCAACGCCTTAGCGGTTTTTTTTCGCGCCCGCAATTCCTGAAAAAATCCACTGAGCTGAGCACTGCACTCTTCCCCCAGCACCCCCTCGACTACCTCAACCCGGTGATTGAAGCGATCATCCCGGGAAAAATCGTAAATCGAGCCGACCGCCCCGACCCGCGGGTCGCGGCAGCCGTAGACCAGACGCGGAATACGGGCCAGAATAATGGCCCCCATACACATAACACAGGGTTCGAGAGTGACATAAAGCGTGCAGTCGAGCAGTCGCCAGTGCCCGATATGGGCGGCCGCCTGGCGGATGGCGATCATCTCGGCATGGGTCGTCGGATCGTTGCTGGTTTCGCGCAGATTGTAGCCCCGGCCGATCACCACACCGTCCCTGACCACCAGGGCCCCGACGGGAACCTCGCCGATCCGGGCGGCGGCGTCTGCTTCAGCCATTGACTGGCGCATAAAGTCCTGATCCAGCAGTTCAGCTGCCAAAG
>JAQYVZ010000304.1 GCA_030145205.1 Desulfuromonadales bacterium | reverse complement strand
CCTCGCCAGTGGATCCGTTTAGTTGTAGTGTATCTCTTCATACCACTGGTTCTCTTGGTGTGCGGAGGGGATTTCGGTTGGTGGCAGGCGTGGGGCTATTCCCTGCTGATTGTTGCCGCCGGCCTAGGGGGGCGCATTTGGGCGGAACGGCGGCATCCGGGGTTGTTGGCCGAACGACAAAATATGGAGAAGGTCCAAAGTGCGAAAGCTTGGGACAAAGTACTTGCGCCGTTGATGGCGCTGAGTGTGAGTTTCCCACTGGTCATTGTGGCCGGGCTGGATCATCGCTTTGGCTGGTCACCCGTATTTCCGTTGTGGCTCATCGTGCTCGGCTTCCTCTTTATCTCGCTCGGATACGCTTTCGCTGCGTGGGCATTGATAGAGAACCGCTTTTTCTCCAGCGTGGTGCGTATTCAGGTGGATCGAGGGCATGTGGTGTGTGACAGTGGCCCCTATCGGATTGTGCGACATCCGGGCTATGCTGGAAATATTTTGCCACTGTTGGGCATTGTGCTGGCCTTAAGCTCGATGTGGACACTTATTCCGGCGGCGGTGGCGCTAATCATCGCGGTGATTAGAACGGTGCTGGAAGACCAGACTCTACAGGACGAGTTGCCGGGCTATCGCGACTATGTGCGACGCGTGCGCTATCGGTTGATTCCGGGGATTTACTGAAGGGGCTCATCTGTGCGATTTGATGGGCCGGCTGGGAAGGGTTCGTTTTCAGAATGTGCAAGAGAGCGTGTAAGAGCGCCCAACAAAACGTTGCACACGGACTCGCAAGCTCGCCGGTGAACTCCGCGTTAGGCGAAGGAGGATTCCAGAGGAAGACATGCCGAAAGAGGAACATCCTATTAGCCAGGAGGAGGACGAACTCAACGCCGCAATAGAGGCCATTCTAATCTCTCCCAGCAGGAAGAAACTAGTAGTTGCCGGCCCTGGAACGGGCAAGACCACTCTCTTCCGTAAGTTGCTGGAGCGTTCTACTGGTGATGCGCATAGCCGAATGGTCCTCACCTTCATCAACAACCTCAAGGACGACCTAGCTGACGATCTC
>JAQYVZ010000303.1 GCA_030145205.1 Desulfuromonadales bacterium | reverse complement strand
TGCTGCCGCCCGACCTGCAGCGAATCGCCCCGCGCATGATCGCCCACAACTGGCTCGAATCGTATCGCGACATCGACACGATCGACATCGTCCTCAGCCGCCTTTCGACCCGAATCTCCCGCCCCAACCCTCTCGCCCAAGGAAACGCAGAACTCCGCCAGCATTATCAGGCGCTGGAAAACGACTTCACCGAGTTTCTGCCCGAAGCAGTAGCCTATGCACGCAGCATGACCACCTCATTGCAAGGCGAGTGAAACAACGAAGAAAAGGGCGGTTCTAGACTGAGCAGGTGGCCTGAGAAGAGTCCCTAGAAGGATCTATCGTTGTGGCCCCTCCTTCCCCTGTGACGCAGCCTTCATTGCGTGGACGTTTTGAGAAAAAGCGGGGGGATGTTTGAGCGAAGCGAGTTTTCGCCCGATCTCAAAACGTCTGCGCAATGAAGGGTACCCGCCAAGGGCGGGCAAGAAGCGGGGTGCCCTTTCTCTGCTTACTCGCTTTGGGCAAGCAAAGAGAGTAAGTCGCCGTCTGGGGACGAAACCCCAGGGTCTTGGCTCGAAGACACAACAAAACGACATAGACATGAAACACCAGGGACTAGATCCGAAGGAGCCTGTCCCTGGTGCTTGAAACCCTAGAACCGGCGGGTCGCGTCCCGCCAGACGCCTTACTTTTTGTACGCCAACGAAAAGTAAGCAAAAAGTGGCTCCCCTGCGGGGGGCATTGCTGTCGCGATTTTTTGGTGGCCCTGGCAGTCATGGTTGACGGTAGTCACCATCGCCGCTTCGTAGGGTGTGCCTGTAATGCAACCTTTGCCCGGGACTCACACCCGGCGCGCTCCAATCGAACATTTCGTCCGAGTGCTGTGGAGTAAAAACCGGTAAAGCAACAGCAACATTACACCGCAGGTCGATATTTGCCCTCCCCCCTGTAACGCAGCCGGAGCTGCGTGGACGTTTTGAGAAACAGGTGGGCAAATGTTTGAGCGCAGCGAGTTTTTGCCCGCCCTCAAAACGTCTGCGCAGCTCCGGGCACCCGAAGGGCAAGGAGCGGGGTGCCCTTTCT
>JAQYVZ010000302.1 GCA_030145205.1 Desulfuromonadales bacterium | reverse complement strand
ATATCGCTGCCTTGTCCAGATCGAGGGCCACCAGGCGCAGCAAGGCTTCGTCATTCATCTCGGTCAGCAGGGTTTCGGCGCCTTCCAGCAATTCGGTCGCCAGGTCAGCCTTGGCCGTGATCAGCGCATCGATCTTTTCTTCCACCGTCCCTTTGCAGGCGAACTTGTGCACCACCACGTTTTTCTTCTGGCCGATGCGAAAGGCCCGATCGGTCGCCTGATTTTCCACCGCCGGATTCCACCAGCGGTCAAAATGGATGACATGACTGGCAGCGGTCAGGTTGAGGCCCGTCCCGCCGGCCTTGAGGGAGAGGACAAAAAAGGGCGGACCTTCCTCGTGCTGGAATCGCTCCACGAGCCTTTTCCGCTCCGCCACCGGGGTCCCGCCGTGCAAAACCAGGCCTGGGCGGCCAAAGACTTGGGCCAGAAATGCAGCCAGCGGGGTGGTCATCGTCTTAAACTGGGTAAAGACCAGGAGCTTTTCCTGGCGTGCCGCAATCTCTTCGGCAAGTTCCCGCAGTCGCCCGAATTTACCGCTGCGTGCTTCGGTGAAATCGCCATCGCCGAGGGCCTGATCCGGGTGGTTGCAGATCTGCTTGAAGCGCAGCAGCGACGAGAGGATCAGGCCCCGCCGTTTGATCCCCTGTTGCTGCTCTTGGAGCGCAGCGGCCAGATCTTTCACCGCCTGATCGTAGAGCCGGGCCTGGAATTTGCTGAGTCCACACCAGGCCGCCATTTCGATCTTGTCGGGCAGATCGCTGATCACCTTCCGGTCGGTCTTGAGGCGGCGCAGGATATACGGCTGCACCAGGGTGCGCAACGGCGCATAGGAGGGAGGTTCGCTCTTTTCCAGCGAAGCGATGAACTTTTTAAACCGGGGCGCCGATCCCAGCAGGCCGGGGCTGATGAAATCGAACAGCGACCAGAGGTCGGAAAGCCGGTTTTCCACCGGCGTCCCGGTCAAGGCGATCCGTGCCCTTCCCGACAGGGTTTTGACCGCCTTGGTCTGTTGGGTGCCGGGATTTTTGATCGCCTGCGCCTCGTCGAGAACGATCAGGTTCCAG
>JAQYVZ010000301.1 GCA_030145205.1 Desulfuromonadales bacterium | reverse complement strand
CGAAGCTGTACAGGGCGAGGTCGGCCGGAGCGGTCCAGCAGTTCTTTTCACCGACGATGCCTTTGAGTTTTTCGATTGTCGCTTTGCTAGCCATAGGTGTTTTTACTCCTCTGTCTGAACAACTCACTGAAATAGTAATCTACCATGGAATCGGGCCAGAACGCGGCGCAAAGCATGGTCATTTCTAGCGACCCAAGGGTTAGCCCAGCAGCAGGGCTCCGGTCACGGCGGCAATGGCGCCGTACGCCAGCATGGGGACTACGGTGCGTTTGAGGATAAACCCCTCGTCGGCGCTCAGGCCGAGCACTGAGCAGACCGCGACGATATTGTGGATGCAGGTCATGTTCCCCATGGCGCCACCGATCCTTTGGCCTTGAAGTGGACGAAGGTGAGGCCGGCGATGGCGAAGAAGGGGATCAGCGCCGGCACATAGAGGGCCTGAAATTTCCAGGCGGTGGCGGTGCCGAAGATGCCGGAGAGGGAAAAAACCAGCGATTTGCTGACGGCGATGTCACCGAGGGTGCCGAGAGAGGCGTGCCACAGCGGTTCGGCGCTGACCAGCAGCGGCTTGATGCCGAGCTGCTTGATGCGGGTGGCCAGCAGCAGCAGCACCGTTCCCCACAGCGGGAAGGTAGCTTTGATCAGGGCCGGCAGCCGGACGCTGTTGCCGGTGGCCGCGTGTCCGGCCTCTTCGGCGTCCTTGGCCAGGCCGACCCGGTAGCGGGCGAGAATTACCGAGATTGCCAGGCCGATGGTGCCGCCGACGATGGAGGGGAATTCATAGTCGAAACGGGAGAAGATGAGGTAGGGGACGACACAGCTGAGGATGCTCAGATAGACGAAAATCAGATTTTTGCGCACTTCCGCGAGAGACAGGGCGAAAATCAGGGCGATAACCGGAATCACCAGGGCGGCGACGCCATGGAGGATGGCGGTCTTGATGCCGATGGTCATCAGATCCTGAGAACTCAGCCCCAGTTGGCCGAGACCGAACCAGGTCGGGGTACCGACGGCGCCGAAGGAAACCGGGATGCTGTTCATGATCAGGCAGAGGATGGCGACCC
>JAQYVZ010000300.1 GCA_030145205.1 Desulfuromonadales bacterium | reverse complement strand
AATCCGTTTTACTTCTGCCGCTTGGACAGACCTAGGGCGGCGGCGGCTTGTTTTCGAGATAAACGAGCATCGGGGCCGGTACCAGAGCGTGTTTTACCGGATCAGACACGCTCTAGAGCGCCGTCCTAAAAAACTGAATCGAGGGGATTCCCACACGGCTTGATTTGTGATTCACCATATTTGGAGGTGGATTATGGGTAAATCACTATCATTGGACATCCGTGAGCGTGTTGTTTCCTTAGTTGAGGACGGGTTTTCCTGCCACGAGGCGGCCCGTCGGTTCCGGATTTCGGCGGCCAGTGCAGTCAGGATTATGCAGCGCAAGAGGCGCACCGGATCGGTGGCGCCAGCACCGCAGGGAAGGCCGCGTATCAGCAAGCTGGATGCGGTCTCGAAGTTTCTGAAAGCTGAGATCGAGGCAACGCCAGACAAGACTATGCCGGAACTAGCGGCGGGACTGTTCAAAGAACATGGGGTCAGGGCAACACCGGCGATGTTGTCGCGTCATCTGATCCACCGGCTTGGTTATACATATAAAAAAATCCCTGATTGCGACAGAGCGCCGACGGATAAAGGTGCGCGCCGCGCGTTTCGAGTGGCAGCATCGCCGGCAGCCAAGGATGCGTCTTGAGCCACACAGGTTGATCTTTATCGACGAGACCGCCGTCACCACCAAGATGACCCGCCTGCGTGGACGATCGCTGCGCGGGGTGCGGTTGGACGCGGATGCGCCTTTTGGCCATTGGCATACGCAGACTTTCATCGCCGGGCTCCGTGTGGATGAACTGGCCGCCCCCTGGGTGCTGAATGGGCCGATGAACCGTGCCGCTTTCGAGGTTTATATCGAAACCCAACTCGCACCGTGTCTTCAACCCGGTGACGTGGTAATCGCAGATAACCTGTCCTCACATAAATCTGCGACGGCACAGGCATTCCTGAAGGCGCAAGGAAACTGGCTTTTGTTCCTACCACCCTACAGCCCCGACCTGAACCCGATTGAAATGGCGTTCTCAAAGATCAAAGCCCACCTGCGCCGCTTCAAAGCGCGCACCTTTGACACGCTCT
>JAQYVZ010000299.1 GCA_030145205.1 Desulfuromonadales bacterium | reverse complement strand
CAGCCAGAAGATGTCCACCATCGGCGGCAACGTCGCCGAGAATGCCGGCGGCCTGCGCGGGCTCAAGTACGGGGTGACCAAGGACTACGTCATGGGGGTAACTTTCTGCGACATGGCCGGCAACATCGTCAAGGGCGGCGGCAAAACCGTCAAGCTCTGCACCGGCTACAACCTCACCGGCCTGATGTGCCAGTCGGAAGGAACCCTGGGGGTGATGACCGAGTTCGTCCTCAAGCTGGTGCCGCCACCCAAGGCGTCGAAGGCGATGCTGGTCTCCTTTGCCGACATCATGGATGCGGGCAAGACCGTCTCGGGGATCATCACCAACCATGTGCTCCCCTGTACCCTGGAACTGATGGACAACTTCACCATCAAGACCGTGCACGCGGCGACCGGCGCCGACCTGCCGACCGAGGCGGCGGCCCTGCTGCTGATCGAGGTGGACGGCCACCCGGCCCAGGTCGCCGACGACTACCGGACGGTGCTCAAGGTCTGCCGGGAAAATCACGGCGAGGTGCGCGTGGCCGAGACCGCCGAGGAGAAGGAGAAACTCTGGGAAGGGCGGCGCAAGTCGCTGTCGTCGCTGGCCCGACTGCGGCCGACCCTGGTGCTGGAAGACGCCACCGTCCCCCGCTCCCGGATCCCCGACATGCTGCTGGCGCTGGAGGAGATCCGCCAGAAGTACCAGGTCACCATCGGCACCTTCGGTCATGCCGGCGACGGCAACCTGCACCCGACCATCCTCTGTGACAAGCGCGACGCCGAGGAGATGGAACGCGTCCACCAGACGGTGGACGCCATCTTCGCAGCCGCCCTGGCCATGGACGGTACCTGCAGCGGCGAACACGGCATCGGCATCGCCAAGGTCAAATACATGGTTGATGAAGTGGGCGAGGGGACGATTAACTATATGAAGCAGCTCAAAAAAGGGGTCGATCCGAAGAACCTGCTCAACCCGACCAAGATGGGGCTGTAAGCGATGAGTGCGGTGGAAAACGTCGTTAAGGAGCTCAGGGAACTCGAAGACCTGCTGGTGCAATGCAGCCGCTGCGGCACCTGCCAGTCG
>JAQYVZ010000073.1 GCA_030145205.1 Desulfuromonadales bacterium | reverse complement strand
GAGCATTGCCACGCGATAGCAGCGAAGGCAGCGTTCTGCTTCCTGAACCGCCTGACTGTCCGTGAAACCGAGTTCCACTTCACAGTAGTTATTGTGGCTGGCCCGTTCGGGACCGTGAATTTCTTCCTGATGTGCCCGAGCAACAGAATCGAGCCAAGGTACCTGCTCGTCCTTGTCGTAAACACTGACGTGAGACAGAATGTCTTCAAGGATCTCTTCGTCGGCCAGGTATGCCTTGCCTTCTTCGAGCCAGCGCTGAATAACCCGGGCGGCCCGATGCGCATTGCCAACGCAGGCGACCACGGTCAGCGGGCCGATTTCGGCATCACCACCGGCAAACACTCCGTCGTGGTCGGTAATCAGCGTACGGCTCAGGGGGTTGCCCATGTCGTCATTAAGATCCCGCCCCTTGGGGTTTTTAAGGGGGAGAAACTTGGTAACGACCGTATTCCACTTGGTGATGTCGATACCCATCGTTTCGGGGATGAATGACAGTTCGGGATCCTGACCAATGGCCGGGATAACGGTGTCGCACTCAACCACGAACTCGCTCCCCTCCACCGGCGCCGGCCGACGGCGCCCGGAAGCGTCCGGCTCACCGAGTTCCATGCGTACGCACTCAACACCGGTAACCTGTTCATTTTTGTCAACGATGACCTTCGTCGGCAGGACCAGGAACTCAAACCGGACCCCTTCTTCGTCGGCACCGTCAACTTCCCAGACATCGGCCGGCATTTCCTTGCGGGACCGCCGATAAAGCAGAATCGACTCTTCGGCCCCTTCGCGCAGGGCGACCCGGACACAGTCAATGGCGGTGTTGCCGCCACCGACCACGACCACTTTTTTGCCCATACCGGTCGGCTTGCCCATGTAGGCTTCACGGAGGAAGTCGATACCCCCGGGAAGGAACCCCTTGTACCCTGCATCTTCCCCTTCGACTCCCATCGGCTTGGAGCGATGGGCGCCGGGAGCCAGGAACACGGCATCGTACTTGGCTTTGAGGTCTTCCAGGGAAATATCCTTGCCAATCCGGGTGTCGTAGATGATCTCGACACCGAGAGCACTGATGATATCGATATCGCGCTGCAGGATATGCCGCGGCATACGGTATGCCGGGATACCAACGGCGATCATGCCGCCGCCGAAGCCTTCGGGCAAGGCTTCGTAAATGGTCACCGGATAGCCTTCGAGTGCCAGGTAGTAGGCGGCGGCCAGACCGGCCGGACCGGCACCGACCACAGCCACGGTCTTGTCCTTACGCGGCTTCGCTTTCATCGGCGGATCCTGGTGATGCTTCCACTCGTAATCCGATGCGGTCCGTTTGAGCACCATGATGCTGACCGAGTCGTCGACGTTCTTACGCCGGCAGGCAGACTCGCAGGGATGGGGACAAACGCGGCCGCATACCGAAGGCAGCGGCATGTTCTCGCGAATAGTCGACAGCGACTCCTCGAAGCGCAAATCCTTAAGCTCTTCCACATACTTGGGAATATCGATATGAGCCGGACAGCGATCCTGGCAGGGCGCCGTCAGCTTATCCACATATCTGGATTCGGCCTGAGGCTTGCGCCCGCCGCTGATATAAGCGAGGTAATCGTCACGGAAATGCTTGATGGTATCGATCACCGGCACCGCAGAAGTCATGCACAAGGTGCATTTGCAATTCTGCATCAGCTCACCGATGTTTTCGATGGTAGCCAGGTCACCTTCTTCCCCATGGCCGGAAAGAATCCGGGACAGGGTATCTTGCATGACCCGAGTGCCACGTTTGCCCGGCGTGCACTTGGCACAGCAGTAATCTTCCTGCACCCGCTTGGCGTATTCGGCCGCCATGGCTACCACATCGACTTTCGGATCAGTGACGATGACACCGTCCCAACCCATAAAAGCACCCCAAGGACGGCTGCCGTCGAATGTGACCGGCATTTTCTGGTAGGCACCCTCGGCTTCGGCACTACCGCCCTTGCGATTATCTACAACGTTTCTTCCCCAGCTGGAAAAAATGACTTGTGACAAGATCGACCTCCTGTGAGACCCATTCCTTACAGCATACAAACGAACGGTAATCCCTTGAAAAAAGGGAAAGACCACGCCCTTTCGGCAATCGCCCCTCCCTGTCTTGTATACAGTATGCAGTTAGATATCACAAATAGAAGTTCTAAAGCAAGGTAAAATTTGCGTATTTTCCCCAGGACCGAAGCCATTCGGAATCGAAAGGTGCATTAATATGCCAATCTGAAAAAAACCAGAGGAACAATTTTTTTTAAGGAAGCTGGGGAAATTCAGTGCTAATCAGCCAGGATCCTGGCAGCAATTTATGCTCTTCGTGAAACTCCCATTCGATTCGAATTCGCTCTTTTTTCACGGTCGCCGAAGGGAGCATGTAATATTCCAGCATATGCCAGACAATGACCTGCCGGCCATCATCGCGAAACTCGATCCGATCAATATCGAAATTAATCACCCGGAGATCCTCGTTACCGGCAAAGCGATCAAGAAAATCATCCCGAACCGTTTCATCCATGTGCTGCGCCGCACCCTGGTAATCAAGCCAGCGCAGTCGCCGGGAAAAATCTTCGTTACTCGCAGGAAAAAACTCCACCGGTCGCATCACGGTGGCACAGGCCAACAAACTCAGAGTCGTGAACCATACCGCCACAAAACGCACAACCGATCGATTCACCATAACGGACTCCTTTTGCTATGAAACGCTTGCCAGTCTGCCATACTGCGCTAAACTTGCTCGGTCATATTATAAATCGGAGTGATTACCCCATGAAGTCGGTTGAGATTTACACCAAGAGCCATTGCCCCTACTGTTGGCGGGCCAAGGAACTGCTACGCATCAAGGGAGTCCGTTTTCAGGAATACGACATTGCAAACGATCGGCCACGAGCGAACGAGATGGTCAAACGTTCCGGCCGTGAAACGGTCCCGGAGATTTTCATCGATAGCAAACTCATCGGCGGCTGCGACGAACTGTTCGAACTGGATGAACAGGATCTGCTCAACCGCCTGCTCGAAATCCGCCAGCCGGCTGGCGGATGAATGCCATCAGCTCCAGAGCCAGTTCAACCTTGCCGAAAGGTGGCATCAGGTAATAGCCGCCTGCTTTACCTCGCCCGGCCTCTACCAGCTCTCTGGCAATCGCCATTCCCTCCCGAATTCCTTCGGCCCCCTGCTTACCTCTCATCCGCATCCGCACTTCGTCTGGCAGGGTAATCCCAGGGACCTCGTTATGCAGAAACTCGGCATTGCGCTCGCTGACCAGAGGCAGAATCCCCACCAGCACCGGGATGTTGAAATCGGCCGTTCGACGGACCAGCTCTTCCAACACCTCGATTGAATAAACCGGCTGAGTCTGCACGAAATGCGCACCAGCTGCCACCTTTTTTCCCAAGCGACGCAGTTGACCGTCCATGCTCGGCAGATTCGGGTTAAACGCGGCCCCGAGCAGAAAGCGGGTCTGCCCTTCCAGCTCGGCCCCCAGCAGGTTTCGTCCATTATTGAGCGAGTACAACAGGTCGAGCAAGCCGATCGAGTTGAGATCGAAGACACTGGTCGCCCCGGACTCACCACCAACCGACACCGGGTCACCGGTAACCGCCAGCACATTGCGGATGCCCAGCAGGTGGGCACCCATCAGTTCTGAATGAAGTCCGATCAGGTTACGGTCGCGGCAGGTGACATGAACAATCACCTCGGTACCGGTCGCCTGCTGGATGGCGCTGGCCAGGGCGATGTTTCCCAAACGAATTCGAGCCAATGGGTTTTCCGCCAGGCTGATGGCATCGACCCCGGCAGCAGTCAAGGCCCGGGCTCCGGCCATCACCTTGTCGCAATTGAGCCCACGGGGAGGGTCAAGTTCGACCGTCACCACCGGCCGTCGCCCCCACTCGGAGAGAAAGTTTTCTTCGGGGACTTCTGCAGTCGGGCGGGGAGCTTTCACCTCCGGCACCTTCACTGTGCGACTCACGGTATCCGGACGCAGCCCCTCAAGCGCTTGAGCCAATGCGCGAATGTGCTCCGGCGTGGTACCGCAGCAGCCACCAATCAGCCCTGCCCCGGCCGCCACCAGTTCACGCCCCATGGCGGCGAAATACTCAGGAGTAGCCAGATAGATGTAACGGCCATCAACAAACTCAGGGAAGCCCGAATTGGGGAAAGCGGACAGAGGGAGCTTCGAGGTCGCGGCCATGCGCGACACCACCTGCAGCAATTCGCGCGGGCCGGATCCGCAATTGGCACCGAGCACCGCCGCCCCGGCCTCAGTCAGCCGCCCGGCCGCCACTTCGGCGGAAATCCCGTCGCGGGTGCGGCCTTCCTGCAAAAAAGCCAACTGCGCAATAGCCGGCAGACCTAACTCCGTCGCAATCTCCAGACCCAGTTCAAGATCATCGAGGTCGGAAAAGGTTTCCAGGATAAACAGGTCGACGCCACCCTCGGCCAGTGCCTCCATCTGCTGCCGCAACACAGCCTCTTTCTGACTGCGAGGCAAGGCCACTGCCTCGCCCCGGGGGCGGGCAAGCGGCCCGATCGAACCGGCGACAAAGGCCTCGTCACCAGCAACGGCCCTGGTCAATCGGGCTCCAGCCACGTTGATATCGCGAGCCTGGGCTTCAAGACCGAAGCCGGCCAGACGCAAGGCATTGGCGCCAAAGGTGTTGGTTTCCAGCAACCGGGCCCCAGCGGCCAGGTAGTCACCGTGAATTCGTCGAACCAGCTCGGGACTGCGTAGATTAAGATATTCGAAATTGGTGTCGAGCTGAATGCCGCGGCTGTACAGCTGCGTCCCCATGGCACCATCGCCGATCAGGATCTGCTGAGTTATCTGCTCGAGAAACCGCTGACTGCGGTGATGACTACTGGACATAGGTCTATCCGTGAGGAGTGAAGAGGGAGGGGGTGACGTAGGGGGCAAAGCCTTTTCACCTCACCCCTAACGCCTTACCCCTCACGACAAGCTAGGAGCATTGCCGGACAATGGCGGTGTAAAACAGGTGGCCATCCGACTCGGCGACCGCGAGTGAAAGTTCGAGCTTCAGGATCGCCTCGTCCCGGCGTCGACCGGGGAACTTGTGCAGTTTGCGAACCAAATGCGCCGCGTTGCTCTTGAGATAACCTTCAACACCGACGCTATGGAACTCAGCACAGTCCTCGTGCACCAGCAGTTCGACCGACACCCCGAGGACTTCGCGTTTGCTGTAGCCAAACATCCGCTCGGCCTGG
>JAQYVZ010000298.1 GCA_030145205.1 Desulfuromonadales bacterium | reverse complement strand
CTTATCAGGCCCCCGTTCGTCAAGGACAAAAAAATCCCGCGAACGTAAAAGATTGAAGCTTTCCGTTCTTTGACAAGCGACTGATCAAACCAAGACCATCCGGTTTCTGGCTTGGGATTCTCTTCTGGCTGCAGACGAATTCTGCTCCAAACACTTATAGAGGCTCTTGATGCAGGGGCTCTGGCTTCGAGTTCTCCCTGCCGCCTGGAATCACGCTCGTACCCTTATGCCGTCCTATTCAAAAAATCGTGGTCCATCAATCCCTTGATGGCCGCAGTTAGGTGCGGGATCGGGGAAGGGGCAGAATCCGGCGCTGGCCCGTTGGACCATCGCGCAATCATTTTGTGGGAGCGAGGCGGACCTCCAATCAAAAAAGCTGGCTGACGGTGGATGGCTGATCATGCGGCCTGGCTGCGGGTTTTTCGCCCAGAAGTCTTCGCTTCAATTCGGCCGCTTGAGTCAATCTGCCCGGCAGTGTGTCATCCAGTTAGACGGTCTGGCTGATCCGCCCCCTCCCGTCAGGCGCCCCGACGCAAGAAACGATCTTCGTCAAATGGCACCTGATTCTTGAGCATCAGCACCACCGCCTCACCAAAGGCCCAGCGCAGATGCGCATTGCCGATCTTCTTGCCGCTGTGGCCATAGGATTTACCGTTCGACTCCTTGGCCGGTTTGACCAGGCGGCAGTAGGAGGCGAAATCCTGTTCACGGGGAAAGCGGGCAATGTTCTCAATCTCGTAGAGCATCACCATCCCGAGGATGCGCCCGACGCCGGGGATGCTTTTGAGCAGCGCCAGATTGACCGGGTCATGACGGATAGCGATTTTTTCCAGATCCCGCTCCAGCGCCCCGATCAGTTTTTCATAATGCTCGATGGTGAGCAGATCAACCTCGACCATCCTGCGTACCACCGGATCAGAGAATTTTTTCAGCAGGTCGCCCCGCTCACTCGGCTTGGCGATCCGCCCGAGCGGGTCGGGAAGATTGTACTGGGTGGCGGTGTTCTGAATGTGGGCGAAGAGTTCCCCGCGCTTGCGGGTCAGATGATTGCGGCGGCGCAGAAGATCG
>JAQYVZ010000297.1 GCA_030145205.1 Desulfuromonadales bacterium | reverse complement strand
GATACACCCTGGTCATGGGGTCGACTGCCCGCTCCGGTGAGGGGCAGCAGGCCTGCAGCCCGTACGTGCTTCTTGGCGCAGTGTACTTTAGAGCGTGTTTTGAAAGTCGGGTTTTGTGATACACTCCGGGTATGGACAGGAAAACATACCCGAGCGATTTAACAGACATAGAATGGCTCATTGTCGAGCCGCTTGTTCCACCTGCAAAGCCAGGCGGACGTCCACGAGAGGTGAATATACGCGAAGTGCTCAATGCCATCTTTTACTTGCTGCGTAGCGGCTGTGCGTGGCGTATGCTGCCTCACGATCTACCACCTTGGCAAACCGTCTACGGTTACTTTCGAGCGTGGCGCAAGGATGGAATATGGGAACAAATTAACGATGCGCTACGTGAAGCTGTACGGTCACAAGCTGGACGCGAGTTGGAGCCAAGCGCGGCCATCGTTGACAGTCAAAGCGTCAAGACCACTGAGACCAAGGGAGAACGCGGCTACGACAGCAACAAGAAGGTCACTGGACGCAAACGCCACATTCTGGTGGACGTGATGGGATTGCTCCTATCCGTCGTGGTCCACGCCGCCAACATCCAAGAACGTGCCGGTGCAAAGAGACTACTACGGCGGGTCAAGAAGAAGCGATTCAAGCGCCTCAAGCTGATCTGGGCGGACGGCGGGTACAATGGTCAACCGATGCGTGATTGGGTTATGACCTTGGCCGGCTGGCTATTCGAAGTTGTTAAACGCTCTGATGATACCAAGGGATTCGTCGTGTTACCCAAACGCTGGATCGTGGAACGCACCTTTGCCTGGCTAGGACGCTATCGGCGCCTGAGTAAAGACTATGAGCAATTGCCGGAAACCAGTGAGTCGATGATCTACGCCGCCATGATCCGATTGATGCTTAAGCGGCTGGCACGACATCCCGCCGCAGTGCTGTAGCACTTTCAAAACACGCTCTCAGGGGCCATCCGCTACCAGATGATACAGGAATACTACCCGCAAGAATTTGAGCGACTAAAGACCTACGTCGCTGCCGGGCGCTGGCAGATTGCCGGATGCCAGGTCGAAGAG
>JAQYVZ010000296.1 GCA_030145205.1 Desulfuromonadales bacterium | reverse complement strand
AAGAGATGGTGAGACCTTTCAAGGTTTTCATTGCAAGCCTGATTATAACGGTATCCCTGGCGACCGCTCTGCCGGCCGCTGAAATCCGGACCAAATGGGCCACTATCGAATATGAGGCCAGTGCGGATCTGCGCAAATTCAATAAGCGCTTCGAGCTGGGGCGTTTCGCTTCGCTTTTCTGGGGGAGTAGCGACCTCTCGGTCGAAGAGGAGGTGGAGAGCAAGATCAGCCTGGCCGTGGGAAGGGTTCAGGAGATTCTGGAGATGTCCCCCAAGGAGTTGGACTTCAGAATCTATCTCTGTCACGACGAGGACGAAGTCCAGGCCTTCTACCTCAACCAGTACCGTTTAAACGTGGACTATATCGCCTTCTATTCCCCGCTTACCAACACCATCTACCTTTCGGTCCGCGACGTGAATTTGCGGGTGCTGGCTCACGAGATGGCCCATGTGGTCATCAACAACTACTTCAAGAATGCCCCACCGGTCAAAATCCACGAGGTGCTGGCCCAGTTCGTTGAAGCGGAGATGGAGCGGTACTGAAAAACCTGTGAGGAGTTAGGGGTGAGGAGGTTCGGAGTTCGGTTCTAAGTTCTAAGTTCGGCTCTAGGCTCTAGGCTCTAGGCTCTAGGCTCTCACGCCTCACGCCTCACTCCTCACCGCCAGACAAACGCTGCAGCGCCTGCCTGGCGGAGCGGTTGCCGGGATCGAGCAGCAGCGAGCGGCGGTACTCCTCCACCGCCCGGTAGCTGATGCCGAGCTTCTCGTAAAGTCCGGCGGCGCTGCGGTGCATTGCGGCGTCCTCCGGGAAGCGTTCGATCGCGGCCAGCATCACCTCGAGAGCCGGTTCAAACTGCTGCCGCCGTGAAAAATATTTATACCCCTGCCAGAACGGACCCCGGCTGGGATGCTCCTCCCGCCGGGCGAAACGGACGGCGGCGCGATAGCGCTGCTCGGCGGCCGCCTCCTTGCCGAGTTCGAGCAGAAAGTCGGCAAACTGCGCCTGGCAGGCTCCATTCTCCGGCAACGCCCGCCCCATCTCTTCGGCCGCTACCCCATACAGCGCCATCA
>JAQYVZ010000295.1 GCA_030145205.1 Desulfuromonadales bacterium | reverse complement strand
TCTTGCGCACTTCGTCCCGAACGCCCCAACCCCATCACAGACACTTTGGATCACGACGCTTTGCGAAGCTCAATGACAGGCAGGTGTCGTCTGCCATCCACATAGCCCAACACAAGTGTCAACTTTGTTCCACGCTTACCTCGGGCCGCCGTCTGCGGCGAGGCACAGAGCCCCCTGGTTGGCCAGTTCCTGCGGGGTTCAAATCTCGGCGTGGCGTTCGCCGGTCGAAAGCCTGCGTAAACTTCCCATGGCGTCCGTCCACCGAGTGCTTGACTGGGACGGTGCATGTTGTACCAGATGACGTATGAGCCGAGCTCGCGCCGCATCGCATCAAGCCGCAACGGAATCAGAATGCGCCTCGTACACTCGTTCTTCATGGAGCGTATAAACCGTTCGATTACGGAGACACTTCCATACTTACCAACGGCACCGAACCGAGGACGGATGACTCTACGGTCGCACCAACGCTTGAAGGAGTCGCACCGGAACTGCCGGCCTTTGTCGGTGATGATGTACTTGGGCGAGCAATCGGAGTTACGAATCGCTCGATCCAAAAAGCTCTGAATGTCACATGACGTCGGATGGTCACGGAAGATTGCGAAACCAACCACGGCACGTGAGAAGTGATCGACCACAAGTCCAACCCACCAACAGAATGGCCACAACTGAGGCAGGGCGAACGGGACCCACGGAACCCAGAAGCCGGATCCGGTCGGCACGGCGGTGAGGTCGACGTGCCAGACTTCACCGGGATGCCTGGCCGTGACGACTCGCGTCTCAATGACGTCGAGCGTTGCAGCGTCCTCCGGCATCGGTTCAGTTTCCTTCAAGATCCGTCCCACCGTCGTCACACCGAGGTGCAGACCGGCTCGCGCCAAAACCTGGGCGATGCGAGCTTTGCCCATCGTCGGCAGGAGAACCTTCAACTGCTTGACGAGACAACGTACGAAATCTGGGAACTTGTTCACCGGCTCAGAGACTCGAATCAAGGCGCCCTCACCTTCCTCGTCAACTCGCCGCAACCACGAGCGCATTGTCTGTTCGTCGATCAGAAAAGCCCGGGCTGCCTGTGC
>JAQYVZ010000294.1 GCA_030145205.1 Desulfuromonadales bacterium | reverse complement strand
CGCCACCCGCGCTGCCGTTGAAGAAGGCATCGTCCCTGGCGGCGGCGTCGCCCTGATCCGTGCCATCGCTGCCCTCGAGAAAATCGAGCTGGAAGGCGAGCAGAAGTTCGGCGTCAACATCGTCAAGCGCGCCCTCGAAGAGCCGCTGCGTCAGATTGCCGGCAACGCCGGCTTGGAAGGCTCCATCGTCGTCAACGAAGTCCTCAAGAAAAGCGGATCCTACGGCCTCAACGCCGCCACAGACGAGTACTGCGACATGATCGAAGCCGGCATCATCGACCCGACCAAAGTGACCCGCAGCGCCCTGCAGAACGCCGCTTCGGTCGCCGGCCTGATGCTGACCACTGAGGCAGCCATCGCCGATCTTCCCGCCAAGGAAGAGGGCATGCCCGCCATGCCGGGCGGCATGGGCGGCATGGGCGGCATGGGTGGCATGGGCGGCATGATGTAAGCCTGACCACTCACCCTGTAACACAAAAAGGCCCTCCGGAGATTCCGGAGGGCCTTTTTGTTTAATTCAAATTTTGAGCTGATCTACGCGGTCAACCGGGCGGCAACAAGATCGCGATCCATGGGCGCAACGCGGATAACCCAGGTGCGCTCGCCCTGCTGCAGCAGGATATCGACCTCGGCCTCGTTCTGCCCTTTGCCATAGGAGGCGACGATGGCCCCGGCCGTGGCCAGTTCGTCCTCGCCGGCGCTGCCGCTGACCAGCCCCATTGGCCCGGAGAAGTTATCGCTACGTACCAGCACGTCGGTCGACCGGGCCATATTTTTGATCGCCTCGTTGTCGCTCTGATTGCGTCCAACCGCGAGCTTGGCCTCCGGCGACAGGCGGAACTGGCGGCCAAGCTTAAGCAGCTCAACATCAACCACGGTCGCCTCCGGCTGATGCTCAAAAAGGTCGCGCAGACGCCCGGAAAAAGACGCTTCAGTCAACAGACAGCCGCCGCCGGACGAGGGGTAATCTGTCAGTCCCCAGACCTTGGCCAGCGCCTGCTGACTCTTCCGGGAGCGTCCCTGGATGTCGAGAAGCTGGTCGCGGTCAACCAGCCCCTGCTCTTCCATCGGAGT
>JAQYVZ010000293.1 GCA_030145205.1 Desulfuromonadales bacterium | reverse complement strand
GAAGGACGCCCTTCTCCACAAGATCAGCCAACTCCCGTTGGGCCGTCGCCCGACTGACATGCGCTATGCCGGCATACTTGCGATTGGTCAGGCAGCCCTCAACTCCCTCGGGCCCGGATTCAAGCAGGCGGTTGATGACCTTGCGCTGCCGATCGTTCAACTCCGTGTGGACCTGCTGCTGCCAGAAACGGGACTTTTGCATAACATTGGTCAGGAGGTCGTTTGACCGCAGAATGGCCCTGGACATGCAGTCCAGAAACCAGTTTATCCACTCGGTAATGTCGCCATCCCCCCTTTGGGTGCGTTCAAGAACGGCGTAATAGGACTCCCGCTCTGTCATGATCTGTGAAGAGAGACTGTAATATCTGGTCGCCAGGGTTTCGTCCTGGGCCAGGGCCATCTCGGTTAACGTTCGGGCGATCCTGCCGTTGCCATCTTCAAACGGGTGAATCGCCACAAACCACAGGTGGGCCACGGCAGCCCGAAAGAGGCCATCCCCCTCGTGATGGTTGTTTCCCCACCAACGAAGAAAACTGTCCATCTCGCGGCCCAACCGCTCCGCAGGGAGAGCTTCATAATGGATTTTTTCCCGTCCGACGGGGCCGGACACAACCCGCATCGGTCCGTTGCGGTCATCACGAAAGGAGGCCTCCCGGATCTTGTGCAGGCCGGAATAACCCATAGGAAAAAGCGCCGCATGCCAGGCAAACAGCCTCTCGGCGGTCAATTCCTTGTCATAACCCTGGGTGGCATCCAGCAAGATGTCAACAACCCCATCGGCATGCTGATTTCTCGCCAAGGGCAAACCGGCCGTCGGCAGACCAAGCCTTTGGGCCACTGACGACCGCACCGCGACAGGGTCAAGCCGCTCTCCTTCAATCTCGGAGGTTTTCAAGGCTTCTTCGATCAATACTTCGGCCCGGGCCTGTCGCCTGACGTCAAGCCCCAACTCCCGCATCTGTGCCAACAGGGAGCCCTGCTGAAAACGGCAGTGACCCAAAGGTTTCAGAAGGGCCGCATTATCCCAACGGAATTCCGGCCATGAAGGCCACTGCCAGATATATTGTTTTTCTT
>JAQYVZ010000292.1 GCA_030145205.1 Desulfuromonadales bacterium | reverse complement strand
GCACATCTTCTTCTTCGACACGAAAAACCCCAGTTTCGGTATGGTTCGGGAACTCTACGACCGGCTCGGCGTTTCCATGGGAAATCTCGAGGAGATGCATGTCGACGGCCTCGTCCCCCGGACCGGCTACGTTTTCAACATTCAAGACGAAGCGGGGAAAAACCTCGACCGGGTTATTCTCGCCAACCGCACCAACGTAGAGATTATCCCTAGGGGCCAGATCAACGAACGCTACTCCAAGCTCCAGAAAAGTTTCCGGGGTGACAGTTCGTTGCCGGAAACCCACGTGGTGATCAACTCCATGACCAACCAGGAGGAGATCCGACTCCTGGTCAGGGCGCTCAAGACCGCCCACGCCAGCGGTGTGCGGTGCTATCTTTGTCCCACCCTGACCCTGCTCAACGCCATGCAGCGCCTTGTCGAGTCGAGTTACTATACCGTCGAGCGGGGAAGCTTTTTTTCGGCCCGGAATGATTTCTTCGAAAACGTCATTATCCCCTATGTGGAGTACATCATCTGCAATAAGGAGGAGTTGACCCTGCTCGATGAAACCGCCGGCAAGCGGGGGATCGACGAGGCCGCGAGCCTGCTTTCCAGTCGACTGAACCGGGGAAAGCGGGCCGGTTGCCACGAAGGCGGCAAAGTTATCGTAACCGGAGGCAGCAAGGGGGGCCGGTATACCGAACGGCTGGACCTCGAACGTGCTACAAAGTTCTGGAAAAAAGCCGAACTGCCGGACAACCGGGCCGTGCGGTTCGCCGAACGGCGGATCGTGTGCGGCGACGATTACGTCACCCATCTGACCTCGACTCTCGGGGCGGGCGACGTGTTTACTGGCATCTTTATCGGCCTCACCGCCCTGGGCTGGGACGGCTGCCACGTGCTTAGGGCCGCTACCCTCGGCGCCCAGTTTTTTATTCAGTTTCTCACTAAGCTCACCATTGTCCTCATTTTTGCTGCCGACGAAGAACACGCCCGCATGGGGACCGAGACGGAACTTGCCGATGTCATCTCGCATCACCTCGAATCCAGTGGTGACCCCACCCGCTATGGGACCATTTCCGATACCGTGATCA
>JAQYVZ010000291.1 GCA_030145205.1 Desulfuromonadales bacterium | reverse complement strand
GCGATCATGGTGTCGTTCGGTTGTGGCGGTCCTCGGGTCAAGGCGCCTACCCTGGCCGGCGGCGGAAGCTACTCGATTGCCGTGCTTTCCGATCGCGGAATCACGCCGGAGCTCGGCCCTGACCGGCGTAATCAGTACAACCAGATTGGCGAATGGATGGAGCGGGATCTGCTGCGGATGTTGAAAAAAGTCGGTTATACGGCCCGCCTGGTCAGCAGCCGCAGCGAATTTACCGCCGGTTCCAGCGAGTATCTGCTGACCGTGCGCATGGAACGCTACAACCCCGGCAGCAAGGCGGCTCGGATGCTGGTCGGTTTCGGTGCCGGTGCGACTTCGCTGGATACCCATTTCGAACTCTACGGTGCCTCATCGAAGCCGCTCTTGGCCGAAGATCACGGCGTCGGTTCGAGCATCGACTGGTACCAGGTGGTGCAGAAGCTCAACCAGCAGATGGTCGACGCGGTTTCCCGCAAGCTGGCCGCAGGCGCCACGCGGGGCTGAAAATACAAAAAAACAGCATGCAAAAACGGCTGGCGCCTTTACGGGGCCAGCCGTTTTTTTTTGTCTGATATTTGACTGCAGTTACACCACCGTCAGAATGGTGTAGCTGATGGTGAAGCGACCGCTTTCGGGGACGAACAGCAGCAGGCGGTCGCCCTGTTTGAGCCGGCCCGAGTGAAACAACTCTTCGAGAATGATGTAGATCGAGGCCGAGCCGGTGTTCCCCATGGTCGGCAGGTTGGAGAACCAGCGATCAAGCGGGATTTCGAAGTCGATGGATTTGAGGTGGTCGTAGATCTGCAAGCGGAAGAAGTCCGACGAGTAGTGAGGAAGGAACCAGGTGATGTCGTCAGGGCGCAAATTGTATTTCGCGATCAGTTTCGGCAGGGTGCGTTCCACCGAGGTGGGAATGATTTCGCTGTTGAGCAGTTTGACGTCCTGTTTGACGTGCATGACGTGTTGCCGGGCTGCCTCTTCGGGGGTAAATTCGCGCCAACCGGTGAGGGTGCCGTCTTCGTTTTTCAACGCTCCGGAGTACATGCAGGTCTCGAACTGGTGGGCGAAGGAGACCAACT
>JAQYVZ010000290.1 GCA_030145205.1 Desulfuromonadales bacterium | reverse complement strand
GAGCAGCGCCAGCGGCACCCGCGTGGTCTTGCCGGCGCCGGGCGGGGCCTGCAGAACGGCGGCGTCATGCTCGGCCAGGGCCTGTTTCAGCTCGGGGATAACGCTTTCGATGGGGAGATTTTTATTTACAGGCACTGCCATAAATTTTCCAACTTATTTTTAAAGCTTTGACACGTACCGTAAAAACCAGAGTAGTTAGTAAGTTGAGAGTTGGTCAAGATTGCGGTGCGATGCGGGCATCAAGGGGTTTGCTTTTTTGTTTAACGGTTTTCACTCAACAGCTCTCGGACGAAACGTTCTTTTGAAACACAGTAGCCATGACCTCCGTTCATAGGTCGCATTACAGGCTCACCCCACGAAGCGATGTCAGTGTTGTGTTCACTAAACGAGATCAAGGCACTTAACACAGCAACAGAAATACGCCCCGCGAAGGAGCCATTTTTTGCTTACTTTTTGTTGGCTCTGACAAAAAGTAAGGCGTCTGGCGGGACGCGACCCGTCGGTTTTTCTTTTAATATTGCGTTTAAAAGTTTAGATGGGGTCGAACTAAGAGGGACAGGCACCTGCCTCAACCTAAAGGGGACAGGCACCTGCGGAGCCAGTCCCTCGTGATCCCTCTAAACCAAACCCCTTCAAATGTTGAAATCCCGAAACCGCTCCACCGCCGCCGGTATTTCATCCTCGCGAATATTGCCGAAAGCCAGCCGCAGGTACCCTTCCATACCGGGACCGAAAACCTCGCCGGGAAGACAGAGCAGGTTGGCCTCGTCAGCCAGCTGTCGCGCAACCTGGCGACCGGTGTGGCCGGTAAACGGATGCCGCACCCAGGCGAAGAAACCACCGCTGGCGGCCAGCGTAAAGGGGTTTCCGGGGCGGAGGAATTCACTCCGAAAAGAATCGTGGCGGCGCTGCATCATCTGCCGGTTGGCGGCAATCCAGTCATCCAGGTGCTCGACCCCGTAGCGAACCGCCTGCTGGGTGATGCGCGGCTGGCAGACCGCCATGGTGTCCTGGGCCTTGAGGGCGTGATGGATGAACTGCTCTGAGGCGACCAGCGCCCCGGCCCGGTAACCAGTCAGG
>JAQYVZ010000289.1 GCA_030145205.1 Desulfuromonadales bacterium | reverse complement strand
CTCCAGCAGGGCGGATCGATCGAAACATTTCCCCAGTGCAACACCTCTCTCGAATCTCCAAAGCTCCCAGTAATGGCTACCATGGCGCTCTCCTCCCCATCCCTCGCCGGCACCGCCGTCAAGCTCGCCCCATCCGCCTCCGACGTGCTCGGCAGCGGGCGGGTCACCATGAGGAAGACCGGGTCCAGGCCAAAACCCGCGGCCTCCGGCAGCCCATGGTACGGCCCAGACCGTGTCAAGTACCTCGGCCCCTTCTCCGGCGAGCCCCCATCCTACCTCACTGGTGAGTTCCCCGGGGACTACGGCTGGGACACCGCCGGCCTCTCCGCCGACCCCGAGACCTTTGCCAAGAACCGTGAGCTGGAGGTCATCCACTGCCGCTGGGCCATGCTCGGCGCTCTGGGATGCGTCTTCCCGGAGCTCCTCTCGCGGAACGGCGTCAAGTTCGGTGAGGCTGTCTGGTTCAAGGCGGGCGCCCAGATCTTCAGCGAGGGCGGGCTGGACTACCTGGGAAACCCTAGCCTGGTCCACGCGCAGAGCATCTTGGCCATCTGGGCGTGCCAGGTCGTGCTCATGGGCGCGGTCGAGGGCTACCGTATTGCGGGCGGGCCACTGGGCGAGGTGACCGACCCGCTCTACCCGGGCGGCAGCTTCGACCCGCTCGGCTTGGCGGACGACCCGGAGGCCTTCGCGGAGCTGAAGGTGAAGGAGATCAAGAACGGGCGGCTGGCGATGTTCTCCATGTTCGGGTTCTTCGTGCAGGCTATCGTCACCGGCAAGGGCCCGCTGGAGAACCTCGCCGACCACCTCGCCGACCCGGTCAACAACAACGCATGGGCCTACGCCACCAACTTCGTCCCTGGCAAATGAGCGAGCGGGTGATTGGTGCGGGTTCTGCAGCTTGGGTTTCGCCATTGCGGGGGACGGAAGCTGCTTTTCATGGTCGATGGGCTTGTAAACTAGTGTAAAATTGCGCTTGTGTTCTCTTAAGGCAGTATTTGCTAATGCGAGCTTACTCTGTTTTCTATTTGTCTTGTGTATGTTTATGGATGATAAATTCTACCAGCAAATTATAATAAAAAA
>JAQYVZ010000288.1 GCA_030145205.1 Desulfuromonadales bacterium | reverse complement strand
ACATTCGGAGTCAAGAGTTTGAAGACCGCAGAGCCGATCAATTGAAATTGCTCAAATAGCCGCCTTTAGGCGGCCCATGGTTTGAGCCAACCGCTTTGAGCGGTTCACCTATAAAGCCCCCGGTTTTACCGGGGGATACTTACTAATTCAGAAAGCCCCGGTTCCAGATGGAACCGGGGCTTTTATAGTCCCCTTGGGCCGGATGTCGCCAAATGTTCATCATGCAGAAAACATTCAGCTGCCATGAGGGGTCAGCTCCCAGGCCTTGAGCAACGCCGCGAGGGTACGATCCTGCAGGCCGATGGTCTTGGGTCCCTTTTTCTCCCATTGGGAAATACTGCCGGCGCTTACCTTCAGGCGTGATGCAAACTGGGTCTGGGTCTCGCCAAGAGATGAGCGCCATTCGCGGATTGCGGCGCCGGTGAGGGGGGCGGGGAAGGAAATCACCGGAGAGGTGTTTTGGGTCTTTCTCCGCAAAGCTCCTTTTTTGCGGGGGCGGGCCGGTGCCTGGGGTACTTCATCGGTCTCGGCCAGATCGATGCCGAAGACATCGGCGATACCGGTCGCGGCAATCCGCCGGCGGGTGCCGCCTTTTTGAGCCACGTCGGTTACGGCCGCGGCAACATCGACCAACTCTTCATGGTTGACCCCGCGCAGCTTGAAGAGCATTTCGGGGGCATCATCGAGCCTGGTCCCCACCCCGTAGAGCACCGCCGCCACATGCTTGCACATGTCAGCCCAGTCCGGGCAATCGCAGTCGAATTTCATCTGCCCGGGGAGGGGGAAGAGCCCCTCTTTGCGGTTGGAGACGACCTCCATCACGCCCTGGTCCAGTTTGCCGCGCAGCAGATCGATCAAGGAGCCGATTTTCCCCGAGCAGGCGCGTTTGACCGCCGTCCAGCTGTTTTTGGCCAGCGGGGCGATGGTGATCTTGACGTTATATAAGGTCGAGCCGCTGACGATGGCCTTGATCTGGCCGCTCTCGATTTCGAGATGGCAGACCGAGCCGTTTCGGACGTAGGTGCGCCCCCGGGGCAGACGGTTGGCGTAATCGCTGAACGACTCCATGTGGTCGCACCAGCCC
>JAQYVZ010000287.1 GCA_030145205.1 Desulfuromonadales bacterium | reverse complement strand
ATGGCTCATTCGAATAAATTTGCAACACAGCACCGGAAGAAGATGCCTCGCAGGAGGTGAGGTTGTCTTGCCATGGACTGGAGTTTCCGACGGGCGAGTCGTTTGAGTTCGTCCTTTGTCTTGGCTTGGTGGCTTTTCAGTTCCTGGTGCTTCAAGTGGTTCCAGACTTTTTCGTCGGGATTCCAGTCGGGTGAGTATTTGGGTAGATGGAAGACGTGAAGCCGCCGCTGCTGGTCAATATACCTTGTCGTCTTTTTCGAGGTATGGGGTGGTGCCTGGTCCATCACCACCACCAGATGGCGACGGGCGTGGTGTCGGAGCATTTGTGCGAGAAAGTCAATCACTTCCCCAGACGCAATCCGTTTTTCGTGAAGCCGAAACAACAGCCGACCCCGCCGACTGATTGCCGACATCGCCGCCACGCCGGCCCGTTTCCCAGTAACGGTTGCCTTGGGCGTTTGGCCGCAAGGGGCCCACGTCTTGCCGAGAAAGGCCGTCAGGGAAACGTTCGATTCGTCCTGAAAGTAGAGAATCGCCCGGTATTTCTGCACCGCCCGACGGATTTTGGGGACTTCCTCGCGCAGCCACGCTTGGCGGGTCTCTTCGTCGATTTCGTAATACTCGCGTTCCGGCTTCTGGTAGGTGAGGCCTGCATCGCGGAGCCGTCTCCACACCGTGTTGCTCGAAAGACGAATGTCAAACCGCTCCTGAATCACTTGTCGCACACGTCCGACCGTCCACAGATCAGTTTCGTATCCGAAATCAGACGCCTTCTGCAAGACGATCTCGCTCAGTTCTTCTTCCGTCAGTTCTTCCAACTTCCGCGGGCGTCCGCTACCCGGCTTACGCTGGAGTCCTTGGTTACCCTCCAAGTCAAACCGCCGAACCCATCGAAACACCGTAATGCGACTAACGCCATTCACCTTGGCGACCGTACCCGTGGGAACGCCTTCCCGCACCGCTTCCACAGCACGTCGACGAACCTCCGCCGGCAAATGCGATCCATCGCACATAACCCGCGGCTTATCGCCGATGAGCTACTTCTCGTCAATACCAATGTTACATTTTTTATGGGATGAGCCATAG
>JAQYVZ010000286.1 GCA_030145205.1 Desulfuromonadales bacterium | reverse complement strand
GGGGCTTTTAGTTGTCGGCTTTTTTACCTATCGGAGCTATGAAAAACGCATCCGAACCGAGGCGCAGCACCAACTCACCGCCATTGCCGAGTTGAAAACCAATGAGCTCGTACGATGGCGTGAAGAGCGTTTAGCCGATGGCGCCGTTCTCTTCCAAAACCCGGCCTTTGCCCAATTGTTCCGACGCTATTTGCAGCAACCGAATGATGCTGGCACGCGTCAGCAGTTGCGGGGGTGGCTTGAAAACCTGGTGACCCATTATCATTACAACCAAGCTCGTTTGATGGATCTGCAGGGAAACACGATTCTCTCGGTGCCAAGCCCTTTGCCGCCGGCCTCCAGTGGTGCGATCCAACGCTTTACCGAAATTCTACGCACGGGAAAACCAAATCTTTCCGATTTCTATCGGAGCAGTCACGACCAGCAGATCTACCTTGCTACGCAGGTTCCCATCATCAACCTGGAGGCCAGCGACTCCGTACTCGGACTGCGCTCCCTGCGGATCGATCCGGAATGGTATCTCTATCCGTTTATCCTTCGCTGGCCGTTGCAGAGCACGACTGCGGAGACGCTTTTAGTGCGTCGTGAAGGGGACGAGGTTGTTTTTCTAAACGAGCTCCGCTTCCATAAAGGTTCGGCCCTCAATTTACGTATACCCATGACCCGCACCGAGGCTCCGGCGGTGCAGGCAGCCTTGGGAAAAACCGGGATCGTGGAGGGGATCGACTACCGCGACGTGTCGGTGATCGCCGATGTGCGCAGCGTGCCGGGGTCCCCGTGGTTTCTGGTGACCCGTATGGATACCACAGAAGTCTACGCGCCAGTCCGAGAAAAAGGTTGGCTGATCCTCGGGGTGATGCTGGCTCTGCTGGCGGCGGCGGGCACAGCCCTGACCGCGGTCTGGAATCAACAACACGTCATCTATTACCGTGAGCAATTTCAGACGGCGGAAGCCTTGCGGAAGATCAACGAATTGTTTGCGCTCTTCATGCGGCACTCCCCGGTGTATATGTTCGTCAAGGAGGTCACAGCCAATGAGAGCCGCACGTTGCAAGCCAGCGACAATTTTGAGCAGATGGTCGGCATC
>JAQYVZ010000285.1 GCA_030145205.1 Desulfuromonadales bacterium | reverse complement strand
CCCAAAATTCTCGGGGCGGTGCAGGTGAAGGGCGAGCGGGTGATGCTGATGGGCGTTGCTGCAGACCGGGAATTTCACCTCAAGCGTTGGTGGAGCGTCGATGGACGGCCCCTGGCCGCCGAGTACGAACTGGTCGCCGGCAGCGCCGTTGCCTGCCGGCTGGGACTGGTCATGGGGGAGAGTGTCGAGATTGCCGGAAAGACCTTTGTTCTTACCGGGACCTTGCAGGAAACCGGCTCCCAGGATGACGATCTGCTGATCGCTTCGCTACCGACGGCTCAAGCCCTGCTCGGCAAGCCGGGGCTGGTTTCGCTGGTCGAGGTGGCCGCCCTGTGCGGGGACTGTCCGGTCGATGACATGGTCAACCAGAATGCCGCGGTGCTCCCCGATGTCAAGGTCGGTGCCATTCAGCAGGTGGTCAAGAGCCGGATGCACGCCATCGAGCAGTTTCAGGCCTTTGCCCTCGGGGTGGCGGGCGTGGTGATCCTGATCGGCGCCCTGGTGGTGTTTGTCACCATGATGGGCTCGGTCAATGAACGAACCCGCGAAATCGGCATCTTTCGGGCTCTCGGTTTTCGCCGCGGACATGTGGTCAGCCTGATCCTGACTGAAGCCTTCTGGGTCAGCCTGCTGGCCGGCGTCCTCGGTTTCTTGAGCGGCATGCTGGCGACCCGCCTGATGCTGCCGGTGTTGGCCGAAGAACAGGTCTCTTTGGTGTGGCGCTGCTGGCCGGGGGCTCCATCCTGCTGGCCGTGGTCTCCATCCTGCTGGCCGTGGTCGTGGGAACCCTGGCGTCGCTTTATCCCGCCCTGCATGCAAGCCGACTCGACCCGACCGAAGCGTTGCGCACCCTTTAACGTTGATCGACTTTTCAACAGGAATGATCATGGGATTTATCGGACTCAGTGGATTGACCAGATATTACGACAGCCGGGCCGGGCGCGTGGAAGCCCTCGGAGGTATTGACTTGAGCATCGAAGAGGGGACCTTCCTGGGGGTGATGGGGCCTTCCGGTTCGGGCAAGAGCACGTTCCTGTCGATTCTCGGCGGGCTCTGCCACCCGTCTTCCGGATCCCTGAAAATTGACGACA
>JAQYVZ010000284.1 GCA_030145205.1 Desulfuromonadales bacterium | reverse complement strand
TTCCACCGAGTTGCCGAGCTGCTGCGGGCGCACCAGGGTGCCGCTAAAACGACGGATATGTTCCAGGTATTTTTGCAGCAATAACGAAGGGGTCATCCCGGTGGCCAGCTGCGGCGGCAGGTCCATCCACTGGATGGAGAAGACAGAGGCGTCCTGCTGCAGCACTTGCTGGCAGGCGATCGATACGGAAGCGGGGATCTGGGATGTGTCGGTCATGAATGGCGCCTTTCGCGGGTTGATACAACACCATAGCATGACCGCCGGGGTTTGTCCCGGCCGGCAACAGCCAAGAAATTGTCGAGGGTTAATTTTTTCATTACAGTGCTGATAACGACAGTCTGGACCCGGCAGAGGACTAAGGAGACGTGTGCCTGACATGGACGAAGCAGGAAATACTCCCCGTCATATCAAACTGATCGCCAACCCGGTTGCCGGCGGAGACGCCGCCGCCAAAATCCGCCAGGCCGAACTCTGCCTGGCCGAACAGGGAGCCCGGGTTGAACTCTTTCTGACTGGCGCTCGCGGTGACGCCGCCCGGGCTGCCGCCGAAGCGAAATCCGACGGTTTTGACCTGGTCGTCGCCGCCGGCGGTGATGGTACCCTCAATGAGGTCATCAACGGCCTGGCACCGTCGAGTATCCCTCTGGCCTTCGTCCCGCTGGGGACGACCAACGTATTTGCCCTTGAGGTGGATATCCCCTTCGACATTGCCGCGGCCTGTCGGATCGCCCTGAACGGGGAGCCGACCTCGATCTGCCTGGGGCAGGCCGGCGATGCCCGGTTTTTGCTCATGGCCAGCGCCGGTTTTGATGCCGAGGTGGTGCAGCGGGTCGATCTGCAACTAAAGCGTCGCCTGGGCAAACTGGCCTATCTGGTCAGTGCTCTTAAAGTCTTTTTTGAGCATTCCCCGATGCCCCTTGAAGTCGTTCTCGAAGATGGGTCGCAGCGGACAGGGTACGGCCTGATTGTCGGCAACGGCCGTCTGTACGGCGGGCGTTTTTCCGTTACTCCCGGCGCCGTGCTGACCGAAGACCAGTTCGAGGTTTGCCTGCTGCAGCGATCCGGGCGCCTGGCAATGCTCCACTGCTTGTTA
>JAQYVZ010000283.1 GCA_030145205.1 Desulfuromonadales bacterium | reverse complement strand
CGCCTTGGCGGCCCATTAGGCAACCCGCACGAAGTCAAAGCGTTCGCGCAAGGCACGGGTCAGCAGGGCCAGGCCGGCCCGGTCGCCGATAGTCTCGATGGTGACCACCACATCGGGGTCGGAAAAATCGATCGCGGCCTGTTGCCCCCTCTGCCCCAGTTCCTCCTTGATGAAGACATCGATGGCCCGCTCCGCCTCGGGCGAAATAATCCTTCCCTTGAGTCCGCGCCGCTCCAAGCGCACGTAGAACCGTCGGCCGGCCAACTGTCCGACCCAGGGGCGGATCGCCTCGCAGGCCTTGGCGACAAATTCCTCGGCCCGGAAGATGAAATGCCTCTCGATGGGTACTACCCGGCCGAGATCCTGAAAGGCGCTGAGTTGCCGCTCCCGGTGTTCGCGTACCGTCTCCAGGAAGCTCCACGGATCCTCGACCCGGCCGAGAACCACGCCGAGGAATTGGGTCTTGCGAAACTCCCCGTAGAGCTCAAGTTCTTCCATCAGGTGGCGAAAACGTCCTCCGCTGGCCATGGTAACCACCAGGTTGAATTCCCACATGTGTCAGCCTCCTTGCCTCCCCCTCCTACCCACTATAGAAACCGCTTCCCGGTTGTCAATGCGCGACCGAAATTACGGGGGAGCTGCCGGGTAAACATTCCAGGACTGTGGGTCGCCGGCGAATGCAGCGAACGGTTTAATCTCATCCCTTTCAGCGCACGTTCAGCGATAAGTGATTTGCGGAAAGCGAAGCTTCTGTTAGTCTTCTTTCATGCTGAGTGAGAGGCCGTATAGTCTATGGGGAGGTGCGAAGAGTGGTGGAAATGATGGAAATCATCAACTGGATGGCAGGAGTCGAAGAAAAGGCCTCGATTCTCTACACCCAGGCCTCGGTTGTCTTTGCAGAGGACCAGGCGTTTTCCACTTTTTTGGCGATTTTGGCGGAAGAGGAGGTGGAGCACCAGAAGTTGCTCTTAGGGGCGGCCGGCCATATGGCCCAAGACGCAATGTCAGAAGCCTGTTTTTCTTTCGACGAGACCCTCAGGCAGGCCATCGATGGCCCCTTTGTTTGCGCCCATGCCTTGCTCGAGAAAGGCGA
>JAQYVZ010000282.1 GCA_030145205.1 Desulfuromonadales bacterium | reverse complement strand
CAGGTTGGGCCGTTCCTATTTGTTGTGCCAGAATGCAGTCCTGCTTCACTTAAAGATTAATTGAACACTCATACCATCAGCATCGATAAAAGTGGGTGGCGGGTCTGGATCATAATCAGTGGCCGAGTTGAAGTAAGAATGAGTGGCACTTTTGGCAGAGGGCGGCCAGGTTTTCGGGACGGATCGGCATGGCCTACGCCGCACCGCCGGCCACATATTCGGCGGCCCATTCGTCGAGCTTTTTCCGGCTGCCGATCCAGACTCCGGCGGTCCCGTTCTTGTCGCTCTTGCGGATAGGCAGGGAGAGCTCGCGGTTCCACTTGAGGGCGGTGGCCTCGCTGATCCCGTGCAGGTGTTGACAGATGGCCTTCATCCCTACCAGCAGATCTCCTGTTTGTGTTTTTGTCATGGTTACCACCTCCTCGATTTTTGACTATGTGTTTTTGGCTGTTCGGTATCCGGTTTTTGTTCGGCGGTCTCGCGGGCCATGTTGTGAAACCCGATGTAGTGAGCCAGGGCGATCTGTTGCTGCTCGCAGTCCCACAGGTGGTTGGCTTTGCCGTCGGGGCATTGCCACAGGCCGCGCTCGTCGCGGTACTCGACGCACATGTGCCGGGCGTATTCTTCGAGCCCGTTCGCGGGCCGCGAGCTGAGATTCTTATCCATCATCGACAACTGGACGCTGCTGTGGCCGGAATGCAGCAGCCAGGCGCCGGGGTCACTGATATCGACCATCAGCTTGTTGCTGAGCATGTCTTTGTGAAAATGCGTATCCAGGTTGTATAGCAGCAGGCCACCGGGGATGGGCTTGTTTCCGCCGGGGAAAAACTCCAGCTTGCTGACGGTGACCGGCTGCACTTTGCGCCCCTGGGCACCCTTGGCCGCAAAGGCGCCGTTGGTCTTGCACCACTGGTAGACCTGGGCGGCGCGATGCCCCTGGCTGTCGATGATACCGTACGAGATCCGGTAGCTGCGCTGGGCCTGGTCGTAATAGGTGTCCTCGAGGATCGGGTCGAGGGCGCTGAAATCGTCCGGGTTGAGGGAGGGCACGTAGCCGGCGCGGACCAGCCAGCTGGTCAGCTGAGGCCCATACTT
>JAQYVZ010000281.1 GCA_030145205.1 Desulfuromonadales bacterium | reverse complement strand
GCTGGGCGCGGGCGTTCTTGCCGAGGCGCGGGATATAGGTCGCCATGAAGGCAAAGGGGAATTCAGGGTCCTGCCGGTTTTCGGCCAGATGGAAACAGACCCTTCCGACCTGCCGCCAGAGTGGCGCATGCTGGTGCAGAAAGCCGGACAGGCCATTTGCATCGCGGGCAATCGCCGCCTGGGCCCAGGCATCCAAAGACCTCCATATCTCATCCAGCACCTCGGGGGTACAGTACTCTGCGCCCGGCATCGGGGGGATGCTCAGATGAAGAAAGGCGAGGGTTGCGGCGTCGAGGGGTGGTGAGGGTTCAAGCCGTTTGGCGGTCGATGGATTTTGACAGAGTTGCAGCAGATAGCGGGCGCCGAAATCTCGCCAGTAGATCCAGGCAAGGGGCCAGTCTGAAGCCGGTTTTTCACCGGCCAGCGCCATGATTCCCGCCGAGGGGGAATCGACAAACGCCCAGGATATGCGGGAAAAACGCGGCTCGGCGCCTTCAGCAGCAGAGAGATCGACCATCACCAGATGGCCGGAAGGATTGAGTGTCATTTCCACGGGCGCAGCAACTTCCTGAGATTTTCTTGAATGGGCGAGTTATATAAAATACACTCTAAATCGAATCCGTTCAAACTTCTTTTTCACCGACCCTGAATCCGTAAAGCAAATATCCGGTCTCTGATTCGGCGCCATGGCCGGCCAGTCGTCCGCCAAGTGCAATTGAGGAACTTTCGGGGGCGGACCGAAAGCGCCGGTAAAAGCCGGCGAAGAGTAAGGGGTGAAAGTCCCCCACATGGTAAAGGTTAGCAACCAGCCGTGGCCCCGAGTCATGCGTCGGCCTCTCGTAAGGGGGGCGGCGAAGCGTTGATAGGGGGCGTGCAGGCCTGGCTATTGAGCTCCGAAATCACCTAATCCGGGTTGCCGACCTTGTGACTTGGTAGGGAAGGCAGCATGGTGTGTCGCGTTAATGCGAGTGGCGTTCCGAATCCGCGGAGTCAGAGAACCGGTGCATGTGCGCAAACTCTTTGCACGGAAACCGGGAGATCCCAGGGGTGACCGACCGTAATCCAACGGTCGGTCCGGTCGGGGAAGGCCAAAGGCC